>JBBSWH010000019.1:0-27190 GCA_038046385.1 Nanobdellota archaeon | reverse complement strand
GGCAAAGCAGCTTGAGCTGGAATTTGCAAGCGCTCTTTTTCAATTGGGGAACCGGCTTGGAGACAACCTCCAAGTAGAAATTGCAGTAGGGAAAGTTGCTGATGTGATGGAAGGCACAGTTTCCGGAAGTTTCTTTGCGCTTGTCAGCCAAAACATAAAAAGAATGGGAATGAGCATTGAAAAGGCAATATTTGACCCGGTGCACGGCGCGCTTGTTTATTTTCCAAGCAACCTTATAGAATCTTCAATGAAAGTTCTTACGCAGGCTGTGAAAAAAAGCCCGTTGATTGCTGCACAGGCACTTACAAATGTTTCCCGTTACATAAAAGAAATCCACAAAGTCAATGAAAGATTAAAGGATTTAATGGCTGATATAATCTCTTCAATGAATTCCCAGGTAAAATTCCTGACACCTGCAATTGCCGGAGTTGTTATTGGAATAACATCGATGATTACCGCAATTCTTGGAAGGTTAAGCAACCAGCTGCAGCAGGCAACAGCATCAGCCGGAGCAGAAGGCGGAACTCCGACAGGATTTATGGATATGTTCGGAAACGGCATCCCGACTTATTATTTCCAGATAGTTGTAGGCATTTATGTTGTGCAGATAACCTATATTTTGACTGTGATTGCAAACGGCGTTGAGAACGGCTCTGATAAATTGAATGAGCGCTACCAATTGGGAAACAATCTGATAAGAAGCACTCTGCTTTATGCATTTATTTCAGCTGCTGTGATGCTGCTTTTCAACATAATAGCAGGAAGAATTCTGACTGCAACTGTATAAAAAATATATGGGGCGTGAGGAATTTGAATCCTCGACATTCCGCATCAAAAAATTCACTTTTTGATTCCACGGTATCAAACATTCATCGCTGATTTCTCAGCTCAGAATACCGCCTTCAGCCGTGTGCTCTATCCTGAACACAGGCAAGCCTGATATTACCCAGGCTGAGCTAACGCCCCATACAAACCTAAGAACAAGAACACGATTTAAAAGAGTTTCTATTTAAATGAAGCAAGAACTAAATCTCTTCGTCTTCAATATCTTCTTCTTCGACATTGACATCATCATTTTCGTCAAAATCCTGCAAGGGTGAGTTTGACTTTATTTCAGGTGCCTCTTCTTTAACAGCATCGGCGCTTGCTTTTCCTATCACTTCAAGCTTTCCAAGCCTGCCTGTTGTTAACTGAAGCTCGCCCTGCCATTCATTGACGTAGCCGTTTGTTATTTGTATCTTGTCTCCGGTCTTAACATTATCAATATCCTCATTCCATAGCGTGACTTTTATCTCTCCAGTTCCGTCCATCCCTTTTGCATTTGCAACCCTTCCAGGCTTGCCGAATTTCTGGAATTCCCTTGGAGGCTCAATTGAGGTTATATCTAGAACTATGTCAACACTTCCCTGTCTTGGCTTTAAGTCTTTTACCTGCATTGTATCCGTTAAAAGGCTGGTTTAATATATAAACTTTTGCACCATAAGCTTTAAATAAGCACCAAATCAACTCTAAATTATTCGGACCCTGGAGAAACAATACGGGTTCTTTATATTATTGCTTAATAATCAAAAACAGGAAGGAGGAACTAAATGGAACACAATCTTGAGAGGCCCAAGGAGATAAATAAGGTTAGCGACACTGTCTGGGAAATTCCAACATCGCACAAAAAAGGCATGCTGGTCCCAGCAAGGATTTACGCGACAAAAAAACTCCTTGATGAAATGGACAATGGAGTATTCAATCAGGTAACTAATGTAGCCTGTTTGCCAGGAATTCAAAAGTATTCGTTCTGCATGCCGGATGGGCACTGGGGATTCTGAGTAAGAACTTTCTTATTCAGCCCTTGACGGTTTCCCAATCGGCGGTGTAGCAGCTTTTGATTCAGAAACAGGTATCATAAGCCCAGGCGGCATAGGCTTCGATATAAACTGTGGGATGAGGCTTGTTACAACAAACTTAACGTTCAAGGAAGTCCAGCCAAAATTAAAAGAGTTAGTTGATTCATTGTTCAAAACAGTTCCATCCGGCGTTGGATCAAAAGGGTTTGTAAACGCAACAAAGCAGCAGTTCAGGGATATTATATCGGATGGTTCAAAGTGGTGCGTTGAAAACGGATATGGGTGGAAAGACGACACAGAAAGAACAGAAGGCCACGGCAAGATTGAATGGGCAGATCCTGAAAAAGTAAGCTCAAAGGCGCTTGAAAGAGGGATAGCTCAGCTTGGCACTTTGGGAAGCGGAAATCATTATCTCGAGATACAGGTTGCAAGAGCAGAAAACATTTTTGATGAGGCTATGGCAAAAAAATTCGGCATTGTAACGCCGGAGCAGGTTGTTGTCATGGTCCATTGCGGAAGCAGAGGATTCGGGCATCAGATTGGAACAGACTATCTAAGAATTTTTGAAGATGTAATGAAAAAATACAAAATAGAGGTTTATGACAGAGAGTTGGCATGCGCGCCATTCCAATCAAAAGAAGGTCAGGATTATTACAAGGCAATGGCATGCGCTGCAAACATGGCATTTGCAAACCGTCAGGTTATTTTGCACAGGATAAGGGAAGGATTCTCTAAAGTTTTCAAAACAGATGCTGAAAAACTTGAAATGAATATGGTTTATGATGTTGCCCACAACATTGCAAAGCTTGAAGAGCATAATGTTGACGGAAAAAAGAAAAAGCTGGTTGTCCATAGAAAAGGATCAACAAGGGCATTCCCTCCGGGACATCCCGAGCTTGCAAAAATATTCCAGAAGACAGGCCAGCCGGTTATCATAGGCGGCTCAATGGAAACAGGATCATTTTTATTGGTTGGAACTCAAAAAGCAATGGACGAGACTTTCGGAAGCACAGCGCATGGAAGCGGAAGAACAATGTCGCGGGCTGCTGCAAAGCACCAGGTGCGCGGAGAGCAATTGCAGAAAGACATGGAGAAAAGGGGAATTTACGTCAAGGCTACTTCAATGTCCGGCCTTGCAGAAGAAGCAGGCTTCGCATACAAAAATATAAATGAGGTTATTGATGCTGTTGCCCAAGCTGGCATTTCAAAGCCGGTTGTCGGATTAAAGCCTATTGGAAATATTAAGGGTTAATATGGAAACAATAATCAACATTTTAATTGCAGTGCTTGCAGTCTCTTTGGTTTCAATACTGGGGCTTTTCATATTCTATAAGCAGAAGTCGTTCAACAGGCTGCTTTTCCTGCTTGTAAGCTTTGCAGCAGGCACTATGATAGGCGTTGCATTCCTTGACCTGCTTCCCGAAGTCATAGAAAATGGATTCAGCGAGTCTATACCTCTTTTGATAATCGGAGGGATACTATCTTTTTTCGTTCTGGAAAAATTCCTTCACTGGCATCACCACCACGCTCATGAGGAGCACGACGAAGTGCACAGCTTCACTTACCTTAATCTCGTAGGAGATGCTATACATAATTTTTTGGACGGTGCCGTAATAGCAATAAGTTTTATGAACAACACTAGCCTTGGGATTGCAACAACTATCGCAATAATTGCACACGAAATTCCGCAGGAAATAGCTGATTTTTCAGTTCTTATTTACGGCGGATTTTCAAAAATGAAGGCGCTCGTTTACAATTTCCTGACAGCGCTTACTGCAGTCCTTGGCGCTCTGCTTACTTATTTTTTCTCAAGCTTTATGGAAGGTTCGCATACTTACATAATTGCATTGGCCATAGGCGGCTTTGTTTACATTGCAGGGACAGACCTTATTCCCGAGATACATAAAGAGAAAGATTTGAGAAAATCCTCTCTTCAGCTTTTGATGATGGTCCTAGGAATTGCTTTGATATGGTTTGTTGGTAAGCTGTTTGAAGGGCATTGAAATGAACATAAACAACGACAAAAAGAAATACAGGTTTCTTGAGGATGTTGCGCTTGCAGATATCTGCTATGAGGCATACGGAAAAGACTTAAATGAAGTTTTTGAGAATTCGGCTCTTGCAATATTTGAGTTAAGCGCAGAGCTTAAATCAGTTGGCGACAAGGAAAAACTAGAAGTGGAGATTGAGCATAAAAACCTTGACAACCTGCTTTATGACTTTCTTTCAGAAATTTTGTTTCTTAAGGATTCAAAATATATTGTCTTCAGGAAAGTTAAAGTTGAGATTAAAGAAGGCAAGCCAAACAAGCTGAAAGCAACGCTCTTTGGAGAAGGAATAGATTCTAAAAAACAAAAGCTTGAGAATGACATAAAAGCAATTACAATGCATATGTTTGAATTAAAGAAGGAAAAAACCGGCTACATGGCAACAATAGTTGTTGATATTTAGGCTTCAGTTCCTTTTTTTTGTTTTTTTTGGCCTACAAAATTCTTTACAGGCTCGTTCCCGTTGGTCACAAACCTGAAGCCGAATGTTACTTTGTTATTGACAATCATCATTTCTCTCTTTTTTCCGTTGATAAAATAGTCCTTCTGCGCCTTTTCTCTTTCTGTTTTTGATATTGCAGCATCATACATATATTCATTTTCAAGCACAAGCTTGACAAGCTTCCAGTAGTCTTCAGAGCCGGTGCTTTTCTTGTCGTAGGTGAATATAGACATTTTTGACTTTGGAGCTTCTTTTAGCTTTGAGTTTGTTCTTATTGGCTCTGATACAAGCATTGGGGATTCATTTTTCATCTTGCTGATTATTTCTTTTGACAATTTGCTTCTTTGGTCATACATTGTTGGAACTATCGAGCTCACTTCAATCTTATGGTCAGCAGAGCTTAATTCATTTATCCTTTTTATTGTTTTTTGAAGAGAGGCATATCCAAGAACATCTGTCGATGATGGTATAATAACTTCTGTTGCGTAGCTTAATGCGCACTTGTTCAAAAATCTCCATGAAGGCGCGCAGTCAAGAATGACATAATCATAATCTTTTATTGAAGAAAGTTTCTTGCTGATGAAATCATTGTCTTTTTCCTTTGAAAATCTTTGCTCTGCTTCTGCAAGCATGTGGTCAGCGTGTATTATTTCAAGATTTTTTCCAAGCCTGCTTGTGCATTCTTTTATGTCTGCATTTTCAACAAGAAAATTGTAAATATTGTACTTAGCATCTACATTGTGGCAGACGCTTATATCCCCTTGAGGGTCAAGATCAATAAGAATCACTTTTTTATTGTTCCTTGAAAGCCCTGCTGCAAGATTTACTGCAGTAGTTGTCTTGCCAACACCGCCCTTTTGGTTGAATACAGCAATTTTTCTCAAATAAAACACCTATCTTTTACAATTTGTCAATTTTAGTTAAGCTGGGTATATTTAAAGGTTACGTTTTTGTATATTAAGATAGAAATTAGTATATTAAAAATAAATGCATTTTTTGTGCAATTTTCTTAAATTAACGACGAAGAAAAGAAAAATTATATAGGGCAGATATTCTGTCCAAGCTTCTTTATCAAAGTATAATTTTCAGAGTAATCGACAGGAACATCAATTATGCAGACTGTCTTCTGCTTTAAAGCATCTTTCAGCATTTTTCCAAAATCAGCCGCTTTAGTAACTTTGTATCCCTTTGCGCCAAAGCTTTCAGCATATTTTACAAAATCAGGATTATTAAAGTCATTTCCAAAGCTCTTGCCGTGGTGCGTTTTCTGCTTCCACTCAATCATTCCGAATTTTGAATCATTAAAAACCACAATAACAAATGCAAGCTTCAGCCTTATGGCAGTTTCAATTTCCTGCGAGTTCATCAAAAATCCACCGTCGCCGCACACAGCAACAACTTTTTTGTCAGGATTAACTAATTTTGCTGAAACTGCCCCCGGCAATGCAATTCCCATCGAACAAAGTCCATTATCAATCAGGCAGGTGTTTGGCTCATAAGTCTTGTATAATCTTGCTGTCCATATTTTGTGCATTCCGACATCAGCTATCACAATGTCCGAGTCTGTAAGCGATTTTCTTATGTCATAAATTATTCTTTGCGGCTTTAATGGAAATGAATTATCATTTGATTTCTCTTCATGATCCTGTAATATTGTTTTTCTCAGCTTGAAAAAGTATTCCGGATTTTTTTTCTTTTCCCTTTTCAGCTTTTCCCTCAATATCCATAAGGTGTTGGAAACGTCTCCAATCACTTCTAAATCCGGATTGTAATATTCGTCTACTTCGCTTGGCTTGAAATCAATATGCAAAATCTTTTTTTCCTTGCTCTTGTTCCAGTGTATAGGAGAGAATTCTACGGTGTTGTATCCGAGCGTGATTATCAAATCTGCCCTGTCAAAGCCGCACACATAGTAGTCTTTTGCATTTATTCCTGTTGTAAAAAGAGAATATTCTGACTTGTCGCTTATTGCACCCTTGCCCATTTGCGTGTGCACAATCGGGATTCCTCTTTCCTCAACAAAAGAATTAAGCTGCTTTGAAACTCTTGTTCTTACGCATCCGTTGCCTGCAAGTATCAGCGGGTTTTTGGCATTTTTTATCATCTTGATTGCATTTTCAACTGCCTCGCTGTCTGCGCTTGGCCTTCTTACCATTGATTTTGCAAATGGCTTGCCGTCTGTTTCTGTTTTTGCAACATCTTCAGGCAGCTCTATATGCGCCGGCCCCGGCCTTTCCATCTCAGCCATCTTGAATGCTTTTCTTATGACTTCCGGGATTATTGATGCTGTTGTTACAGAGGCATTCCATTTTGTTATTGGCCTGAAAGATCTTACAACATCAATAAACTGAAAATTTTCCTTGTTAAACCTGTGCAATCCTCCCTGTCCTGTCAGCGCAACCATTGGCATGTTTCCAAGATGCGCTTCTGCAAGCCCGGTTGTCAGGTTCATCGCTCCAGGCCCTAAAGTGGATAAGCAGACTCCTGCCTTTCCGGTCAGTCTTCCGTAGATTGCAGCCATGAAAGCAGCTCCCTGCTCGTGCCTTGTCGGTATAAACTTTATTTTTGAATCTATTAAGGAAATCATTATATCTTCATTTTCCTCTCCCGGAACGCCGAATATGTACTCAACTTCCTCATTTTCCAGGCATTTGATAAATAAATCGCTTGCTTTCATTTTTTTACTTCATAAACATTTATTCCTTTTATGTTGACAAATTCCTTTATTCCGTAATGCGACAATTCCCTTCCGAAGCCGCTTTTCTTTATGCCGCCTATTGTCAGCAATGGATGTGATTTTGAGATGCTGTTAATAAATACTGCGCCTGTCTCCAGCTTTCTTGCGAGTTTTTCGCCTCTTGCAAGGTCGGTTGTCCATACTGATGCGCTTAATCCAAATTCAGAATTATTTGCTGTTTTTATAGCTTCCTCTTCAGTATTAACAATTATTATAGGGGCAACTGGTCCAAAAACTTCATTGCAGACAGCATCCATTTCATGCGTTGTGTTTGTCAAAACAGTCGGCTCAAAGAAATATCCTTTTATTTTCATTCTTTTTCCGCCTGCAGCAATCACAGCGCCTTTTGCAACAGCATCATCTACAAAACTTTCCATGCTTTTCACAGCTTTTTCATTTGCCAGCGGCCCAACCTGTGTTTTTGAATCAAGAGGATTTCCTACGATAAGATTTTTCATCGCTTCTGAAAATTTTTTTGTGAAGTCATCTGCAATTTTTTTATGAACAATGATTCTTTTTGAGCCAATGCAGACCTGCCCCGCATTAAGTGTTCTTCCTAGCACAGCGCCTTTCACAGCGGCATTTATGTCCGCATCTTCAAGCACTATGAATGGGTCAGAGCCACCAAGTTCAAGCACTATTTTTTTTATGTTTTTTCCTGCTTCCTGCGCAATACTTGCTCCTGCTCCAACAGAGCCTGTCAATGAGCATGCTTTTACATATTCACTTTCAATTAATTTTGTGCTTGTGTCATGGTCAATAATCAAGGTCCTAAAGACATTCTCTGGAAATCCTGCTTCTGAAAATGCCTCTTCAATCATCAAAGCGCATCCTGTCACATTGCTTGCATGCTTGAGCATTATGGTGTTGCCTGCAATCATCGGTGGCAAAGCAACCTTGAATGCCTGCCAGAAAGGAAAATTCCACGGCATGATTATGTAAATTGGCCCAAGCGGCTCAAATGTTATTATGTGTTTCTTGCCGTCTGCATTAACCTGTTCATCAGCAAGCCACTTGCCTGCATTCTCTGCCAGAACTTCTGCAAGATAAGCGCATTTCTCGACTTCCGATGCTGACTCATTTATCGGCTTGCCCATCTCAAGGGTCATTATTTTTGCGTATTTTTCCCTGTTTTTCCTCAATACTGCTGCAAGCTTCCTGAAATAAACGCCCCTTTCACCAATATAGAGAGTTTTCCATTTATTAAAAGCATCATGAGAATCTTTTGCTATAGAAAGCGCATTTTCACCAGTCATTAAATCATATTCCGCAATCACTTCTTCTGTTGCAGGATTAATGCTTTTGAATTTCATAGTAGTACAATACTCTGTCCAGCCCCCTTGCTGTTTTTTTCTGGCATAGAAAGTTTTACTGTTCAAAACTCTGCCCGCATCCGCATGAGCTGTGCGCATTAGGATTTGTTATCTTGAATCCGCCGCCCTGTATGCTGTCAACATAATCCAATTTTGCCCCTTTGAGAAAATTCATGTTTTCTTTGCTTATGATTATTTTGACGCCTTTTTCTTCTATCACATTGTCAAAATCAGAATGATTTTCATCCAATTCCAATCCATACTGGAATCCTGAGCATCCGCCAGTAACAACTTCAACCCTTAATCCGAAATTTTCTTTGTTGTTTTCCTTAAGAACTTCAATTAGCTTTTCAGCTGCTTTTTTTGTGACAATAAAATCTTTTGGCCCTTCTGATGCAGACTCATTTATTGCGCTGTTTATGCCTGCTATTACAGAATCAACTTCCTCATCTGTCATTCCGTGCCCCTTGAATCCCTGCTCAAGAGTCTCGTGATAAGAAACGTGACAACCGACGCAATGAACGCCTGCTGACTGCAATACTTCAATAGAAGCAGGATACTTAGCTACAACATCCCCTATTGTCATGTCTTTTGTTACAATATCATGTTTAATTTGATTAGTTTCCTGTTCCATTATAACACACCCCTTACTATAGATATTATCTGTTTAATATATAAATCTTGCCCTATATTTTCTTGAAAAATTTTAGAACAGCAACAACAACCAGTGCCAAAAGCAGCATTGCAACTACAATTCCTCCAAAGAATAATGAAACAAGCACAGGATCTTCAAAGAACGGCGTTTCCTGAGAAACTACAATGGGCTCATTGTCGTCATTAGATGTTTCTGGAGCCTCTATAACAACTTCGCTTTTGTTTCCTGTGTTATTATTCTGGATTTTTGCAGGCTTTGGCAGCGGATTACATTCCCTTACATTCAAATCTATTGTCTTCTGGTCAAAAAGTATCAGGTTTTTCCAGTAAAGATTTACAAATATCCTGTAATTTCCAGGCTCAAAAAATGAAGGCACATCTATTGCCGCTGTTTTTTTGTAAGGTATCACATCTTCATCAGCATTTGATGCAAAAAGAGTTATGTCCCTGTCAAAAGTGTTTAATCCAAGATTTTGAGACTTAAATTCCAGTGAAACGTCCTCTTCCAGATTAGTGCCGAGGTTCATTATTTCGGCATATATCTTTGATTTTCTGTCGCATGAAACAGAAATCGGCTTTAATTCAGCTTTTGTTATCCTGATATCGTGCGCTAGTTTTTTGACTTCCAGCTTTAGGTTTGTTGAAATAAAATAAACTGTGTTGTTCTTTCCTTCTGCCTCTGTTTCAATAAGAACATTATAGGACCCGGAATCAACATCAACAGGAAGCTTAAACTTCATATCCATCAATTCGCTGTTTCCGGGATCAAGCGAAAAATCATTGCTTTCATCCTCTAAATCAGACCCGTCATCTATATCTTCTATAGTTATTCTTGTAAACGTTCCTCTCAATTCGTCTCCATTGCTGTCAAAAGTATTCTCAAGCTTTAATGTGAAAGTTATATTTGATCCTGGAAAAACATCTGCTTTTATTATAGAATTATTCGTAATGTCAAACATAGAATCATCCCTGTCTCTCTTGTACTGCTGCTTGTATGCATAAGCCTCATCATAATCTACATGCACCTCTAATTTTGTTATTTCAAGCCCCTGGGCTATAGAGATTGCACTAAGCAATACAATGAAAACCAGCATAAATGACAGTATCCTCATTTTGTACCTATTTAATAGTAGTTACTTTATAAAGCTTGCGGTTTCAGGGGCCTGTTTATTGAGATGGATAAGGGTAAATTGTATAAGTAACTATCCTTTAGTAGTAAAAATAGAAAGATTTATAAAGGAGTTTCTAATTTGAAGCAGCATTATGGCAAGAATACTGGTTGCTGAAGACGATCCTAAAATTCTGGAAGATATAGTTACTTCTCTATCGGGGCAAGGCCATGAAGTTACTGCTGTTGATGATGGGGATAAAGCAGTGCGTTCTCTCGCTGAGCACGACTACAATTTGATTATCAGCGATTGGCAAATGCCAAAAGTCCGTGGAGATGATTTATTAAGAATCATAAATAATACACACACAAGTGATGCCGAAACATATGCAAAAACATATTTTGGTGGAAATTTAATCAACTATCTTTCTTTCGTGGAAAAAATGAGAAACGTCCCTTTTATTTTAGCGACTACAGTTAATCCAGCAGCTTGCAGGGATATTGTGGAGTATGGCGCAAGCATAGTTATGGAAAAACCAGTGTCGGAAGATGGGCTTCTTGCGCAGGTAAACAAACTTACTGAAATGCAGGCTAGAGGAGAATACGCTCATTTGCACGTTTTAGCCAGTGGAAGCGGCTTTGAAAAATCAACATTTGATAAGTTTCCATTTGCCCAAATAAAAACACCGGTCTATTGGAGCATGGAAGGCAGAGACGTTTATGTTTTTACCTTTGATTTCAAAAATCCTACGGATGTAAATGCAGCCAAAGTTTTTAAGTACTCTTTTGAAGATTCAAGAAACTTGAATTTAGCAGCTGATCATCCTTTATGCACTGGTTTGGATGCAGTAAGATTTCTACAGGCTTATAAGCCAAATCAAGCATAATTGATTTTTTTCTAATCTTGATTTTTGAAGCCTTATAGAACTCACCTTAATAAGATATATAAATAGGCTGTACAGCTTAAACTCCATGTGCGGCATAGTAGGGGTTGTTTCAAGCGAAAATGTGAACAGCAAGCTGTTCAACGGCCTATCTAACTTAGAATACCGAGGCTATGATTCTGTGGGAATGTGTTTCATCCACAACAACAAGTTTAAGATAAAAAAAGGCGTTGGCAAGCTCCATGAAGTCCACAGCAAAGTCGATTTTCTAAGCATTCCGGGCAATATAGGCATAGGCCACTGCAGATGGAGCACCCATGGTAAAACTTCAAACAGAAACGCGCATCCCCATGTAGACTGCAAAAATAAGATAAGTGTTATTCACAACGGGATAATCGAAAACTATTCCGAACTAAAAGATGAATTGATAAAAAAAGGCCACAAATTCTCGTCTGAAACAGACACAGAAGTCATAGCGCACCTTATTGAGGAGTATTCAAAAAAAAATAAGATAGAGGATGCATTAAGGCTTTCCCTGCAGAAAATGGAAGGGAGTTATGCATTGGGAATATTAAGCGCAGACAACCCGGATAAGCTTCTTGCAGCAAGAAACGAAAGCCCGTTGATTCTTGGCATCGGAAAAGGCGAAAATTTTATTGCATCAGACGTCCCTTCAATATTGGAGTACACAAATAAAATAGTTTATCTTGAAGACAAGGAAATTGCAGTCCTTACAAAAACTAATTTTAATGTTTTTGACTTAAATGGGAAAGAAAAAAAGAAAAAAATCCACACAATAAACTGGACAGCAGAAGCAGCGCAGAAGCAGGGCTACAAGCATTTCATGCTAAAAGAGATTCACGAGCAGCCAAGCGCAATTGCAGACACATTGAATGACAGAATATTGGATAATAATATTATTTTTGAAAAAGAGTTTGGATTTTCAAATGAGCAGCTGAAGAAAATAAACAACATAGTCATTCTTGCCTGCGGAACATCATGGCATGCCGGCTTGACAGGAGAGTTTATGTTTGAGGAGCTTGCAAAAATACAAACTCAAGTCGAGTATGCTTCGGAATTTAGATACAGGCATCCGATAATGGACAAAAACACGCTTGTAATAGCAATCTCTCAATCTGGAGAAACAGCAGATACAATTGCAGCTCTGAAAGAGGCAAAAAAATACGGAGTAAAGACACTTACAATCTGCAACGTGATGGGCTCTTCAATGACAAGGATTGCTGATGGGGTTATTTATACAAGGGCAGGGCCTGAAATTGGAGTTGCGTCGACAAAAGCATTCACAACACAGCTTGCGGTCCTTTACCTTCTTACTATACTATTTTCAAAAATCAGAAAAACACTTAATGAAGATCAGATAAAATCAATGATTGGGGGAATAAGGAAAATTCCATTGCAGCTTCAAAGCGTTCTCAAGGAAGACAAGGAAATAATGAAATGCGTTAACCTTTATTTGAGCAAAAAAAATTCGCTTTATCTTGGACGCGGAGTTAATTTTCCAATAGCGCTTGAAGGCGCATTAAAATTAAAGGAAGTATCTTACATTCATGCAGAGGGATATCCTGCTGCAGAAATGAAGCACGGCCCGATTGCGCTTATTGATAAGAATATGCCTGTCTTGTTTATTGCCCCTCATGATATTCACACTTACAAGAAAGTCCTCGGAAACATAGAAGAAGTAAAAGCCAGAGGCGGAATTATAATGGCAATAGCCACAGAAGGCGACAAAGAAATCCCTAAAAAAGCAAAGCATACAATATTCATACCCAAAACACTTTATACTTTAAGCTCGATACTTGCAGCTGTTCCTTTGCAATTATTGGCATACCATATTGCAGAAAAGCTTGGAAAAGATGTGGACAAGCCTCGAAATCTGGCAAAGAGTGTTGTTGTTGAATGAAAATAAAACAATTCAGGATGAAGCCTCCGTATTTTGTAGCCTTATTAGTAATGCTTTCGTGGCTGATTGACAGAATGTTTCCGAGGTATTCTTTCAATGTATATCCAGGAGCAGGAATGGCCCTTATTATATTTGCGCTGTTGATTATTGTTTACTCTGCCAGCCTTTTCAGGAAAAACAAAACACCAATTGTCCCAGGGACAACGCCGGAATTTTTTATAACGGAAGGTGCTTATAAACTTAGCAGAAATCCAATATACTTTTCTATGGTTATTTTTCTTATAGGCACTTCTTTGCTTTTTCAAAACTCCCTTACATTAATATCTCCAATAGCATTTTTTTTCATAATAAATAAATACTATGTTCTATACGAGGAAAATCTAATGGAGCAGACTTTCGGAAAAAAATATTTGTCATACAAAAAACAGGTAAGGAGATGGATATGAAAATCCGCAAAGCAGTTTCAAAAGATGCAAAAGGAATAGCAAACGTTCTCGTTAAAAGCTACAACATAAAAGACTTGAAGGAAGGGATTGCAGCCTTCAAGAACGAAACAATAAAGCATCACCATTACATTGTTGCAGAAGACAAAGGAAAAATTGTAGGAATTGTTACATGGGTGATGCACGGCTTGCCGAAGCATCAATTGGCAGAGCTTGACAGAATCGCGTTATTGCCTGAATGCAGGGGCAAAGGAATTGCAAAGCCGCTGTTTGATGCTCTCGTGAAAGACGCAAAACAATCTTACAAAAAAAACAAATCAAAATTAAGAAAATTATATTTGCTTACGCACGAAGACAACGAAAGGGCGCAGAAATTCTACGAAAAATTAGGATTTAAGCACGAGACGACATTAAAAGAGCATTATTACAAGAACAAGCATGAATATGTTTATAGTATATTTTTTGATTAGAATTAAAATTAATAATTATTTTATATTATAGCTCATTTTTGCCAAATAATTTCTGATTAGCCTTTCCACAGCATTCCTAGTCGTGAATCCCACACTTGTCTGTTGCATCATGTTATACCCGAGCGGATTATTTGGTGTTTTTATACCATTTTTAAAGCCAAAAGCTGAATGAGTTAAGCCGATAAATACATAATATTCATCTCCATCCAACTTTATAAAAATAGGAGAGCCGCTTTCACCATTAAAAACATTTATAGTTGCTACACCATGATCGCTGGAAAATTTCCCATATCCTTTGTCATAGCATACTCTATCTTGTACTTTTCCAACTTTTTCAAGGAGATGTGTGCCTTTTAGTAGGATTATTGATCCAATATTTTGCTCTATTTTTTTATTATTACAAGGGTCCATTCCGGAATAGTCCAGTCTATATTCTTCTGTTACAGCAGACCCACTCAAAAAAGTAAATTCAGATATGCTTTCTCCAAGCATAGGTTTTCTGTTGCTTATGTGCAATCTGGGTTTGTATTCTACACGTTCATAGTTTGTTTTTAACAATGCTAAATCTGACCTTTTATCCACAGCAATGATGTTAAACTCAGATGAAAAATCCCATTGGTATCCTCTTCTGTGCTGAGGGAGCAGCCTTTTCCCGACAACTCCCCTACTTACAACATGATTGGCGGTAATAAAATAGTTACCTCCTATGTGCACTGCCCTCCCAACAGTTCCATCTTTATCTTCAATATCATAAAGGATTACTTCAATCTCTTTCCTTGTTAGGGGGACTTCAGAGGGAGACAAGAAGTTTTCCAGCAGCTCTCTTTCTTTTGTCTCTGTTTTGTCAAATACACCTGCCCTATAAAGTCCAGCTGCCGATGCAGCCGCAACAACCGAAGTGCCTATAAACATCCTTCTGGACATCTTCTGTGCTCTGACTCTTTCAGCTTCAATTGCTTTCAAAATCGATTCCATATCATCATGCAATTCTTCTATCCATGCTTCATTTGATTTTATATTTGACAGCAGCCCAAGCAATTCTTCTATTTTATTGATTTCACTTTTGTATCTGCTTTCATCAGTTTTATAGAAATCATGAAATTTTACGAGTATTGCTTTTAGTTTTATTAGTTTATCTTTAATCTGTGCAAATTTTGCTTGAACTTTAGGATCCCAGACATTTGCAATATCACTATCTCTTTCAAGGTAAGGCCTTAGAAGCCTCCAAAGGTATCTTATTTTTTTCTTCTTCAGAGTTTAGATAAGACAATGCTTTTCTTAGAAGATTTAAATCATACATTTTAGATACATTTTAAAATAAACTATTTAAGATTTGTTATTAATACCCAACCATCTTAAGAAAATCTTCCTTTGACTTGCACATAAAATAGGGATTTTGTTTTTTTTCTCTTGCAATTGTTGAAACTGGAACATCGCCATAGTCATGCCCTGGATAGACTTCTATTTTATCGTCAAGCTTTTTCAGTTTCTGCAAACTGTCAAACAATTGCGGCGCATTTCCTCCCGGCAAATCTGTTCTTCCGATTGCATTCACAAAAAGAGTATCGCCTGTTATCAATTTATTCTCGACTAAAAGGCACATACCCCCGGGAGTATGCCCAGGCGTGTGAATAACTTTAATTTTCACTTTTCCAACTTTGATTTTATCATTATCTTTCAATTTGTGCACTTTATGGCTCCCAACAACTTTTTTCAGTGATTCAAATTCATCCTCGTAAAGGTAAATCTCCGCTTTTGTCCTGTCAGCAAGTTCATCTGTTTTTTGCACGTGGTCAAAATGAAAATGCGTCAGAATTATCTTGGTTATTTTCATATCTTCTGCAGTTTCAATTAATTCATCAACATCCCACCCAGGATCAACAATTGCAGCTTCCCCACTATCTCCCATGATATAAGAAAAATTCTGCATCTTTCCCAATGCAACTTGTTTGAATATCATTTTACAAACTCGACATTTGGAAGCTTTTCAAATTGCATATCCCCTGTAAGAAATTTTAACCCGTGCTTTAGTGATAGAGTATACCCGACTGCATCAGGCAAAGAAATATCATTTTTTTTATTCAAATGCCTAAAGTGAACTGCTTCAATAATTGCCTCTGGAGATATTTCAATCAATTTAAAATTAATTTTTTTAAACCAAGTATCTGCTGACTGTTTTCCTTGCTTTCTTAGAATAATTTGATATATCTCGCCAATGTTCAGCACACTTGTTATTATTTCAATTCCTTGATAGCTGTCATAAGAGGGAATGCCTTCCGCAAGTGCAATTATTGCATAGCTATCAAAAAAATAAGACATTTTAATCCAATCCAAATTCCTTGTCTACTTCTCTCATAAGCTGTTCAGTGGATTCTTTGAATTTTAATGTTCCCCAAATATCTTTTCCTTTTGTTATTGGTTTTTTGTTTATCATTAAAGTGATCTCCTGATTAGGTTTTATATCCTCTCTCTTAACTGCTTCTTTTGGTATCAATATCCCAATAGAATTTCCCCATTTCCTTGTCATAGCTTTTATCTCCATCATATTAATTATACATGTATAACTAACTATATAAAACTTTCTATTGTGAATTTCACATTTTAGGCATGATTTAGTGAAATTTACTATTCCGAAAATTTGCCAAATGGCGAATTTTCGTTATTTTACTTTCCTTGCAAAACTCAAAAATCCAGAATGACCCAAACCTCTTGATTTTGGTCGCACTTTCCTTTCTTCAACTTCCCATTCCCTTTCCGTTATCTCTATTGATTTAATATAAATAAAATCATCATTTTTCCTCACAGCATTCACAAAATCAGCAACCTGCGGAATAGAGGGGCTGTATGAAACAAGAAATCCGCCTGGCTTAAGCGCCTTGGAAACATTCTCAAGCGCCTTCCACGGCTCTGGTACATCAAGTGTTACAACATCAATATCTTCTTCCTCAGTTTCATTGTAAATGTCCTTGTGCTTTATTTTGATGTTTTTCAATCCAAGAAACTCTATATTGGCCTTTACAATCTTGATAAAATCTTCCCTTATATCATATGTGATAACTTCCTTAGCTATTCCTGCCAAGAAGCATGACAAAGCGCCAGATCCAGCACCAGCATCCAAAATCCTTGATTCTTTGTTAATCCCAGTTTCTGCTATTATATACCCGACATCTTTTAAGGGTATAATCTGTGCATCCCTTTTTATTTTCCTATATACGTCTATGAATGACGGTTCAAACACGAAGAATTCCTTGCCTGTGTTTGACTTGACAACACTTCCGTCTTTTGCAGCTTTCAAATCTTCTTTCTTCACAAACCCGTATTGTGTATGCAAATCTTCATCAAAGCCTTTAGCAAAGAATTTTTTACCCTGATCCGTGATTAGCACCTTTTTAATTGGCATAATAACTAGAGAAAGAACTTATTATAAAAAAGTATATGCTGAAAATACGCCCCAGGAACATTTGGGACTTGCCCGGTTACCTGGCTATGGCATATCTTCAATCATATCTACGAAAGGAAAATTAACGCTTGCCTTTCTTCATCTGCATTGCACCTGAATCGCAATGCCCGCATGATGGCTTGACCATTTTAAGCAATCCCTTCAATATTAATAGTACACCGATGAACTTCCATGCGTCCATCCACACATACATCTGGTTTAGGTAAATCAATAAACCAAGTACTATGTAATTTCCTCCCATGCATTTACTGCACATACTTTCACAGCATCCCATATTGAACACCTCCTAGTGTTTTACACGCAGGAGACCAGTCGAAACTTGTTTCGACGCTGCCTCCTAGTGTTTGACAGGATTTTGGAATTTTACTTCCATAATCCCTTTTTTGTGATTATACCTTTTTGTATACAGGAGTATAAAAACCTTCCTATTTTAGCAAAACCGAAACATTTAAAAATACTGAATACAAGTTCTAAATAAATAGGTGCATAATTGTTAAAAAAGTGTTATTAATCATTAAAAAAGTTCATAAACAAATAAATTAAAAACAAAAATATATAAAACTCAATCAATAACTTATATATAAAAATCAGATTATTATCAAAAAAGATTGACTAATAATCAATAAGAATCAAATAAACATTTAAAAAAATAAATAGTTTAGTAAAAATAAACAATGTTATCCCTTTCGGACAACGAATTTAGTGTAATCAGTTTTCTAGTTAGAAACTTTACTGAACGGCTTACAATAAGAAACATCGCGCAAAAACTTGGTTTTAGCGCAGCCGGTGTCTTCAACATTCTTAAAAAACTGGAAAAAGAAGAGATTGTAACCGGCGAAAAGCTCGGCACAGGCTTGTTTTATTCAATTAATTTTGACAATAAAATAGCAGAACACCTATCTTCTATTGTATTGTTGATGTCTGAGCAGGAAATGCAGAAGCTCAACATGGACAGCATAAAGAACAGCAAAGCTGCTGTTTTTGACAATAAAACCCTGCTTCTCGTAACAGACAATGTCTCTGTCTTTGATGTTTCAATTCCAAATGTGAATGTTATAATGAAAACAGAAGATGAAATGGTTGCTTTGTTCAGGAAAAAAGACTCTGAAATGCTCCAGATGCTCCGCAAAGGGCTGGTTTTGTTTGGAGAAGCAAAGATTGTGGAAATCATAAAGAATTCAACTTCAAGGTTTTAGCATGAAAAAAGAAAAAATGGTTAACATTTCATTGTTTGCCTTAGCTATTATATTGATGTTATCTACAGTTGCCTATGCAGCCCCTATAACAGATGCTATGCAGGGCGGTTTACTGAGCATTAATAACTTCTTTACAGGGCAGTACGCTCCATACTCCAAAGCAATTGACTTTTTCTTCTTTTCATTCCTGTTCATAGCAGTATACATGATGGGCGCAAGGTACGCGTTCAAAGAAATGAAAAGGCCGGAGCAGATGATTGTGATACTGCTTGGACTGGCAACAGCATTCCTGCTTGTTTTAAGGGATATATCAGTCACTTCATTATTGCCTTGGGTACATTGGATTCTTTATTTCTTATTGTTCATGCTGTACTGGTGGATGCTTAAAGGCATTGAAAGCAAGTTCTGGCGTTTGATAACAGCACTATTGCTTACGATACTCACAATAATGCTGATGCAGGGCCTGTTTGATTACTTTTCAGCTCCAAAAGTTCCAACAATAGGAACTCCTTCGCTTCCAAAATCCTCATTTGGCGGCTTTTTCAAGAACTTTGGCATGAACTTTAAGCCAACACTAAGCAACCCGCTTTCTAATCTGAATCTTGGGCTGAAAACAACAGCAACAGGAGAAAAAGTTATCACAGAGACAACAACACCTACAGATAGCACAACACCGCCAGTAGGCGCTGCAGCAGCCGGAGAAGAGAAGAAGACAAATAAATGGTGGTGGCTGTTACTACTTTTATTGCCTTTGCTAATTGCTTTGATGATTTTGAAGCCTTGGAAGAGAAGAGGTACAGGAACTACAACAACCACAACTACTTCAACAACTCCGGAAGGAACGCCTGGAGGTCTTACAATACAGAAGATTATAGATGAAATCACAAAGATTGTTGAGTTAAAAGCAGCGATACTTAAGAAAATACGAGAGATTATAGAAAGGAAAGGAAAACTTTCTAAGGAGTTTCTAGACGTTTATCACAAAACAATTAGGGATCCGGCTTTTTTGAGCGACCGCGAATCACCAGAATATCAAAATATTATGCAGCAGCAGGATGAGGTTTCTCAGATACTTAAACTCGAGATTGAGCTCGAAAAAGACTTGTTGGAATTGCGCAATGTAGAAGAAGAGCTGAGCGGAAATAACACTAATAAATCAAAGCTTGTTGAATGGCAGGAGTTCATAAAGTATGGGCATAAGGCAAATAAAAAGCCTAATGAGGAACTTCCTGAAGGGTACCATCCAGGATACCTCACTCCAAGGGAGCAAAGCGGAGAAATGCCTGCTTCAGCAGAATGGCAAAAAGAATCTCTTGCAAAAATACTCCTTGCCTTCAATGAATTAATGCACGACAATGAAGGAATTGTGCCTGCCATTAAGAGAATAATAGCAAGATTCTTCCTTATAGCCAAGAAAGAGGAAGGAATTGAAAAATTGCTTAAGCAATTGACTGACTTGAGATACCTGCAAAACTGGCTGAAAGAAGGCAAGTATGAAAAATGGACTGCCATACGCGATAAAGGGGCTGCAGAACTTTCGGAATATTTTGAGCAGGAAGAAAAAGTATTCTTTAATGGAAAGCTTATCCCTGCAGTTCACGCGCAGATGAGATACTTGCAGTACATAAGGGAACTGCTTAAGTTCCTTGAAAGCAACTTAAGATCATTCACAGAGTTGCAGGAGCTTCACGTTGGAATTCTAGAGCCTACCAAATATCCTGGTGAAGAAGCTGTTGAGATAAGTGCGCAAGGAGAAGTTCATAAAAAATGGATTGATGTTACAGCACAAGCAAAAACTCCTCCAGGAATTAATCAGCAGTTAATCAGGATATGGACTAATTTTGCAAGTGGAATTCCTCCCTATAAAGTTGCATGTTATGTAAATGGTGTAAAAAAAGCAGAACGGATTGTTAATAAGAACTATGATACAGAACCAGTTGTTCAATTCACTACAGAAGAAATAGGCCAACTCAATCAGGGAAGAAACGTTATCAGTATAATGGCAATAAGCGCAAAAGATACTTACAGAAGAGCCTCAGAAAAGTCAATCGAGATATTCATTAGTGGAAGAACATCAGAACCGCCTCAGGAATACCCACCACATGAGTATCCTCCACATGAGTATCCTCCACATGAGTATCCTCCACATGAGTATCCACCGAGAGAATATCCGCCAAGGCAGTACCCCCCGGGACAATATCCTCCAACTCAATATCCTGGAGACGAGTACCCTCCAAAAAAAGGAGCCCCAAACCAATACCCTCCATCAGAATATCCTCCTGGAAACTTAAGCAGTTTACCTTACAATAATTTTGATTTTTTTAGAAATAACATTAAAATAAAATTTCCTTAAAAAAAATGATAAGCATAAAAAAGAAGAGTTACAGCCCGCTGAAAATAGTACATCTTTCAATACCTACCACTATTAGGGCAGGAGTTGTAACTTGCGCTGTAAATTTGTTTAACTACCAAAGAGAATACGGGATGAATACAGAATTCATAACCCATTGGTACAAAAGTCATTACAATTTTTTTGGTAATTTTAAAACTAGAGTTCTAAAAACTAAAGACCTGCCTAAAACTTTGCTTGATATGGGATTTATACCGGATATAATTCATATACATACGCAAACGTTTGAATATGATGGGGCTGTAGATGTTCTAAAAAATGCTTTTCCAAGCACACCAATAGTTTTTACATTGCACCAGCTCATTCCTCATGCATATATGACTAGTAAAGAAAAAGAAAAACTGGAAGAATCAGAAAATGAAGCCATACCGGAAATATTAGATAAATACTATGATGAATCAATGTGGGGCGGCAGGGCAAAATCACAAAAAGATACAATAGAAAAAAGTGATGCGGTAATAGGAATAAGTAATACTCAATTAACTTATTTTAAAAAATTCTTCAAAAAATATCACGGAGAAATGATTTCAATAGAAAATGGGGTTGATTTTTTTAAATTCATAAATGATCCAAAAATGGAAGCTAAGGCCGGTGAACTATTGAATACTTATAACTTGGCTGGAAATAGGTTAATACTTTTTATAGGTAGGATAGAGGAGTCTAAAGGTTATGACAGGGCAGTCAAAGCCTTCCTAAGAATATTAAAAAACCCAAAATACAAAAATACAAAATTAATATTTGTAGGAGGAAAAACAAACGATTCCGAAAGTAAAATAATAGGTGCAGGAGCCCCAAAGGAGATTATTGGTAATCAAATAATATTTATTCCATGGGCAGGGGATATAGAATTAGCTGCGTGGTATAGAATAGGGACTGTCATGGTTGCCCCAATGAAAACTGATAGTTTGTACCCTATGACCGCAAAAGAAGCAATTTGTATGGGGTTGCCAGTAATAACTTGCAAAGGGGAGATGAGCCTCGGACAATCTAAAACAGAGTCAGATATATATGATTCATTGATTTATGCATTTGAAAATCAAGAAAAAGTTAGAGCACATATCATAAATGCATTTGAATTCTGTTTAAAATATCACTCAATCTACGCTTCTGTAGAGCAGCATCTTGATTTTTATAACACTCTTATTAAGAAAAAAGAAAAATCAACATCTTATTCAATATCTCCAAGCACCCCTATCCTTCCAATATCAAAAACAATTGAGGTAAATCCTGGCGGAGAAGTTAAAATTAGAAACGGCAAGATCGAAAAATCTACAGCGTTAACCCCTGAAGCTTATGCAAATCGTGCCGGGAGCCATATTTATATTAAAATAAATCCTACTCGAACATTTGAAAATTCAGAAATGGGGGATCTTCAGTCAGTATTTGACGGTGTCGATCCTATGGCGACTGCAGCAACATTTAGTACAGACAAACCAGCAAGCTTTAATCTGGATGGAAGTCTATTCCAACGTGGAAAGCTAAAACGAACAAGTTAACCAATGAAGCCTAATCAAAGTTAGTTGATAAATCAAATAAAAAAAGAGAATCAAAATGCCAATACAAGAACCGCCTCCGTTAAAGAAGCCTATGATGAATTTCGGCCATTCAAAGCAGGCTGAAACAGCAGACTACAGCGGAATGAATGATGACATCAACACTTTAGGCAGAAGATTAAGGCTTTTGGAAGAAGGCACAACCAACCTGAGAAAATTCTTCCAGGTGACAGAAGAAAATACCATAGCAAAGAACAAGCACTATTCTGTTGAAATAAAGACAACAAACTCTGACATTTTAGAATTAAGGAAGGAAATGCAGGAAATAAGGGAAAAAATGGGATTAATAATCAAGGAACTGCAGTCTGTTGCAAGGAAAGAAGAAGTAAAAGTGCTTGAAAAATACATCAACTTATGGAACCCGATAAAATTTGTCACAAGCAATGAAGTTGAGCAGATAGTGAATGATGCTCTTGAGAGAAAAACAAAAAAAGAGCCAAAATCAGGATAATATGGAAAACTTTAAATACGCTTACACAAGTAGAAGAATAAAAAAAGAGGTGTATTGATGTCTTTATTCAAGTCAAAAAAGAAAGAGGATTCTCTTGATACTCATCTGGATATGCCTACTCAGTTTGATATGCCTCAGCAGCAGCCGCAGGCGCCTGTAGAACAGGTCACGATGATGAAGCACCAGGGATATACTAACAACCAGATAATACAGACTCTTCAAAGCCAGGGATATTCCACAACGCAGATTTCCGATGCAATAGGCCAATCCGGATTAAGCGGGGCGCAGCAGCCGCAGATGGAAGCAGGAATGTCTGATTATGGCCATTTTGATGATGCTCCATCTGAAGCATTTGAACAGCCTCAGCCAGCGCCGATGCAAAGAAGAGAAGTTCCAATGCAAACCGAAGAACCAGCCACTATAGACGAAGAAAGAATACAGGAGATAGCCGAGTCAATAATAGACGAAAAATGGGACGAGCTTGCTGTTGACATAAGAAAGGTAGTTGAGTGGAAAGAGAGAAGCGAGGAAAGAATAACCAAAATAGAGCAGCAGCTTCTGGATATGAAGATTAGCATTGACTCTTTGACAAAAAGCATAATGGGAAAAATTTCTTCTTATGACCAAAATATAATCGACGTTGGAACAGAGATAAAGGCAATGGAAAAGGTTTTCCAGAAAGTTCTTCCGACAATGACAGAAAGCGTAAACAGATTAGAGCGCGCAACGAAAAACATCAGTTCTCAGAAAAAATAATATCACTTTGCCAATTATAATTCTCACTAGTTACTAGGCAGATTTCGTTGCAAGCAGTGCGACTGTGAATATTGAAACTAGCAGTATGAGCATAGATCCAAGAAAGCTTGGATGAAACAATAAGTTTACTGATTTTGAAAGGTCTGTTCTGTCAACATTGTCTACTCCAATACTGTCCTTTACCTTAAATCCGATAGATACCATGATTATCATCACTATTATAACGAGCATGACTGCTTTTATTGGGCCATAATGCTCAACATCTGCCCCAAGCATCCTCCCAGTGATTGAAAAAAACACTATAAGCACCAGTATAGCAACAATAATCGGTGCAACTCCCCCTATGAGCTGCGCTGCGAACTCATTTGTTACTACAAATATTGCAAGCAATAACCCGAGCGTTGCAGCTACGAAATTATTTCCTCCGAGGACTTTAAAATACATCAGCATTGCATAGACAAAAATCCATGCAAAGAGAAAAACAAATAATGAATTAAAATGCCTTAAACTGGTTACATCAAGAAAGGTTGCCATGCTAGTTTAATGGCCCCCTTTGCCTCCTCCAAAAAGCTTGCTGAAGTCCATTCCCATTCTGTTAAGGGCAGATCTGTCTTCCCTCTCTTTTGAATCGGATGTTATCCACGCAATTATTATTCCGAATACAAGAAGCATTATTGCAACAGCCACGGCATCTGTGCCAAAAAATCCTTCAATCGAATTTCCAAAATAGTTTGTCCACCATCCTGCTGCGCCGCCGAATATAATCAATATTGTTATCAATGAGAAAAACATTATCCATCCTGGCATAGCCACACCAAGGAATACTTGTTCTTGCCCGAAAACGCCTATTAGGATAAGCATGAATATTACTGCAACAAGCACTATTGAAACTTGAGGCAATGCGTTGTTCATTATTGTGACAGGGTCAGAATTTGGAGGGAACCTTCCGGTTGCATGCGGAATAATCACAAGCAGCCCAACAACAATTGCAATGACAACATTAAGGTTCTTTCTTGACTCTCCGAGTATCTTTGTCTTTTGAAGTATTGCAAAAATTATGACAAAAATGAGCATAAACGGGAGAATTACATCGGTAAGACCTAAAGCATCAAGCCTTACTATCATGCTTTGAAGATTTTGAGCCATTTTTACACCTCTGAGTTTTTACGATGAGGTCAGTTTCACACTGCCTTTGATTTATATGACGATTTTAGTTTAATATTAGTATATAAATGTTATTAAAAAGTTTAGTGATTCCCGCCACCACTACTTTCTTTCTTTGGGTCTCGTGTAGCATACATTACAAATAACACCATCAAACCAAGCAGCACAACCGATCCGACAACGGTGTCATTGACCCCTCCAGAGGAAAAGCCGCTGCTCAAGGCTTCAAGCCAGCTCTTGCCGTCTTTTGTCTTTATTGCGTCAAGGAAAATCGCAACTATTGACACAAAACAAATTATCATGAATAAAAGTTTCCAGCCGCCTTCAAGGAATATCGGCTCGCCTTCTTTCACGAAAGATCCGACTAACAGCAGGAACAGGAACGATAAGAATAATACAACAACTGCCTTTGATGAAACAGACGTTATAATCTCAACAAGCTCAGATGATGCTATTACAAGAAATGATATGACAAATGCCGCAATTGCATTTAAATTCTTCTTTGTGTACTTCTTGCCGTCAATTTCCTCCATTCCCAAGACTTTTGTTTTTTCAAGAATGGCAAAAACTATAGTAAACACAAGAATGAACGGAAGCACAACATCAAATAATCCAAGACTGTCAAAAAATGTCAGTACGTTTCTGAAAGGACTAGCCATACGTGTTTTTTCTTAAAATACCTATTTAAATCTATCGGTTTAGTGCATCAAAATCCTTATAAAGAAAGCTCATTTATCTATAACAATGTTAAACAAGAAAGAATTCAACGGGATAAGGGAAGAGATGCACGCTCTTGATGTTAAAAGAGAAGAAGTAATCCAGCTTTCAAGGAAGATAATAACCCTTTCAAAACAGGTTATCTATGCTGCCCAAAGAAACGGGCCTGAAGAAGCAGAATCTGCTGTAAAAGAAATCAAGGCAGATGTTGCAAAGCTAAGAAAGATAAGGACTCCTTTGGGAACAAGCATTGACACTAACATCAACTCAGTTGCTTTCCAGGAATATGTTGAAGCAATGTGCTTCTATGAATTTGTAAAAAACAACAGATTGCCTTCAAAAGCATCCCTTAAAGTCAATGCAGAAGACTACCTAAGCGGATTGTGCGACTTGACAGGCGAATTAGGGAGAAAAGCAATCTATGACGTAATCCACAAAAAATTTGACGAAGCTGAAAAAATAAAAGAGCTTGTCCACGACATTTATGGTGAATTTCTTAAGCTGAATTTGAGAAACGGAGAATTAAGGAAAAAATCAGACTCAATCAAATGGAATTTAAAAAAGCTTGAAGAAGTAATGTACGACGTTTCGATGAAAGGAAGGAATTGAAGTTCTATAATTATTGGCGAGCTGGTTATGGTGCCAGCGAGCTGTAAAGTTTGTGCGAAGCACATAAAAATCAAACAACTTACAATTCTAAACAATACATTCAAACAATCCAAAATCTTAACAACAACCTTTAAATAACATATATTCATCCTATAAACTATGAAAAGAACGCATACATGTGGCGAGCTCAATGACAAGGATGTAAATAAAAAAGTCACCTTAGCAGGCTGGTGCGCATCCAGAAGAGACCATGGCGGAGTCATATTTATCGACCTTAGGGACAGATATGGATTAACACAGATAGTCTTTGACCCTTCCAATGACATCGAGAGCCACAAGAACGCAGAATCATTGAGAAGGGAAGATGTAGTCATTGTAGAAGGCGCTGTAAGAAAAAGGCCGACAGGAATGGCAAATGAAAAACTCCCGACAGGCCACGTTGAAGTTCTGATAAATAAAATAGTCAGCATAAACCGCGCCCAGACTCCTCCGATAGAAATTGATGATAGATTGGAAGCTTCTGAAGAGATGAAATTGAAGTACAGGTTTCTTGACTTAAGAAGGCCAAAGATGCAGAAGCAGCTGATGTTCCGCCATAAAGTCGCAATTGCAATAAGAGAATATCTTAACGGACATGAGTTTATTGAAATAGAAACGCCGATGCTCATAAAAACAACTCCCGAAGGCGCAAGGGACTATGTTGTGCCGAGCAGAATACATCCTGGCAAATTCTATGCACTTCCCCAAAGCCCGCAGATTTACAAACAGATTCTAATGGTTGCAGGTTTTGACCGTTATTACCAGTTTGCAAGATGCTTAAGAGATGAAGACTTGAGAATGGACCGTCAGCCGGAACATACACAGGTTGATCTTGAGATGTCATTTGCGGGCATAGATGATATTTTCACACTGACAGAAGGCATGATTAAGCATGTTTTCAGGACAACTTTAAACAAAGATGTCAAAACCCCTTTCAGAAGAATCCATTATACAGAATCAGTTGAAAAATATTCAAC
>JBBSWH010000018.1:0-20054 GCA_038046385.1 Nanobdellota archaeon | reverse complement strand
CCAAATCATTTAATGTTCTGCGGAACTTAAACGACTTCGCCAAATTCCGATGTTAGCCAAAATTTTCTTACTGCCTCCTCCGTCGGTAAACCTCGAATCCTTTAGATAGGTGCCTTCGTTAAACTGTAGAAAAAAATAAAAAGTGTAACTATTTCCTGTTATATATGGAAATTGATGTATTTGTATTAATTATTGATATATTAGGTAGTGCTGGACTCGGTTTTGCTTTTTCAAATAAGATAGTTAAAGATCTTAGAACGGTTGCAGGTGTAGCTGGTGCAGTTCCTTTGATTATGTTTTCACTTAAGACGGTAACAGTTGCTGCTTCTGGAGACTCAGCTTTCGCAGATTTACTTTCACAGCAGATTATAACATTAATTTATGGGTATATTGGTGGAGCAATCAGTTCTCTAATATCTGCACTAATCACTCAAGCAGTGAAGAATGTAAGAGGAATTTTTCTAACATTAGTTTAACGGTTACGCTTCGCTTCACCCAAATTTTTACTTACTTTAGACTGAGAGGGGGCTGGCACTACGCACATATATACTCACAATTTCGTTGCTCTAAAAATAAAATAAGTTTAAAAAAAGACTTATTTTCTCATTTTCCATTATTTTTTAAAAGAAAACAGGAAAATAATGAATAAAATGCAAACATTTAAATACTAGATGTACATTCCTAAGAATATGATAATTGAATTTAAAATAAAAAACTATAACTCATACAAAGAAGGGGATGTTTTAAGCTTTGAAAGAAAATCTAAAGAACAAACTGGAACAAAGTTTATAACTAAAATAAATGGTTTAGATATTTTAAAGACTTCCGGACTTGTAGGTGTTAATGGTTCAGGAAAAACATCTTTACTTTCAGGTTTGAACTTTATGAAAGAGATGGTTTTAAATTCTCAAAAACATAATGTAGACACTAATATTAGGTATTCTCCTTTTATTACAGAACAAGGAAAACCTACTGAATTTGAACTAACATTTATATCTGAAAATAAAAAATATGTTTATGGGTTTTCATACACAAATAAAAAAATAGTAAAAGAATTTGCAATAGTTTATGAAACACAAAAACCAAAAGAGATTTTTACAAGGGATGAAGATAATCTTAACAAAAGATTTCAATTTACTAATAAAAAATTTGAGAAGGAATTAAAACTATTAACACATAGTGTCATACCTCAAACTTTAATGCTTTCAAGAGCAGTACAATTAAACTCAAAAACACTGAAACCCATATATGATTTTTTTTCTAAAATAATTGTAATTAATACTTTGTTCAATATGCCACCAGACTTTGAATTATTAAAAGATAAAAAGTTGAAAGGCAACCTTTTGGATAATTTATCATTTGCTGATTTTTCGATTAGTGATTTAGAATTAGTTAAAAGAAAGATTAAGACAATTGAACTTATCCAAACAGATGATAAAGGAACCATGAACCAAAAAATAAGTGAGAAAGAAATTATGGATTTAGATTTAATCCACAAACATAAAAATAAAACTATTAAGATTAATTTCAACGCGGAATCTAGTGGAACACAAAAGTTTATTTTAATATTTTATAACTTATTAAAATTATCAAAAGACTCCATAATTCTTTATGATGAAATTGAAACATCTTATAATATCGAAATAGTAGAATTTATCCTAAATAGTTTTTCAAAAAAAGATAACGGGTCTCAACTTTTGTTTACGACACACCAACCAGAAGTATTAAACTATTTAAGGAGTGATCAAATTAATATAATTGAAAAAGATGATTCAGTTAGCAAAATAATTAATCTTCATAATGTCGTTAAGAATAATCCTAAAATCAACAAAGATTATGGGGAGTATTACAGAGAAGGTGTTTTAGGAGGATTTCCCCATGTATATAAAGAGAATGAGTAAAAAAATAGTTCACATATATTGTGAAGGGGATTCTGAAAAAAACTATTTTGAAGCATTAAAGGGTAACAAAATAATCTCAAATAATTATGTATTAAAGCCCAATTCTAAAACAAATGATATAGTGAATGCCATAAGAAAATCAAAATTTTTAAAAGGCTTATCTGTAATAATAGTTTATGTTTACGATTCAGACACTTTCAAGAATCAAAAGAAGATAACTGATGAAATTAAAGAACATAAAAATTATATCTATTTTAGTGAAGAAAATTTTGAAGGTTTCTTGGATTGTCATAAAACAAGAAAAGTGTATAGAGATAAAAAACCTAATTTAAGTAGGCAACTAATTGAAGAAATTAGAAACCTAGACAAGAGTTCTTTACAGAAGTGCATCAAAAAGCCTAAAAAGTTTAAGGACTTTAAATCAATATATGACTTACTAGATGAGCTATTTGAACAAAAATTTTAAATGTTAAAATATTTCAAATTAATTATTTATTCTCATATCTAATATACTGGGGTAGAGAAGTTGTCAAACTCGGTAGATTACCAATCTACTACTTAGTGAGTTAGGACGTTTGAATCACTCCCTAATGTCCTAGCATAAATTTTCTTTTTCAGAAAAAGAACCAAAAACAGCCCCCTCTCTAAACACTAGTCTGCTTCGCAATGATTTATTAAAGATTATTTTCCTTTAATAAATTAATTAGTTCAGAACAGTTAATAGAGTATCAAATGTTTTATATATAACTAAACAATCCATTATATAATGAAAACAATCATCAGTTTAATCATATTCATCCTTTTATTATCTAGTTTTTCATCTGCAGGAATTAACGACATCAAATCATTTACTGACATAGAACTTAAATTACATTGCTTCTCTAACGATATAACTGTAACAAGACATTTCCATATACCTAATTATAATAATTCTATACTAGACTTGAAAGAAAACTATTATACCTTTGGTGTAAATAAAATATTGAATTCACAGTTAATTAAATCCATAGACAATAACCAAATTGATCGTTCAAATCAATTTTATTACTACAATGATGATGCTTTCAATTATTATATATTGGACATTTCTAATACTAAAATTCCCCCTTTCAATGAGTTTTATCTAATTACTGCATATGAAGTTAAAGACTATGTAAAAAAAATTGATGGTAAAAAGCAATTTACCTTCGAAACCATCATGCTAGATAACAGAATAAGGAAAATAAATCTAATTTTGCCAGAATGTTTTTTATTTAAAAGAAGTTATAATCCCATTATATCAAAGCCAGCAAATGAAGATTACCTTGATGGGCAACTAATTCTATCTTATGATAAATCTCTTCTAGATGAATCCATGTCTCAAAATACATTAAATTATTATAAACCAGGAGTGGCTTTTAGTTATTCATTTAAATGGTCATACGTATTTTTTACAATTGTAATAATTGCTATTGGAAGATACCTAATAGTTAAACTACTTAAAAAACATATTGATAATGTCATGGTTAATATTGAAAAATTATTCAAACGAATACATAAATAACAATCAAGATTTCGATAAAAAAAGCTCTCTCTAAACAATACTCTGCTTCGCAGTTATTGATATTAAAGTAAGTAAAAACTACGGCACCTATCTGATTCTCGGCAGTAAGAAAACTCAAGCCTCGCCCACTTCGTAGGCTCGGTCGGCTAACAGGAATTATGAGGTTACGTTCCGTTCGTCCACTTCGTAGCCGAACTCCACTCCACCCAAATTTTTGCTTCGCAACTCCCTAGCCTTGCTTTAAAGCACGCCCTAGAAACTTCGCCAAACGCCGATGTTAAATGCAATTCGAAAACCCGCCTACCCTGATACTAAAACGTAAATCCCCTTTATGTTGTCACCTACTTAGTGCGATAAATAATAGTAAATAATTTAAACTGTTAAAGACCTCCAGTATTTATGGCAAATAATGAAGAAAATTGGGTAATGCCTGAGGAAGATGATTATGAAGGAGAAGATACACCTCTAGAATATAATATAACTTCATCTCCAAATGATTTTAATACAAAAACCATATTTGATTTTATGGAAAAGGGCATAGTTAAGATTCCCGGGTTTCAAAGAAATTATGTTTGGGACATAAAAAGAGCTTCCAAATTAATAGAGTCCATAATTATGGGGTTGCCAGTTCCTCAAGTATTTTTATACGAAAAGGATAAGAATGACTTTCTGGTAATAGATGGTCAACAAAGACTTATGACAATCTATTATTTTATTAAAAAAAGATTCCCTAGACCAGATAAGAGGATTGAATTAAGAAAAGTCTTTGACACTGAAGGTAAAATTCCAGATAGGCTCCTTGAAAATAATAATTATTTTACAGATTTTAATCTAAAGCTGACGGAACTAGTTCCTGAACTTAATAACAGGCTAGATGATTTAAATTATTCAACTTTAGAGGATAATGATAAAAAAACATTCGACTTAAGAACTATAAGAATTGTTATAATAAAACAAAGTCATCCACCAGACGATCATTCTGCAATGTACGAAATATTTTACAGGTTAAACACTGGCGGGATGAATTTAAATCCACAAGAAATAAGAGCTAGTTTATACCATTCAGATTTCTATGATATGCTTTCAAAATTAAACTTGGATAGTAAGTGGAGAAGATTAACAAAACCAGAACCAGATTTACATATGAAGGATATAGAAATCATAGTTAGGGGGTTTGGTATGTTAATGGAAAATGAAAGTTATAAGCCTTCAATGGTTAAATTTCTTAATTCATTTTCTCAAAAAAGTAAAACCTTCACTATACAAAAAATAAACAACTTAAAAGAGTTATTTGAAAAATTTTTAGATGCGTGTGGTGGTTTACCTAATAAAGTTTTTTTAACACAATCAGGTCAATTTAATGTTTCAATGTTTGAGGCTGTTTTTGTTGCTGCTACATATGAACCTTATCAAAGTGATGATACTGATGTTCAAGTAATTGATGCTGATAAGCTTAACACACTTAGGGAAGACAAAGATTTTAGTGAGGCAATTCAAAGACAAACCACTAGTAAAAAGAATGTCTTAACAAGAATAAAAAGAGCCCAAGAAATTTTATTGCAATGATCATTTTCAATGGTAGACAGCATAATAGATGAATTCTATAAAAGGCACTTGGAATTATTACATTATTTAGAAGAAAAAGAAGAACCTTCACTGAGAAGTGAGGCGGATAATAATTTTAAAAAAGTTTTAGTTATAGCGATTGCTAGTTATTTTGAGCAACAAATTTTGGATATATTGAATAAGTTTGTAGAAACAAAAATAAAAGATGGCAGATTGGTATTTTTTAGTAAGTTTAAGGGGATTAATCGCCAATACTACACTTATTTTGACTTTGACACAGACAAAAATGCCAATAGATTCTTTAAAATTTTTGGAGATGAATTTAAAAAACAAGCTGAGGACGATGTAAAATCAACGCCAGAGTTAGAGCAAGGGATTAAGTCTTTCCTCGAAATAGGATTAACAAGGGATAGGCTAATACATCAAAATTTTGCTACTTTCTTCTTAGAGAAAACTTCAGTAGAGATTTATGAGTTATACAAATCAGCATTGTTTTTTGTAGATTATTTGAAAAATAAATTATGCTAACCTTACTAAAAATTAAGAATATTTATTATTTTGCTGATGCACTCTTCGGGACTTTCCTTCACATCATGCTCCCAAATCCTAATAACTTTCCAGCCATCTTTTTTAAGCATCTTGTTGTATTTTTTAGCCCTGTCAATATTTTTTTGTATTTTCTTCTGCCAGTATTTTCTAGGCGGCACTTTGCCCAATTTTTTCCAATTGTAGCCATGCCAAAAGTCGCCATCAAGAAAAATTACAATTTTTTTAGAAACATAAACAATGTCAGGCTTACCGGGCAAGTTATAATGAATGCGGTACCGCCCAAGACCATTTTTCCAAAGTAGCTTCCTGAACTCAACCTCTAAAGAAGTATTTTTTGACCTTATTCTAGACATAATTGCGCTTCTTTTTGCCTTGCTAAATTTGTCTGCCATTTTTCTTGGGTTTTTATTTCTTTAAGGTCTTTCATAATCTGCTTTGCCAGCGCTTCAGCCAATCTAACAGGGACAGCATTTCCAATCATCTTGTAGCCATCAGCAACATTATCATAATGAAATACAAAATCATCCGGAAACGTTTGTATCCTGGCACATTCTCTTATTGATAATCTTCTATAAAGGTTTTCTTTGCCTTTAATAAATTCTCTTTTATCTTCCCCAACTAGCTTCATTTTTGGGGCTTTTGGATGGCAAGGGGCATGCCTGCCGCCTGCTTGAATTGTAAATGAAGGCTCATCCCAGTTTCTTACCCTGTTTCTTGACATATAAATAGTAGAAAATCCGCCATTCATGTATTCGTGGTTATAAATATCTAATTTTCCATTTGTTTTATTATAATGGCTTGCGGGAGTGGCCTCTGGCAAATCAGAAATTGCATCTTTTAGTGTTAGCTTTTGGCTTAATGGGCTTGGAAACTCAAACTTTTTTCCTAATTTCTCATGGTAGCCAACAACAATTACTCTTTTCCTTTCTTGTGGAACGCCATAATCATTTGCATCAAGCATTTTAAATGAAACATTGTATCCAATTCCCTTAAAAGCATTGACTATTTTCATAAATTCAGGGTAATGGCTGCTCGATAATAGCCCTGCAACATTTTCAGCTAAAAAGAATAATGGCTTTTTGCCTTTAATTAGCCTCACATAGTCATAAAACACTTTGCCCCTTGGGTCATTTATTCCTCTCATCGCCCCGGCAAGGCTCCAGCTTTGGCAAGGCGGCCCGCCAACAAATCCAACAACATCAGGGACTTCATCAGCTTTTATTTTGGTGATTGATTTTTTATTGATTGGTATTTTATGGTTTTTTTCAAAAGTTTCCCAGCAGCCTTCCCAATTGTCATTTGCAAAAGCTAGCTTAAAGCCTGCATTAGTAAAGCCTAAATCCAATCCTCCGGCTCCTGAAAAAAATGATGCTATTTTCATTTTATTGTAAAAGCTATTAGCTTTGCCTCCATTAGATTAGCAGGGTTATTTGGGCTTTTAATTTTTACGTCTTTAACAGAAATTTCCTTATTGGACTCCAATTCTTTGATGTCTTCTTTAGGATAAGAAAGATACTTATCTTTCCTTATTAACGCAAATAAATGAAATTTGTTATCTTCAATTTGGCAAAAGTCTTCAAAAACATTAAGTGGATTTTCTATGCTCCACATCCCCCTGATTCTTAGTTCAGTGATTCCAAGAGGGTCTACTCTTTTAACTTTTCCTAATTCTACAGTTTCGCCCTTTTCCAATCCAAGAGAATCAAGGACAAAATCAACTTCTTTTTTTATTGGGCTGTGAACTTTCTCATAAACTTCATGATCCGCGGCGTAACAAGTGCCATGAACAAAGAAAAGGTAATTTATAATGCCTCCTTTGGCATTGCCAATAACGTAAAATAACTCTTTTTCTTTCCAATTTCCACCATCACATTTTTTGCAGTCAGCTGTTATTCTGATGTCATCAGCAAGAAGATTATTTTTTGGCGGAGAGCTATTCAAGGCAAGCGCACTTTTTAAGCTTTCAATTTTCTTTATCTCAAAAGCGTCCCCATTCTTGATTATAATGTCTGGAGGGTGGTTTTGGTTGCCAAGCCAAGCAAAAACTTTAGAATATGCTTCTTGCTTTTTTTCATGAGGCAGCTTGAAGGAAGAGGCAATTGCATCTTTAATGTAAAATTCTAATTGTTCACCAACTGCATTGATTCTATTTAAGTAAGTAGAAGCATAGCCTTTTAGGTCATTATTCTTAAATGAAGCTATATTCAAGATTCCCCTTAAAATATTGTTTGGCATATCCCTTCCTTTATTTTCATATATTATATAGAACTGCTTTATAAACCTTGCCCAGAGATGTCCAGTGGTAGTCTAAGAGGGGGCTGCGGCGACAACGGGGATTTACGTACGGCGGGTTTTCGAACTTTTCGAACGAAACTTTGCCCCACTCCGCAGGGCAAAGGCATTTAACAGCGGTTAACTGGCTCACTTCTCGCTCGCCAAGCTCGTTCGTAGCTCTCCCAAATTTTTTGGCGTGGGATGCCTCGCCAAAAAACTTCAGAAAACCGCGATGTTAAATACCTCGCGTGTCAATATCCGGTGGATGTTTCAAAACCGTTATAAACTAAGGATTACTTCCCAGTAGTATGCCTTTGGAAAATAATATCGCACAGGCTTTTAATGCGACTCTGGAAAGAATTAGGGAAGGTGGTTTTGATGCGCTCGGGATTGAAGAATTCTTAAGTCTCCATCAGCAATTGCCGCTAAAAACTATGCCTGGATTAGGCGCTGTTCTTCATAACTCAAGCGCCGAGTACTGGCTTCTGTTTCCGCAAGGAGTGAATCATTTTTACAGTGGAAATCCTCCTCATAACATCCAAATTCAAGAGTTTATCCAGGTTAAGTACTTGAAAAGAGAGAGTCTTTCCGATGAAGGAGATGAGAGTCCTTATGACATCTCACTAAGATTCTATCCCGGGCTGTTGGCTCCAATAATTAATCCGCGCGGGGAAGTTGCTTCTGGAGATCTGCGTCGCCGCTGGAAGCATTCCCATGATGATTATTTCATAAGTGCTACACCTGAAGGGGCTATGCTGGTTTCATTCTATGATTCTGGGAGCGGATACTACGTCCCAGATGCCATCCAAAAAGCAAGTGATGCGTGGGTTGACTCAAAAAATCCTGAAGAGGAATACCCCTGCAGTATGCTCATCAAAGTCTACGTTAGAGAAGATAACAATAAGGAGAGAGAAGCATACGTTACTAGCATCAAGATGCCGAATCTTCTTCTAGGACGCGGGGATCTCACTTCATTTATTAGGCATATGGGCTTCGAATTGTGAACTAATATTTCAGGTCCTTCAAAATTTATCTAAAGAGAACGATAAATCTCTCAAATCCTTGTTCCGGTGAACAGTAAGGTTCCCTTCGGTCGTCGGGGCATTTAACAGGGCTTAACCGACTCTGAAACCTTACGGGTTTCTCCACCCAAATCGCCTTCGGCGACTTCACCAAAGTCCATTGTTATACGAGTTGTTCACGATTTTCTTAAAATTGCTGCCGGTCAAAAAATAAATCCAAAAGCAATAGGAATTTTAATAGTACCAATCCAATATAAAACTAAAAATCAAACATTTGCTAGAACCCATTTACAAGAAGCAGAAGCAGTTATGAATCTAATTGAAAATTCTCTTTCGTGGACTGCGGGAGCTATTGGTGTAATAGTCTATAGTGATACTCAAAAAAATGAAAATTAATGATAAGAGTCGCTCGATTATCTATCCATCAAATGCCATAGCCCTAACCTTCTTCTTATTCAAGCCAACAACCAAAACCTTTAAATACATGTATTAACCATCAGTTAATAACTATTAACAAAATGGAAACAACAAAGCCAAGCATCAAAATCCTGAAAATCTTGCTAAAGGATTTTACAATAAATCCAACCATAACTGGCTTAGCTAAAGAAATAGGATTAAGCAGGGTAGGAACGTGGAAGATCCTTAAGAAGCTAGAAGCAGAGAAACTACTCACTCTTTCTCCAATAGGTGAAGGCAAGACAAGTGCCAATAGCATAAGCCTGAACTGGGAAAATCCCATTGTAGAAAAGACATTATCCCTTGCATTAACCCAAGATGCCCAAAAAAATCAAAGGTGGCTGAGCAATTTTGAGGAATTAAGGAATAAAGTGGACTTCCTCTTGATCTATGGCAGCATTATCCATTCTCCAAAAGAAGCTAATGACATTGATATTGTAGGAGTAACTAATAAGAATAAATTTTTGGAAATAGAAGAATCACTTAAAAAAATACAGAAGACACAGATTAAAAAAATACATGCATTGAATTTTACACAATCAGAATTGAAAAAGGAGCTTGAAAATCCGAACAAAATATTTATTGATGCTATAAAGAAAGGGATAATCTTATTCGGGCAGGAAAAATTTATTAAGTTCATAAGGGAGATATCAAGAAAGTGAAAAAAGAAGTGAGAGATTGCTTTGTGCTCGCCGCAAAGGATGAGAAGAAAGGCAAAAAGCATAAGGGACTTCTTGTTGGAAAACCGGACAATAAGGCAGCAGAAGGATATATTCAAAAAGCAAAAGTGAACTTGCAGCTTTGCGATTTCTATAAGGAAAAAGGATTTGACTATAAGATCCCTGAAGAATGGTTTTACACCCTTTACTATTGTGCGTTGGCTATCCTGACAAAATTCGGAATTGAAAGCAGAAGCCAGAAGTGCACTTCTTTTTTCCTAAGATACGCTAAAGATGGCGGATTGATAGAATACGACGACAAATTTATAGACAGAATAACGGTGTACAGCACGAAAGAGGAAAAATCAGATGTGGATGAAAGAGAGACTGCAAGATATAGCTCATCTATCACCAGCAAAGAGGTTAAAAGCAAATATGATCATATGACGGACGTATGTAAAAAGGCGATTTCTCAGGCAGAAGAGATAGTTTTTTCTGATAAAGAGTTTAAAGTCCCTAAAGAGTTATATGAATAATTAAGCAGAACAATCCATCACTAACAACTACTACGAAATGTCCCCCTTGATTCTTGTTCTTGATGCATCGCTTCGCTCATTTGATAGAACACGAGCAACTAAAAATTACTCTGCGGACGCAGGTTTCCCACACTTCGTATGGGAAACGAACTTAACAGGAATTAGGCGGTTCGCTGCGTTGCACTTGCTCTCCCAAATTTTTGCCAGCTCTGAAAAATTCTCCATCTCTGAAGTTTGTGGGTTGCCTCAAACTTCGAGGGGAAATTTTCGATGGAAAAAACTGTGTTAAATTCCGTTGTTAACTTCAAGCCCCGCATCCGGCTGTTGCTGAACCGCCCTGCGTATCATACCCAAATCCCGGGGCCGGGTTGCCGGCTGAAGAAAGGTCTGTTTTGCATTCTGCAGGCTTATCATCAAATGCGCTGCAGATTGCTGCAAGAAGACTTTGCGCGTCTCTTCCGGTGTCTGCTTGCTCTCCATTGATTACAAGTGTTGGTGATCCTTGCACGCCGTATTTTTTGTTTTCTGCGTCATAAACTTTGAATGGAGGAAATCTGCCGCTCCACATGGTCTTTTGCGGATCATTAAATAATTCAGTCACCCTGTAGGTTTTGTCAGTTTCAGCAATGCAGTTAGCCAAAGCAGTTTCAGTTAGCCCTGCAGCAGTTAAAGCTTCTTTAGAATCTCCATTTTCAAGGAATTTGGCAAGATAAGCCATATATTTATTTTTATAATCCTTTTGAATGCAGTATTGCAGCAGTTGTTCATCCAGCTCTTTCTCTCCGTGCATGGCGTAGTTTACGAACTTGACTTCAAAATCGATTTTGTTCCCTAATTCTTTTACAACAGGGATAATCCCTTTTTCGATTTGCGTGCCGTAAGGGCAATGGGACATGATAAACAATTCCACTTTTGGTTTGCTGGATTTAGGAATATTGGATGGAGCTTGCGGTGTACTTTCTATTTGAGGGGTTGTTGTCAAGTCTATTGCCTGAGGGAACAGCAATTTGCCGTCTGGAGTTACATAAGAATTCATCTCCTGGCCATTAATTTTCAGTTTAAGATAATATAACCCATTTGACTCTTCAACATTCGTTAATGTTGCAGTCCCTTTTCCCTGCAGAAGGTTCTGGTTGATATATTTAATAGTATTATCAGCCACTATATTTTTGTTTGAGTCTGATGCCTTTGGCCCAAAAAAGTTTCCTGTAAAAAAAGAAACAATCAATAAAATTCCCAAAACAGCAGACACAATCTGCCATGTTCTTGCTTTTTTCAATTTATGGTGTTCTGGCCTAAATGCAATTTTTCTGTTGTGTTCGTGATTAAAATGTGTATAACTTTCTTTGTCTGGCTGCTCTTTTTTATCTAGTGTAGGCTCTTTCATTTTTTATTTCCCTCTCTTAATTTTTTTGTAATATGTATTGCGAGAATTGCAAACTTTGACCTTATATAGGTGTTGGAACAATTATAGAACTGCTATTTTTCAAATGCTTCAACAAAACTGTCCACCAGGTTATCAACAAAACTTTCCCTATAGGCTATAAGAACTTTTATTATCTCGTCCTTATTTTTTAATTGATATTGCTTTCGCTTTTCTTTTTTAAAAATAATTAAGATGTTTCTGCTTAATAATTGGTTAAGGTACCATGTTGCGGAAGAAGGAGAAATCTTTAAATAATCTGCAATTCCCTTATGAGTGATATTTTTTTCTTCCAGCAGCTTTAATATTATTTTTCTGAAATTCCTTTGCCTTAATATGCCTAAGATGTTGCGTTCGCGATCGTTTAAACCCAGGGGGTAGAATCGCTTGTTGGCTTTTGATTTCTCTGCTTTGATGAGGTTATTTTTTTCAAGATAGTTCAAATGATAGTCCAGGTTTCCAATTCCCAGGTTATTCATCCTCTGCAATTCCCGAAAATGCAGGCCTGGAAATTTCTCGATAGTGAGATATATTCTTTTTCTGGCATCCAGCAGCAAATCCCCTTTTCCTGGTTTAAAATAATCTTGAATCATTTGAATATGCCAAAAGCAAAAAGAGCAAGGATTACCAAGTCAAAAAAATGAGTAAGCATCATCATCGGGTCAGTTCCAAAAGATATTATGTTAATTGCGAGTATTGTTTCCTTGATGGAAAACACCAAAAAAGCCCCGCAGATGTACATAAACTTAGTTCTTTTTGTCCTAATATAAGCCAGTAAAGAAACGATAAACAATATACCGGCCAATGCCGCAATCAATATGTGCATGATATCATGTCCTAAAGCGTTTAATGCCATTTTTTCACCCCGATAGATATTCTGATAATTACTAATTTATTATAAATATGTTTGTATATTTGCATGTGCCGTTCAAAATGGAAACAGTTGCATTACAATTTTGTTACTATAATAACATCAGGTTTTTATTAAATAACGGGTTCTTTGGTTTTATGAGCGGAATACCTATTGCAGAAGTAAGCAGGATTCTTGGATCTGAGCCTGTTCAAGCTTCAAAGCCGGGAAACATAGCAGTGGTTGTATTAAATGACACTAACATGGCTGTCGCAACTTTTGTAGCCGGCTATGTCGGCAGTGCAGGAGACAAAGATTCCGGCTATGTGGTATCTTTACCAGGGTATGTAAACACTAAAAATTTAAACGGCATGCATAGTTCAAGTTCTCATTCAACTTCAGTTTTTACCCCAACATTTTATACTGATAAAGTTATTGGAGAACTTGCCAGGGTAATCTGCTATGAACAGAATGGCGTAGACCCCAGAACTATGGGAATTCCGCACATTGAAGGAGTAGAGCCTGAAATAATAGACCCTGCTAAAGTGCCATGGGGATTCTTAACGCATCAGCCGATATAAAACAACAACCTTTTTAAACCGTCAGATATTCCATTTCTATGTTGCTAAGTAATCTTAGCCACTCTTACACCGCAAGGTGTGCAAATACAAGATTCGTTATTGATTAATTATAATCAATAGGCGGGTCGTTGCAAAGAAAACAAAATAAAAATTTAAAACTAAAAAAATGACAAGCATGTATGATGTTGATCCGCAGGAGCTTATAGAAAGAGCAGCTCAAGAGCTGAAAAAAGTGCCGGAAGTAAAGCCTCCAACATGGGCTGCTTTCGTAAAGACAGGCGCGCACAAGGAAAGGCCTCCAATGAGCAATGATTGGTGGTACATGAGAACAGCTTCTGTGCTAAGAACAGTTTACAGGATGGGTCCAATCGGCGTTTCAAAATTAAGGGTAAAATACGGCGGAAAGAAGAATAGGGGAGTCAAGAAAGAACATCACTATGACGGCTCTGGCAGCATTTTAAGAAAATGTTTGCAGCAGCTTGACAAAGCAGGTCTTGTAAGGTATGAAGACAAAGGGGTTCACAAAGGAAGAATCATAACTCCAAAAGGAAAATCATTTTTAGACAAAATCGCTTCAAAAATAAACGGAACTGCATCGCAGAAGCCGAAAGAAGTGAAGGCAAATGCCGACGCTTGAAGAGATTAAAAAAAGAAAACTCGAAGCCCGAGAAACACAAAGTGTTTCTGGGCGCCAAAAATCCGAGGGATTTTTTAGCGAGATGATGAGTATGCAGCAGGAAAAGCTGCAGAATCAGTCAAACGAGCAGGCGCAGATGCAGCAGCAGATTGCGCAAATCGAAGAAGTTGTCAAGCGGGTTTTGACAAAAGAAGCATTGGCAAGGTACGGAAACCTTAAAACAGCCCATCAGGAAAAAGCTGTCCAGTTGCTTTTGGTGCTTTTGCAGGCAATGCAAAAAGGCCAGATAAAAGGCAAAGTTGACGACGCAATGCTCAAGAAACTGCTTGAGCAGATGGAACCTAAAAAGAAAGAATTCAAAATCAGCAGAGTTTAGCGATACAATAAATAGGCGAGCAATGTGGCGAGCCAAAATATTGTTGCGAAGCAACGGAAAAAACAAATAAAACAAACTCATTAACGGATAACATTAACTCAAAAAATTAATAACAAACATAAAATCAAATTCAAAAAAACAAAATGGCAAGATACAAACATCCAAGCAGGAAGAAAAGGCTGGCTAAGCTTAGAAAGCAAACCAGATGGGCTCCTTTTTGGACAGTTCCAAAGATATACGGCAAATCAAGAAAAGTCCACCCAGGACGTCACACTAAAAAGAAGAGAAGCTGGAGAAGGACAAAGACGAAGGCTTAAACATGGCAAAGAAAGAAGAATCAAAGCAAGTATTGGAAAGAACCTATATAATCCCGCTTAGAAGCAAGACTTTGAAAGTTCCTCCTTACAGAAAAGCAAAGAAAGCTGTAAGAGCAGTACGGGAATTCCTAACAAAGCACATGAAATCGGAAGATGTTTACCTTGGAAGGCATTTGAACATGAAATTGTGGGAGCATGGAATGAAAAATCCTCCGCATCACATTAAAGTAACAGTAACAAAAGACGACAAAGGCAAAGTTGTTGCTGAATTGTTCGGCGCTAAAATAGATGTTCCTAAAGTTGATGAAAAAAAATCTTCAAAGAAGGAAACAAAGGCAGACACTAAAGAAGAAAAGCTTGAAGCTGAAGTAAAGGAAGCAAAAGAAGAAAAGGCGACAGAAGCAAAGAAGATAGAAAAGGAAGAAATTAAAGAATTGAAGAAAGAGCATCCAAAAGTTCATGCTACAAAGATGACAAAGCCTGCAAAGGAGAACATTGTCCATAACGTTGCTCCTAAGAGCGCTTGAGTTTACATTCAAAAAAAGAGTTCTGTGATATTATTAGATTGTAGGCAAGATGGTAGAACCAATAAAAGATTCGGAATTGGTAATTGTTGACGGCAAAGTTTACCACCTTAGATTGGATGCTAGCCAGCTTGCAAGAAATATTTTTTTAGTCGGAGATCCTGACAGGGCAGACAAAGTTGCAGATCATTTTGATTCTGTTGAGGATAAGGTAAACAATAGAGAATATATGACCAGAACCGGAACTTACAGGGGAATGCCTGTTACAGTCATCGGGACCGGAATTGGAACAGACAACAATGAGATTACATTAGTTGAGGCATACGGAGTCAATGAAATAGATCTTGAAGCAAGAATCAAGAAAGAAGGAGCAAAGCCGTTGACAGTCATAAGAATAGGAACTTCAGGTGGTATTCAAAGAGCTGTTGAGCCCGGAACATTGGCCATAAGCACTTATGGATTGGGCCTGGATAACACAGGATTATTTTATAATGCACCGGTGCCTGACAGCACCGTATTGAGAATTGAGGAGAAAGCATATAGGCTGATAACAGATGCAACTCCGGATGGCAGAAGATTCAAGGGAAAAATATACCCTTATGCTTCAAGATCTTCTCCAGAAGTTGTTGAGGCGCTCAAAAATGGCATTGGAGAAGGGTATGTTACAGGCATAACGACAACTGCGTCTGGGTTTTTTGGAAATCAAGGAAGGGAAATTCCCGGGCTAGAAATTACTATTCCCAAACTGCAAGAGCATCTTGCAACATTAGAAGTGGACGGTCATAGGGTTGTAAATTTTGAAATGGAATCAAGCCTCATCTTCCACCTGACGGCTCAGATGGGATACAGAAGCGGAACAGTATGCGTAATAGTTGCCAACAGGCCAGCTGGAACTTTCTTAACTGATTATGATTCTGCTATAGAAAGAGCAATTCAAGGCGGCCTTAATGCAATGCTGGAATTGCACCAAAAAAGCTAACAAATACATTTATTAAACCATAATCTATTCTCGTATTATGTATAATTTATTGCCGTTTGAACAAGTAAAGCGAAGTATTCTCGTAAGAAAAGAAGCTGAAACCGAAGAGAAGTACGGCTGCAATCCAAACGAAAGAAAAACAGAAGAATTGATACAGTATGGCATCGTAAACATAGACAAGCCAAAAGGCCCAACGTCCCATCAAATTTCAGATTATGTTCAAAAAATTCTAAACATAGAAAAAAGCGGGCATTCAGGAACACTTGATCCGGCAGTTACAGGCGTTTTGCCGGTTGCACTCCAAAGAGCGACAAGAGTTGTTGAATATCTTCTGACAGCGGGAAAAGAATATGTTGCGATAATGCATCTTCATAAGGAAATTGAAGAAAAAACATTAAGAGAAACAATAAGAAATGAATTCCTCGGAAAGATAAGGCAATTGCCTCCGATAAAAAGCTCTGTAAAAAGGCAGTTAAGAACAAGAAGCATTTATTATCTTGACATTCTCGAGATTGACGGGCAGGATGTTTTGTTTAAAACAGGAACAGAAGCAGGAACTTACATAAGAAAACTTATCCATGACATTGGGTTAAGATTAGACTGCGGCGCCCACATGGCCGAGTTGCGGCGTACAAAAGCAGGCCCATTTGAAGAATCGACTTTATGCACAATGCAGGAACTGACAGATGCATACCATTACTGGAAAAATGAAAACAATGACAAATTGATAAGAAAAGTAATCCAGCCAATGGAAAATGCCGTTAATCATCTCCCAAAAATATGGGTATTTGACACAACGATTGAAAGCATGTGCCACGGTGTCGATTTGAAAGTTCCCGGCATAAGCAAGCTTAACGATAAAATACTGAAAGATGATAATGTCGCAATCATGTCATTAAAAAATGAGCTTGTTGCAATCGGAAAAGCCCAGATTTCTTCAGAAGCTATGATGAACCTTAAAGGAGTAGCGGTCAAGACAGAAAAAGTATTCATGCTGCCTGGAACTTATAAGATTGTTTAAAACAGCAATTTTTATATATAAGAAGCCCAATTAAGCAGTATAATGGAAACAATCACAATATCAAAAAAAGAGTATCAGCGACTTAAGAAGCTGGAAGAGCTTGATTTTGACTTGATAAGACAGTTTTCCGCTAGTTTAGAAGACTTAAAGCAGGGCAGATTCAAAAGGCTTGCTTAGAAACATCTTCTGCAACTTTTCTGTATTCTTTCAAATTTTCTTTTATATGGTCTATAGTTGCCTGCTGGTCCTTTTTGCCGCTTACAGCTACAAGCAAAACCATTTCCAAATCTTCATAAACAAGATAGTATATTCTCTTTTCCCGTATCTTTTTCTCTCTTAGAAAGGTATAACTTAAGGGCTTTCCGGTAAGCGGGTTTTCTGCAAGCTGTTTTGGAAGCCTGTTTGCCGCTTCAAAATCAGGTTTAGGCCATTTTTTGATTTCTTTGAGATAAGTATCTGTTCCAATAACTTTGTACATTTTAAGAATTATTGAGTTTACTTTATTTAAAGATTCCTAAAAAAATATAACTATGTTATACTTTAATCTGTTTTAAATTATATGATCAATAAAAAATAAGTGTATCCCCAGTTTAAAACAAATATTCCGGTCTTGCTATGATAGTCTGGTCTCGCTGCGGACCCACAGAAATGATTGAAACAGGTGTTCTCAATAATTGCTCAATCCTTGAAACATATTTCTTTGCATTGTTCGGCAATTGGTCATAAGATTTGACTTTGGTTATGTCGTCCCACCATCCGTCAAGATCTTCATAAACAGGCTCGCATTTCTCAAGTATTTTCAAATCTGTTGTAAACCTGTCAATAACTTTTCCCTTGTATTTGTAGGCAACGCATATTTTCAATTTTTCAACTGTTGTCAGAACATCTAATTTAGTAAGTGCAATTGAATCAACTCCGTTAACCATGCATGAATATTTTCCAATCAAAGCGTCAAACCATCCGACTCTTCTCTGCCTTCCGGTTGTCGCGCCAACCTCTTTTCCGATTTTCTGTATTTTTTCTCCGGTTGCGCCGATTATTTCTGTTGGAAAAGGCCCCATTCCGACTCTTGTCTTGTAAGCCTTGCACACACCCAAAACATTTGTTACTTTTTTTGGAGGTATTCCAAGGCCGGTGCATATTCCGCCGGTGGTTGAATTTGATGATGTTACAAAAGGATAAGTTCCGTGGTCTAGATCAAGCAAAGTTCCCTGTGCGCCCTCAAAAATGACTTTTTTACCGCTGTCAATGGCCCTGTTGATTGCAAAAACAGTATCTGAAGAATACTGCCTTAAATCTTCTGAATACTGCTTATATTCATTATAGAATTCTTCTTCTCCAAACCGCCTCTTGAAAACTGCGGCGTCAATGAACTCGTGCATCCTTAATCCTATTCTTGCCGCCTTGTCCGTATAAGCCGGCCCTATTCCGCGTGCAGTTGTTCCTATTTTTCCGCCGACTTTTCTGTCCTCTTCAATGTGCGGCGGAAGGATTACATGCGCATTTTCGCTTACAAGAAGATTGTCTTCAGAAACCTTGACTTTGTTTTTCTCAAGCTGCTTTATTTCATTCAAAAGAACTTTTGGATCAACGACAAGCCCGTTTCCTATGATATTCAATTTGTTTTTGTTAAGAATTCCAGAGGGTATAAGATGAAGAACGGTCTTGTTTGGGCCGATTTCAATTGTGTGGCCTGCGTTGTTTCCGCCGTTGAATCTTGCAATGACATCTGCATTTCCGGCCAATAAGTCAACTATCTTTCCTTTGCCCTCATCGCCCCACTCCATGCCGATGACTGCGATGCTCGAAACAGAAGATTGCTTTGCCATGGTAAATGAGATTTGGGTTTTTTATTTAAAGGTTACTATTGGACAGTATTATCAATAGTTTATAATCCTGTTCTGAGTTGCCTGTATTTTGCATCTTGGGCGCGGAAATAATCTGCAATTATTCTTGGGAGATTATCTAATGCAAATTTGAAATGTTTCCCGGTTATCTTATAATATGGTAGATAGTTAACTCTATCTTCCATCACTTCTCTGTAAAACTCCCTTAAATCTCTTGTAAACCAATTATCTGCTTGAGGGTGTGTATGGTTTTTGATAAGCAGATTTACCATATACTGGGGGAAATTTCCCATTTCTCGTTTTGCAAATGAGGTAATCCTATCAGCCCAATAATGTACGGAGTTTTCCTTGAATTTTGGGCCGACAATTAATCTGAACATTGAACTATAGAAAGGGTCAGTCGTTACAGATATATCCAAAGCATAATTTCCACCCTTATTGAAGTCTAGGTCATAAGCAACATTGTTGGAACTTCCATCTATTTGTATAGAATGTACTATATGGGAACGATTAGTTTCTTTTGCAAGCACTCTAAACTGTCTTGCAAACATTATGAGGCTCTGTTCAAGGGCTGAAACTTTTTGGGACAAGTCATCTGCAAATAATCCTGCTTGTTCTGCATTATATGCTTTTTCGTCAAGCACTGTTTGCGCTGCGATTACCAAAGAAGGAGAATTGATTCCAACTTGAGCCGAGATATCTGCCACCCTATCTAAATTCATTAAAGGTGTTCCGGATTCATCAGAACTATCGTGCAAAGCTCCAGCTAGAGATATTATTCTTCTGACTTCCTCATCAGTAAGCCTTATCTTCCCTTTTTGTCTTAAAAGGGCTTCAAGGGAATTACCTGTTGAGCTAATTTCTGTCATTTTATTTATTATTGAGTGATGACTATCACTTATTAAATGTTTTTGTCGTAGATTCTGCATAATGGTCTATAATGACCTCCTCTCGCACCCTAAAGGGTGGAGTTTCCTTTAGGTAAAAGCAACG
>JBBSWH010000017.1:0-31586 GCA_038046385.1 Nanobdellota archaeon | reverse complement strand
GCTTTTACCTAAAGGAAACTCCACCCTTTAGGGTGCGAGAGGAGGTCATTTATTGAAATTGTTTCGTTGTTTATTGTTTCATTTATTTCAATCGTTTCATTGATTAATATTTCATCTATTGTTTCGTTTACTGTTGCGTTTATCTCATTTCCGTTCTCGTCAACAACAAATCCGGTTATTCCGGAAATGCTTTCAGTTTTTGCAGTGTCAAATACAAGGTACCTTATTCCGTCGCTTTCAAGCCAGATTTTTGCAGCAGTGTTATTCTCCATGGCTCCAGATAGTTTGAAACTCTTCAATGCTCCGTTATTCTCTTTTTGCCATGCATATTCAGAACTGGAGATGAACTCCTGCCCTATTCTGTCAACATAAGCATTCTCTTTTTCATTGACAACAAAACCAGTGAAAAGCGGCTTCATGTAATGGAATCCCATAAGTGCAATTATTACAACAAGGAACAATGCAGCAAACTTAAACACAGGGTTTAGCTTATTCATGCTGCACCCCTTTTCTGACTGCCCTTTGGTGGACAGTCCATACTGTTCTCTGGTCCCTGTTAATCAAAAGAGATATCTCCTTGAAAGAAAAGCCGGAATCCTTAAGGTAAAGGATAATCGCTTCGAGAGCAGTAACAGAACGGTTCTTGAATATGCGTAACGGAATATAAGAAATGTTTTCAAGCTTTGAATTATTTTCAGAATACTCTCCTTTTTTTTTCTTTGTTGTTCTTTGATACACGGTCCAAACTGTTCTCGGGTCCCTGTTGATCATCAAAGAAATTTCCTTGAAAGAGAATCCTAAATTTTTGAAATAAACTACAATAGCTTCCAATGGAGTAACAGAACGGTCGCGCAATATTCCTAATGGTACATAAGAAATATTTTCTAATTTTGAATTTTGTTGAGGAATTTTCAAATATATCCCTCAATTTTTAATGAAAATATCATACTTACAATGTAAGTATAGAAAATACTCAATAATTTTAGTTTTAAGTCGTAATTTATACGTATTTTGTATTTTAAGGATAGAGATATGACCATTACATATGTACTTACAATGTAAGTATATAAAGTTTACTATGGAAAACCAATTTTATTATGCAAGTATTAATTTCGATATAGAAAATAAAACAACTTACAATACTCCTTTCAAAGTTTAAGGCGTTATTGAAAAGTCCTCAGCTTTGAGCTTCGGGTTGCCATCGCTCAGCTTGGAGTTTATTGATGGATTGCATTTTTTTCTCTGGAACCTCAAAAAATGCTCGATTCGTTCTTTTGATAAGCTTCGCATATTGATGGCAACCTTCAACTTTTCAATAACGCCAAGTTTGATAAAAATTTAAATAGCCTAAGCTCAAAGCCAGAGTAGAATGTTTATCCATATCCAAGAAGGCCTAAATTTCAAGTGCAGCGCTTGCGGGAACTGCTGCAGCCACATAAGGGGCATGATGCCTCATGAAGATGTTGAGTTTCTAAAAGAGCATGTTTTCGGCAAGCTTCCGGTTTTTCAGGTTGCTCTAATTGAAAGAATGACCTTTCCTTTGTGGGACTGGGAAGCAAAAAGGTTCAGGGAATGGCAGAAAGAAGCGAATGTTGATGCAAACATCAGGCCATTGAGGGCAATTCTTGACTTGAATTCCAACAAAGCAATAATTTTAAGCTACTTTATGGACACAGAAAAGGATGCGTGCCATTTCCTGAAAGACGGAAAATGCTCGATTTATCACACAAAAAGGGCTTATGTCTGCAGATTATTCCCTTTTAACAGAAGCCCGTTCACTGAAAAAAACAAGGACAGAATGTTCGGAGAGTGCGGAGCAATGGAAAAAATGCTTCCAATAATTCCAGAAAAACATGAAGAAATGATAAGGTTTTTAAATCAGGCATTCCCCGATGGCTCTTTCATCAACGCTGTCCAGAATGATATTGCCATAGAATGGTCAAATCAGGTTATTGTTGATTTGATGAAGAAAAAAATCATAAGGCCTGCAATGAACTATCCTTATGAATTATTAATCAAGAGATTCGCGAACGCTGAAAAAATAGATTTCACGGATTTTTTAACAGAATGCGGATATATGACGGAAAAAGATATAAATAATTTGATAGAAAGGTTTGACAATAACAAAGATGCAATTGAAAAAATAACGCTTGTAACAAAATGATAACATCTCAGGACATAAAAATGCTGGAAGAGGAAAGCGGAGTTTCAAGGGCTGTTCTTATGGAAAATGCCGGAAAGGCTGTTTACAATGCAATAAAGGAAAAATTTGGACTGGAAAATAAAAGGGTCCTTGTTGTCTGCTATCATGGAAACAACGGCGGCGATGGGTTTGTTGCGGCCAATCATCTTTGCGACGAAGCTGAAACGGACATTCTTTTCATAGGCGATGAAAAAAGAATGAAAAAAGAGACTCTTGCAAACTACAAAAAAATTGAACGCAATGACAAAATCCAGTTTCTTATTGATGATGAAGTCGATTTTGACGCTTATGATATCATAGTGGATGCAATCCTCGGCATCGGGATAAAAGGAAGATTAAACAAGGAAATTTCGGCTATAATAGATGACATAAACGGTTCAAAAGCAGCAAAAGTTTCGGTTGACATTCCGACTGGGATTGACCCGGACACCGGAGAAACAGTTGACAAGTACATCAACGCAGACCTGATTGTGACTTTTCACGACATGAAACAAGGATTAGATCAGTTCAAGGAAAGGGTTGTTGTTGCTGATATTGGATTATAATCCTTTTTTCATTATGTTTCAGTTCTAAAGGTTAATAAGCTGCACAGTATTACCATCCTAAAGCGATTGGGAGGTTTACTATGAAAATATGCACAGCAGAAGAATTAAACGAGATGAGCATTGAAGAAGTTGTTAAATACCACGACAGGCTGCACAAGGCGCACGCAAAAGTACAGGAGTAGAAAGAATAGCCATAGTATAAATTTGTTGTTGCATACGCCGGATTTGCCAGAATAACTTACGTTCTAGCCAAAAAGCTTAAAAAGATTTTTAGGCGATTATAATACATGGATATTTCGCTTAAAAAAGGCCAAGCCGCATTGGAATTTCTTGTAACCTATGGGTGGGCTTTTTTGATAATATTGATTGCTATTGGAGCTTTGGCATATTTTGGAATACTAAGCCCAAAAAATCTATTGCCGAGCAGATGCAGCTTTGGCTCAGAATTCGGATGCAAAGATTATTTAATGAGTGTAAACGGGATTGACTTGATGCTGACCAATAATGCCGGAGAGCCAATAATCATTGATTCTGTCAATTTATCTGCCGGAACAACTCAGCTTTCTGACTGTACCTCCTCTGCAATTGGCGCTGTGTGGAAAAGCGGAGCTGCTAAAAATATAGTCATATCGTGCGGCTTTACAGGGGAAGGGCTTATGCGCGACAGCAAGGAAAAAATCGATATAAAACTAACTTATCATAAGGCATCAAGCAGCAGCTCTTTCAGCAAGCTTGTAGAGGGTTCTGTATACACCACCATAAAAAGCAACCAATTCATAAACACTATTTTGCAGAATCCCGGATTTGAGGCAGGAAGCCTTTCAGGCTGGAATAATTGGGCAGGCGGCACCGCGGGGGCGACAACTGCTTTTGCAAAATCCGGCGCTTACAGCGCAATAATCTCAGGAAGCAATTCTTATTGCAATAATTATTATGTTCAAGACATACCTGTGGCGCAAAACACGCTCTATAGCCTTACCGGATGGGTAAAAACCGTCGGAGAAGTCGGAGCTTCTGGAGTAGGAATTGCAAATACCTCCTGGGCATCATGGCAGAATTCCGCCTTGATAACCGGGACAACCGACTGGACATTTGTGCAAGTCTCTAATTACAACAGCGGCAAGAACACATTCCTAATGTTCTTTGCAACAGTCCAATGGTGTGGAGGCGCTCTTCCCGGAAGCGGCCCGTCAGGCACTTCTTATTTTGATGATTTAAGGGCAGTTAAATCCAGTTGACCGTAAAAAACCATTGCTGGATAAGAAACAAAAACCAAGAAAATAATATTGCAAAAAGTATATATAATATTAAGCATTAATAAGGTTATGCGCTTCATAACAAAAAAAGACATAAAGATTCCGCAAAGAAAAGCGGCAAGCCGCAAAGGGGACAACGGATATGTTCTTGCTGTCGGCGGCTGCGAGAATTATGCAGGCGCTGTAATCCTCGCTTCGATGGCTGCACTGAGAAGCGGCTGCGATCTTGTAAAGATAATTGCGCCTGAAAATGTTACAAGAGCTTCAAACGCTTATTCTCCTGATTTAGTGACATTAAAAATTGCAGAAAATCATTTCTCATTGGAAAGTTTTCAATTAGTAAAAAAACAGTCTGAAAAATTTGATGTTTTTCTTATTGGAAATGGAATTGGAATGCGAAATGAAACAAAAAAATTCTGCAAAAAGTCTGTAAAAGAAATAAAAAACCTTAAGGTTATAGACGCTGATGCGATAAAAGCAGTCTCAATGGACGATACGGAAAACTCCATCATAACGCCGCATGCAAAAGAGCTTGAATACTTTTTATTGAATTCAAAAATAGACAAAAAAGCAATAAAACAAATCAATAACGAAAAAAGCATTGTTAAAAAATCAATATCAATAAAAAAATTAACTCAAAGTTTTCTCGAAAAAAACAACATTATTTTACTGAAGGGAAAAATTGACATTATAATCTCAAAAAATAAGATTCTTTATGTTAAAGGCGGAAACCCAGGCATGACAAAAGGCGGAACAGGGGATGTTCTTGCTGGTTTATGCGCAGGGTTTCTTGCGCAGTCAAAAGATATTGTGCAGAGCGCAATCAACGCGTCTTACTTCAACAAAAAGATTGGAGATTTGCTTCTGAAACAGAAAAAAGGCTTCACTTATTTGGCAAGCGATATGGTTGAAGAGATCAAAAAACTAGGGAGTTATTCCTGAACATAATCATTTCCTGTTGCAAGCGCAATCTCTGCCTTCTTTAATTCTTTTCCGAGATATGCTGCATGATCCAGCCTTTTGAACCAGTTCTTTTTGTGCTTGTTGCTGTACGCAAATATTGTATGGTAAATGTCCTGTACCCTTTTTCCGCGGAATTCCTTTAGTATGGTGTGCTTATAGTCGCAGATTCCAACTCCTATGTTTCCGGTCTTTCTGTAAATTTTTATAAGAACGTAGCATCCGTCGTCCAGAACAAAATCCCTATAGTCATCATGCTTCTTTGCAGGGATTACTTCAAAGCTTTTGGCTTTTTTCTGCTTTTTTACCCACTTTTGATTTGCCATATTATTAAAATTTAAGTTAGTGCATTTGTTTATACTTTATCTTAGCTGTTGCAATTGAATTGTCTATTGCATGGAGCATCATCTGCACGAAACTCAAATAACTCCCTTCAGCTAATAAACTTTTCATTTTTGGATTTATATTTATCCAATTATCATGAATCTCTCTGGAAATATTCTGAAGTTTAAGCAAGTCATCTCCAATCACAGTCCTCATAGGAACTCCATTAGCCATATCAAATCCCTTAAGGTAATCTGAAGCATCTACAAGAGGAGCTTGCACGACAACAATCACCTCAAGTCCGCCCACATTCAATCTTCTTTCTCCTGTGTGCTCCATTTCCATCGGCCTTCCTAAAATATTGATTCTTGCCTTGTATGTTTCCGGAGGCACATTTTTGCTTCCTTTGGTATTGGGTCCCCTTAAGTTAGGATAATTGGCATGATCCGATATTGTTCTTGAAATGTGATGCCTGCATTCTCTGCTAAACAGATGATATTGCATCATTGCTTCCTCCGATATAGAACTAACACTGGCCATGCTTCAAAATAACCATTTTCCCTTTATAAAAATAGCCTTTCTCCTCAAACCGCCAAAACCGTAAGCTTTAAATACTATTAATTAAAGTATTTTCTTAAACATATCTTAGAATATTAAATAAACCATTAAAAATAATAGTATACCGATGGTAAAAATACAAAAACTCCCTTCTGGCCAGCTCATAATCACTATTCCAAAACTTTTAGCGCAGTACGAGGGGCTAAAAAAAGGGATGGAAATGGAATTCAAGAAGCACCGAGAGGGCTTCATATTGGAAATAAAGAAGAAAGGCGGTGGTTGAATGAGAATTGAAGATTTGGCGGCGATTTTGGGAAAGACCAAAAACGAGATGGAAAACATGCTGAAGAACAGCGACGTTATAGAGCTGAACTTGAGCGAGAGGTCAAGAAAATCGAGGGAGGATGAATCACTGAGAATTTTTGAATAATATGCAAAGCATGTTTTTTGATATTGGATTCATAGTAATAATATCGACGCTGTTTGCTTACATAGCAAGGCTGCTGAAACAGCCGCTGATACTTGCGTATGTGCTTGCAGGAATACTTTTAGGGCCGTACTTGGGAGTCATAACTGATTTGGGAAGCATCAAGAGCCTTTCAGAAATAGGAATAGCATTTCTGTTATTTATTGTCGGGCTGGAAATTGACATAAAAAAGCTGAAAGATGTCGGGCAGGTTGCAACAATGGGGGGAATGCTGCAAATGGTGATTGTGTTTGCCCTTGCTTTTGCAGCAACAATGCTGATTGGAATGAAAAGCATAGAGGCGTTTTATTTTGGGCTGATAATCGCTTTCAGCTCAACAATGGTTGTCGTCAAGCTGCTGTCTGACAAAAGAGAAGTTGACACGCTGCATGGGAGAATAATAATTGGGATTTTATTGCTGCAGGATATAATCGCAATATTGGTCATGTCCCTTTTGGGGCATTCATCGGGAATTTTAGTATCGTTAATCAAGGGTGTTGCTGTTTTTGCAGTTGCATTTGCAGCGGGAAAATATGTTCTTCCTCACCTGTTCAAGTTCGCAGCATCGTCGCAGGAACTGCTGTTCATAGCGTCCCTTGGAGTAGCATTTTTGTTTTCAATAATTGCAGACTACATAGGATTTTCAATTGCAGTCGGGGCTTTTATGGCAGGAATAGTGTTAAAGAGCCCGTATAATGCAGAGATAGTCGGAAAAATAAAGCCATTGAGGGACTTTTTTTCTGTATTGTTTTTTGTGTCTTTGGGAATGCAGCTGTCTATCAGCTCATTGAGCAGCATACTTAAGCCGCTGATTGTGTTTATTGCATTGGTGCTTTTACTTAAGCCGCTTGTAGTTATGCTGATATGCTCAATGTTCGGATACAGCAAAAAAACATCTTTTGCAGCGTCGCTGTCTTTGGCGCAGATTTCAGAATTTTCGCTTATACTGGCTGCGCAGGGAATGATACTGGGGCACATATCGCAGGAACTTTTCTCTGCAACAGTGCTGCTTGCAGTTGTCACAATAGTCATGACCCCTTATCTTATAAATTACTCCAACAGCATCTACAATCTCTTTGCGCCTATGCTGGGTATTTTTAGCAGGTTTTCTAAAGGTTACAAGGAACTTGAGTACATGCCTAAGAAGATGAAGAACTTTGTAGTGCTGTGCGGCTACAACAGGATAGGCTACAGCATAGTTAAAAGCCTTAAGAAAATAAAAAAGGACTATGTTGTTGTTGACTTCAATCCGGAAACGGTAAAGATGCTGATAGATGAGAAAGTTCCGTGCTTTTACGGCGATGCCAGCGATCCTGAAATAATGGAAAGGCTTGACTTAAAAAACGCGTCAATGATAATCTCAACAGTGCCTGATAAAGAAGATAATGTTCTGCTGATACGGGAAACAAGAAAATTAAACAGCAAAGCAGCTATTTTTGTCACAGGAAGCCAGATAGATGATGCGCTTGAGCTTTACGACGCAGGCGCAGATTATGTCATACTTCCGCATTTCCTTGGCGGAGAGCATGTTTCATTGATACTCGAGACATTTGGCACAGATGTTAACAGGATGGTAAACAACAAATTGTACCATCTTGAAGAGCTCAAAAGAAGAGCTTCTCTTGGCCACAGCCATCCGATTCATGCATAATCATTTAAAGAGTAAAATGAATACAACAACAAAAAAAGAGGATAGATGGTAACTGAAGCTGATCTTAAGAAATTTGGATTCGACGAAACAGAGGAAAGCGAGGAGTTTAGAGGATCCAAGATAAGGACAGGATATCCTAAGCCCACAAGAAGGTACAGGCTTCATTACGAAGGATATAACATCTCGATAGAAGAGCCTTATTTCTGGACTTTGCATTACATGAGATACTTTGGAGGCTTCCCAAAAATAGACAAGATAACGGATGTTTTTGCAGCTGCTGAAAATTCTGCTTTCTTTGGAGCATCGCAGCAAAGGATAGGGCTGCAGCAGGACAAAGTTTCACAATTTTTAGCTACAATAGGGAAAATGGTGCGTGAATTATTCCAGCTTGTGAGGGAGATGAGGATTCTTGATGAAAGATTAAGCTATTACAATGACAGCTTTACAAACAGCCCAAGCGCAGAGAGCGCAGAAATCACACTGAAAGGGATTTGGGTTGACTTGGTCGAGCAGGGCGCAAAAAACCCGGCTTCAGTTTATGGAATGGCACGTGAAGTTCAGTTTACAACTTTGCCTGACTTGTTTTTCAGCACGCATCCGCAGAAACAGGAAGATGTGGATATTGTAACAGAGAGAGAAAGAGGCCAGTTCAACAGGAAAGTAAAAGAAGTTTTGAAGAGAAAATTAAGGGCATTTCTTGCGTGGAAAGAGCATTCATATGATGAGCTAAAAAACAGAAGAAAGTTTACATTAAAATATCTAAGACAGCATTTTGAGATAATAAGGATGTACGTCTCATGGGTTAAGCCTTACCTGAAAAATATACAGAGGCTGCAGCTTGACCAGACAAAGAGCGAGATGCCGGATTTAATAGCCGCTTTTGAAAGTTCAATGATAGAGATAGAACTGCTTGCAATAAAACCAGGGTCCCCAGTTAACCAGTGCATACTGATGCATTACTTATTCAGAACAAGGCCGGAAATGAGCTACAATCAGGAATACCAAAGAGGGCCGTTGCACCTTGGAAGGGTTGAAATTGACTTCAGGGCATATGCCTGGACTGATAAGGAGATTGAAAACTACAAAAGAATGAGGGAACAGGAAGACTTCCAGCTATTGGGGGTTATTGACGGCTCTGTTCAGGCTGCATTGGATTCACTGGGAGACGAATTAGTTAGATACCTGAAGGAAGCCGGCGAAGAATTTGAGGATAAAAAGCCCGCTCCGAAAACAAACATCAAGAGGCCCGGCCCTTTCATGTCAATATTCCACGGCTTTGCAGAATTATTTTTATCTTTTAAGATGAACAAAGAGGCGAAGCAGAAAAGAGTAACGCAGACAGACATCATGAAAACAGCATTTGCAAGGCAGAGGCAGCAGAGCGCTGTAAAGAAAACAATGTGGACAACTTACCATCACTTTAAGAAGCAGCATGATATGCTTAATTGGTAAATTTAAAGTTTATTATTTGGAGCTGTTAATTAAAATTAATGCCTTCGGCGAAAGATAGGCTCGCTCAACGGCTCGCAACATTGTAAAAAATAATAATAAAAATAATCAAAAAATAAAACAAACGCAATAACGAAAATTATTAAACCACTTCATTAACTAAAACATATTAAAATTAAAATAATAAAACCCAATAATTAAAATAAAACTCAATTAAAAAAATCTAAAATGGATTTCGGAAAACAAAATTACAGGGCTGCTGTTACAGACTACTTCAGCGCAATGGACTCCCAGAATTATATTGGAGGAGAAGGGCATACGGGGCACGATGGACACGCTCATGGAGGCGGAGTCGGAGGAGGGCACCATCATGCAGGCGATGGACACAAACATGCAGGCGGAGAAGATGATTCTTACGGGCTTGGATTGGGAATAAAAGATATTGGAATGTCTGTTCCGATGGGAATAAGCGCGGCAAACGTTGCAGGCATTTATTCCAAGATAAGGATGGGCGCAGGCAATATAGAAATCCAGTTTCCTGGCTACAGGAGCGGAAACAGGAACGCGCAAACACCGGAAATGTTGGGCGAAGACCAAAGGCAGGCAATCAGAGAATTGTCAATGGCAAATGAAGTAAAGTTCACAACGCACGCTTCTTTCCAATTAATGGGATTGATGGGGCGTGATGAAAGGGGAAATTTCTCAATCTACAATGCAACTCAGGATTTGTTTGAATTAAAAAGAGCGATTGACTTCCAAGCCGACTTAGGCGGAGGATCTGTTGTTATCCACTCAGGAGAATTCGAGCGGCCGATGACTGACATTTATCTTGATGATGAGACAGGAAGGCTTAACCTTTCACGAGATAAAACCGGAAGGCTTCTGTTCAAGCAGGCGCACACGCAAGAGCTTGATGCGAAGTTTGAATTATTAGACGACAGAACTTCTGCAAAAATTGACACAGTGCAGAAAGACAGATTGGTTGCATATCCCGTGTGGAACAAAGCAGAGCGCGATTACGCAGGATATGATAATTCAGAAGAAAATGATGGAAACGGAAACAGGGTAAGTATCAGAAAAGGAGATTATGTAGACTATGAAGGCAAATTGATAAAAGATCCTTATGACCACAGTAAAGGGAGAGTTCCGAAATTTGACCATAATAAAAGGCTTTTTGATATACAGCTTAAGTCCTTTGAGGACTTCAAGCAGGAAGCTGACGAATACAACAGGTGGTTTGAGCAATCCAAGGGAAGAAGGCCAAATTACTATGAGAAAATGTACCCTGAAGAAGCTTATGTAAAAGCAACTTTAGATGCCCAGGAAAGCGTTGCAAGAGGATGGTCGCTGCAATATTCAAAAGACTCTGAAAGAGACACTGCAGCACTGAAAAAATTAACAGAACTTCGCGATTATTATGCCAATCTCAAAAAAACAATGCCGAAAGAAGAACAATGGAAATTATTCAAAGAAGACAGAGAAATCTACGGCGCAACCGGCGGTCTTGTTCCTGGAGAGATGAAAGATCCTGTCGAAGTGATAGACGGCCAGATATTTGATGTCAAAAGAAGAATGGAATTTTCAAGGTCAACTGCAGCAGGGCAGGAAGCGCAGGCAAAAGATACCCATGAAACAAAGGATCACATTATAACTCCAATCAAAAGGCTGGAAAAAGAGGGAATAAGGCTGTATGCAGAGGCAGCAGTGCACGCTTTTAGAAAGACAAAAGACCCAAATAATCCTGTTGTTCTTGCAGTGGAGCACATATTCCCTGAAAGGTTTGGCGGCCATCCTGAAGAGCTGAAGTGGATAATCAAGAAAACCAGAGAAAGGATGGTGGATATGCTGACTCAGCCGGAGATATCTTACGGAGCAAGCATGGCGCCTGAAGAGCTGACAGAAGAAAAAATAAAGATGATGAGAGACGGAAAGCTGAAGCAGGCTAATCCATACTATACTGGCGTTACCAAGGAAGAAGCTGAAAAAATTGCAGAAAGGCACGTTAAAGCAACTATTGACACAGGCCACATTAACCTATGGAGAAAATATTGGCAGGATGATCCGCGTAAATCAAAAGAGCAGAACGATTTGGCGTTCAACAAATGGGCAGTAGACACGATTGAAAGCCTTGCAAAGGAGCACATGGTCGGCAACATACATCTTGCAGACAATTACGGCTATCATGATGACCACCTTGCGCCGGGGCAGGGAAACAGCCCGATAAAGCAGATAATATCCACAATAAAGAAATATGGCTACGACAAGGCCATAACAGTAGAGCCGGGAGCAGATGCTTCAACAGATTTAAGCGACTTTCATGGCTTGATGAAAACATGGAAATTCTTTGGAAGCCCGGTGTATGGCATGGGCTTTAAAGGCTCTGGAGTTCCGCAGGCATGGGGCGATGTCCAGTATTCATTCTTCGGGCAGAATAAATCGCCAAATTATGTCTTTGGAGGATATGCTCCTTCAAATGACTGGACATTATGGAGCGCAGTTCCTTTAGAGTAATCTTAATATAAATTGAAAGTTAGCATCGGCTCAGGCTATCCCTCTTTTTAGAATACATGACATCCCCGTAAGGGACTCAACTTGAAGCATAGCTTCAAGTGAGCAATTGAGCTTTGCTCAATTCGCTTCCCCCTGTCATGTTGGATAAATCAATAAAATGCCTTCGCGAATTGATGCTAACTTTACTTTTTATATAATCTTTAAGGTATACCTATAAATATCTCTTCTTCTTCTCGTCATATTATAATGAAGCTGAACAAGAAAGAGCTGAATAAGCTGTCTCCAGAGGAAAGAATAAAACTCCTTAAAGAAATGGAAGAAGACGGGAAAAAAGAAGCTAAAGAGATAGGCAAACTCATAAAAGACTCAATGCATGAGCTGAAGATAGCAGAATTGGCTGAGGAGATAACTCCGGAGCAGAAAGAAGTCGATATAGCAAGCCTGTTTGCCCCTGCTGACGGTTCTCTTGAAGGCGCAGTATCATCTGCCCCTGCAAATGCTGAAGAAGATGTTGGATACAGGGGAGTCAATCAGCTTTACAGTGATTATTCTCAGTTAAGGGAGATGTACGGCATTGTTGCAACAGGAAACCCTCTTTCAGAAGAACACGTGGCAATCATTGGCACAATAGGAGAGCGTATTAATATTGCAGAAAAGCACATGACAGAAAGCCAGAAAAACGCCAGCAGGCTTGATTCAAGCAGGCAGATTCTTTACAAGCTGGCGAAAGAAACAGGATTGCAGTAAAATTCTTAAGAAGTGCTTACCTTTAATCTGTACATAACAGGGTCAAGCTTCATCCACATCTTGAAATTCTCCCATTCTGAAGAACTCATTCCTGCTTTTGGCACCATTGAAAGTGTATCTAAATCTGCGCCGCCTGCCATGTATTTGATGTAGCGGCCTGCTTTCTCCATTGTTTCCTTGCTGACAAGGCCTGTGCTTGATGACATTGGGTTTACAGCACCGTTTGAAGCTGAATTATCCTGTGCATAAGGGCTTCCGGCTATGAACTTGCCAAGATAGCTGAACAATTTTGCATAATCAATGTAAGAAGACTGCGGAGAAGCTCCGTAATTCTTTTGCATTGTGCCGTAGCCTCCGGATTCAGCAGGCTTTTCTTCAGCGATTTTAATCTCCGGCTCTTGTTTTGTTTCTGTTGTTTCTGATTTTTTAGTTTCAGACAGTGATTTTATTATTAAATTGATTATGGAAGAAACAGGTATATTGGAATCATTTTTTGATTGTGAAGCTTTTGCAGAAAGCTGCTTTTTCCTTGCTCTTAATTTTGGAACTTTGACAGAAGATTTTTTTAAAGTTACCTCATGAAACCTTATTACTCTGTCAAATAATGTATCTTGCAAAAAAACACCTCCGAGTGTCTACGAGGAGGTCAGTCGAAATAGGTTTCGACGCTACCTCATCATTGACATATCTTGACAATAATATAAATGTTTTGATGCGGTTATAGTTAAATTTTTATACCTGCTGATTACTAAAACTACATGGATGACAAAAAATTCCTTGAAATAAAGGGCGCATACGATGAATTCTACAAGGGATTGATGAAAAATGGAAAGCTCCCAATGTGGAGCACGGAAAAGGGATTTTGGAATGCTTCAATATCCGATGAAGTCTACAGCGCCTTCAAAAAAATAAAGCTGCAGAAGCATAAGAGATTTCTTGATCTTGGAAGCGGAGATGGGAAGATTGCATTGATTGCATCCTTGTTCTGCAAACAGGCAGAGGGAATAGAGATTGATGCCTTTTTGCACAGCAAAGCATTGGAAATGCAGCAGAAAACAGGAATTTCAAATGTTATTTTTCACAACAAGGATTTCTTTGAGCACAAGCTTGGAGCTTATGACATCATTTTCCTTGCGCCAGATGCTCCTCTCGAAAGAGGAATCGAAAACAAGCTAGTCAAGGAGATGAAAGGCAAGCTTCTTCATCACGGACACCATTTTGAACCCAGCATTTTCCAGAAAAAAAGCAATTTTATGATAAACGGAAGCAGGTTTTCTTTGTATTCTAAATGAAAATCATTATCCCATAATTTTTTCCTGAAATTTGCTCTCCTGCAACAACGAAACTGTGCTTGTCAATGATTTCAAGCGTGGAATTCGATGCAAGAAGATAGTACAATTTGCTTTTCTGGGTGTCCAATACATCGCCGTAAATCAGCTCATTTTCCTTTTTTTCAAATCTCCTGAAAAGGAAGATTCCTTCATCTTTTGTATAAACAACAGCACAATGGAGTACCTTGGAAAACAGTTCCGACACCTGCTCCGAATTCTTTTTTATTATCTTTAAATTGTTTTTTGCAATATCAATTGACGGCTTGCAGTCTAGGCTGTGGGGGAAATGGCTCAAAAGTGAGATGTCAAAATGCCTTGCAGCTATGTTAAGGTAAAAAGGAAATTCAATTCCATCTGAATTTTCAAGTGCACTAAGCGTTAAATCAGTATTTTTCTCATTAAAATGATTTTCAAAGAATTCGCAGCAGCATTCAGGATAGCCGAGAACCTTTCCAAGCAGTTTATGATTGTTTTTTTCTTCTGCTTTTTTTGCCTTTTCGCAAATATCTTTGTTTGCGGATACATAAGCAATAAAATACCCTTTTCTTGAATCATCTTTAGGTATTTTTACAGATTTGTCAGAGTAGAATTCGCTTCCGGTGTTCTGTTTCAGAACCTTGAAATCCGAGAAAACTACGTGCAAAGAATTTATTTTGAGGAATAGCTCTGTTTTGTCTTTTTCGTCTTCAAAAACAAGGATTCTTGCGCACGGCTTTGCATCTTCCAGAACGTAAAGTATCTCCAATGATTTTGTTATCGAATGAAAAATCTTTTGCAGCTCCTGAATCATAATCTTGGTAATTTTATTTTATTTATATTGGTTTCTACAAAAACAAAAACTATAAAAAGAAACACTTTCTGTTTTAATGCATGGCTGAAGAAACAGAAGCGGAAATGGAGCATGAAGCGTGCCCGTTATGCCGCGAAAAGACATTGGTTCTCACAGAAAGAGACACGGAAGTGCCTTATTTTGGAAAAATCATGATGTTTTCAATGACCTGCAGCAATTGCAAGTACCACAAAGCAGATATTGAGGCTGTTGACCGAAAAGAACCTTGCAAATACGAGTTTGAGATATCCAGCGCAGAGGACATGAAAGTTCGCGTTGTAAAATCAGCAGAGGCAACTGTCAAGATTCCGCATATTGTAACAATAACATCAGGCCCTGCAGCGCAGGGATTTGTGACTAATATAGAGGGCATCCTTAACAGGGTCAAGCACCAGGTCGAATTTGCAAGGGACTCAGAAGAAGACGAGGAAGAAAAGAAAAAGTCCAGGAACATGCTTAAAAAAATACTGAAGATAACCTGCGGGCATGAAAAGCAGAAGATAATAATTGAAGACCCTTCCGGAAATTCAGCAATAATCAGCGACAGGGCAATTAAAACTGCGCTGAAGGTTAAGAAAGCGGATTAATTTCTAAATTTTTTAATCACGGTTTATGGTAAAGATTAGCCGCATCAATCTTAAACCTATCAAATAGATTTTTTTCTCTCAAAAAAACCGGATAGTGATCTTCTCCAGATATTTTTTCCCATACTCCTTTTTCGGATTTGCGGTTTCTTTCTATTGATTTTAAAATGTCTTCATACCTTAAACTCATTGATTCAAGGTAACTATTTAATGAATTTTGCGGCACGGTGCCGGCTAAAGCGGAAACAATTTGTTTTCTTTGCGCTTCAGGGCTTATTGAATTTTCTGCATAGTTATCTCCAAGAAGCATAATTTCCATAAGGCTGAAGATGTGCCCTCCTGCAGTTCTATCTGGCACTGCATTCACAGCTTCCCTCCTTATTGCGTGCCGGTATACTCTATTCCTTGAATTTTGGTTAAATTCCCTTTCGTGCATGATCTCTGTTATTGATGCCCTTGAGGCTGAATCATAATTGAATGTGTCAAGGCCTGCCAATTCTGTGGAAAATCCAAAAAGGCTTAGGTCTTCGCTAGAAGTGAGTTCATGCTCATACCTATCTATCAATCCCACTAATCCCGGCTGGCTATCTGTTGGCTGCATTTCAATTCACTTCGTTCCTTGGGTCGTTCCATTCTTTTTCAAAAACAGCAAGCCCAGTTATTTTATTTGAATCAAGGCTGAATCCGTTGCAGTCTTTAATTTCGTCTGCTTTTGAAACTTTTCCGTTGCACTGCACAAACATTTCATCCTTGCAGTTTACAAAATTTCCGTCATTATTGCAGACAGCTGATGTAAATGTGCTGAATTCAACAGGGCTTTTTTTATCTGTATTCTTATCATCCAGAATGCTATTCATCTTTACAGCAGCAAAGCTAAATGAGAATATTGCAATAATTACAAACAACAGTCCGAATGCCACCCTCATAAGAATTAAAAGAGAGTAAGTATATTTAAATGTTTGTATTTATACTACTAGAAAGTGATTACTTATCTACAATCTCCCCGTACCCTATAAGCCTGAATCTGTTGCCTATCCTTCTTGAGATTGTGACGCGTGATTTTACGTCTGCACACACAGGCAGTTTCAGTTTGCATGTGACTTTGTTTTTCTTCAATTCACCTACAAATCCCACAGTTGCTGCTGAGTTTACGTTAAGCATCAACGGCTCGTTAAGCTTGATTGGCTCAACAACAAGCTCGTCTTTTGTTCCGACAACTCTTTTAAGGAGATGAACCTCTAGGGTTAATTCGTTCCATACCTTTGGAATTTTTCCCGGAATTCCGGCAATTGCGCCGGTTAACTGGTCTGACTTGACAACAGAAGGATCCAATGATGTCAAAACTCCGATTGAGCCGCCTGGACCGACTTGATTTAAACTCGAACCGCCTGTGTTTAAGCTTACTATTTTTGCTGTTATTGGCTTCCAGACCTGCTGGTTTTTTTCAATAATAACCCTTCCAGGCCTTATCTCGATTGTATCGCCTACTTTAAGAATTCCCTGCCTTAAGCTTCCGCCAAGAACTCCTCCAACAAGCTTTTCCGGAATTATTCCTGGCTTGTTAATATCGAAGCTCCTTGCAATGAGCATCATTGGCTCTTTTTCACTGTCTCTTTTTGGCGTCGGGATATTTTCGTCAATTGCCTGTATCAGAAATCCTAATCCAACACGGTGCTGGGCTGAAATTGGTATTATAGGCGCATTTTCAAAGCTGCTTCCTTTGATAAAATCCTTAATCTGCTGGTAATTTTTCAGTGCCTGCTCTTCGCCGGCCATGTCAATCTTGTTTTGCACTATTATGAGGTTCTTAATTCCGATTATCTCAAGCGCCTGCAGATGCTCTCTTGTCTGCGGCTGCGGGCACTGCTCGTTTGCAGCAACAAGAAGCAAAGCGCCGTCCATTATTGTGGCGCCCGAAAGCATCGTTGCCATCAAAGATTCGTGTCCTGGCGCGTCGACAAAGCTTACTTTTCTTAAAGGGGCAGTTGGCTCGTTGCATGTTGCGCATGTTTCCTTGGTTGTGTATGCGTTAGCGCCCTTGCATTTTGCGCATTTCCTGAAAACTACATCTGCGTATCCAAGCCTTATTGTGATTCCTCTCTTTAATTCTTCAGAATGAGTGTCTGTCCATTTTCCGGATAATCTTTCTAGAAGTGTTGTCTTGCCGTGATCAACGTGGCCGACCATGCCTATGTTTATTACAGGCTGCTCCGGCAGATCGTTTTCTGATGCTTCTTTTTTCTTCTTAACCATAAGTTGTTTTTATTTTATCAGTTTGCTTTGAATTTTAAGGGAGGGAAGTTTATTGCTGCACTTTAAGTCTGGGCGTGAAGCCCTCCACCCACCCGTGAATATATTAGTATAAAGTGTTAGTATAAAAATGTGATAGATAAAGAAATTACTTCTTCTCTGCCTTTTCTTCCTTTGGCGCGTCTGAAACTCCGAAGGCTTCTGCAAGCTTCTTTGCGCCCTGTTTTGTTACCTTAAGGTTGATTTGCGCTATTTTATCGTGAACTTTGTGGCCGCAGACTGTCTTTCTTTTCTTTATGCCTTTTTCAGCGCCCTTGAATCCGATTCCGCCGTAAAGAGCTATCTTTTTTCTCATTCCAAGAATTCCTCTCCTCATTGGAAAGCCGCAGTAGTCTGATCCGCCTGTTATCTTGAATTCGTATCCTGCAAGCTCGAAATTGTCGCCTGTGACTGTTTCGCCTATGTTAAGGCCCATAAATGGCTTTGCCATGCCCTCTTTGACTTCCTTTTGGAATGTCTTTCCTGTTGCCGGATCTGAAATGCATAATTTAAAACTTGCCATATTGAATTAACCTCCTGATTATAGTGGATGGAGAATTACCCGATTTAAAAAGGTTTGGTTGGAATTGGCTATGTATAAAAAAAGGAAGCTGCCATCAGAGTGAAAGGATGGCAGCTGTGTGAAGTAAGTTTTGCTATATTGTTTTTATTACGAAAATTTCGAAGCGGCTATGACTCCTGCATTGTAGCTCGGTATGTTGCGAACGCCTTCAATCAGCAGCATTATGTTCCTGAAATAATAAACTGACAGTATCATAAGTCCTATCGAAACGAAATTGGACCATGAGCCCAAGTTGAATGCAAACATTGCAAACGGGAAAAACATTGCTGCAAACAGGAATAAAAGTGCAATCAATAAGTTGTTTAGGATGTATGTGCACTTTTTTATGTTCCTTGACGAGTCAACGTTTGTAAGTATTACAGACAAGGTGTAGTGTATTGATTTTAATCTTGTGAACAGCAATTTTAGCGAATAAGCAACTGCTGCAAAGCATACTGCATAAAATGCGTAAGAGAGCAAAACAGAGTAATCTTTTACAGGAACTGAAAGCCTTCTGAGCGCTATAACGAGGAACACAATAGCAACAAGATGCATGGATGCTGACTTAAATTCTATCCTTAATTTTTTTGTGAAAAATGTTTCTATTTCCATCTGGTCAAAGAATCCCCTCATATACCCTGATATTCTGTCAAGCTTGAATTTGGTTTTTAATGGAACTCTTGACTTGAAGCCGGAATGCATTTTTTCGCTGTAATTTATTCCGATTGACATCATTATTGCGCTTAAGAATATTATTGCAGCAGTTATTGTTACAAGGTCTATTCCGACATTGAAGTTCTTGCTTTCCTTTGCGACAAGCAGTGAAAATTCCCCGATTGACATCATTGCTATGCTCGAGAAAAACGGCTGGTCATTCTTGAAGTTTGCAAGCAAAAAGGTAAGGAATCCTATTGCAATGAACCTTGATAGGAATATTGTAGCTATCAATACGCCTATCAAGGGTATGTTGGACCTTATGACATCAAAGTCAACAAGGGTGCCCATTGAGATGAAAAATATCGCAGTGAATATCAAAGCGTAAGGGTGGATTGCTTTTCCGTATTCTTTTGAGTTTGGAAGGGATGCGATAAGGCTTCCTGCAAGGAATGCTCCCGCTGAAGGCGTTAATCCTAGGTAAAATGCAAGGTAGCTGAACAACGCTCCAAGCCCAAGCGATAAAAATGCAAATACTGATTCATCGGTGTTGTTCTTTAATATTAAATTGGTTGATTTTCTTAGAAGCTTCATTGTTATAAAATAAGCAAATACCAAAACAGCTATTGCAAATATTACTTTTTCAAACAATGGTATTATCCCGCTGCCAGCATCCTTCATTCCGGAAAAGAATGTCAATGCAAGAACTGCTATTATGTCTTCTATTACTAATATAGCCACCAGAAGAGGAACTTCTTTCCTGCTAAACATCTCTTTCTGCTCGAGAACCTTTACAATGACAACTGTGCTGCTGAATGACAGTATAACTCCCATGAAAAGCGCAGCCTTTATTCCAAACCCAAGAAGCATTGTTGCTTCAAATCCCAAAAATAATACTATTGCAAATTTCAGAAGCCCTATTATTAATGATCTTGCGCCAGTCTTTGCAAGCTTTGAAAAATCAAACTCAAGCCCGATTACGAACAGCAAAAGGATAGCTCCAAAATCGGCCATCATTGTTATCATGTTCACATCTTTGACTATGTTGAATGAATGTGGCCCTATTATTGCGCCAACCAGCAAAAGTCCGAATACTGCAGGCTGCTTGAATTTTGTTGCAATTATTCCGCCGATTACTGCGCAGAAGAATAGTATCCCTAAGCTAATGAGTTCAGTTGCCATTTTAATTGTATTTTATTCTTATCAGTATCCTAAATTTCTATTCTTGTCAGCATCCTAAACCTGCCTGTATTTTTAGACAGCTACTGCTCTTACGTTTTCTTTACAATTACAATAGCATTTCCCCTACGTTTACTCTTACTTGTATAATATAGTAGTATACAAATATGTATATTAAAGGGGATAACTTATATTTAAAGCTTTCTATTTTATATATGTAAGCATATAGTAACTTTATTATTATCAATATAGAAAATTATGAGTAAAACTCGCTGCAGTTCTAGTTTACAGCCCGAAACATATTTAATCAACCTTTCAACTTATAGTTTTGTGGCTGGGGAAATATCTTTCTGGAAGAAATATGAATTTTTAATAGTTGCAGCCATAGTATTAGTATTGATATACTCCTTTGTTTTTTTTAATCAGCAGATAAATTTCTTTCTTGGAAATGAGCCTATCATATATCTCAATCCGCTGCAGAAATCAATTGATATGAACTACGGCAATGTAAGCAATATAGACTTCGATGTATATCTTGAAAATTCTCCGAGCTGCAAAGCGTCGTGCTCATATTCATTTTATGACAGGAGCAGGAATATTGTTGTCGACAACGGCAGCTTTTTGCTTTCCAACAAGGAGCACTTTTCTAAATCTTATGAAATAAAGGCAAATCGCATGGGGAGCGGGCAGGATATATACAATTTTGAAGCAAGATGCAGGAGCCAAAAGTCATTCATATGCTTCACCGACAGCAGCGAAAAAATGCGCTCATCATTCATAACAGTAAATTATTACCTGACGCAGACAGAAACAGAGCTAAAGCAAAAGCTAAAGCAGAATATAACGCAGATGCTGCAAACGCTTGCAGAAGTCGATGTCATGCGCCAGCAGGCAGACAGAAAATATTATGAGATTGGGATTAAGGCAAACTTCCTGAACCTTTCAGGGCAAAAAAATTCAATAGATCAGGAATTTGACATATTGGGGCTTGATGTCGAGAATTTAAGGGCATTATGGTTCAAAGAATCATATGTGAAGCTCAACGGTATTTACAATGAGAGCTACCTCATCACTCTTGGACTGATTAGAAACTCAATAAACAATCTTGAGGATTCCATGCAGAATACTATAGGCATCCATAATTCAATATTTTCAGCTCTTGCAGAGCTCAACAAAAAGATTGACCGGCTGAATTCTATTGCAGCTGCAGTAAACAATGCAGGCATTGCAAATTCCCTTAATGAAAACATAATGGCATTCAATAAGTTTGCAGCTTCATTTTCAAACAACACATTCAGCGATTATCCGTCTGCAATGGAGAAAACAGCAGAACTTGCGGCAGGCGAGAATAGCATTGAAAATGAATTGAGAACCCCTGCTTTGGAATTGTTTTTCGGAATAGCTTATCAGGCTGATTTTGAAAAGAATGTTATGTGCGTGCTACAGGGGAATTGCAATGAAATTGCTTCATTAAAAAACACCATAGGCAATACAACTGAATTTGCAGGCAATTATCCGGATACTTCAATATTGAATGAAAACTGCATAAAACTGATGGAGATTAACAGTTCCTACAGTCAAATTGCAGAAGACTCGCTGAAAAAAATAGATGATGGAAAAATAAAATTTCCCGCAACAAAATCATTTGAGGCGTTAGTGATAAACTATACAAATACTCTTTTGCAGAACATAAACAACTCATACTACACTTCTTTTGAAGAGGCAAAAAAAGAGGCATTAAATGATGTAATTGAAGCAGCTTCTCAAAGAATCCCGTCAAATATAACAGAAACAACCGCTTTTATTGCAAATGAAAATCTATCGCTTCACTTGTTATCAAAAATAAAAGCTTCCGATGAAACACTGGAGATGCTCGAGAAATGCTCTGCCGTTGAGTCTGCAAAAAAAAGAACGCAGGAGTTTAATTTTGAAGCAATAGCTCCGGTTCAGTACAACATAACTTCGAGCATCGAAACGCAATTATCGGATAATCTTCCTTTGTGCTGCATTTTTAATGAATGCAAACCCTGCTGCAATGATGATTCATGCATGAATGACCCAAAATCGTTCCCAATAATATTGCTTCACGGACATTCGTTTGCAAAAGACAACTCCCCTGAATATTCGCTTGACGCTTTTAACAAGCTGCAATACAAGCTGCAGGAAGACGGTTACATCAATGCAGGCATAGTCTCATTATACTCGAAAAACGAGCAGGTTGCAAAAGGAACATGGGGATTGTCAGGAAAGCCGGTTACTGTGAAGGCGAGCTATTATTATGATGCCTTTAGGCAGGATGATCAATATATAGTCATCCCAACTAAAAGCGAGAATATAGACGCTTATGCATTAAGATTAAAGGATATCATCCAGATTGTCAAAGAAAGGACAGGCAAGCCAAAAGTTGAAATAATAGCCCATTCAATGGGAGGTTTGGTGGCGAGAAGGTACATGCAGATATTTGGTGATGATGATGTTGAAAAACTTATAATGGTCGGCACCCCAAACAAAGGCATTTCCGGAAAAACCGGAGACTACTGCGGATTGATCGGAGAGAACAGGGAATGCCAAGACATGCAGTCAAACAGCATTTTCATAAACAAGCTTAATGATCCTTCAGGCCAGCCGCAGAAAGCCAAGATGTATTCTGTTATAGGCGTTGGCTGCAGTATGGATACTGAAGATGGCGACGGAATAGTGCTTGCAAAGAACGCTGCAGCAGAGAATTCAAAGCAGTATTTTGTAAACGGAACATGCGGCCAGTTCAGCACATTGCATGTTGACTTGCTGGATATCGACAAATACGAACAGGCATATAAGGTAATAAAAGAAATACTTAAAGAGTGATTATTCTTTCTTTAGATATACTGTTCTTGTCGGGAAAGGTATTACGATTCCGTTGCTTCTTAATGCATTGTAGATTTCTTCTGTTGCAAGGCATTTCGTGTCAAACTTGATGTCGAAATCATTAACCCAGAAAGCTGCCCTGAACTTCATTGCAAAATCCCCCATTTCCATCATGAGCACTCTTGTTTCATTTTGCCTTATCACATTCGGAATCTTTTTTATTGTGCCTAAAACAATTTCCCTTACCTGATTTGGATCTGAACCGTATTCAACGCCAAAATCAATCGTGACCTTGACAGATGGGTCTGGCTGCATAAAGTTCAGTATCTTTGACTCTGCAAGCTTGCCGTTTGGGATGGTTATCATCTCGTTGTCCCATGTTCTTATCTTTGTGCTTCTTAATCCGACATCTTCGACAGTTCCCATTGTGTCTGCGTCTATTTTTATTTTATCTCCAACTTTGACGCTTTTGTCAAATATTATTGACATGCCGCCAAATACATTGCCAAGGGTGCTTTGTAAAGCAAATGCAATTGCGATTCCAGCGATTCCAAGGCTTGCGAGCAATGGGCCTATTTGTATTCCCCAAACAGGCAAAATGAAAAGAAGCCCGACAACTGAGATGAAGATTCTTGAAAACCTGTGGAATATCGGAACAAGCTGGTCATCAAAAGTGGATTCTGTTTTTGCTGCAACTGTGCGGCCCCATTTATCTATCAAAATATCGAATATGGCTACAACAATGTAAGTAACTATCATTACAATAATGGATTTTATTATATTTTCAATCGGGTCAAGAACAGATTGTTTCATTCCCAAAGGAACCAGCGCAATCCTGATGCCGGCAAAAAAAAGTATCAATGAAATCGGGTGGTCAAGCCTTTTTACAATGATATCATCGAGGTCCGTTTTTGTCTTTTTTGTAATCCTAAGTATTATCTTTTCAGACACCCATACCAAAATCCTGGATAATGCAAAGAATACTACCAGAATCAAAATAGAATAAATGTAGTTATGCTGTTTTATGAACTCAAAATATGCGCCTATGTTCATTTAAACCCCTTTTTAAAAAAGAAACTTATTTTTTCTCTACTGCTTTTTTTTCTGATATGACTATTGTGCATGCGCACGGGAGCTTTTTTGATGCTCTTTCAAGCGCCTGTTTTGCAACCGGAAGATTCTGTTTGTCAACACTTACTTCAAAAATAGTCTGGCCTTTCATGACTCTTGCAGCAACTCCTATCGGTTTGCCGAAAGCGTGAGCCATTCCTGACGAGAAACGGTCTGCTCCAGCTCCTGCTGCAAGCGCGTGCTCTCTCATGACGTGATAAGGATAAGATTTTACTTTAAGGTGGAATGAACCAACGCCGATTGATGTTTCAAGAAGTTTGTTAGAAGTTTGTCTTGCGCTTTCAAGAGCATGATCTCTTATGTTCAGCTGTGATTTTGAATTAAGGCTTAATAGCCAGCCGAAGGCTTTTCCAGGAGATCCTGTTTCGAATCTAACGACTTTTACGTTAGGAACCATCCTTATGTAGGACTTTGCCTTGAATTTTGAAACTCTTGTGTAAGGCCTCTTTGTATTCCTGTAAGCTGTGAAGCATCTTAGTTTTGCCATGAAGAAATGGAAATTCTGCCTGTTTTTAAAGGTTGCTGTTAGAATTTATAAAATCTCAATTCGAAAACTTTATAAACCTAAGATAAAATGATAGTCTTGTTATAAAAAAGAGGTGAAGTGATGTTCAACAAGAAAGGTTCTCTAGAGATTTCGATACAGGCAATAGTTATCATAGTTTTGGCAATGACGCTTCTTGGTCTTGGACTAGGATTTATTAGGGGAATGTTCAGTGATATAGGGGACACTACAAGCACAGTAACAGATCAAGTTAAGAAGGATATTGTAAATCAAATGATAACAAATGATCAAAAAGTTAACTTTCCGGACTCTGTCACTCTTGATAAGGGAGAAGCTAAATATTTGACTGTAGGGATTAGAAATAAAAAAGATTCCGACTTGCACTATAAAATGCAGTTTACTCCAATTTCAAGTCCCACTGGAGGTATCTTTCAAGTGGGCAATTGGTTTCAATTTGGTGAAAATACTGAATATAAAGTGCCCCCAGCGGATGCAAATGTTAGGCAAATAAGATTGAGTATACCGACATCAATTCCTTCAGGCTCTTATTTCATGACGTTTGACGTAATTGACACTGATTTGCCTACACCGGATAATGTCTATGATCAAAAAGACTTTTTTGTTGTGGTAAGAGGTTAAAATGAAACGACGCTTGACAGAAAACCAGGAATTTGAAATCATGAAGATTGTGCTTGACAAGTTTTTATGGCTTGGCTTTGGAATAATGGCCTATGGGCTGTGGCTGATGTTCAACGAAGCAGGCCCGATTGGATTGTCGTGGATAATCGCAGGCGCAGTTATTTTGATGCTTTTCACGTGGATAATCGTGAAAGAGTACGAAATAATTAAGTGAATTCTTTTTTGTTTTAGTTTTTGATTTATAATGTATGGCGAGCTGGTTATGGTGCCAGCGAGCACTAACATTTGCCGAAGGCGGAAATAAATATTAATAAAAACAATAACTAAAAACTCATTAACGAATAACATTAACTCAAAATAAATTAAAGATAACTCAATAAAATAGTCGCTTAAACTAGTCTTAACAAAGCCCATTAATTTTTTTCACAATCTTTATATACCTGCTTCCACCATATAACTTAAGTCATGGACAATGGAGAAGAGATTGCAGGAAAGCTTAGGAAATTTTCTGTTGTCAAGCAGTGCCCGAAGTGCGGACAACTGAGCATGGAATACATAAACGGAAAAATAATGTGCGCGGGCTGCGGATTTGAGCAGAATGTTTTAAAAGGTTAACATGCCGGGATTCAAAGATCAAAGGGTCGGAGTTTTTGTTGACGTACAGAATATGTACTATTCTGCAAAGAATCTTTTCAATGCAAAAGTCAATTTTGCGCAAATTCTAAGGACAGCGACTGCCAACAGAAGCATGATACGGGCAATAGCCTATGTTATCAAGGCAGATGTCGGTGAAGAGCAGAATTTTTTCGATGCTCTTGAAAAAATGGGATATAAAGTAAGGGCAAAAGACCTGCAGATATTTGCCGGCGGAGCAAAGAAAGGCGACTGGGACATCGGATTGGCAATGGATGCAATCGAATTGGCGCCAAGGCTTGATACAATCGTGATTGTAAGCGGCGACGGGGATTATGTTCCTTTGGTGAGGCATTTAAGGCACGCGCTTGGGTGCAGGATAGAAGCCATTGCATTCGGCAAGTCATGCTCTGCTGCATTAAAAGAAGAAGTTGATTCTTTTACTGACCTGGATTCTGACAAGAAAAGATTCTTGATTTTCAGGTAAAATCTCAATTATAAAATGCCCTGAAGATTTTTATTATGTTTTCCTAATAACAAAAAGCTTAAATATGATTTCAGAGCTACGTATCTTATGCTTGATTTAACAAGTGATACTTTCGACAAGGAAGTCACCAACAGCAAAACTCCTGTTCTCGTTGATTTCTGGGCGCCATGGTGCGGGCCTTGTAGGATGGTTGGGCCGGTTCTTGAAAAAATATCAAGCGAATACTCAAAAAAATTAAAATTTTCAAAAATGAATGTTGATGATAATCAGGAGATTGCTGCAAAGCACGATGTAAGGGGAATCCCATGCATGATCATATTCAGTGGGGGTAAGGAGATTGACAGGGTTATAGGGGCTTACCCTGAGCCAGAGCTTCGAAAGAAGATTGATTTAATCCTTGCCAAAACTTAAGTTTTATCTACTGTGGGGTAGTTAAAACCGAAAGGTTTAAAAACAGAGGGAGGAATGAGAAATGAAGCAACTACAACCGTTTTTCGAGATAGAAGAAGTAACTCCTGATTTGGCTTTTGAAGCCCAGCTGCTTGAGAGCAACAACAGAGAAGCCGATATGCTCATCAAGAAGGGCTATAAGATAAAAAAACCAGTATGGAACGGGTTGATTGCATCATAACTCAATGTATCATGCAAAAATATGGGATGAGGACAAGCTGAATATCACTTCTAGTTACGGTTCTTCAAAATACGGAAACATTTTTGCGGCCGATAGTGGCAAAAGCGACGACAAGCACTACAACGAGCAGAAATACGGCTCAAGTGAAGAAGGTGCCTCATCTGATTACGTAAGGAACAAAAAAAATTCTGAAAAAGATGAAGACAAGAAAAAAGATGCCTTTGAAGAGCTGACCGAAAAAGAAAAAGCTCCAGAAATAAAGGAAGAGGAAGACATCAAATTTGCAGCTGCAAGGCAGGTTTTTCAGGAAATGAAAAGGCCGAGCAAGACAGAGCATAAGAAAAACATAAATTCAATTGAAGACGCTATAAAAAAAGCCATAGATTCAGAAAAGAAAGTAATAGTCATGGACAATTAAATGAAAGCCATAAGATATTTTTTCATTCTTACAATCTCTTTCATTGTTTTATCTGTTGCATTCAACATCTACGCATTCAATAATTATTTCTACAAACACGAGTTTGAAAAATACGGCGTATATAGCGAAGTGAAGAATGCAGATGAACTGCACGGAAAAGTTATTGACTTTATCAAAGGAAGAACAAATGATTTGCCGGATGATTTCAGCCAAAGGGAAAAATCCCATCTCGAAGACGTCAGGAATATAATTAGCGCTTCCAACAAATTATTTTATTTTTTTGTAGTTTTATATCTAGTGCTTTTTGTTTATCTTTCAAAAAAAAGCAAAAACATAAAAAAAGAATTCGGAAATATAATTTTTTACGGGGGAATTTTTACAATTGTTTTTGGAGCGTTAATATTTTTATTTATTTTTTTTAATTTTGATTCAACATTTGAATCATTTCATAAAACATTTTTCCCGCAGGGAAACTACATGTTTGACCCGTCAAAAGAGATTATAGTTCGACTATACCCTGAACAGCTGTTTATGGACATTGGATTAAGAATTGCAATGGCAACATTTATAATCTCTTTATTGTTGATAATTTCAGGTGCAGTTTCAAGGAGGAGAAAAATATGAAAAAACTTATTGCGGCAAACTGGAAGATGAACAAGACAGGAGCAGAAGCTGTCGCTTTCATTAAAGAATTCAAAATTATTGTAAAAGATGCAAATGCAGACATTGTTTTGTGCCCTTCATTTACTGCGCTGCATGATGCTGCAAAAGAAGCCAAGGGAAGCAATATCAAAATCGGCGCTCAGAACATGCACTTTGATGATTCCGGCGCATTTACAGGCGACATATCCCCTTTGATGCTTAAAGATTTTTGCGAATATGTAATCATTGGCCATTCTGAAAGAAGAGAATTCTTCAAGGAAGATGATGGGATGATAAACAAAAAATTAATTTCTGCATTAAAGCACAATCTAAAACCAATTTTCTGCGTCGGAGAAACTTGGGAGCAGAGAAGCAATGACAAAACAGAAAATATTCTTGAAGGCCAGCTGATAAAGGGGTTGGCTGGAGTTGGGGACACTGCAAATCTTACAGTGGCATACGAGCCTGTGTGGGCGATAAGCAGAGGAAATCCAAATCAAAAAGCAGCTACAAAAGATGATGCAGAGCAAGCCCATGTTTTCATAAGAAAAGTCTTATCAGGAATTTTTAATGAAGAGTCTGCCAAAAAAATAAGAATTCTTTACGGCGGCTCAATGAAGCCGGAAAATGCAAAAGAGCTTCTTGCAATGAAAAACATTGACGGCGGATTGGTCGGAAACGCTTCACTTAACGCAAAAAGCTTTGCAGAAATTGTAAAAGCAGCGGAGTAAGATTATACTGTTTTATTATGGTACGTCGACATAGAACTTCAACAGCGGCGTGTATAACTCGCCACCAACTTTAATTTCTATGTTAAAAATATAAGTTCCAGATGTCGCGTCTTTCGGAACTTCTATCCCGAATCCTAATGTTTGCTCATTGTTCTTGTTTATCTTAACGCTTCTTTCTTGCGGGTTAATTATCAAAGGGGTATCAAGGGGAATCTCTGTCTTATCTTTTTTATAGCCAAGCAATCCATCTGGATGATCTACTCTAATGTCAAAATCCTGCGTATCCAATATATTCAATATCTTGACTCCAAAAACATCAAATTTCCCTTTTTGTATTGTCTTCTTGTCAATTCCAATGCAGACCCTGTCAGAAGTTTCACATACAAGGTTGCTGATTTTCTCATCCAGCTCTCCGGAAGTCATGTCTTTCAATTCCGTTGCCTGTGCTGCTAATCTTGAAATAAAATATATTCCGAAGCCGAATAAGACGACGGATATTATGATTACCACAATAAAGTTCATAGAAAGCTCTATGGCTCCTTTTTTCATTTTGCTTCGCTTCTTACAAATAGAACCTGTTTTGTCGGAGAAGTGAATTTTTCCCTTACCTGCTCTGTTGAATATATTGTTGACCCGTCTGCGTTCTTCCCATTTGGAACTCTTTTGGTGTAAGAATAATCAAGAACATATCTTAACGATCCAGTTTCTTCTATTTCCTGCGGCCTGTAATCAAGATTTAATGGGACTCTTAAGAATACTTGCTGGCCTATCCTGATTATTGAATTAGCAAGCTGCTGCTCTGCAATAAGCTGCTCTGATTTTGTGCTTGGGCTTGTATACAGCATATTTATCCTTGTCAGTTTAATCGGCAATTCCAAATCCTTGTTTACATCGTCAAGCGTTAATGTCAATTCAAAATAGTCACTTGACATGTCAAATGGTTTGGTGTATGCTAAAACAGAGCTTGCCTTGAAATAAAATACATTGATTGAATCGAGGAAATTCTGCGCTGACTTGTCATCTGTTTCAACACCCAAAATGCATTCATTATTCTGGCAATAGTAATGGGCGTATGTTGCATCAATTGTCCTTGAGCCCGATTTAACCTTACCAATACCATCGCACTTGCCGTAATCAGAAGGGCATGTGCACGAATTTCCTGGCTTGCCGTCTTCAATCTTGTCTTTTGCTTCGTTTCCGCAGCAGTTCTCCTTTGAAGTGTAGGCACATTTTTCATCTGCACATCTTGCAGCAACGCATTTGTTTGCTGAAACACAGTCTGTGTTTTTCTCACATTCCGGCTTTGAGCAGGATGCCAAAAGCAGAACAACAATTAAAGAAAAAAGGATGATTTTGCTTCTTGCCCTTATCATATGGTTTCATGCTATCAACTTATATAAATATTTAATGATAAAACAGGCATGGGCTCTGTAGAAAATAAAGCTGCCATCAATATGCGAGCATAATAAGGCTTAACATTCAGCAAAAAGGAAATTGCAATGGGAATTTTTGCAATTTAGGTGTACAGATAATGCGAGCGATGGCAGCCGAGCGAAGCGAGATTTTCTACAGAGCAAAGGGCATGCAAAAGTTTAAATAGCTTGAAAAACAGGATACTCAAAAAAGAGGTGGTATCGATATGATTTGCAGCTGCAACTATAATAAGGTAAAAATTTTGTATAAGATATCGAAATTAGTCGGGCATATAGACAAGCATGCAGTAACTGATGCTGAAAAAGATGGCCATCCGCTGTGCGCAGAAGAATACAAAGAGCTGAAGCGCGACCTTGAAAAGCACGCTGAAAAGCTGAGGATGGCAATCGAAGGCCTGTCAAGAGAAGGCAAGTTTGGGTAAGGGCTAACAAAAACCTTTTAAACCAAGATAAATCTCGGTATTCTGTGGGCCTCTAGCTCAGCTTGGTTAGAGCGACGGTCTTATATGGCCGTGTTTTAAACATATTCTAAGCTAGCCGTAGGTCGAGGGTTCAAATGCATTGGCACAAGCCGTGCAGAAAAAATCCCTTGAGGCCCACTTTTTAATTTTTCTTCCGGTATTTTACAGTCAGCAGGACTACAGCAAGGTTTGCAGCGGAACTAACAGACATTATTGTCACGAAAACAAACTCTTTTTTTTCAATTGCGTAGGCTAAAATCACAAGTCCGGTTGTCAGCCACAGAATCCATGCACTCAAACTTGTCCCTTTAGAGCTTTTCTCTTTTACCATATGCAAAATCTGCGGGATATATGCAAAAGTTCCAACTATCCCTGACAACAACGCGAGAAGCGCAAGAATGCTTTCCATTGCTTTGGTTTTTTCTCCGTGAATTTAAACGTATGTGAAATACGAGCCTAAAAGCACTAAATTTAAAAATAGGGTAAAAAATCTAAATCTAGACTACTAATGCTCCCGTAGTGTAGTCCGGTCTGAAGAAAGTCCATTATATGGGGTTGTTCTTTGGGGATAACCAATCATTTCGGATTTTCGCAGCGTGAATCAAAGATTCACTGGGTTTTTAGCCCGCGCTAAAAACATCCGAAGACCTGGGTTCGAATCCCGGCGGGAGCATATTTTTTCTTTGGAAAAGTATTAAAACATTCAATCAAAAGTATATTCTATGGCCAAGCCAGAGGAAAATGTCCTATGCACAGTATGCAATACAGAAATGTACGAAAAGCACTGCAAGATAACGCAGACTTGCCACTCGGCACAATCCCTGACTTAAAAGTCTGGGTTTTGATTGTGCCTCGTAATTAATAGGCAAGTCTGCGGGATTGTAAATTCATGCTAAAGCATGGGGTTTTAAACCCATGAATTTACAATAA
>JBBSWH010000016.1:0-31737 GCA_038046385.1 Nanobdellota archaeon | reverse complement strand
AATTAAATGTAAAAACAGAAAAATATCTAGAGAAAGCAGACAAAAACGAGCAAAACATATTTATTGTGAAGTTTAAAGATGGAATCGATAATTCAAAGCTTGGCAAGTTTAAAACAGAGAAAGAATATAATCGCTTCAATGCTGTAAAAGTAACCGGCAAAGTGAAAGATATTGAAGCACTTTTAAATGATAATTCCGTATCCTATATTGAGTTAGACCAAAAAACTTCTGTTCTAGATTATTATAATAATTATTCTGATGTTGTACAACAGAATATTGTAAAAACTAATGCTTTGAACGCTTGGAATTTTACAAAAGGCAATGGAGTTAAAATTGGGATTCTTGACACAGGAGTTTCATCGCATAGTGACTTAAATATTGCCGGCGGTGTTTCTGTTATTGGCAGTAATTTTACCGACAATAATGGACACGGAACGGCTGTTGCCGGCATTGTTTCATCTGTATTGAATGATTATGGCAATGCTGGAGTTGCGCCTTCTGCTTCCGTTTATGCTGTCAAGATAATGAATAATTCAGTTGGCTCGCTTTCTGATGCAATTTCAGGCGTTGAATGGGCTATTGACAACAATATGTCAATAGTTTTGATGAGCTTTGGAATGGAAACTTATTCGCAGATATTCAAGGAAGTTTTGGATGATGCTTACAACCGCAATATGTTATTAATAGCTGCCTCAGGCAACAACGGGCAGGATAATATATTGTATCCTGCAAGATACTCTTCTGTTGTTGCTGTCGGGGCAGTCGATTCTTCTGGCAATTTAGCTTCTTTTTCTTCTTACGGATTTGAGCAGGAATTGGTTGCTGATGGCGTTAATATCAATACAACATGGCTGAATAATGGATATTCTTTATTTTCCGGCACTTCTCTTGCTGCTCCGCATGTTGCAGGCGTTGCTGCATTGATTAAATCCCATAATAATTCTTTAACTAATAATCAGATAAGAGGCAAGATGCAGAATGATGCTTCGGATTTGGGAAGTTCCGGTAAAGACGATTATTACGGATTTGGCTTGGTGCAGGCTAATTTGTATACAACAAATTATACTCTTGTGAATTTGTCATATTTCTACGAAATATTCAATATATCAAATTATGGAGTGTCAAATATCACCTATAAGTTCTGGCTGAACGGGGCTGGGACTATTGATGATGTTCGTTTTGAGGAAGGATACTACTTGGTTAACTTTACTTTTGATGGGATTAAGAAATCAAAAATTTACAATGTTAGCGAGAACGGTACATTAATCATACTAGGAATAACATCAATAGGATTTACAGATAATTATTTAGGAGAAGGAAGCTCTACCAATGATGCCGTAGTTTGGGAAGATGGTGTCTTAACATATAATATATCCAACCCAAATAGCGAAAGAGACGCAGAGTGCTTTGACGATGATGGCAATGATAATCCAGAAAGATGCTATCACAAGGCAGGAAAGCTGACTCAATGCAACACTTTTAGTTCTGAAGGTGTTGGTGGGAGTGACAAAGCTAAGTTTTATGAAAGATGTTTAAACTCGTCATCTTGTGCCGTCGGTGTCCCTCACAATGAACCATTAACGACAGATTCTCGAGGACAAGGGCAGGTAGAAATCACAGACTACACCGACTGTGATAATTCTGTTGAGCAGCAAGATTTTGATGATTCCAATGACCCATTTTATTATATTATAGACGCTAAAAGAGCAATTTGCGACACGGGGGCGAGCTACCATTATGAAGGAAGATACAGCTCAACTCAATGGATTAATTATAAAAGCGCTTCTTGCTCAACTACTTGTGACACGAGTTTAGATAATCAAATTATAACGAGTTCGTCTGGAACTGTCCCTAATCCGTGCACATCTCCAGTGTCAACCTGCAACGGTGGGTTAAACGTTGGAGTGAGTAATAATAAAGAAACAAATTTTGCAGGATATTATGTTTATGTTAATGGAGTTTTGAATGGAACGACAAATACTGGCGGCACCAAACAGGTTGACTTAGGTGTGGAATGCGGAGTCAGCCAGACAATTAATGTAACATGCAAGACTAATCAATCAAAAGTTTGCGAATCAAAAACCGCTTCAATCGACTTCAATGGAGACAATGATAGCTTAGTTTTTAATTGTAATATCTGCAATAATAATAAAAATTTAGAGATTTCCCTTGCAGATATTGATTATAAACAAGTATCTGGAAACAATTATCAGTTTAATATAACAATTAACAACGAAAACGTAGCTGGCAGTTTTAATGTAACAATAAAAGGTCAAGATAAAAGCACCGGATTGGTTACAAAAGAAGCAAGCAGCATTGAAACTATAACCAGTTCATCAATTACTCAATATAACTCCTTGATAAGCATCGACACTTCAAATGTTGACTATTTCCATGTATATGTCGATGTAAAAGATAACATTAAAGAGGTTACAGAAACTGACAATTATGTCATAGTGCCTTTTGTTAAAATTAAGGAAAAGGCTTACTTGGACATAAATACTGGAAATTCTAAAGCGGATGAGGCAATCAGGGGATATTTGAAATTGTTTGTTCAACGGGTCGAGGAATCCAATTCAAATATAATCATATCTATAAGCAGAAATTCATCAAAAGTAAATTCCTTAAATGATTATACAAAAAGAAATTTTGGATGGTATGTGGATAAGTCTTCCAGTACACCTATAGTGAACAGAAAAACACCAATTGATTTAGGCTTGGTTGGCAGTTTTATATACAACAACAAAGTTTACATTTTTGCTTATGGAAAATATATAGAAGGCGATGTAGCAGCCGTGAAAAAACTGATTTCAGCCAAAAATGAGTTTTTCAATCCGGATTCTTATCAAAAGAACAATGCAGAGTTATATTCTCACACAATAGTTATTGATTCTCATGACCTAACTGGATTGTCTGTGATGGATATAATGCATAACCATGATAATCAACTTCATTATAATAAAAAAACAAACAATTTCAAAAGCGTTATAGAGAAAATTCTTCTGGACAATAACTATGAGATTGCTATAAAAACAGTTCAGACCTTAGATACGACCTCGTATGGGCAAAATACAACATTAAGATTGAAGAATTTAAATTCTGATTTCTCTCCGACTTTTAAGGATGTAATATTAAACAATCCAAAGCCAGTAGTTATGTCAGGCGGAATATTTAGCGACTTATTTACTTTTGAAGACGGATTAGGTGGCGATTTAGTAAAAGAGGGCTACGATGTGTGGACTATTGAACTTAATGGCGGACCACAGATTGAATGCGATACTTGTCCGGATTACACTTATCAGGATCAGGTTGATTATTATTGGCCTGCACTTGTTTCAGGAGTTATGGAATATTCAAATAAAAACCAAGTTAATTATATAGGGCATTCTAATGGGTGCAGAGTTGCATTATCATCTTTAAATTCATATTCAAACGGAAAGAATAATGCAGGGTACATTTTCAATACAGAAACTGGGTTGTATGATACCTTAGTGGATTTGCCAAGTAGTCCAGTGGATAAGTTCTTTGGGATAGCTTGCCCTGCTACGCTGAATGATAATACGAGTCTTATAAACTTAACTAGAAGGAGAATTTTATATAATTCTTTTATAAATGGCAATTATGCAATGAATAAGGTAAACCAAAGTGGTAAAACCCATATAACCAAGTTCAATTATGCATGGAGACTTGTAGAATTTGGAGCAGACATAATAGGGGATTTAACAACTATCTCTGCAGTATTTGAAGATAAAAGTATTTCCAGAAATTTAATGCAATTCTATAACGATTTAGCCATTGATGAAAATTCAATTTTTGATGTAAGTATGGTAAACGTTAGTAAAATATATCTTTTCAACGGATATCCAACTGATTTGTTAGTTCATTCAAACGATGGTAGTAGGATAATAAACAGCTCTACATTAACTTCTGGAAATAAAGAAAGATTAGTTTATAATAGTATTGCAACGTTTGAAAGTCATGGATTTATAAAAGATAATACTGACGTTAAAGAAGATATTAAAACTAGACTTAGGAGGTAAAAAAATGGACAACAAATTGTTAGTATCATTAATATTAAGTTATTTCGCATCATATTCCGTAGGTTTTATTACAATTTTAGAAGGGACTAAATTTGGATTATGGGCAAGCGCGTACCGATGGGTAATCTTTTTTTTTATTGATTTAACATTATTTATTTATTTAAGCAGAAAAATAAAGTTTAAAGTTAAAAAAAAGTTAATATTTAACTTTAGAAATTTTCTGTTAACGCTACTTACTTTTACTATACTTATTCATATTTTTACTACAATTGCAGATGCTAAGTTAGGACCCACTAGAGTTGAACTGGATGATAATACTACACTAGTTAGTCCAAATAACTATTTAATAAAGATTAATTTATTGTTTATCCTATTTTGGATCATAGCACCACTTATAATTGGTGGTTTTTTAAAGAGATGGAAAATTGATGATTTTAATGTTTATTTTGATTTTTTCAAATTTCAATTAATATTAATTGTGTGTAATGTGATAATAACCCCTATTTTGAATATTTTATTATTAGCGAGGTATTGGTGAAATGAAGACATACCAAACTACAAATTATGCTTCCTATGGGAAGAACACAACATTAAGATTGAAGAATTTAAATTCTGATTTCTCACCAACATTTAAGGATGTCATTCTTAACACTCCTAAACCAGTTGTTATGAGTGGTGGATTGTTTAATGATTTGTTCTACTTTGAAGAAGGTTTAGGACAAGATTTAGTAAAAGAAGGTCACGATGTTTGGGAAATTGAACTTACGGGTGGGCCACAAATCGAATGTCCTACGTGCCCCAACTATATCTATCAGGACTTAGCTGATTATTACTGGCCTGTTCTAATTGCCGGAGTTATGGATTATTCAAATAAAAATCAGGTAAATTATATCGGGCATAGCAATGGCTGCCGTGTTGCTTTGTCGTCTCTGAATTCTTATTCCAATGGCAAGAACAATGCTGGTTACGTGTTTAACACTCAGACCGGGTTGTATGACACTTTAGTGGATTTGCCTCAACGACCAGTTGACAAGTTTTTTGGGATAGCTTGTCCTGCTACGCTGAATGATGAAAATTTATATACGACCATAGCACGATCAAAGGATGTAACTGCACCTTTAAAATTAGGAGAGTATGCTATTAACAAGACTGCAGGGAAAAAACATATTTTCTTAAAGGATTATGCAAGATACTTTTCCCCAATAACGTTATATTTTGACAATGATGCAGCTATGTCAAGAAATGTAATGAAATTTTATAACACCTTAGCAATCAATAATGATTCTGTGTTTGATGTAAGCAATATCAATGTAAGTAAATTGTATTTATTTAACGGGTATGATTCAGATTTTATTGTACCTTTTAATGATCAACCTAGAATTTTAAATAGCTCAAATTTAGATTCCCAAAATGAGCAGGGAATACCTTACACAACAAATATTTTGAGTTTGGAATTTGTTAACCATGTTTCTATTAAAAACAATCCAAAAGTAAAAAATGATGTAAAAGATAGATTAAAAGGTGATTAAAATGAATAAAAAAATAAATTTACTCTATTTTTTTGGAATTGTATATTTCATAACATATGCGACTAGCTTCAATTCAATAATTACTTTTGGGATATTCCCATGGCAATTTTTCTTGGAATTAGGAATAATCTCTTTATTGTTGTTCATATCTCTTAAAAATTCTAAGATTAGGGAATATAGTGAAATAACAAATGGTTTTAAGATTATGATTACTTTGTTGATTACTGGAACAATAGCATTCCACTTATTGTCTGGAATTCTGGGCGGTTTATTGGGTCCTAGTTTTGTTAAAGTATCAGACAATCCACAAATAAGGCCAATGGAAATTCCAAACAATTTCTTAGTAGCTGCAAATTATTTAGGATTAGCAATTATATTAGCAGTAGCATTGATTTTGGGATATAATAAAGATAAATCTTTTAGAAAAAATGAGAACTTACTAAATAAGTATTTGATTATAGCTATTATGGTTATATCTTTTTTGTTTTTGAATTATTTTATACTGATAATAATTAATATAATGAGCCTACTCTACGGTCTTTCGACAGGAGGTTAAAATGAGTATTGCCATAAAAACAGTCCAGAAGACAAACGGAACATCCTACGGGCAGAATACGACTTTGAGATTAAAGAATCTCAATTCAGACCACTCTGACAATTTTAAAGATATAATAATTAATGACCCAAAACCAGTCGTTATGGGCGGAGGCATATTTAGCGATTTATTCACATTTGAGGATGGCCTTGGCAGTGATTTGGTTAAAGAAGGCTATGATGTCTGGACAATTGAACTTAATGGCGGACCACAAATAGAGTGTGACACATGTCCGAACTACACTATATGGGATCAATTATTAGACGGAGAACTGCATGAATAAAAGCAAGCTAGCAATAAGTTATATATTTATGATAATGATTTTGTCATCTTTAGCTTTAGCTAGCAATATGTCAATTAACGATCTCATTGACTCCTTTAACTATTCTTATTATAATGGCTCTATAAGCATCATTAGTTCTAATGATTATATGTTTGATGGCAATTCAAACGGATTAAACGATACATTAGTTATAAACCTCACAAGCTCCGGTTCTGGATCATTTAACTTCATAGTAAAATTAGTTGATTCCAACAACTTTTACATAAATGTGACAACTAAAACTTTTAGTAGTTCTGATTCAATCCAAACAAATTTTCCAACAGAGCTTCTTTTGGGGAATTTTTTTAATTATACTGTGGAAATAACCGACTTGAACAATGAGTTAGTTTATAGGCAGTACAAAACACAAACTAACAAATATAAAGGATATGAAAATGGTTCTAGCGTAATTCAAATGTCAGATGCAAATATAGACAACAATTGGTTAAGGGTAGGGCCATATCTCAACTATACGAAGACTGCCACTGTTAACGTTACTATCACTCTTAGGTATAATTCTAGCACTATCTCAAGAACGGAAGAAAAATTGCTAGGACCTGGTCTTAATATATTTGGATTGGATTTTGACAATGAAACTATTAAATCGACACACCATCATGGAAACTTCACTATAGAAACTATGGTTGTAGGGGATAAGATTTTCTACATCAATAAAAATACTTCAATCTACAACTATGAAGATTTTGCAAAGACCACTTACATTAAGTCTATAACTGACACTAGAATCGATACAAACAACAACAATCTTTCTGAATTCTTGGAAATAAATTTTACAGTAAATTCTTTCAGCACAGAAACTTATAATCTAACTTATGATCTGTATGATGAATTTGATAATTTTGTCATAAGCATAAACAAGACGCAAGCTTTGTCGATAGGTGATAATACAGTTCAAACCCTAATCAACGGCTCAGAAATATACAAAACTAAAATAAACGGGCCTTATCTCGTAAGCTTTGCAAAATTGGCGGTTGGAGCTGAAACAGAAGATATACTTTTCAATGCCTACACCACGAGCCAAAACGCCTATACAGATTATGAAAGGCCCCCCTTGCCTGATTTACACCTAAATATAAGCATTAATTTTGATGACACAACAAATACGACAAATATAACCATCAATTTATCAAATATCGGGCAAGCTCCTGCTTTTAACATATTTTTAGACATATTTGACAACGCCACATACAACAATAATGGCAGTTCATCATTCATAAGCAATGGAGAAAGTATAATTTATGAATTTAATATAACCAACAGTAGCAATGCATCTCTTATTACGGCCATAGCAGACTTTGACAATCTAGTTGACGAATCCAATGAAAGCAACAACATAGCGCAGAACACAAAAGAGCAAATTGTATCATTAAACATAGAATCAATCAGCACAATTTATGCTAACAGCACTTTAAGAATATTCGAATTCTCAATTCTAAACGACGGCGATACAACTGTATCAAATATCCAATGGCAGTTCAACACTGGCGACAATTACATAATAAACAGCACTTCAAACATAAGCTTGTTAAATGCAGGAGAAAAAGCATTTGTTTACGTTCAATACAGCTACAGCGGCGATGGAAGCTATAGCATCAACGCAAGCGCAACCGGAATAAACCAGGGCAATCAAATATTGAGTTCTATGCTGGAAAATCTTGAGATTGGAAACCTTTTGATAACAAGCTTTGATGCAGTTAATGTTGATGCTTCAAAAGCAATTTTTGAAATTCATGCAAAAGATATTGCAGATGAAGCAATAAGCGGAATAAACTGGTCAATAGACACAAATAAAGATTCAATTCTCTTGTCGAACCAGCAGTTTGATCTTCAATCCGGAGAGACTATTTTCATATTTGTGCAGCATGACTATGCAAGCGGCGGAACTTATAACCCCATAGCCGTTGTAGCAAGCTCAACTCATTCAAGCATCAAAGCTGCTTCTGTCACATTGCACTATATCAATATCAACAATATTGCAGTATTGAATGAATCAGGAAACAAGAGGATATTCGGATTTGATATTGAAAACGGACTTTCAACAAATCTTACAAATGTAAACTGGACTTTGGATACAAGAAACAGCAACGTAATAAACGCAACATCAAATATAATACTGCAGCCTAATGAAAAAATATTTGTTTACATTGACTACAATTACACGAGTGCAGGAATCTATAACATAAACACAACTGCAAGAAACGGAACTTTGATTGATTCTAGAAACTTAACAATAATCATTTAATTTCCACTGTTCGAAAATACTGAATGTTCCTTTAAAGTAATTAACAATCTTTTTATACTAGTTTACGAGTAAATATGAGTAACGGACAAGTAAAACATCGTGGGAAAAAACCAAAAAAACAGTAGTATAGATTAGTATATGGAATTGTATACTTTATCCTGAAAAAGGCCCCAAAAATCTAGTTCTAAATCAGGGGGTGGAGGCCGGAAGCGGGAGACGGTTTACCTTTCTAAAAAAATCTTTTGACAGCCAGTTTGTACAAGCTGCTGTGAAAAAAGAGGGGCGCAATTGAGAGCAAATTGGGTATATAGTGTACTTTTAGGAGTAGTATTAGCCATGGCGCTGACTCTAAGTAGCTCCAGCGCGCTTATTTCTTTGCAAAAATCTCAATATTCTTTGGGAGAAGAAATACCGATTGAGTTAAATGTTTCTTCAATGGACGGCTTGAAGCTGGAAATTTCTTCCAATGGAGCAACTTTTACTTATATCGGAAATGAAAAAAAATTTAATTTTATCCCGACAAATGAGGGATTCTATGAAGCAAGCCTCATTAATTCTTCTTATGGCACTGTAAAGGAATCACTGCAGTTTGCAGTCATAAACCCAGCTGAATTGAGTGTTTTCACCGACAAAAAATCTTACAAAATAGGGGAAACTGTTACAATTTACATTGATTCCGGATACTTAAACAGCACATATAACCTTTCAATAAAAACCGGAACTGATGTTTTCTATTTTCTCGGGCAGCTGCAAAATCAATTAAAATTTGTGCCAAGAAGCCTGGGCTCGTATGAGGTAAGCCTTGCAAGCACCAAATCAGAGGCAAAAACAAATTTCACTGTTGAAACTTTTGACCCATTAAAAATAAAAAAATCAAATGTCAGGATAACTTCTGAAAAGAAAAGGTACATCATTGGGGAAAGTGTTGAGCTCCGATTAACTTTGCCGAAAGACAGCGACCTGCAGTTTTACATTAAATCCGGCCAGAATGTCTACAAATATTTTGGAGTTCTTGGAGACAGGCTTACTTTCTTCCCAAAAGATGTGGGGGATTATTATGTTGCAATAGAAGAAACCGGCACTGTGCTTGCATCGTATTCTTTCTCTGTTGCTGCAAGGCCTGTATTAAGCGCTGAAAAGGCCCTCGGAAGCGTGCAGTATTCATTCAATATTAATCAGGATGCAGTCATTGAAGCAGACTTTTCAGACAAAATAACAAGAAATGCAGCCCAGATTGCATTGCAGTCCACAATTCTTGAGCAGGTAACTGCTTATGTTTCCAAACATGAAGAAGATGACGATTTTTCATTGGGTCTTGAGCATGTTGAGTTTGATAGGTTCAGAGTTACAGTTGCATCAAACGCAAACATCAAGCCCGGCATCTACAGGCTGGTTATTGCGGGAAAATACAACAAAAAAATATACAAAAAAGAAATCCTGTTTAACTGGGGATTGAGCGACGAGATTGACTTTTTCAATGAGCTAAAAGAAAAGGGAAATCTGCTTCCGAGCAGCATAACTCTTGACAAAAGCAATTACAGGCTCGGAGAGGCTATCACAATAAAAACAAATCTTTCAGATGTAAAAATTATTTTCAGCGGAAAAACATTCACTCTATCTTCCGGATATGTGCCGGAGCTCTTATTTGCGCCACCTTTTGAGGGGCTGTACACGGTTACGGCACATGACAGCAATGGAAATGCTGCGGAGCAAAGTTTTACTGTATCTGGCGCCGCAGCATCCGAGCCGTTTTTCAGCACAGAAGAAACGCAGTCAAAAGCAGAGATAGGCAAGGCCGTAAAGTGGAAAAAAACAATAAAGTTCAGGAACAGGGAATCTGACCGCGTTTCAATGCAGGTGCCGATACCGAAAGAAGTCTCGTCTCTTGAGATATTTTCCGACTCCTGGGGCCTTGATTCTTCAATTACGCAGCACGATGATTCAAATTCAATACTTGAGTTCAATGACGAGCTTCTTCCGTTCGAGGAAAAAGAATACACTGCAGAGTTTGAAACAAGCGCGCCTGAAAAACGTGAAACTCTAAATTCAACCCCAAAAACAGATGAAACGGAGATTGTTGTTGCAAGCAATGCAAGCGTGCATTATTCCAATGTCCTTTCTTATTCTGACATAGACGAGTCGAACCCGAAGCAAGTCAGGATTTTCTGGATAGTCAACGGAAGCGAAGTTGACATTGTTGGAATGCCGGAATTCAACGCCACTTTGCTTGATACGAACGGCAATGGGTTAATTGACAAAGTGAGCTGGAATGTTCCAAGGCTTTCAGAGCAAAAGTTCAAGATAAAAATTGTAAAGGCAATTGATGTAGCAATCGGCTCAAAAGATTCCGGCGGAAATGTAGTAAGCGCAGTGTATGACATTTATGCCGACGGGATTCTTGCCGAAAGCTCAGGCAGCGGCGTATCAAAACTGCTAAACCTTACAAAAAAGAATGACATTGTGATAACGCCTTCAGGCAAGCACATAAAAAAGATTGTCATAAATGAAATAAGCGGATTTTCTGACATAACTGCAAGCATCGGGATTGATGATGTCCCAAGCGCAAAAGACACAACAAAAAAATGGGACAAGATGTACGCGATAGACCCTGCAATAAACTTCACAAGCGGATCAATAACAGCAACTGCATCAGGAAAATCATTGTTCAAGTGCAAGGACTGGGATTTTGCATCGCAATCCTGCCTTGGAGAATGGAAATATATTATGGACATAACTCCCGGCGAAGATTACACAGTACAAATTGATCCAAACGATCCGGGATTTGGAGAGTCAAACATAACAATACTGAATGTCCAGAGTTACCCTACAGTAGGGGGAGAATGGATTGTCCAGTTCAACGCAACAGGAACTGCAGATTTGTACATCTCCGCTTCAAACGGCACAGAGTGGAGCAACACCAACCAGAACTATGACCTGATGTTTGTTGAATTGAAGTGCGGCGCAACTGTGATGGGTTACACATGGATAGACAACGGGGCGCAAAATTCTTCTGTTTTCATTCCAAATTACAACTGCAGCGAGATAAGCACGGAGAGAAGCAAGGTAATCACTCCAGGAAAGCATATCCTGCGCTTCGAGTTCGGGGAAGGCATAGCCTATGCGAACAACTTCGCGTCATTCTTTGTTGACACATCAAACGCGGATTTTGGAGATGGGATAATGCATCAGACAAACCTCTCCGGGTTTGGCGCAACAGCAAATGTGACCTTAAATTTTACTTTCTTGCCGGGAAACATGAGTGGCGGCATCAAAAAGTACACTAACTTTTCAGGAAATTTCACGTCAAGAATCTTCAACTCAACGGTAAACCAGACTGCCTATGACAAAATTTCTTGGAGCAGATCCTTGCCAAATTCCTCTGATGTCATAGGGTATGCAACGCACGGCCCTGCTGACATGGCAGCTGTATTCTATAGGAACGGATCTTTTGGCACAGACGAGACTGCAGCAAGTTATGGTGCGGCCCTCGACTTTACGACTGCGCTCAGAAGGTACACCATCCCGCCTGACACTTCCTACAGCGACATATTGGGATTGGGATTTGACGGCGACTCAGATGTCGCATACGCATTCTTTCAAAACGGCAGCACTGCGGCTGATACCAGCCAGGCGGATTTAACTTCAGACATAGACTTTTTAAACGGGCTCAACACATGGACGATACCCCCTGGATTCAACGTAAGCAACATAATCGGATTTGCAATAGACACTGACAATACAGGCGCTGCTGTTTTCTTCAACAACGGGACATTCATAGAAGCTGCGCAAGAAGCTGCGCCATTCAAGTTCACAACAGCAAGGGTTTACACAATTCCTGCAGGATTTAACTTTAAGGATATGACAGGGGTGGACTATCATTCTGGTGGCAATGATATCACATCATTCTTCAAGAATGTGAGCAGGCTGTCTGACAACTCCCAGACTGGTTTCACCACAGACATAGCCTTTGCCACATACTTTGGCACCACATACCATGCCGGATTCAACATTACCGCCTATACAAATGTAACACTCTACACAAGAGTGAGTAATAACAGCATCACTTTCACTCCTTGGAGCACAGCATATCTTAACAACAGTGGAATACAGGGACTTACAGATGATATCGGCATGTATGTACAATACAGAGCAGTGTTCAAGACCCCGGACCCTTATGTATCTCCTGAACTTGAAAACGTCACGATAAACTACACATCAGATATTGAAGTTCCAGTGATATCGGGAATCAGCCCGCAGGATGGCTCTTCTCCTTCGAACCCGATAACATTGAGTCTATCCACAGATGAATCTGCAACATGCAGATACAACAACTCCAATTCAAGCTTCAATTTTGATATAGGGGGCACATTATTTTCTACGACAGGAGGCACATCACATTCACAAAGCCTGGGGTCACTGGCAGAGGGATCGTATATTTATTTCATAAAATGCAGGGACGCAATCGGGAACACTAACGATGGAAACAACCAGGGAAACACTACCTTCATAATTGACAATGTCGCTCCCAATGTTGTCAATCTCACAAGCCCTCTGAACAATTCAAACATAAGCAGGGAATTTCTCAACTTCACGTGGTTGGTTGTTGACAATCTTGATACAATAATGACATGCAACGTCACTATCGACAACCAGTTCGTTACCAATATTTCATCACAAAACGGTACTTTATCCGGATATTTCACCAAAATAGATGAAGGCCCTCACTTATGGAATGTAACATGTGTAGACCGGTCAGGAAAAGTCAATGCAAGCACTGTAGGGAGATTCCAGGCGAACTTTATCAGATCAATCATAAGCATAAAAACATTCAATCAGTCATACAAAAGCAACAGGGAGGTAAACCTAAGTCCAATCTCGAGATTCATCTCTTCTGATCTTGAACCTGATACAAGAAGCACAACGACGGATGTTGTTCTAGTCAACTCAACATTCGACAGTGATGAAGAAGGGTTCGTGTATAAGGATAATCTTTACCAATCTGCAACTAATTCCGATGGGGTTGACGGAACATATGTTGCATCTGGTGTTGGGTGCTTTAACGCAGGGTCGTGCCTTTTAGTAAACATTGACCTTGCATCAACAGGGCCAACTTCCGGCGGATGGAACAAAAGTTTTACACTTACAAGCTATGCTTGGGTTGATTTTTACTACTATTATAACTTCACCCAGGAGGGATCGCCCGACAATAATGAGAACTCTTTTGTGTATATGAGAAACGCAAGTTCTGGATCAGATGTTTTAATCGACACGATGCTCGGTCCAACTCCCCCAATAAGATATCAGGGTGGCCCGAGGGTATTCAACTTCACGCTTTCGAACGGAACAGACAGCTTAGATGTCGGCGCGTATATGACTGACACAAGCGCAAATGATGAAGACACTCGTGCGTGGTTCGATAATATAATTATAATCGCAAGAAAGATGGTGCAAGACAATGAAGGCAACACTTCATTTCGGGAGTACAACACAACTTCAGGCCAAAATTTCACAAAAATAAGCGACGTAAAAGTACTTGTGGAAATTAGCTATTACAATGCAACCGGTTCTGTCAACGCAAACAATGATTTTCCTGATCTTGAAGTCCAACTTTTCAACGGAACAGGCTATCCTTATTCCAATGTCTGTTATTTGAATCAAACATACAAATCAGCGGGGAACTTTAGATACAACTGCTCAATGCGTATCACAAATTCAAGCATACTCAATACATGGAATAACTCTCTTAACAGGAAAATGAGAGTAAGGGGTATTGACTTAGACAATGAGAATGACCAAAACGACACAATAAACTGGACAGGGGTTTTTTACACAATTGAAGCGCCTTCGAAGCTTGAGAATTACGGAGGGTCAAACATTTCAGGAAGGCTGATAATGCAGGTGTTCAATTCTTCAGGGGGGTTGATGCAGACAGTCTACAATTCTTCCCGGCTTGTGCAGGCAAATTCGACAACAAACATTTCAAGGCTCTGGGCAGCAAATATCTGGAACACTGAAATAAATCCTTTGGGGACTTATAAAGCATACGTTGCATTTTTTAATTCCAGCTATAACATCATGCAAAATTTAGACGGCACTTTCCTTAATGACACCTTCTTCTTCACCCTGGATTATTTGCGCATAAATGTGCAAAGCCCGCTGAATAATTCAGTGCAGGACGCAACAGGCTTCTGGGCAAATGCATCGTTAAGCTACATCAGTTTCCCTTCGGGAGAATACTGCGAATACGAGATTGACCAGAACAAAAAGGGATTGATGGTCAACAGCACGCTTTCCGCAACCGCCACTGAATCTGCAGGCGACTATAAGAATATTACCTCGCCTGACAACAGGTCGATATGGTATGCAGGCGACCAGGTCTCATCGCCATTTGAAGTAAGCGCCAATTTCACGATAACAGTAACAATTGATGAATTCGTAAGGCCTGAATACCTGAAAAACATAACTTTCAATATCACTTACTGCCATGCTGCAAAATCCGGATCAAACATAAGGTGCAGCGGGACAGCAGCTACCGGCACTTTAGAAGCTGACCAGAATGTTTCCATTTACAATTTCTCGGCCTTAAAATGGGCAAGTATGGGAACACTGAGCACTAACAGCAACGGCAACTTAATCAGCAATTTATATTATCCAAACGGCACCCTAAGCAATTTTATAAATTCTTCAAGCGGCCAGATAAGGCTCAGGATAAGGCCGAGGATGACGAATTCCGTGCCTGGCCAGTCGTCATATTTCATTCTGGATTTTGCGTCAATAAAGCTTGCATCAGGAATTCCGCTTGCAAATGACACATCAACTCACTTTTATAATTTCACAACTGCAATTTCAGAGGGGCAGCACAACTTAACATTTTACTGCAATGATACTCAAGGCGATCTATCTAATTCAAACAGGATAGTCTTTAACACAACGGACCAGACCCCTCCAATTGTACAGGTTTCCCTTCCTGTGAATAATTCAGAGGAGATTGATGGAGACATAACTTTTGCCTATAATGTAAGCGATGCAGTATCTGCAATAGGCAACTGCACACTGGAATTCCAGTCTGTAGACAATGTTTCAAATTCTTCCATTACGAAGAACCGAAATCTTAGCATAGCAATAAACGGGCTTGACAACGGAGGCCCATACTTCTGGAGGATCAAATGCGTCGATAATTCAACAAACAGGATAATGGGCAATTCCAGCTTCCTGCAGTTTATAGTAGGGCAGGACACCGATGTTCCAGCTGTAATATTAAGAAACCCAATTGACGGGTACAACAGCACAAACAACGATGTTCTTTTTGACTTTAGGGTGAATGATGCAACATCAACAATAGCCAACTGTAGCCTCATACTAAACGGAAAAATAAACAAAACAAACTATACAATAATTGAGCAGGGATTCCCGTTCAAATATAATAATTTCACAGTCTATGATGTGCCTGACGGAGTGTACAACTGGAGCGTTAACTGCACTGACACGGCAAGCGCCCATAACATGGGAAACTCTTCTACAAGAAGAGTTAATGTAACAAGAGACCTGGATTTCCCGATTGTAATCCTTATCAATCCATCAAGCGAGTCCACTGACACAGACGGAGTTATAACTTTCCAGTACAATGTAAGTGATGCTTCTTCCGGAATTTCAAACTGCACCCTGATAGTAAACAATACAATGAACACAACAATTTCTTCCCCTTCCGAATACCAGACTCTTTCCTTCAATCCATCTGCTTTCAACGACGGGTTCTACATATGGAGCGTTAACTGCACTGACAACAGCTTTGCATTAAACAAGAATAATTCTGAAACAAGAAACTTCACGATTACAAGAATATCTGGGATGGGCTTGAAAGTTGCAACTGACAATTCTGTCTATCAAAAAGGCACGCAAGACACTGAAACTGCTTTTGTAGTCTTAAACACTACCGATTCACTAGGCAACAGGCTAAACTCCAGCATAACAACCAACCTCATATTCCAAAACACCTCCTTAAGATGGTGGAATGAAAGCTGGATAAGGAGAAAGCCGATTTTCCTGAATGAAACCGGAAACCTTGGAAGAAGAAATGACACAATAACTGCAAACATAACTGAATTAGGCGGATATATCCAAAGCTGCCAAAATGAGCTCAGGATAATAAGAAACAGGTCATTGATGTTTGCAGAAGTTCCTTTTAATGTATTGGACGGAGACGACTCAACCTGGTGCTACATAAGGTTCCCTGCAAATATATCTGCAAATGCTAGAAATGAAAATAATTATTATGCATACTATAATTACAGCGGCGCCTCCAATACAAATTATGCCCCGATAAAATTAGTTAGATATCTTTTGTTCGCAGATGATTTTGAAACAAGCAATTTTGCATCTGTTTGGAAGGCAGACACCGGCTGGTCAAGGGTTACAACTACCTCCTTCCCGACAGGATCAGCAGCGGCAGAGGCAGCTGGTGCCGTCACTAACGCCCAGGCTAGGCCCCTTAATACTACCAACCTTACAGGATATGATATTGTCAACCTGACATTTGCTTATTTTATATCGTGCCTATACGACGACAACGATGATTCTCTGAGTTTTTCAATGAACAATGGAACTGAATGGGGAGAAAATGATTCATTGGTCGGGCAGGGGACGACATCTACATGCAGCGGCGAGGAAAACTTCTGGGTGATAGAAAATAAGACATTGAGCTCGAGGATGTATGTTGGAAACTTCACTTTCAGGTTCAACGCGACTGCAGACAACAATGAAGACGGCTGGTTTGATTATGTTAATATCACAGGTTACAGGTTTGGATCTTTTAACATAACAGCTTCTGTCGGCACAGAACAGGTGCTCATAAACACAACAGTAAACGACACCAGCGCAGATGGCGGATTTAACTTTAATTTCAACATATCAAATCTTACCAACGGGGAGTATTCTCTTGTTTCGTTTGCAGGCGCAGTCAGCTACAATAATGCAACTAATTTTACATTATTCAGGATAGTTACAGACCAGACTGCGCCGGCTGTGAACATAATAAGGCCCCTTAACAATAATATAAGCGAAGTAAACGACATGCTTTTTGTTTATAATACAAGTGACGCCCTTTCCGGAATTGCAAACTGCACCCTGTTAATAAACAGCACCCTCAATGAGTCAAATACAACAATCCTGGAAAATGCAAGGCTTAACTTCACTAAATTTGGACTTCCAAACGGGCTTTACCGGTGGACTGTCAACTGCACTGACGATTCTTCAAACAGGAACACTGGGACAGGAGGAAACAGGCTTTTCACTATTGCAGTCGACACAACAAATCCCGTTGTGACGCTCAGAAGGCCTTTCAACAATTACACAGACACTAACCTGAATGTTTCCTTTAACTACACGCTAAGCGACGATCTGACCGGGACAGCAGACTGCGCGCTGTACATAAACGGCACCCTGAACGCAACCCAGGATGACATTTCAACAACAGACGGAGGGACAAAAATATTCAACAATGTTTCATTGTTCAACAACGGAACCTACAACTGGTATGTCAACTGCAGCGATGATTCTTTGTCAAGAAATTACAACATATCTGAAATATTCAACTTTACCGCGCTTGAGGACCTTGAAGGGCCCGTTATAACTATCTTCTTCCCTGCAGAATTCTATCAGGATACCACAGGAAATGTCTCATTCATTTACAATGTAAGCGATCTGATAACCAATATATCGCGTTGCACCCTCTCAATAAATGACACGAGGAACCAGACTAATTTCAGCGTTGCTGAAAATAGAAGAGTAAACTTTACAGTCAATGATAATCTAAACGGATATTTCAACTGGAGCATAAACTGCACTGATACTTCTGAAAACGGGAATGTCGCAACAACTGTCACAAGAACTTTTCTTTCAGCTACTGACGTTGATCCCCCTGTTGTGAAGCTGGAGTTCCCCCCGAATAACATAGAGCTAAGCAACAGCACGTTTACCGGAATTAATATCACATTCAGGTACAACGTGAGCGACTTTGCATCAGAAATAAACAACTGCAGCCTGCACATCAACAAAAGCAATTCATTTATCCTGAATGCTACAAAAAAAGGAATTTTGGAGGACACTTCCCAGAATTTCACAGTTAATATGAGCGACGGGTTCTACCAATGGTATGTCAACTGCAGCGACAATTCGGGAAATAAAAATGCCAATATATCGGAAATAAGAAACCTCACCATAGGTATTGACACTACTCCTCCGGATGTAACGCTCCAATCCCCATCAGAAGGATATAATGACACAAACGGGGATTTGGATTTCTTTTACATTGCAAACGATGTTGCATCAAATATTTTGAACTGCAGCCTGATAATAAACAACACACAGAATATTACAAACAATTCAATCACAAAGCTCATAACGCAGAACTTCTCAATGTCGGGTTTCAACAACGGAACTTACAGATGGCAGGTAAACTGCACAGACAATTCATCAAGATTCAACACTGCAAACTCTTCTTCAAGAATGTTCAATGTAAAACTGGATGTTGAGCCCCCGATTGTGCAGCTTGTAAACCCTCCAAACAAAACAGTTGACACTGACGGCAACAGGACATTCTTCTATAACGTAAGCGACACAATATCTGAATTGGCAAACTGCAGCCTGATAATAAACAACAATATAAACAGAACAAACACCACATTTGTTGTTGAGGATAGACTGCAAAACTTCTCGGTGGGCGGATTCAATGACGGAGAATATAACTGGAGCGTCAACTGCACTGATAACTCTGAGAATTTAAACAAAGGGGAATCTGCTTTCAGGAACCTCACAGTAATAAATGATAACATTGGGCCTGTTGTCACTTTGCTGGGCCCGCCGGATAATTACAGCGACAGCAACGGCAACGTCACTTTTAACTATACAGTAAGCGATGCTGCAGCCGGAATCTCAAACTGCACGCTTTTTGCCGGAAGCAATACCTATGTCAACAGAACTATACAGGAAGGGGTGCTGCAGCAGTTCAACATAACCGGGTTGACAACCGCAGACCGCTACTGGAACATAACCTGCGCTGATGACTCAGAAAATGGAAACCTCGGGGCTTCTGAAAAAAGGAATTTGAGCGTGCTGCTTGACTCTTCAGCGCCTGTTGTTCAGCTTGTCTCCCCGGTTAACTTCACGCAGGAAATAATAAACAACGTCACATTTTTCTACAATGTTTCTGATTCATTCCCGATAAAATCATGTGCATTGATACTGAATGGAAGCTTAAACCAGACAAATTCCAGCAGGGTTGTGCAGAATACACGGCTTAACTTTACTGCGGAAAATATGACAAGCGGAGTGTACGGATGGAGCGTTAACTGCACAGATTCAACAGAGGATTTCATTGTCGGAAGCTCACTGGAAAGAATTATAATTGTCGGCCCGGATGTTGTTGCCCCTACAATAAGCATAATTGAACCTGACAATGCAATACAGGATATAGACGGAAACTTGACATTTAAATTTAATGTGACTGATTTTGCATCCGGAATTGCAAACTGCTCGCTTGTTGTTAACGGAACAAGAAACCAGACTATGTTCAGGCCGCAGGAAGATGCAAAGCTTAATTTCACGCTTAATGACACTGGCCTTGGGGACTACAGCTGGAGCGTCAACTGCACTGACAATTCTACAAACCTCAATGCTGGCCAGTCTGAATTCAGAAACTTTACAATAGGGGAAGATGTAACTCCGCCTGTAACAACTTTAATAAGCCCGGACAACAACAGTTTTATCAACAGGGCTGATGTGACATTCCAGTACACTTCAGCAGATTCTTCTTATTCAATTGCAAACTGCACACTGATATTAAACGACAGGGCAAATATTACAAACAGCACTATAACTGAATTAGAGGCAAATTACTTTTATCTGACTAATCTGCCGGATGGATTTTACAATTGGACAGTAAACTGCACCGATAACTCGCCAAAAAACAATTCGGAATTGTCCGAAATGTTTAATTTTACCATTTTTGCGCCCAGGCAGATAGTTGCCGATGTCTATCCTAACCAGACTTCCTATGAGCAGGGAAAAACAGCACTGATTACTGTCAACACCACCAATTTGTCATTTAGCCCTTTTGCATCTGATGTTTATGTCAATATTATAAGAGGCAACACGACTGCACCCTTCTTTGATTCTGCATGGAAGTACAGGATACCCATAGAAATTAATTCTTCAAACTCTCCGAGAAAAAGCGCGCTTGTGGAGACTGATTTAAACTTCAGCAGGGTCCTTATAAGTGATCTTGGACTGACTGGAAAAATTTTTGATTCAAATTCCATAAGGGTCATAGAATGGATAAACAACAAATCAGCTGAAGTACCTTACCAGTTTGTTAGCGGCGGCTCATTCAGCGCCGCAAGCAGTGCATACGGAAGGCTAAGCTGGATAATGAACGGATCCACTCCAAACAGCACAATAAGAATTTATCATGTTTATTTTGACATAACTGAGAACGGGGCAAAGCCCGCTGCTAATTATAACTCATATTATCCTAACATCAGCCTTTCCGGAAGCAAAAGAAGCCTGTATAAAAATGGAGTTGCGGCAAGTGCGAATTATGCTTCGATATCAAAAGCAACAGAATCGCTGTCTATTCAGTTTGCAGATGGACAGGATATAAGCAACCAGCAGAACATAAATTATCAGGGAGCCGGAAGCATATGGAACATGACAGTTGACGGAACGCAGCTGTCCAATTACTATGACAGCATAATTCCGGTTGCAATATACGACAATTATTACCTGACCCAAAACGGAACTGCAAACATAACTTCAGGCCCAGTGTATACAAAAATAAGAATTCCCGGCTACCTGAACGGAACATCCGGCACCAATGCAGAAGTCAATTACACAATATGGTTTGGCGATGATGAAGTGTTTGTCAAGGCTGATCTGTCTGTAAAGTTCAACCAGGCTGTAAATGATCCCCAGAGCCTCTTCAACAACCTGTGGTTTGCCTATCTTTTCGACTATGAAAGCGACTGGAGCAGCTACGTAAGATTTGTAAACTCAACCTCATTTGACGGCGTGCACAGGTATCACCTGCCAACTTCACTGTCAGATACCACCAACCAGTTTAATGATGCTGAATGGTATTCTGAATTCAACGGGCAGAAAGGTTCGGTCAACCTCTATGTGAAAAACTTCCTGCTTAATGGCGCATCAGGCACAAAGGGAATAATCTCATTCGATGACTATTGGAATATCCCTGAACCAAAAACAACAGAATCTGACGGAGTCGGATTTAATCTTAATTCTGACCAGACAATTTCTGCCAGCGATACTTATTCTTTGACTACCTATATGGTTATGTCAAGCAACAGGACATGGAAAAGGGCGCTTGACCTGAAGGATTACGCAGATTTCCCATTAAATGTAACCAGGAAAAAAGCAGAAAAGCTTGTCAACGACACAGCAAGCATAACAGATTCTGCAGGATTGTTTTCATTCAACTGGAGCACAATTAATCAGGCTCCTGGAAATTACACTGCAACAGCCATAGCAAATAAAACACTGTACAGGCTCGGGGCAGACTTCTTCGTGTTTGTCGTTTCAGGCGACGTCACAAAGCCAAATGTAACATCCATCAGCCCAACCGGGTTTACTAACACTGCAAATATAACTTTTGTTTTCAATGTAACTGAAACAAATTCCATTGCAAACTGCACAATCATCATAAACGGCAGGCTGAACACAACAAATTATTCAATAACAAACAACGCACAGAACAGCATAAAAGTTTTCAATCTGACAGAAGGATTCTACAACTGGAGCGTGAACTGCACTGATGGGGCCGGCAACATCGGAGCAAGCGGCCTCAAAAATATAACAGTAGATCTTGTCGAGCCCGGCATAAACCTGACAGGCCCGCAAAACGGAGAGACATTTAACCACACTGATGTTCATTTTAATTTTACTGCCTTTGATAACTTTGATAACATAACAAACTGCAGCGTCAACATTGACGGAGTGGCATCTGCGTTTGTGAACGCGACAAACGGCACGCTTACAAATGTTACGATAGTAGTGTCGCAGGCAGTCCACGCATGGAATGTGACATGCTCTGATGACGCAGGAAATACAAATATAAGCCTGGCAAGGCAGTTTACAGTTGACCTTGGGCCGCCAACAGTTACACTTGACAACCCGGACAACAACACATTGTCCCCGATAAACAACTTAACCCTGTATTATACACCAAATGATTTAAGCCTTGTATCATGCAGGCTCATCATAAACGGAGTTACAAACCAGACCAACACAAGCCCGACAAGCGGAACATCAAATATATTCAGGCTAGAGAACAGGTCAGAGAGCCTTGTGCAATGGGCTGTAAACTGCACCGACTCAAACAGCAATATCGGGCCTTCTCCAACAAGGAATGTTTATGTAGACTTCAGCCCGCCAAACGTAACGCTGCTGAATCCTGCAAGCGGATTTGCATCAACATTCAGCAATGTGCAGCTTAACTTTACTGCAAGAGATAATTTTGCATCTTCATTGTCTTGCAACCTTTCAATAAACAAGACAGTAAACAATTCACAAATTTTGACTGTTCCAAACGCCTCACTGTTTATGTACAATGCGTCGGGATTTAATGACGGCGTGTTTGGATGGAACGCGACATGCTATGACGGCGCCAATAATACCAACAGCAGCCTGACAAGGACATTCAGCGTGAGTGAAGCCCCTTCCATAAGCCTTCTTTTCCCAATTAATTACACAAGGGACAGAGTGCAGAACAGGAATTTTACATTTACCCCGCTTGACAATTCAGGAAATATTTCCAACTGCACCCTTGTGCTGAATAATGCGATTAATGTTACAAACTCGACAATAAGAAACAGGCTGGAAAACAACCTTACTGTAACAAACCTCGAGCATAACCAGTACAACTGGACTGTGAACTGCACTGACCCAAGAGGGAACACCGGGACCAACCTGACCAGCTTCATTTTATTTGTTGACTTGCTCGGCCCGTCGATAACGCTTAACCTGCCAACTGAAGGCCAGTCATTCAACACAGACGACATCACATTTAATTTTACCCCGACTGACCAGTTTGGACTTTCAACAGGCATAACATGCAACCTCTCGCTTGATGGAAGCGTTAATGTAAGCGGCATACGGGCAATAAGCGGCTCTGACAATGTTACTGTAATTGAAAACCTCACCCAGGGGCAGCACAGGTGGAACGTGACATGCTATGATAACCTTAACAACACAAACTCAAGCGCAGTTGGAACTTTTATAGTCAACTCTCCTGATGTCGCAATCACTTCCGGCAATATAACTTTCAACAGCACAAACCCATATGAAAATGAGCCTATAGGGGTCAATGCAACAATATTCAACATAGGAGGAGTGGCTGCGAACAATTTCACTGTGCAGTTCTACGACCAGCTTGCATTGTTTGGAAACGTGACAGTTGAAACTCTCAACTTCGGAAGAAACACAACAGTAAACGCGACCTTCAATGCAACCAGAAATTTCCACAGCATATTTGTTGTTGTCGATTACGCAAGAGCTGAGTTAAGCAAAAGCAACAACAACGCAACAAACAACCTGACTTTGCTTCTGTCGGAAATAAACAGCCCGCTAAACGACAGCTGGACAAGAGCCCAATCAAGCATAATCAATTTCAGCATTTATGATTTTACAAACAGCACGCTGAATTTCACAGTTTATTCAAACGGGATTTTCAACAGGACGGCAAACATAACGGATAACTCAAGCGGAGTTGCCGAGCTTAACCTGAGCGAAGGGATTAATCTTGTTGTTGTCGAGGCAAACGGGCCCAGGATAGATATACAGGGAAAAGATTCCGGATTGTTCAGGAAGAAAAACAGCACAACGCTTTACATAAATGTTGACCTGACAGCACCTGTAACTAATTTCATAACGGCAAACAATTCGTGGTTCAGGGATAATACGCCGGAGATATTCTTTAACATAACAGACAACATGGATGCTGTAATAAACTACACGCTTTATGTAAACAATACAAGAAACCTTACAAACCTGACGCAGAACGGAACTTTATCCTCATTTAACATATCGCTGCTTGGAGACGGAAACTATACGCTAAACATTGAAGCTCTCGACGAGGCAGGCAACAGAAGGAATTCTTCTTTCATAATAATATTTGTCGACACTGCTGCGCCGTTCCCAAGCATAATGACATTAAACAACACTAATTTCAGCGATGCAACTCCTGAAATCAGGTTCAACATAACAGACAACCTGGCCAATCTGATAAACTACACATTCTACGTTGAAAATTCCTTTAATAAGGCAGGCAATGCATCAAACGGAATCATCAGATTCGATAATCTGTCGTCTTTAACCGACGGGTTCAGAAGAGTCATACTGGAAGCGACTGACCTTGCAGGCAACAAGGCAAATTCAACTTTCATAAACATAACAATTGATACAGCGCCTCCGGTTATAACAATAAGTAATCCGGTTGAAGGCCATCCGTACGGCTATCTGATAAGCATACTTGCGGATGTTGCTGATTCCGGAGTCGGAATAAGCAACGTAAGGTACAGCATATTCAACGATTCTTACATTTATTACAAGAACGGAACTCTTAATGCTTCAACAGGGTTTGATGACCTTTGGAATTCCACAATAGACATAGACGAATCTGTTGAGTTTATGATTGTCAATTTGTCAGTTACCGCAAATGACACGCTCAATAACACAGCAACAGCGGTTGTAAGATTTATCGTCGATAACAAGAGGCCGAGCATAACATTCTATGTTCCGAACGGGGAAGATTTCAACAGAAATTTCAGCCTCAATATATCCATACAGAACAGAAACCTTACTGTGGCTGGATGGAATATAACAAACTCAACTGATGAATTTGTGCTTAATGGGCTGAATGCATCAATTTTCTCGACGAGCTTCTCGTTCTTTGACCAGATAAACCTGTCAAACGAGACGATGTTCCCGAATGGAGAATACAATATAACTGTGTTTGCTATCGACGAGGTTGGAAACAACAGGACGAGCTATAACAGGTTCAGGGTGGACAGAAGCTATCCAAACGTGACGCTTGTGTTCCCGCACGACAGGTTCAACACAACATTGTCGTCGCTGCAGTTCAACTTCACTGCAAACGACAACATGGACCTTTATCTGAACTGCAACCTCACACTCGACGGCGCAATTGTTGTGCAAGAGATTAATGCAACCAACAACACAAGAACAAACGTAACTTACTCCGAGCTTTCAGAGGGATATCATTTATGGAATGTGACATGCGAGGACAATGCAGGCAATTTCAACACAAGCCTGACGAGAAACTTCACAGTTGACACGACTGTGCCTACGATACTGCTAGACAGGCCTTTAAACAATTCATTCAATGGGTCGTCAACTGTAGAATTCTCTTACATTCCAAACGATGCGCTGCTCGTGATAAGCAACTGCTCGCTTGTGCTTAACGGAAGAATCAACAAGACAAATTACACGATAACAAAAGGAGTATCAAATAATATTACTGCAACAAACCTTGAAGAAAACAAGTATGAATGGACGATAAACTGCACAGACAGCGTCGGAAACACAGGAACAAACGATACGCTAAGAGTCCTTTATGTTGATTTCACTGCCCCGAATATTACTTTCATAACAAACAACGGCACATGGTACAGCGACCCGACGCCTGACATATATTTCAACATAACAGATAATTTTGACAGAGTTTTGAATTACACTGTTTATGCCGACGGCGTTCTTGAAAACTTAAGCTATGCTGTTAACGGCACAGCAATAGCAAGAAATATATCAGCGCTGCAAAACGGAACGCACAGAATAATAATAGAAACGTACGATGACGCATACAATTTAAGAAACAGCACAAACCTTACAATAATTATAGATACTGCGCTGCCGAATATCACCCTTCTTGGCCCGCTTAACGAATCAAACCTTAGCATCCTTGACCTTGTGTTCTTTTTTAATGCAACGGACAATCTTGACGATGAGCTCGTATGCAACCTGACAATAGACAGTGTGGTTAATATTTCAGGGTTTGCCGCAAACTCTACAAAAAACACTTCAAAATCAGTTTCCGGGTTTAATACGGGATTCCATAACTGGAGCGTTACCTGCAAGGACAATGCAACAAACATTTTCACAAGCAGTGTGTTTTATTTCAACATAACGCCGCCGGACCTGGAGATATCTTCATCTGATATATATTTCAATGACTCTGAAATTGAAGAAAACATAAACATAACGGTATTTGCAAACATAACCAACATTGGAAGAGGCCCTGCGCTGAATTTCATAGCGCAAATATTCGACGGAGATCCTGATGCCAACGGCATTCAGATAGGCTCCAATTTCACATTAAACCTGGGCATAGGGGAATATAGGGTTATCAACTTAAGCTGGGGCTTCGGAATCGGAACGACAAATGTTTTCGTGCAGATTGACAGGGACAGCAGGATAACTGAGCTTATTGAAATCAACAATAAGGCTAACAAAAGCCTGAATGTAAGCGCATACAACACAGTAACCGGAAACCTGACTGGGAGCCTGATAATAGCCGGACTTTCGAACCAGACAATATACAGTTGGGATGTCAGCAATGCAACAGCCGGAAACATATTCGTGGTTGATTCTGACAGCAATGTAATCTGGACCAATATTTCTGCACTGGGTGTCAATGTTACAGACGGAAATGTGACAAACGACTTTGAAGATTTAGATCTTGCAATGAACATGACCAATTTGACTGATTCACTGAACAGGACTTTTACTTTCAATAACAGGCCAAAAGATGTCCAAACCCAGATCATATTTGCCCAGGCAATAAATAATACCCCTACTGCAAACAGCACCAACAATTCAAATTTCATTACCGGAATATTATGGGACAAGAGTGATGCTAATCCAGGAGAGTTCAACGGAAGCCAGGACGTGATATTTGTTTCGCAAATAAACCGGCTGAAAGACGGAAAATACGGGTTCTATGACTTTGAAGTAAAAGTGCCTGCAAGATTAAGGGAGTACATCAGGCCAAATAATGACAATTCAGTTACGTTCTACGTGGAGCTAAGATGAAAACGGCAAAATTAAAACCAATAATCTGGGCAATTGCCGCAGCGCTTATCTTTATTGTAGCATTTGCAGTTCAGACTGCTGCCCCTAACGGGCAGAAAAAACTGATGGCCCAGGAATGCTACAAGCTTGATGTTGATAGTTCTTCTCTCGTGAGCTGCGACGGCACTTATCCAAGCCCATGCGGAAATTCTGCGCCAAACAACGACAGGATTTCATGCGATGATGATTTTGTTGAAACAGGGAGCCTTGTGACAGGCACATCAAATCCAAAACGGCATTTCTGGAATTCAACTTATTTTAATTCGAGCCTTAATGATTGCTCGTCAATAATTAGCGTCAGGCTGTGCTTCAACTGGGTAAATACGGCGCTTGCCGGCGCTGCTGCTGTGTGCGAAGTTTACACTGACAACCAAAACGGAACAAATTATACTCTTGCCGATAGTTCATGCGCATCATCGCAGGGGGAAGACAGCGGGCTTGTGTGCCAGGATGTTACTTCAAGCAAGAGATGGGAGTGCGCAAATTTCTTCGGAGCAGAAGCAGGAAGCAGGGCTTATGCTGTCTTTAATTATTCAACAAGCGGCACAGCAGTAACTGACACCGCAAGCTTCAATCTTGATGCGCTTTTCTATAATGTATCTTACAACACGCCGCCGCCTGAATTTTTCCCGCAGAATTCACAGGCTGCAATAAACGACTCCAGAATCTACCAGTTTGAAACCGTGCAGATAAGCGCCAATGCGACAGATGAAAATGAGATGAGCATGGTAATATTTTCATGGAATGCAACTTCGAATGGTGCGTGGATTAATGTTTCAAACACTTCTGTGCTTTCCGGCCAGACATCTGTGAACTACACAGTAAATATGAGCGTGACTGTTCCTCCGGGAAGGGCAGTCGGATATGTGTTTAATGCAAACGACAGCGACGGAAACTGGGCCTCTACAGGATTAAAAGGGTTTGGAGTCGGAGGGGTTGCATGGAACCGCAGCAGCCTGAATCTGAACGGGGGCTACCTTAAGAACAATTCTGCTTCATCTGCAAGAATTTTCGGATATCTCAACAACACTTTTGTGAATGCAAGCTGTTTCGAGGGTGACTGCGGCAGGATAACAAGCAATTTCACAATGCAGGACATAAACGACACCCATATTGATGTCCTGTTCAACTGCACAACTTCTGATATAGGGGCGTTTTACGCAAATTTCTCAGTGAATTCAACAGAGGATTCTGATAAAGATATCCTTATTGTTACATGCAACATAACCGACTGGCAGCCGCCAAGATGGCAAAACCCGGAAAAGAACAGCACTTTTGTGGAGCAGTCGGATTTTGTAAGATTCAATGCAAGCTGGAATGATGACCTTAATTTAAGCGCATATATTTTCTCGACAAATTCAAGCGGCATCTGGATTAACCTGTCAGGCGTTGAATTTTCAGGATCTGCAAACGAGTCAAACACGACTTTTCAGGTGAATTCATCTCCAAATATAGTGGTGGGGTGGGTGTTTTATGCCAACGACACATTCAATAATTTCAATGCGACTGATGTGCAGACGTTCATAGTTGTTGTCCAGTACCATGTATTCTACGGCAACATATTCTCAAATATAGTGCTTGGAACCCGCAACAACATAAGCATGATGGCGTGGGCCAACTCCACTGACCTTAACGGCAACATTTACGCCACTGACAGCGACACAAAAAACGGAATCTCATGGCCGTCGCTTCTGGCAATAGGAAAAGACAAGTCGCTGAATACAATATCAAATGACTGGGAGGACATAGATTTGCTGTTTGGAACAACAAACCTCAATGATTCAATAAACAAGACATACACTCTGAACGGCGCGGCGAGAGATTTTGAAAATTTTACAGTATCCTCGCGCATTATAGAGAATGTTTCTTTTGTAAATTCCACAAACTCATCAAATTTTATAACGGGAGTGCTGTGGGACTCGTCTGATTCTTCTGATGAAGAATATGACGCAGCAGAAAAAGAGGATTTAGTGTTTATCACAAAAATAAGCGGAAGAAAAGCCGGATTTTACGGGCATTACAGCTATGAGGTAAGGGTTCCTGCAAGGCTGAAATCATACCGCATTCCAGACAACGACAACACTGTTTCATTTTACGTGGAGCTGACATGACAGAATCACATGTCAAGAACCAAATTAATGGAATATTTGAATTTTGCTTATCGCAAGATATTCCATTGGTTCTTGAGCATGATAAAAAATTTCCCAAATTTTTTACATTTTTTGGTTTGACCCAATTTGCGCAGCTGCCGTGTTCCTTTGAAGGGCGCGGCAGTTTGCGCCCCTTTTTTATTATAATTGATAAGTATACTTCTAGAAGGTATCCTTTTTACTGACATTAAAAAATTATTTTTTCTTATTATATGATTCAAAAACTTTAGCAACATTATCTTTGCCTAAGAAATCTATTAGTAGGTGATTTTTGTTAAGATTATTTACTTTCTCTCTATTAATACCATCATTTTGAAATTCCAAACGGTATTTGGCAATACTTTCAGAAATTTTTTTGGTAAGAAACTTCCCTTCGCTTGAAAGATTGTTTACCAAATCCAATACTAAAATATCATCACAAATCCCAGGTTTAAATCTTTCCAAATCTTCGAGGATGTTTTTTATTTTGTATATGAATCCCAAGATTGCTTTTTTATAGTCTTCACGGGTATTAAATTCAAGACGAAGCCAAAATGTCCCAATTTCTTCAGTGTGGAATTTAAATTGTAAGTGGGGATAGTTATGCTTGTCTTGTTTAGAATGATGTTCAATTGCATATTGTCTATGAACCAATTTCTCTTCTTCATGATGGGTTTCGACACGAAGGGAATAATCCTCTTCAGAAACATCCAAGCTAGGGATTTCTTTTATGATTATCCTAATATTTGATTCTACATCATCATAGGTTAATTTGTTAAAATATTTCTTTGAAAAATAAAATTCTTTCATTTTATAATGTTCCAAGCAGAATTAGAAGGTGATTTTTTGATACTGTCAATAATTTTTTGATCTGGTCTTTCTTCACTTAATCTTAAAGGCTCTTCTATATCATTTATGAACGAATCTTCGCTTAAGGAGTGATCATAGTAGATTTTCCTCCATCGTGCTATATTTTCAAAATCTTTATCAAATATCATTCTTGTACGAACTTTAAATTCCTTTTCTAGTGCTAGAGCTAAACATTTAAGGTATATATTCAGATAGATATGATGAAAAGATTTTCGCAGATTATCGACACCAAAAAACTCTGATGGATTCATAACCTTCTTACCATAAAATATTTTCTTTATTTTTAAGTCTAAATTAAAGTTAGAGTGTTCTTCTTTTACATCGTTATATTCAAATTCGGCTCCGATAGGTGTATACCCATACTCTGTTTCTAAGAATACCGTCTTGCGTGAATATTTTATTGCCTTTAGGTTTTCTCCCCCAACAGATACCGTTCTTTCTTTTAGAAGTGATAGAATAACATCATTAAAAGTTTCATTAAATTTTTTTAAATTTCTTAGAGAGTTCCACGTTCTTAACTCTAATTTTATATTTCTCTTTGCGGAAGTTAATTCTTTACTATAAATGATTGGTTTATTTTGATTTGTTCCATCTGAATATTTATCAATTGTAGTATCATTATCAGTCAACCTAATATCATTCGAATTATTTTTCGCCATTTAAAACACCAGTTATACTTAAGATATTTAGTATACTGGTGTACTACTATTTAAATCTTTCGTTTATTTTATAAATAAAGTAGGCTAGCAAAAAAGATAAGAAAAAGTACAATTAAACTAGAATGACCTCCTCTCGCACCCTAAAGGGTGGAGTTTCCTTTAGGTAAAAGCAACG
>JBBSWH010000015.1:0-15616 GCA_038046385.1 Nanobdellota archaeon | reverse complement strand
GGGATTGTAAATTCATGCTAAAGCATGGGGTTTTAAACCCATGAATTTACAATAATCTGCCCCAACTGCGGCTTCAAATGGGACTGCTCTGACCATTAATTCTAAAAAAGCTTAAATACAGACAATTTTAACTTAACAATATGCCACTGTCGCATAATCCGGCATTGCGGCGGTCTCGAACAGTTATTTATCAGGGCGAACCGCTTTCCGAAAGGATCTCTCGGTTCATCACAAAAATCAATGATTTTTGGGAACTCAAAAACGCTATGCCGGCGTCGCATAATCCGGCATTGCGGCGGTCTCGAAAACCGCTTTCCGAAAGGATCTCTCGGTTCAAATCCGGGCGCCGGCGTTTTTGAGTAATCCGAGCAGTGGCGTTAATGGGGGTAAACATGGGGTGGAAAAATACAATTGCATTTTGCATCTTATTATTGATAGCTCTGCTCCCTGCATGCTCCAAAAACACTGAAGATGTTTCTGAAATAACTGGGGAGGTTGCCGCAAAAATATACAGGGCATGCGCTTACCCAGATGGAAAATTTTGCGACAGCAATTGTTGCATTTCAAGTGAAAAATGCAACGGAAACGAAGCATACAATGAATGCGACCTTGAAGCAGGAAAGTGGAAAACAGAACCTTATTCTGACGCAGCCTGCAGCAAAAAATGTGTTCCAGCCGAAATAGTAAAGGAAAAAGGATGCGGTGAAGGCTGGGAATGCATTGACGAAAAATACAGAGGCTACAAAACAGAAGACTGCAAATGGAAAGATATTGAAAAATGCCCGCAGTCATGCAAGGACGGAAAATGCAGCGAAAAAGTTTGCACGCCTCCTGCAATGAACTGTTTTGGCAGCGAGCTTAAAGTTTGCCTTCCAAACGGTGCCGGATGGGGCCTTGTTGAAAAATGCAAATATTCGTGCGTCAATGATGAATGTACAGATAGCGAAGTGCAAGTGAACAATGTGCAAAACGAAGCGCAGACACAGTCAAGCAGCGGACCATGCGATGACTGCATTGAAATCCTTGAGTTTAATTATGATCCTCCGGAAAATGAATGCAACACTGACGAAGAATTTGTAGAATTTAGGAACAAATGCAGCAATTCCTGCAACTTAGACGGATGGAAGGTAAGCGACGCGTCATCAAAAACATACACATTTACTGGATTTGCGCTGGATGGAAGCGGAAGAATCAAGCTTTACAGCGGTCAAGGAACAAGCGATTCTTCAAAGGTTTACTGGGGCAATGCAAGGGGGTGTATCTGGAACAATGACGGAGACACACTTACTATAAAAAACAGCGATGGAAATGTTGTTTTGACAAACACTTACTAAAATGACATCAATCTCATTATGCATGATAGCAAAAGATGAAGAAAACTATTTTGAGCAGTGCTTAACTTCTATAAAAAACATTGTGGATGAAATTATAATTATCGACACAGGAAGCAAAGACAAGACAAAGGAAATTGCAAAAAAGTTCAATGCAAAAATTTTTGACTTCGCATGGGCTGATGATTTCTCTGCTGCAAGAAACGAAAGCCTGAAGCACGCAACAAAAGACTGGGTTTTAGTGCTGGATGCAGACGAAGTTCTGGAAGAAAAAGACTGTGAAAAAATAAAAGAGATGATAAAAAATGCAGGAAATGGAACAGCAGGATTTTCATTCCAGCAGCGCTCATACATAAAAGATTATTTTGACGGTGCGATGGGCAACAAAACAGATTTTGAGCCTGTAAAAAAATATCCGTTCTATGTTTTGAACAATCTTGTGAGAGTTTTCAGGAATAATAAAGGGATTCATTTCAGGCACAGGGTGCACGAGCTTGTAGAAGAATCGATAAAGGAAAAAGGAATGAAATACGAAAAAACAGATGTTGTTTTGCACCATTTCGGCTCTGTAAAAGATGCTGCTTTTGTTGAAAGAAAAGCAGATATGTACTCAAAGATAATAATAAGGCAAGTTGAAGAAAATCCTGAAAACGCAAGATACAACTACCAGACTGCGCGCATGTTCATGGGAAAGAAAGATTTTGCAAATGCAATTGCATATTTCGAAAAAACAGTGGAAATTGATGCTGCTTACAAGCTGCCGTATTCAGAAATTGCCAAGATTTATCTAAGAATGAACGATAAGGATCGTGCGATAGAATATTTCAAGAAAAGCATGAAATCTAATCCAGACAAACCATCTCCTGCAAACAACCTTGCCGTTATGTATATGTCAATGGGCAAGTTCAAACGGGCCAAAGAAATTCTTGAAGAAGAGCTGAAGAAACATCCTGATAATCCTGCGCTTAAAAGAAACTATGAAGACTGTGAGAAAAATATTGGGTAAAATTATTTAAGATTATCATCTCAAACTTGCTATAATCTCATCATCTCAAACTTGCTATAATCTCATCATCTCAAACTTGCTATAAGCTCATCTGTAGGCATACTTAAAAGAGGAAGAATACCCTCCTCTTGTACTATTTGTTCTAAAATGGGTATCTGGTTGTTTGCTCTTATTTTATCTGCCATTTCCCTTATTACAGCAATAGTTTTTTCCATATCTGGGCTAGTTTTTCCTCTGGCAAGAGAGATGCCCATACTTAGATTATCATAATTTGCCAGAGCCCTAACAGTATCTGTGGCTTCAGCGAAACTAGCGCATCGAACCTTATGGGCGTAGAAGTGGGTCATTTCAACCATTGCTATGTCAAGTAGGAATCTAGAATCTTTTGATCTATCATACGGCCTTAAAGTTGCGTTTGAATCGTCCACATTAGCTATGTATGTTTGGTTAGTTGCCTTGTCTAAAAAAGTAGCCACTCCACCAAAAAAATAGCTTGCCATAACTAAATCAGTTTTCATGCCTCAAAGAAATCAAGATTAACTTAAAAATATATCCCCGTTTAATATGGTACTCAATTGCAGGCGCTATTTCAATAGGGATTTTCCTGCCATGAATCGGTGAGGCTGCTTGAAGAATTTATAATCTTGGCTGAAGGGCTTTCAAGCGCGCAACAATCTCTTCTTCAGGCCTGCTTAAAAGCTTGAGATGTTTCCTATTCATCCTAAGCGCTGCTTCCAAATAGGGTAGCTGCCCATCAGATTTTATATTCAAAGATGTTCGTATGGCTGCATCGACATTTTGCGAAACATCCTGGCCTGACCCTATTGCCCGCATAGATGAACGCAAACTATAATGGTTGGTTATTGCCCTTACCAGTTTCTCTGCTTCTCCCGCATCACGTACACGTACAGGGTTAAATGTGTCTGATGGGGCTTGAGCCATGCTGAGTTCAAACAATAACTTTGTTAAGTCTACAGGCCCATCATGCGGTTTTAAAGGCTGGTTGGGATCTAAAGTTATATAAGACTGGTTTGAAGGCCTCTGATGAAATATTGCTCCGCCTCCATAAAAATACATGGTCATAGTCATATACTTTCTATAGTTTTTCATAGATAAAAGGAAATTGAGCAATTTTTAAAGCTATCTCTATTAGATAGATAGCCTAATGGCAGGCACAAGCTAGATTTCAACGTTTCACAAAAACCATCTTATGTTTCACCATTTCTCAACTAGTTTCAGCAAAATAGTTATCTCGTTTCATCTTATGCAACCATTAGATTTGAATTAAAACAAGGAGGAAGATTAAAATGTCAAAAAAATTATTTATTGCGGCAGCGGCAATCTTGGGCTTGCTGGCTATAGTCGGGATTGCATTTGCCCAGGGAATGTGGAGAAACAGCGGCAAAAACTGGAACAGCGATATTGGAAATGATATTGGAAAGAGGCAGGTAATGATGCAATATCATGCAGAAATGTACCAGATAATGGAAGAAGGAACTTACGCAGACTTTTCCAAATTTAGGGAAGAAACCGGCTTTAACATGATGCCTTGGGTTCAAAGCGAAGAAGATTTTTCACTTGCAAAGCAAATGCACGAAAAGATGGAAAAATTTCATGAGGAAAGCGGATTCAAAGGAAAAGGAGGATGCCCAATGATGGGCTGATTCTTTTATTTTTTATTTTAGAAATATTGATATAGTGGAAAATATTATTGATTCAGCAGGAGATGATGAAAAATGGCATATGGAACATGCCCGATGATGGGCAATTATTTTGGAATTGGATTTGGGTGGATATATCATCTTTTGATAATTGTGCTTTTTTTCGCTGTAATATGGTGGATGCTCAATGGAAAAAACTGCAGAAACCAGACAGCTGAGCAAATCCTCAGGAAAAGGCTTGCATCAGGCGAAATAAGCTCAAAAGAATACAACAGGCTAAAAAAAGAGATTGAATGATGGAGATAGACAACAAGAGGCTTGTCATAGGGCTAATGCTAGTTTTCTTGCTGGGAATTACATTCGCTGTTGTAAACGGATTTTACACTTCTGCGACAAATGAGCAGCTGCCATTGATTGTTTATGCAATCTCTTTCCTGTCAATTTTTGTAGGCGCTTTTATTGTCGTGATGTTCCAGTTCAAAATCAACAGGATGCAGATTGAAAAAGTACTCAAGCTGCTTCCAAATGAAGAAAGGATTGTTGTGAAGATTTTGCTTGATAATAACAATTCAATTGAGCAGAACAAGCTGGTGGTTTTGTCCGGCTTTACAAAAGTGCAGATTTCAAGAATCCTTCAGAAATTATCAGAAAGGGAAGTGATTGAAAAAAAGAGCATGGGAAACACAAATCTCGTATTGTTGAAGATTTAGCGCCACTTTATCGAGCATCCAATTGCAGGCGCCAATTCAATTGCGACTTTTCTGCCGTGTATTAAAGCGTCAATCGCATTTTTCAAGTCGCTTATTGTTGCTCTTGTTTCATCTTTTGGAGAATCATCAATCCTCCCATGATACCTTAGTTTTCTTTCTCCATCGAAAACAAAGCATTCTGGCGTGCATTGCGCCCCATAGTCTTTTGCAACATGCTGATCTTCATCCCTTAAATACGTAAAATTAAGTTTTTTTGATTTTGAAAGTTCTATCATTTTCTCAAAGGAATCATCAGGATAGTTAAGCTGGTCGTTTGAATTAATACCGACAATCTGCAGTCCTTTTATCCCGAACTCTGACTGGATTGATTTCATGCGTTCTATGCTTCCCTGCACATAAGGGCAGTGGTTGCACATGAAAATTACAGCAAGAACTCTTTTGCCCTTGAAGCTTGCAATATTATATGCCTTGCCATCTGTTCCAGGAAGCTTGAAATCAGGCGCATTTCCGCCAATGCTTAATTTTAGGTTGTCAGTGTTCATTTCCATAAGGTTCACTTGAAAGGTAATTGTCCCAGTGTTATTAAAATTTTTTGGTTCCGCCACTCACAAAAATCCAGTAAGCAAGTAAAACCGCTCAAAACTGCCAGAAATGAATAAACCAGAAGTATACGAAATGGTATACTAGTATATAAAAAACGAAAGATTTAAATATCAACTTATTCAGAATAGTGAATCACGTGCTAGAGGTTAGTTTATAGCCTTTTATTTTAGCTGAAACTCTGGTGGTAGCATGGCGGTGATAAGGCAGAAATACACCCTAAAATGATACTAAAAATAAAAAAAAGAAGTTTATTATTCTTAATTTTAGCAATTATCATGAGTATACCTATTGTCTATGCAGATGCTTCTACAATCAGGCTCGGGTTCCAAGTCCAGCTTGCAATTTCCAACAGAAACCCCACAATAACTATTACAAATATAACAACCTCTCTTGGAAGCAGCCAGTTTAGCGTTGACCCGGCTGCAACCGGAACTACAACTATTTTTCTATCTTTTAATGTAACTGACCCAGACGGAGCCGGACAGATAAATGCAACCAAGGCTGTTGTCAACCTTACACTTGGAGGCAGCCAATGGTACAGCAATGTTTCAGACAGCGGAACAGAATTCAGCACATGCAGAAATGCAAGCAAGTCAAGCACTGTCGTTGTGATAAACTGCACAGTAACCATTCCTTATTATGTTAACGCAAGCGCAACATGGGTTGCCAATATATCAATCAAGGACACCATGGGCGGCTCTGCATATAATGATTCTATGATATTCACCGTCAATACAGTATCATCCATCTCATTGCCAAACACAGCCCTTAACTTCAGCAACGTAAACCTTGGCCAGCAGAACGTATTGGCTTATCCGCACTTGCTGATGAACAACACAGGAAATGACGACTTCGGACAGATCAATATGACTGCATCAGCATTGACAGGAACGACTACTCCCTCTGAGGCAATAAGCGTAACTAACTTCGGAGTTAACTTGACAAACAGCAGCTCCAGCTTGAGGCTTGCATTCCCAGCAGACGGAATAATCAACCTAAGAGACCCTGAAACGGGAGGAAATATAACCTTCAGGCACGGGCACACAGGTGCATTTGGCCCGAATGCAGACAAAGGGAACATAAGCGCATTTTTGTGGGTAAATGTCCCAAGCAATGGATTGAGCACGCAGCTGTATAACGCCACATGGAACATTACTGCCGTGACTTCACCATAAAATTTATTAACCCTTCATTACAATAAATGACAATGAAGGGCATAATTTTTCTTTTTTTGGTTTTCTTAACAATTGCAATCAATGCAAATGCAATAAGCGTTGCTTCAGACTACCTTGTTAATGGCACTATGGAACTCATAGCTGGAGATTCAAAATTATATGGCATAAGGCTTCAGAACCCAAGCGATGAATCAACAGGAATCAAGCTGGACTATGACAGCACATTCATGAAAGCTGTAGACTACAAAGAGGTTTATGCCCTTGCTCCAAAAGAAACAGGATTAAGCATCTTTTTTAATGTAACGGCGCCTAAACAGCCTGGAACCTATGTGGCGGGGTACACTGTAAGCGAAGTAGAGCCAAGCGGAGAAGGCCTTCCAATAAGGCTGAAGATTAGCAAAACTTTCAATCTAAAGGCGATTGAAGATCCAAATAAAGTTTATGTAAACCAAAAGTACGTAATCTACGCCGTTATGGTGCTGGCATTCCTGTTCTACGTCTTTAAAAGCAAAAATTCAAATAAATCTGCAAGAAGCAAACCCAGAAAATTTATTTAAAACAGAAAAATAATTAAACAAATATGCTGGTTTGATACTTTAATGAAAAAATGGATAATCTTTTTTTTATTGCTGTTGGCAATAATGATATTCCCTTCTAAATTTGCCAATGGCCAAAGTGTAGGCATTGGGCTGCAAATAACAGACAGCACCGGACCAGTAATCAGTTTGATTTCCCCATTCAATAATTCTGCAGGCAGCTACGGAAACCTTTCATTTTATTACAATGCAAGCGATGAAAGCGCCATAAGCAACTGCTCTTTCATAGTCAACAACATGCTTAATTCGACAAATCTCACTCTTATTCCGCAATCCACTGCTGTTTTTTTTGAGCTGAACAATTCCCCGCTTGGGCCCTACAACTGGAGCATCAACTGCACAGACAGCTTTGGGTTTGTTGGAAGTGGGCCAAGCAGAACAGTTTACATAAATTCATTTTCCGGCTTTAACGGCTCTACTACAAACCTGTCTTTAGTTGATGTCAGGAACATAACAAATTTTGTTGTTGAAATCACAACTTACGGGAAAATAAATTTCAGCCAGGATGTGGATATAAGCCAGGATTTGGACCTGAACAGCTATATCAACATATCACAAAACAGAATAAGGGTTGACTCGAGCGCAGCCCCTTCTTTGAATAAGTCTGCAGTCCTGCAGCTTGTTGGACTGACTTTCTCGAATCCTAGAATATTAAGGGACGGCAGTGTATGCCCGGGCAGCATATGCACAAAAATAGCTTATTCAGGCGGGAGGTTTGTATTTAGCGTAAGCCAATGGAGCACTTATTCATCAGAAGAAACACCTGTCGAAGCAGAACCTGCATCAAATGGCGGATCCAGTGGAGGAGGGGGAGGCGGCGGAGGCGGCGGTGGAATTATTCAGCCTTTCCAGGAAGCTTTTGAAGTGAGCCCTGAATCTATACGTTCAACAGCTTTTAATGAGGAGATATTAACCAGGGAGTTTACTGTCATAAACACAGGAGAATCCCCGCTGCGCATCTCAATCACTCTGGAAGGCCTTGAGAAGTTTATTGCAATAAGCGAGAGTAACTTTGAGATTAGCCGCGGGCAAAGCAAGACTGTGAAATTTACATTTGACCCTTCCGAAAATGAAATTGGAAAATACAGCGGAAAAATCATTGCCAAATCTACTAATGTTCAGAAAGAGATTAATGTTGAAATTGAAGTAATCAAGAAAGATGTCTCTGCAGTTATGGAAATTACAAATGAGCTAGTGGACGCAGTAAGGGAAGGAAGACTCCCTCAGATTCAAAAACTTACAAGAATACAAAATCCTGCAATTAACCACGCGATTATAGCAGCCTTCTTATTGCTGGTTTTAGCATTAGGATTCAGAATTTATTTAATACGGGACAAAGACTCAGAATAGAATTTTAATGCTTGGAAATTTTGAATCCGCCTGACGGCAGCGCTCTTATTATCTCGTCCAGCTCTCCGCCTAATTTATGCCTTAATATCTTTCCTATGTTGCTTGCCTTTTCCGTGCCTTGTTCTATAATTGCATACTTTTCGCAATGGGCTTTTATTGCTTCCAATGGGCCCGACATTATCTGATTGTTTTTGTTCATCCCAACAGCAAGATTCAGTTTGTTGTTCACATGAATTGTTTTGCCATAGACCATGAATGCTCCCTTGCCCATATATTCGCCTGATTTTGTCTTTTTGCTTATCTGGTCAGGATTGGCGTAAAAAACAGAAGTCGTTTGCAGTCCCAATTTCCATGCCCTGCTGAAAGTGCACGTTGCGTCTGCAACCTCTTCCTTTGTTTTTTCACTGACACCTTTCCCTTCCGTTTTTATTACAAAAAATGGAGAACCGGCCATGTCTGTGTGGAATACTAAATCATTCGCATCAGTGTGCTTTTTGATGACGATTTCGTTTGATGTTGCATCGCGTCCTCCAATTATGAGAAACCCTTCAGAGCTTGTGAACCATCTGAATTTTTCGTACCACTCTTTTTTTCTGTCAGACTTTTCTTTTTTTGTTTTTTCAAGGAATTTATCGCGCTTTGCTTCCAATTCTTTTAACTTCTTTAGATTGCTTTCTAAGGCCTTTTCTGCGCCTTCTATCTTCCTTTTTATCTTCTTGGCTTTTTCAAAGTAAACAGTGGCGTTCTCATCTATGCTTTTCGTCAAATCCAGCACTAATTTAGTCATTTTACGTGTATTTATTGCACAAGATTTAAATAACTTACATTTCAGTTATGCGCCATGGATAAAAAATCCCAGATAATCGGAGAGGTTTTCAAGTACGCGCTTATTGCTGTTTTCTCCGTGATGATACTGTTTGTAGGCTACAAGATAATAAACGCAGTCAGGGGAAGCTCCTGCAGCACAGAGTTTTCAAAGTTTGAAATTGACATTAAGGGATTGGACAAAGAATTAAGATACGGAGAAAAAGAATCAAGATCATTCCAGACGCCGTGTAATGTCGAGCAGATACTTCTTTTTGACCATACTAAGGAAATAAACGAAGATTTCTTCAGCGACATGCCTATACTTGAAGAAGCTGTTAAAAACAAGACAAGGGACAACGTTTATCTTATCAAAAACAGCGACATCGCTTCATCGTTTTATGCAGGAAACCTAGACATGCAGAATCCTTATTACATCTGTTTTGTCCCGAAGTTTGAGAAGATAGCATTTTCAATTGAAGGCAAAGGAACTTCTGTGGCAGTTGAAGCCGATCCAAATCAGCCGGAATGCACTTTCAAGCCAGTCATTGTAACAGAAGAAGGATTAACTTCAATAATGGATGCAGGTGGTGGAGCGTGTACGGGCTGCCCTAACGACGAAGCAGAGGCAAGGCCGCAACACGAACTTGCTAAAAGCAATCTAGATTCTGTGTCTAGGCAAATTGACACATCAAAAAGCCAGAAAACAAAAGTAGAGATAAAAATAAAGGTGAAGAATGGCATCAAACTAAAGAATTTTGTTTATTATGAGTCAATACCTACAGGCTGTGTTGACAAGTTAAGTGATTACCTTGGTGAAAAAATAGGTGATGGCGCACAGATAATAGTAAAAAATAATCAAATGATAATCTGGAGTTTTGATGAGCTTATCGGCAAAAAAACCTTATCTTACACCCTTAATAAGCAGTTAACCAAGCAATGTACAGACAGTTTTGACGGGCTTTATGTTGCGAAGGAAATGGAAGGCATAAGCCAGCATAACAACAGGGATTAAAACAAAATGGCAGAACAAATAATCTCACTATCGTTCGTAATTTCAGCCATTTTAGCAGCAGGAAATTCCAATAAAAACAAGCCGGGGGCAAAATAAAATGGCAGAAATGACTCAGGAGCAGATAAATGCCTTGCAGGAGAAAATAAAGCAAATGTCTCCTGAAGAATTAAAGGATTTTCAGAAAAAGCAGTGCATCTTCTGCCAAATAGTTGCTGGAAAGATACAGACAAAGAAAGTTTATGATGATGAAAATGTTATTGCAATCCTTGATATCAATCCGGCCAATCCGGGACATATATTATTGCTTCCGAAAGAGCATTATTCCATAATGCCTCAGATTCCGGATGAAGATATCGCGCATTTGTTTTTGGCTGCAAAGCAGTTGTCAAATTCTATTTTAAGGTCTATAGATGCTCAAGGCACTAATATAATAGCAGCAAATGGAATTGCCGCCGGCCAAAGAGCGCAGCATTTCATGCTTCATATTATTCCCCGCAAAGAAAATGACGGTTTAAACTTTGTTCTTCCGCAGAAATCAATGGATCAGGCGCAGATTGATTTAATTGGCGATAAATTAGCAGTTGCGCTTGGAATGCCGGTAGAGAAGGAACATTCTCCAACTCCACAACCAAAGATGCCTACACCTAAAGAAGCAATCCCACCTCCACTGCCACCGCAACAGCAAATCGAAGAGTTGCAAAAAGAGCCTTCACCAAAAAAAGAAAGCATAGACCTTGATGACATTTCAAGGATTCTGGGTGTAAAATGAGCAACTGCATTGTTTGCCAAATAGCAGCTGGAAGCATTCCATCAAAGAAAGTTTATGAAGATGACTTAATATTGGCAGTGCTTGATGTTAACGGAGCAAATCCCGGACATTGCTTTATCCTGCCAAAAAACCATTATCCGATAATGGAACAGGTTCCAGATGCGGAGTTGGCTAAACTCTTTCAGGTTGCAAATAAAATATCAAGCGCAATATTTGAAAATCTTGGAGCGCAAGGCACGAATATCTTTGTTTCAAACGGCATTCCAGCTGGCCAGACAGTTGCGCACTTTACGATAAATGTTATACCTCGTAAAGATAATGATGGCGTTAATCTGCAATGGGCTCCAAAGCAGCTGACAGAAGAAGAAATGTCAACAGTCGAATTGAAATTAAAAGACCAAACTCGCAATGTTGCAGTGCAAAAACCCGATAGAAAGCCTCGCATTCCTGCTGTTAAACAAGCATCATTTTCCCCTGAAGAGGATGAATACTTTTCAAATCAGATGAGAAGGATACCTTGAATTATTGTATTAGTTCCTCAATTTCTTTTATCTTTTTAGGATTCAGGCTTACTTCCAATCCATAATGAGTTGGCTTTGACAATAATATTTGCTCTTTAAGAAGTTCTTCTATGGCTTTCTTAACCTCTCTTGAAACCCTTAATTCATTAGACAGTCCTTTTGAAAGGTTGTTGATGTTAGTATGCTTATGCAGCCACATTCTTTTCCTATAAAGCTTCCTGACAATAAACTTTTTTATAATCAGATTTTCATCCATAACAAACTCTAAAAGGGAGCACTCATATTTATAGTTTTCTTTTTATGAACCATGACTATCAAAAATAGAAATGTTTAAATAGTACCCTACTTATTGCATAAGTATGGAAGAAAAAAGCGTGTTTGCGGAATATTTTGGAGATTACCCTCTAATCAGGGTGCTGGACTTTTTGATAGAAGGGAGGGATATGGACTACAGCATGACAGAAATAGCCAAGAATTCCGGAGTGGGATGGACAGCCTTCTCAGAAATATGGGCACAGTTAACCAAAAAAGAGATAGTCATTCTTACAAGAAAGATAGGAAATGCCAAGCTGTTCAAGCTTAATACAAAAAATGTCTGGGTAAAAGAGCTTATAAAGATGGACAATGTCATAACAAAGCTCGAAACAGAAAAACTGCTTTCTAAGGAAGTTGAAGCTTAGAAGGATACTTTAATCAGTTTTGTTGAGAACACCATTTTTGCCATCACTATGTGAGCATTTTCTATCAAACAATAAAGCAAAATTCGGAGTTCCAGAGAGAATTTTGCAATTTAATTCTACATTTAATGCGAACGATGGCAAAACTAAAACAAAAGCCAAATAGGATTCCCTATAATAAACGTAAGGATATATGCTATGAAAAAGCTCGGCACGAACGGAATTCCTTCTTTTATCAAAATCTTCCCGATTTTTCTTTTCTTATATGCTTCTATTAATATTTTAATATTTTTTTTCTCTATCCCCAGATCCTTTGGGCCGGTTATCCTTGTCTTTCCGATGTAAACATCCTTTACAATCCAGTCTCCTTCTGTTAATTTGTACGGTTCTACTAATCTATACATTGATGATTTTTCAATTGACTTGACAAATATCCATACGTAGAATGTTGTTAATACCATGAACGCAACAGATAAGATTGCAATTCTTACGTAAACTATTCCTATAAAAAAAGAAGATATTAATGCTATTGCGCATCCTGTTAAAATGACCTTTTTCCATTCCATTACGTTTTGTTTTGATAAAATACGTTTTAATTCCTTTGTGAATGCCTTTTTATCTCTTAACGCCAGGTAAAAGCTCCAGAAAATGCCGTAGAATGCGCCGATGATTAATGCATTTATTAGGAATCCGAATAGGAATTGCGAGCCTTCGAAGTTGATTCCAATCATTGCACCCAGTCCCATGAGCATTTTAGAGTCTCCCCCGCCCCATTGTCCGGCGTAGAACATAAAGTACGCAATTCCGAAGAAGATTGATAATCCTACGATGCTGTTTATTATGTAAGATTTATCGTTAAGGATTATGGAGAAGAGCAGGTTTAATCCAATTCCACTTATTATTAAGCCGTAGTTTACCCAGTCAGGCACTTCTCTTGTTTTTAAGTCGGTGATTGAACCGATTAATAGAACGATGAAAGCTATAACGAAAGAGATGATGCTCGGTAAACCTGCTATATATTCCATAATTGCGTTCTGGAAGAGGTATTATATAAAATGTGCGGGGTTGCCGAGTATTAAACAAACAATAACCTTTAAATTTGAGCAATTTTTATATAGATGATGTAACAAACTTATTATATGGTCAAATTTCATACCAATATTGGAGAAGATGTTTTAATTTCTGGAGAATTTGGAGAATCTCTTCTTGCCTATCGGCTAGTTAAGAAAAATATGCATGTAATAATGGCTAGAACTGCTGGATTTGACTTGGTTGTAAAAGATATCAATGGAAAAACATTTTCAAAAAAAAGAAACATCGCTATTAGTGTAAAGACTCAAACCCGCAATTCTTGGTCAAAAAACCTTAAAAAAGATTACAAAAAATTGAAAAAAATATCCAAAATTTGGGGGTTTAAACCATATTTTGCATTTATAACTAGGCACAATATTATAGTTTTCCCTGCAGAATTATCTAAAAACAAAAAAATTCAAACTCCAACAGGTAATGTTTCAGTTTCTTTACTAAAAAAACTTGAGCAAGCAAAGAATAACCAAATTATAATATATAAATATGAAATTGAAGATATCAAAAATCGAAAATAATAGCCTAAGTTACTATATTAATTAATCTTATCTTTGACACCCTTAAGCTTTACCAATAAGTAACTAAAAAGAATGAATCTTTAGGCAAATTTTATAAGCTCACCCCTCTTATTGCGAATTTATGGTATCGGGAGCTATAGCTGAATTTTTTAAAAACCTTAAATTTGATGTATTCTATAAACCTATTTTTGCCCTTTCTTCAATTATCTTAGGATTATCTTTATTCCTTCCTGTTATAGTAGCATCTCAAGCCAAAGTCCAATTATTTTCTTTTATTGGTGTTTTGTATAGTATACTTGCTTGGTTTATAAATGAAACATTTGCTGTTTTTGTTAAAAATATTAATGAAAGACGAGAGAAAGGGTATAGTGATTATTGGCTAATGATGGTTCTTTTTCATGTTTTTATTCAAGCTTGCTTTTTAGTAACTTTCATTTATTTTCTTATCCATAGTCTGAAGTAAGGTTAGTCTTAACTCTCGGGCTATTCATTGCATGAGTGGATATCAAAAAACCCCATAATCTGCCATTTTTGTAAAGGCCATTATTGAGATAGTCCAAAAAGAAGAAAAATTAATTTTTTTGTTCATATTTAGAAAAATGAGCTTCTTGTATTTTTGGTTTTTTATTATTCTTTCTTTCAATCAATCTCTCTTTTAGGAATTTCATTCTAAAATCAACTTCATCAAGCAAATCAGCCCATTTTACTACAAAAATCTTAAAGGCATTGGTTTCTTTTGTTAAGCCCGTAAGCTTGTTTTCTATTTCTCCATCAAAAAAAGTTTTGTATTCTTTAGAAATATCGGTATATAACAAAATAAACTCCCAATGATTTTTATCTGGAGAATTAAATTCTGGGATGTCCATTATTATGTCTTTATAATCATCTATTTGTATGTAATGTTCTTTTTTTAGATATTCTTTTGGTTTTTTTATTTCAACTATAAGATTTCTGTTCTTCTTTCCTTCTGGGACTACTCCACAAATAAATAAATCAACTTGCTTTTTTGAAACAAAGAGTTCCTCATATTCTTCTTTTTTCATCTTTTTGACTTTTTCATAATACAACTTCCTTAATTTAGTAAAATCATCATCTTCCGCCCCAATCATCAAATTATATTCCTCTCCAAAAATCCAAAAATGCTCTTCAATTTCTTTTTGCAAATCTGATTCAGAATAATATTCCTTTTCATCACCAACCATGCTTTTAAGTCGTTTAATAATTTCAATTCTCCTTTCAATAGTTTTTATTAAACCTAAAATATTTTTCAAACCATATTTTTTTAACTTTTCATTTAATTCTTCCAAAAGATACTTGTTTTCATCATCAACAAGCACTTCCAATATTTCATATAAATCATTTCTTGAATTTTCATCATCTAACAACTTGTTTATGAGTTGTAGCAAAACTTTTCTTTGATCATCATTGGCAAATTTACTTGATACAAGAGAGGGAGCAAACTCTATAACTTCCCTCACCACTTCCTTATAAATTGGCTTTTTTGTGCTTTCTTCAAATGAGCTAAATTTAGGCAATAGGTTCTTTTCTTCAAATTCCTTAAATTTATTATTTGAGAATATCTCCAAATAAGGTTTCCTTTTATTTCTTAAAAATTTATTTATAATTTCAATAAGGTTATTGTAAGTGTCTTCATATCTTGTTTTTAAAAATTCAAACTTGTCAAAATAACCACCTTTGACATACAAAGAATGATAAAAATCATCTCCTTTATTATTTAATAATGTAGTATCAACAAAAGCTTCTTTATTTTCGCTGTCTATTAAATAGTATTTT
>JBBSWH010000014.1:0-27390 GCA_038046385.1 Nanobdellota archaeon | reverse complement strand
TTGCTTTTACCTAAAGGAAACTCCACCCTTTAGGGTGCGAGAGGAGGTCATTCATTAAAGAATAAGTTATTTTTTCGTCAGCAGCACAGGAATCCCGTCTTTTATCGGATATTTTGTCCCGCACTTGGTACAAGAAAGTCCCTTTTTATCAGAAGTATACCTTAAATCGTCTTTGCACATTGGGCATGCTAACATATTGTATAGCTCGTCAGGTATAGGATTTGCGCTGTTTCTTGCCATTTTTGTTCAAAAAAACCGAAAGCTTTATATATAACTACTTTCTACTTCTTTATAAATCTTGTTACTCTTCACGAGAACAAGCACTGTTTAATATTTAAAACTTTTCATTCGGGGGTCTGAAAAGCTAAAAAATTTTACTTAAGGGTAAAAATTTCATTTTAAAACAATACGCAGGTGAATCTAAAATGGCTGAACTAGTTAAGAAATGTCCGGAATGCAGTGGTATAAACCTATCTTGGCAGAGAGAAAGGGGAGAGATCATTTGCAGAGATTGCGGTCTCGTAATTGAAGAGAAGATGGTTGATTTCTCGCAGGAATGGAGAGAATTTGACTCAGAAGAGGGAGAAAAGAGGCGTAGATCAGGCGCTCCAATGACTTACACTCAGTACGATCAGGGCCTTGGAACAGAAGTCGGGCAGAAAGCAGACTTGCTAAGGCTTGGTGGAAAGGACAGGAACAAATTCTTCAGATTAAGGAAATGGCAGTACAGGATTTCAACAGCAATTGAAAGAAACCTAAAGCTTGCTTTGGCAGAATTGAAGAGAGTTTCTTCATATCTAAAGCTTCCAAAATCAGTTGAAGAAGAATCAGCAAGAATTTACACTTTAGCAGTCCAAAGAGGGCTGGTTAGGGGAAGAAGCATGGAATCTGTTGTTGCAGGCGCGCTTTACGCTGCATGCAGAAGGCATGATGTACCAAGAACACTTGACGAATTGTCAGAAGCTTCCGGAATTGAAAAGAAAGAAGTCGGAAGAACATACAGGTTTGTCACAAGGGAATTGGGAATCACAATTTTGCCGTCAAACCCGGCTGATTACATCGCAAGATTCGCATCAGCTTTGAAATTGTCCGCAGAAACCCAGTCAAAGTCAATAGAAATACTTGAATCAGCGCAGAAAGCTGAACTGACTTCAGGAAGAGGACCAACAGGAATAGCTGCTGCTGCCCTTTACGTTAGCGCTTTGATGCATAACGAGAAAAGAACGCAGAGGGAAGTTGCCGATGTTGCCGGTGTAACAGAAGTTACAATCAGGAACAGGTACAAAGAGCTGTTGGAAGAGCTTGACTTGGAAGACGAAATCAAGAAGACCAAGAAAAAGAAAAAGCGATAAGCTTTCTTTTTAATTTATTTTTTAATTTATTTTTTTATTTAATTTTTTTATTTCTTAATTTTTCTGATTAATCTTTTTTCAAAATCAATAATTTTATTATTTTTGATTTTAATGCCTTCTTTTTTCAGCATTGAAATTTTCTTTTTGATTTCCTTGCCTTTTGTATCTTGAGAACCCATAAATCCTCCGATTTTTCCGTCAGAAGCAACAACGCGATGGCACGGGACTTTTGGCGCATATGGATTGCATCTCATTGCCTGCCCCACTGCGCGGTAGGCTTTTGTCCCAAGCGATTCTGCCAAAACCTTGTAGGTTGTGACTTTCCCTTTCGGCACTTTTCTCAGCAAAGAATACACTTTTTCGTTGAAACTGTAGTTTTTCATTTGGAAAAGTAAAATGCTCCTGCTGGGATTTGAACCCAGGTCGCAACCGCGAGAGGGTCGCATGATTGGCCGGACTACACTACAGGAGCACACCCTCAACTCCAAGTTAACAATTCCTATTTAAAAGAGTTACTATGAATTGCGAGCAAAGTAGCGAGTAGTAAAATAATGCGAGCCACTGAGCGAGCCTAGATTTTGGCGAAGCCGGAAATAAAAATACAACAAACTAAAAAAGATCATTAACGAAACACATTGAACTAAAAACATGATAAAATCAATAAAAATAGCTCAAGGTAAACTAATCAAGATTATTGCTGTCTTCATTATACAAGCATAACAAATATATTTAAACCGCATTCAACCAAATACCTAATAGGGGGAAATAGTGGCAAAAATACTCAATCTTTTCAGGAAAGAAGGCAAAAGTCCGAGGTTTCATGACTTTGGAATGGAACTTTTAGAGAAAAACAGGTCTCTGGAAGAAATCAACAAGAAAAGTGAATTAACGGAAAAAGCTTACAGGGAAACGGAGCTTGAGATAAAAAAGAAAGAACACGTTCTTCATGAAAAATCAGAGCTTCTTGCAAAGATAGACCAGACAATACACTCGCAGGAAGCAGAGTCAACAAAAAGAATGTCCCAATTAAGGGAAAAACAATCAATGGAGCGCTTGAAGGAAGAAGAAATCAATGCTCAAAAAAAATCCATTGAAAAAAAGATTTCTGCAGTATCTAAATTAAAATCAGAGCTCGAAAAGGAAGAAAAGGCAATAAACGAAAAAAAGGCATTGATAGACGGCAAAAATGAAGAGTACTCAAAACTCCTTTCTTCTTTTGAAAGCACAAAGAATCAGATTGAAAGCGACATATCAATCAAGAAAAAAGAGCTTGACTCGATAAAGAAAGAAAGGGATTCTTTCAAAAAAGAATACGACTCGCAAAGAAGCTCGCTATCATCAATAAAAAATAACATTCACAGCAATAACGAAAAACTGAAGTCATTGATGCAGAAGCTGGAAAAAGCACAGCACGACCACGATTCAAGCGTTCTTGAGTTAGTTAAAGTAAATGAACACCTAAATGCAAGCAGAAGTGAATTGAGTGAATCAAGAGCTTTATGGGAAAAAGAAATCAAGAAGCTGGAAATGAAAAAAAACTCGCTAGAGCTCGAATTAAAGGAAAAAGAGCTTCACGTGCAGGAGCTTTTAAGAAAAAACCAGCATCAGGAACTGTCGCTGGAAAAAAAGAAAGCAGAAACAGAGCATCATCTTGCAATACTTCATCACAGGGAAACAGACGTCTTCAAAAAAGAATCTGAAATTTCTTTAAGGCTTGCAAAAATAAAGGAAAAAGAAAATCTTCTGGAAAAAAAAGAGCTTCATCTTAAAGATCTGAAGGAAAATCACGAGAACCTTGCAGAATCGCTTCACATGATAAAAAAAGAGCATGAAGAAGAGCTGTTTTCATTAAAACACGAAGTGTCTAGGAAGAAAAAAACACTTGATGAAAACAAGCAGATTATTGACGAAAGAGAAAAAGAGCTCTCAAAAAAACAGCAGTCTCTCGATGCAAGAATTAAAAATTTCCTCGCTTACAAAAAGCAGCAGAACAAAGAAATAGAATCAAAAGCAGGCAGTTTAGCCTCAAGGGAAAAAGAAATTGAATCAAGAAAATCTTCAATGGAAAAATCACAGGAAAGAATAGACTACAATGAGATTATCTGGAAAAACAGGCTTCTTTCATTAGAAAAAAAAGAAAAAGAGCTTGCGGAAAAAGAAAAATCAATTTCAAAAAATGAATTGATATCATCACAAACAGAAAAAAGGCTCAAGAAAGGGATAAGCAGCCTTGAAAAGCAAAGAATGGACATCGTGGCATCAATCAGCAGGATAAAGCCGCATCACGACAAAATAGAGTCCGGGATAAAGCATCATGCAGACAACATCGACAGCCTTGCATCAAAAGAAAAAGAGATTCATGCTAAAATAAAAGCCGCAGAAAAGCAGCTTGAATCAAAGCACGAGCATATAAAGCAAAAAAGCAAAGAAATTGAGTCAGTAGAACAGCAAATTCACGAAAAGCACAAAAAAATGAGCCATGTTGAAGCTGAATTAAAAAGGCTTCAAAATGAAATGCATGAAGCATCAAAAACAATTGAATCTATGAAAAAAGAGCACGCTTCATTCTCTTCAGAAACGCTGCAGAAAGACATCGGGGTGCTGATGGAGATCGCAAACAAAAACATGGCTAATGACAATTACACTGGCGCAAAGAAAGCATATGACTCAATAAGGGAAGTCTACCAGAAATTAAGCCCGGAAGGCAAGAAAAAAGCACATCAGCAGGTAATCCGTTTGCATCAGTCGATAGTGGCGAAATTCTATAATAAGTGATTGGGCGCGCACCAATGAAATGGCAGAGTTCATCCGAAAAGTATTTAAATATTAGAATATTCTAATACAATAATATGAAAGAATTATACAAAATTCATGCTGAAATGTGCAAGGTGTTCTCAAATTCAACAAGACTGGAAATATTAAACCTTTTAAGAGATAAAGAGCTGTCAGTAACGGAGCTTATTGAAAAGACAAAGTTGAGCCAGGCTAATATCTCCCAGCATTTATCCATTATGAAGTCCAAAGGGATTGTCATTTCAGGCAGAAAAGGCAAAAACATTTATTACAAACTTACAAATCCAAAAATCATCAAAGCTTTTGACATAATCAAAGAAGTTTTGTCTGAGAGATTGCGAAACAGTTAGGGAACTATTTGAGTAATTATTATGGAAGAAAATAAAAATGTATGGATTTGGATTTTTGCCGCAGTAGCATTATTGCTCCTGTTTGGAAGTTCTGGAATGGGGGGATATGGCATGATGGGATTTGGAATGGGCTTCGGCTTTCTATTTATGATTCTATTTTGGGGGGCAGTTGTGTGGCTAGTTATATCACTAATTAACACAGCTCAATCAAGCAAAAAAGATGACGGTGCTTTGGCAATACTAAAAAAGAGATACGCTTCAGGAGAAATAACTAAGAAGCAATATGAAGAAATAAAAAAAGAGCTGAAATGAGGTGTGGCAATGAAAACTGAAGATTTTGCATATATTGTTGAAACAGAAAAGAATTTTGATGATGCAGTTGTCTCAGTCTTAAAAGCAGTTGAGCAAAAAGGCTGGGCTTTATTCCAAATTTATGATGTAAAAGAAAGGCTGGCTGCCAAAGGATTCAGCCAAAAACCGCTTAAAATAATTGAGATTTGTTCAGGTAAATATGCAAATCAGTTCTTAAGCAAAAACAGGCTAATATCGCTTTGCATGCCGTGCAAAATCAATGTTCTGGAAGAAAACGGAAAAGTAAAAATAATTGGAATGAAACCAACCATGATTTCTCAATTCTTTCCGGAAGCGGACGGGGAAGAAGCCGAACAAGCTGAAAAGGATGTAATTGAAATGATTGATAATGCGAGGTAAAACCATGAAAATCGGAGTAATATTAAACACAAATGATGCAGAGACCTGCTGGAACTGCTTTAGGTTCGGCAATGAAGCGCTTAGCAAAAATCATTCTGTGAAGATATTTCTTCTTGGCAAGGGTGTTGAGGCTGAAAACGTAAAAGATGCAAAGTTTCCACTGCTTGACGGATCCATTAAAAAATTTTTAAAAAATAACGGCGTTATTCTTGCCTGCGGAACTTGCTTGAAGATAAGGGGGAAAGAAGAAAGCAGCCTATGCCCGGTTTCTGCAATGGAAGACTTATTAAAATTGGTTGAAGAATCAGATAGGATTATCACATTTGGCTAAACTTTTTAAACGCAGATTTAACTGATGCTTAATAAAAAATTAAGATATTAATGCAAACGTTTCACAAAATTATAATCATTTCTTCTTTAATTTGTTTGTTATATCCCCTGCCAATCCCTTTATCTTTTCCATTACGCTTGCTGAAGTTTCAGGCGCAGCGGCTTTTTCCTCAACTCCTGGCTCCTTCAATTTCTCGACTTTAACTTCTCCTCCTGCTGCAGCCGCTGCTTTCTTTGCCTCTTCGCTCAACAAATTGAAATACTTGTCCAGATCAGGAGTTTTCTGCGCGAGCATCTCAAACCCCTTCAAAAGCTTGTCAGTGTTCTCAAACTTGCTCTGGAAATCTCCCGTTAAATCCTTTTGCAGCTTCTCAAACTTGTTGTTGATCAATTTGATTACGTTGCTGGAATATTTTTCAAAATCATCAAACTTGGTTATCAGATTTTCAACTTCCTTTTTGCTTGCAAGGTCGCTTAATTTTATTTTTATGGTGTCAAAATCCGTGCTTATCTGCTTGAATGATTTGTCAAGGTCCTTTACAATATCATTGAATTTTATAAAATCAGTGAATTTTTTCTGCATCTCGGAAAACATAGTTTCCACTTTGTCGGCATGCCTTTCGACAGTTGCCTGTATTTTTTTTACCTCAAGAAGCTCTTTCTTTGCCTCTTCATTAAGCGCAATTACCTGCTCCATTCCCCTGAACACCATAACCTTGCTTTTTACATCCTTTAATTCTGTGACTAAATTTCCGATTATGTTTTCCGTGCTCTCTATGTTCGCCCTTAATGCTTCAACCTTCCCGTCGCTTTTTCTCAGTTCAACCATCATCTTGTCCGGCTGGACAGTTTTAACGAGGTCAATAGCCTGTGTTGCCTTGGCTTCAAGAAGCTGGCCTGACTTGTCCCTTTCTATCAGCATGGACCTCAATTCTCCAATCTGCTGGTTAATCATGGAAAATCTTTCTGTGGTTGATTTTTGCAGTTCGTAGAATGTGCTGAACTGTGCCTTGAGCTTTTCAATATCTGCGGTTATCTTTCCTAAAGAAGCATCCCCTCCTGAAGAACTTGAAGAGCTTTCTGCAGCAGGAGTTTCAGGAACTGCGTTAGGATCTTCACTCTCTTCTTCCTTATCTTCCTCTTCTTTTTTCTTTTTTTTGAAGAACCACATATAAATGAATCAGGAAAGCTTACTTCTAAGCTTCTCTAACTGCTCCCTCACCTCTTTTTTTCTGTCCTCTGGCAAGCTGTTATACATGCCAAGCGCATCTGTATATCCTGCTCTTGCCTTATTAATGTTGCGATATTTTAATTCTTCCATTGAAGCATCAGCAATGTCGCTTATTTTTTCAACTATTGCGTCTGTTTCCTTGTTTTTCTTCTGCTCTTCTCCATTTTTTTCTGCTTCGGCAATCTCTGCCTTTGCATCCATAACCAGCTTGTTTATTTTTGAAACTTCTTTTAATTCCCTTGTTGCTTCAATGAGCTTTATCCTTGCAGGTATTTCCATCATCATCATCACTGCAATTTTTGTATCGAAGCCTTTTTTTCTGCACTGGCTTATCTTCGCTTTGATGTCTATAATCTCGCTTTTGATGGAATCCATTGCCATGTCTATTGCGTCAGGCATTTTTATGCAGCCCTCTTGAATTCTTGATTGTATTTAATGCTGTCCTGCGCCAATTTGTTCCTCATTATGCCATGTGATTTTTCCCATATCAAATGACCTTTTCCTGCATATGAAAGGGCCATACCTTCTGGCGTTTCTTCCATATTTCCGCCTTCAAATGCATTTGTGTAATACTTTTTGTCAGTTTTGAAAGAGCTCATTTTTCTCATTTCAACGCTTATTTCAGGATATGCTTGTTGAAAATAGCTAGAGCCATACCCCCTCCCAATAACTATTTTTTTGAAGCCTGCTGTATAGGCAAATGCGCCAAGCATCTGCATGCACAGATCGCAAAAAAGAGGGTAGATTGAAGAATCTGCTCTGTAAGGTGTCTCTACAGTGTTCAATGCCAGTATTGGCTCGTTTCCCTCAATAGCTGCAAACGCCAATATCATTCCTGCCCTTTTTTTGTTGTTATCGAGAATATTAACCAATAATGCATCCGCATCAAGGAAGAAATTGTAGCCCGCGAATTCGTTTACTCCGCCCATTGCAACACAGCAGCCGCCGTCGTTGCCAATAGTCAAGACACTTGGCTGGAAAAAATTAGTCATTCCCTGTGTCCATTTTGTCTTAAGCTGAAGGTTTAACGGGTTTTTTCTTGAGACATTGAAAGTTATATTGAGCATTTTTGCTTCTCCTGTCTTTCCTGCTATGATTTTTGTTATGGATTCTGCAACCTGCTCAAAATCACCCCTTGCTCCGAAGAAATTCTGCAGCCTTTCTCTTGTTACTATTTTTTGCATCTTTGCATCGTCTTGTATCTGCGGCAATATTGCCTTTTTTATCACATCCGGTATTTTATCGGCTTTGGAAGCGCATGTTTTAATGAATGATTCAACAGTTTCCATGTCTTTTTTTGAGGCTGAAAGAATAGATGAATCCTTGTTTGATATATTTCCGAATAATTCACTCCTGGCTTTGTCGTCTGGGATGACATCTTGCGAGAAAATCAAATGCATGTTCCTTAAGAATAATTCAACTTGTTCGCCAATAGCACGTTTTTTGTATTCATCAGGGCTTATGTTGGAAATGCCTGGTGCAATAACCCTTTGCACAAGATGCAATTGCTGTATTCCAAGCCAAATTGGCAATTTTATGCCGTAAGACTTCAATGTTTTCAATGCTTTCATGTTCTGCATTACAAGCCATCTTAGGTATTTTTCTTCTCCCAATGTTTGCGCCGTCTTGATTAGCTGTTTTACATCATCAGGATGACCTGTTGTCAATATGCGCATGTCCAAGCTACCGAGCAACGCTTTCAACTCAGCATCTTCAAAAATGCCGTTGAAAAAGCCCCGTGCGCAGATTAACTTTATCTTGTCGTAAGTTACTATTTTTTTTAGGAGCTTCGGAAGGTCTTTTGAGTTTTTGGACTCTTCAGGCACCTGTGCGGAAAAAGAGGTTACACATAACTGCAGGACTTCTTTATGGTTATCGAGATAATCTAAAAGATTTGCGGCTTGATTAAAAATTTCGCTTATGAGGTTCCCGATAAATCTTAATGATTGCTCATCTTTTATAGAATCTTTAAATACAGGAATTTTATCCAAAACCATTTTTGCATTTTTTTCAGAATGTTCTGCCAATTCAGCAAGTGTTTTTCCGATTCTCAACAGGTCACTTTCGTCTTTTATCAGGTCTTTTAAAACAAAAAGATTTCTTAAGACTGCGCCAATGTTTTCACCCAAATGGCTTACTATGCCGGCAAGAGCATTCCCGACTCTTGATAAATCAGCTTCTTTTTTAATAAAATAATCAAAAGTAGAAAGACATGAAAAAACCTCTTTTGTGTTTCTTCCGGATTTTTTTGATATGTTGGCAAGAATCATGCCTATTCTCCCTAAATCATCAGTATTTCTTATCAAGTGTTTATAATTTTGAATCTTATCTAAAACCAGTCCAACTTCGCTTCCAGAATTGTCAGCCACATCTGCGAGCACTCTTGCCATTTTTAATAGGCTTTCTACATCTTTTATAAATTCAGCAAAAATTTTAAGGTTGTACTCAACCAAGGGGAGGTTCTTCCCTGAAATTTTAACTATCTCTGCCCACGCATCTAAAATAGCCGAAGGATTTGGCCCAATTTTTAGATCTTTTAAGTCAAATAGCGGTAAATAACAAATCCCATACTCTACGCCACTATGTTCTCCTGCGTAAAAATCTTCTGGAGTATGTGATGCGGAAAACACTACGTAAAATCTTGCATGCTTATTTGCAAAAGTTTTTAATCTTGCTTCAAGCATTTTGATGATAATTCTTGACACTTGCAAAAACATATCATAGCTTTTACACATTTTGAAATAATTGAGGATTAAATCAAAATCCTTTATCTCAAAAACTAAATTTGATATCCTAGCCAGGATTATGGCCACTTGTTTAAAGTTCGATTCATTAAGAAACTCCCGGCAGGATGTAAAACCCTTGGCAATCAGGCACTCCTCTATCCGGTCTTTGAACAATCTATCTACAATAGGGATATCCTCCCATTTGGATATTATCAAATTGCCTAGCTCAGGATTTTCGTAAAAATTAAATCCCCATACCATTAATTGCGATTTTCTTGCCGCATAACTTCCGCTCTTTAAGTAGTTTACAGCACTAGGCCTGCTATCTTCATAAAAATGCCTTGTCTTCATTCTATCAAAATACAATTCCTGAAGCTCTTTTATAGCGCTATTCTCCAAGGAAAGTATTTTTGCCTCTTCTTCCAGAAGGTCTATAAATTCGTGCATCCTGTACTGGGCAATGCCGATGTCTTGCTCGGCATTTTCTTCAATCCATTTTAACTGGGCTGTTAAGTTTTTCTCAAGGGCTTTCAGGATTTTTTCAAGCATGCCAACAAAATGATCGAGCATTTTATGGGCTGTCAATGAAAAATGCCTTTTTTTGGCATCAGTTTCAAGGAAATGGACCAAAGAAAGAACAACTTTTTCTTGAGATTTCCCGGTTTTTTTGTCAGTTAATACAATCTTTTTTACTGCTTTTATGTATTCCTCCAACCCCCTTACATTAAACTTCACGTCCCAGTACTGTAAAAAAATGTTAACTAATTCTCTTTTACTCTTCCAATGATATTCGATATCAGCAAGGTCTCTGACAATCTCTTCAAAATCGTCTCCTGGCTCAGATAGTTTTCTGGCTGCCCTGACGCTTTCGAACACTTTTTCCATCATATGTGGGAGGCTAGCCATTCTTTATCACCTTCTGCAGCTCGATGCATTTTGGCAATAGTTTTGATTTCAGCTCTTTTGGAGCATTCTTGTAAACTTCTTGCACTTTTGCGTAAACTTCAGTCGCTTTCTGCTTTTCCTTTTTGCCAACTAAATCCGTTATCTGCTTTCCAAGCTCGTCAACCTGCGTTTCAGGATTATCCTGCGAAGCATTTTCTTTCTCAGCTTCTGCCTTTTGCGCAGCCCCTCTTCTTTCCTTTGCCTGCTTTATCGCTTCGCTAACTCCGTCATCCTGCACAACATCCTCTATTTTTTTTTGCTGCTTTGCTTTGTTAGCATCAGACTTCGAATCGTTTTCATCAAAATATTTTATTTCTCTCTTCTTTGGAACTTTTCCAAGCTTGTCCCACTGCGCCTTCACTCTTGGCTTTAACCCGTCAAGATAAATGCCGACCATGTTGAAATTTCCGGATTTTACTTTATCCTGCGCAAGTTTTAATTCCAGCTTTAAATCAAATATGTCAATATTATCCTTCTCAAGCTGCTCAAGCTGATATTCGATTTCTTCTATCTCCCTGTTGAACTTGTTGTAATTATCAAGGTCTTCCTCGCTGATTCTTACAGTCCCGTGCATCGGCGGCCTGAAGTTGACGAAGTAAGGCTTACCTTTGTTGTATGCTGAATTCTGCACGACTCCTGCGCCGACAGCTGCTTTTACAACTGACTGCAGCACTTTCTCTCCGTATTTTTCCTTTACCCTGTTCAAGTCACCTTCATCTCTCGTTCTTAAAGTGACTTCTGTGTTTATGTTAGCAAGAACTTCTGGCGGGAAGTCGCTTAAAACCTGCGATAAAAGTATCAGGCCAATTCCCCACTTTCTGAATTCTCTTGTTGCTCTTTCTATCTGCACGAAAACCTGCCCGGAACCGCCGAACTTCGGCAGCAATGAATGGATTCCATCATAAACTAAAAGGTATTTCAGCTCCTTGCTTTCCGGAAGGTTTGCATGGAAAGCCTGCTTTATCATGTTCGATACAAAATTCTCTATCCTTGCAGTGTCCAGCTTGTTTATGACAAAGACATTTATCTCTCCCGGCTTCATGAATTTCTTGAATTCAATCATCTCCCTGTCATCAGTTATCTGCCTTACGTTTCCGTTGAAAGCTTTTGCATCGGTTTTTTTCATTCCAAAATCCTTGTATAATCCAAGAAGCTTTTTGTCTTCGCATCTCCTCAAAAATCCTGTCCAAAGTGCGTTTGGATCAAACACTATGACAGCAACGCCTTTTAGAAGCGCTTCTTCTACCATGTCCTGCGCAACTATGCTTTTACCTGAACCGGATGATCCTGCTATTACTGTGTGGACCTGGAACAAATCAAGGTCAAAATATGTTTTGTTTTTTGATTCTGCAATGTTTCCGACGTACGCCGACCTTGGCCCGGCCTTTGGCATTTGTGAATAGTCTATGTCTATCTTGTACCTCTTTTTATCTTCCCTTTTCTTTTTGTAGACGACAAAACCAAACGTGCCTGTTGACAGTGTCCCTAAGACAAGCGCAAGCATCCATACGGGAATCATCCCGAAAACAGCGTACTTGTAGAATGGCTGTGCAACATTGAATATTGTTGACTGGTCTGTGCTTGTTTCAAGGAAATCAGCGTGCACCTGCAATGAATAATCTCCGATTGGCATATCTTCCGGAATTGTAAAGCTTTTAAGAAGCGAAAATGAAGTGAATATTGCAACATCCTCTTTTTCAAGGAACAGGCTCCTGTTATTGTTTATCCCTTTCACACTGTACGATAAAGTAACTTTGTATTTTTCCTGGCTCAGAAGATTCTGAAGGTCAACAGTATACTTGAAAACATCTCCCGGGGAAACTTTCTTTTGCAATGGGGTTAATTTTATCAAAAGAGATTCTACAGAAAGCCTTTCCCTTTCTGTAACGAGAACATATATCGGTATTTTTTTGTTTATATCCCCCGATATCACAAAGTATCCTTCATAAATTCCCGGATCAACATTTCCAAGAAGAGTTATTATTATTTCCGCGCTTGTCCCCTTCTCCACAATCATATTCTCTCTGCTAAGGCGGGACATTGGCTTTATTGCGCCTTCAATTGAAAACTTTATGTTTGCAGCCTCGTCCTTGTAATTGGTTATTGTTATTGGGACTGTTATGAAATTGCCAACACTAAGCTTTTTCAGTATTCTTTTTACTGAGACCTCATAATTAACTATTTCTGTCGGCTGCTGTATCTGCGCCTGTATCCCGGTTCCTGCTCCTTTTCCAGGGCCTTGTCCTGCCCCTCTTCCCGCTCCCTGCCCTGCTCCTTTTCCAGCTCCGCTTCCTGGGCCAAGGCCGGTTGTTGTTACAGCTTCCATTATTATGCTATGCACAGTATTCTGGCTTGCGCTGATATTGACTTCAGAAATATAATTCTGGAACCCGGATGCGGTTGCAACAAGATTATGCGTTCCTGCAGGAACATTGGTTATTGCATAAACTCCGTCGGTATCGCTTGCATCTGATCTTCCGGCAACAGTTACAGTTGCGCTGCTTATTGCAGCGCCTGCTGATGTCCTGACAGTTCCGTTTATTGTTCCGTTGCTGACGCCTTCTGCAGTTGTAATGATGCTCATGCTCAAATTCCTTATTGTTATATTGTTTGCAACTACAGATACAGATGCTATGAAATTATTGTATCCACTTTTTGTGGCAACAAGATTTTTTGTTCCTTCAAATACAGATAGGTTATAAAATCCGATTCCGTTCGTAAGGTTTGAAATGCCGTCCAGCGTTACAGTTACGTTGCTTATTGGATTGTTTGTTAAGCTGTCTTTTGCAAATCCCTGCACAGTCCCGTTTCCTAATGGGGTTCCATTCTGCTCAGAAACAGCGGAAGTCATGTTTATTATAAAGCTTAAATTCTGCCCGCCGGTAATTGAGAAATTTCCTACAAAATTTGAGTAGCCGCTTGCAACTGCAGCTATAACATTAGTGCCCTGTGATACAGTCACTGAATAATTTCCGGTTGGATTAGATGTTCTTGTGAATCCTGCTACGCTTATCAGGGCGCCGGATATAATAGATCCGGTTGAAGAATCTTTTACATATCCGGAAACAGTCGCATTAGGCCCTATGAGGCCGAAGGATTTTGCCATTGTCAGATTTTGCGTTGTAGTCTGGCCTATTATCGTGCTTATCTGAGTGATATTTGTTAGATAGCCTTCTTTTATAGAAATAACTTGGTAGTCAACTCCCCCGGCTGTCGTTATGTTAAAAAATCCCTGTGAATTTGTAAATGAAAAATTACCGCCTACAGTTACAGTCGCATTGACTATTGGCACATTTGACCCGGATTCTGTAACATATCCTTCTATTATGCTTTCTCCAATCTGGCCTGATCCAAAACCGGATGGGCATGTATCATAAGGGTCGGCAAAGAAATGCCATCTTGTGCTGCTGTTAAATATTGGGAGCATTGTCTGGTAGTCTATGAGCGTGCCCTTGAAGCTTGTCGCAGAATTAGCATAGACCTTTGTGACTAATACAAGAGCGCCGCTTGAATTAAGTATTCCTGTAAAGAAATAAGTGTAGTTCTGGGCGTCGTTGACATAAGTGTAGACTGCAGGTATATTTGATATGTTTGTGCCACCCAGCAGTATGGACTCGTTTCTCGTGAAAGAATTGTTGGCCCTCTCAGTAGTTGTATCGGATAAATTAAGGAAATCAAAGTCTATCATGCTCGTGCTTCCTGCCCTTAAAGTTGTGAAATCTATAGTTGCATTTGGGCTCATGTATATTTCGTTAATTGCTAAATTAGGATCAACGCAGGTAAACACGAGAGTTAATGATGAAATCGTGCCGGCTGTAATTGTTGAAGCCTGCTCTTCGTTAAAGCTCGACTGCGAGAACACAAGCCCAAAAACACCTGCCCAGTATGCGGATGTCTGCTTATGCACAAGATTGACTGCAGTTATAGTGCCGGCTTGAGAATCTATTGCTGTGCCGACAAATCCGGTATACTTTTTTGTTAATAGAAGCCCGCCTATTGAAGCTCCGACTATTATAAACAGCATCAAAAAGTACACGTATTGCTTTTCAAACGCCTTTGTGTTCACTTTTTTTCCTCTCTGAATTTTTCCATTATCAAAAATTCAAAACCATGGCTCCTGTTTGCGAATATTTTTTCATCTATTTTTTTGTCAAGCCATTCCAATAATCCTTTGTCCAGCGTTATTGTTATGCGTTCTTTCATCTTTCAGACTCGTTTTTTGCAAAATTAGAATTCATGATGGAGCTTTCTGCAGTGATTTTTGACTTTACCAGAAATTCAAACCCGTGGCTTCTGTTCGCAAAAGTTTTCGAGCCTACTTTCTCATCAAGCCACCTAAGAAGTTCTTTGTCTACCGTAATCGTGATTCTTTCCTTCAAAATAAGTCACTACATACTATCACATACTTAATCATATATAAAGGTTTTGTTTTGTATATTAGTATACCTTTTATTAACGTTAAGTACATACTATTGCATACGTAGTATGTTTTATTTAAGAAAGTAGAAAAGAGAAGATAGAATCCTATTTGTACAATAATGCGAGCCACTGAGCGAGCCTAAATATTGTGAGGCGAAGCCGAACGGAAAAACACAATAATTCAAAAAAAATAATTAACGAACAACATTAACAAAAATCAATTTAAAAAAATAATTCAGTAATAAAATTTAATTAAAAACTTAAAATAATAAAAAACTAAACTTATTGAAACAAAAACCTAATAGAACGCCTTAAACTCTCCGACTTCCAGTCCGGAGCTTGTGAACTTTAAGCTGTTCATTCCGGGAATAATGGAACTGCCTCTCATTTTTTTAACCATAAGATTCCTGCTCACGTTCTTGCTTGTGTCATTAAGCTGCAATAAGATTACTCCATCACAAACATATTCTGAAACTCCGTCCCTTGTGATGCTTTCAGGCCCGTCTGTGTCTGTAAGGAATAAGTTTGTTGCGCCAAAATCAGCTATCCTGTTTACAAAAAGATAAGTAAATCTTTGAACATCTTCAAAAGGAACGTACCCTGCAGTTTTCAAAATCTTGCCCTTTATTGTTCCTGTCGGGTCTGGCTGGTTCTTCAATGGAAGGTCAAACATCTTTGCATTTATCGAAATTGCAGACAATGAATCAATCACAATTCTTTTTGCTTTTATCTGTTTCGCCTTTTCAAGTATGGCATCAACAATCTTGAATCCTTTCCAGTCTATGGGTATCGTGAGAAAATCAAGTTTTTTTTCCTTCTGAAGCTTGTCAAGGTCCCATCCGAACTGATGCGCATAATACTTCAGCTTGTCCGGGTTATCCTCAATATTGACATAAAGCCCGTTTTCGTTGTCTTCTTTTATGCCGTTGTAAAGAAATTGCAATGCGAATATTGTTTTTCCTGTTCCAGGAGCTCCGCAAATAAGCACAGAATGGCCTTCTAAAAATCCTCCGCCTGTTAACGGGTCAAGTCCCTTTATTCCGCTGGATATTCTTTTCATTTTGTAATTTTAGGATTTGCTTGTTTATTAAGTTTATGGTTTCAACGGTTCCGTCCGTTGACACCGGGAAACTTTTTGCGAAAAAGTTTCATCAAAAATGTACCCTCTTCGAGGGCACAGTCGCCAAATCAAATTATTATAACACAACCGCATCAGGATAAACATCTATCCCGTGCTCTGTTATCTTCATTGAGCAGATTTTGGATTCGTGCTTCGTCCCTCTCATCTTGTAGACTTCAACCGCACGAAAACGAAGCCCTTTTGGCTCTCTTTCGTTGTACATTAAAACTATTGCATCTGCCATGAATCCCATGACGGATGAAAAAGGCTTGTTCGGGCTTTGGTCTTCTTCCGCAACAACAACAGTTGTGCAGTCCCATTCTTTTATCATGTCAAACAGCGCAACAAGCATCTTTCTTTTTTCCGATTCCGATTCAAACAATGAGGTATAGGCCGATAATGAGTCAATCACAATTCTTTTTGCCTCCACTTCCTTGATAGAGTTCTCTATTTCCTTGCTTCTTTCCTTGACAATTTTTGCAATTCTTTCCGGGCTGTATTTGAGAAAAATAAATCTTCCTTGTTCCTCTACATCTTTCAAGTCCCATCCAAAAACAAACATGTGCTTGAAAAAACGGTCTTTCACTTCTTCAAAAGAAATGTAAATGCCGGTCTCGCTGTGATTCTTGATGCCTTCCATAAGAAATTGAGTTCCGAATATGCTCTTGCCAGATCCTCCGGAACCTGCAACAAGCACCGCGCTGTTTTTTTCAAAACCGCCGCCAGTCAGCTGGTCAAGCCCCTTTATCCCTGTAGCTATCTTTTCTTCCTTTGCCATAATGCTCTCTTTTTTTAATAACGCAAATTTACTTTTCTTTTAATTTGAGTGAATTTGCGGAATTGTTAATTATCGGTTTTAACCGATAATTATCAATAAAACGCCTTGTACTCTTCCACTTCAAGCCCTGTTTCAGTGAATTTAAGAGTATTCATGCCGGGGATTATGCTTGTCCCCCTCATTTTCTTAATAGAAATAGTACGATTGACAGTCTTGCTGACATCGTGCAGCTGCAGCTGGATAACCCCGTCGCATACGAACTCTGAAATCCCGTCTTTTGTAAGCTCATTTGATCCGGGAGGCGAATCGGTTATCATCACACTAGTTATCCCCATCTCTTCAATCAAATTGACAAAATTATAGACAAATTGCGTTATGTCCTCAAAAGCCATGTATATTGCAGACAATGAATCTACTACAAGCCTTTTTGCATTTGTTTCCTTTACTTTTTGCTTTACTATATTGACTATGTCAAACTTCCTGTCGCTTGGAGAAACTCGCAAGAACTCTATTTTTCTTTCCTTTTCAAGCTGCTCAATATCATTCCATCCAAACTCATTCCCGTAAATCTTCAGCTTTCTTGGGTGCTCTTCTATGCTTATGTACAGGCCGTTTTCATTATAATCCTTGACTCCCTTGTACAGAAACTGCAGCGCGAATATTGTCTTTCCTGTCCCTGGAGCTCCGCATAAAAGTATGGAATGCCCTTTTGGAAATCCGCCGTTTATCAAAGCGTCTAATCCCTTTATGCCTGATTGTATTCGTTCCATTTTTAGTTTATCAGCTCGTCTATTGTCTGCTCAAGCGCTTTTTCTTCTTTTCTTGACGCAAAGCTATAAGGCAAAACCCCAACAACCAGTGCAAGAACGCCGCTTACAATCAGTATATTGACCTGCATCGGAGTTATTATCTTGTTTATAAGGCCGATTACAGCGACACCAAGGAATCCAAAAAACAGCATAACGCTTTTGTTAAGTATAAGCGCTGATTTTTCCCTTTGAAGCTTTACTCTCTCTATCTTAAGAAATATTATTTGCTTCTCTGCCTCAGAAAGCTTCCTCTTAGGAATGTTTCTAAAGTCCAGATTCACTTCCGAGTTATGGGAGGAAGTTTGTTGAACTATGTTCGACCTCACCTCGTTTTTTTGCTCCTGCATCTTCCCTCTTCAATTGAATTATTTGAATAACTCATTAATAAAGTTATTGCTTCGGCGCATAAGCCTATGCTAATCCTTATATAACCACTGTTGCATTCCTGTAGTCCAACAGAGTCCCATTCCTCGCAGTGGCATTGATATTATAAGAGCCTGCCTGTGTGAAATTGTAGTCAATGTACACAAACACCTTTTCTGATGGCTGAAGCAAGATATTTGACGTTGCGTTTATAATGTTGCTGTTTTTTGTGTCAAAAGTCCAGTTTACATTTGTAAGATTTATGCTTAACCCGTTTTCAATATCAAAGCCAAACAATCTTTTGTTGTTATTCTCATCCAATACTATAAGATTGTTTATATTGATGTATTGCAGCGTGACAGAAGCGGCTTTAGTGCTTGAATGAGCAGCGCTTGCTATGGCTGCTATCGGGGTGTAAGTTCCTCCTGATGCATAATCATGCTGCACAAATATGAAGATTGTTTCTCCTGAATCAAGATTAAACTGCTGGATTGATTGCAAAATTACATCCTTATTCGTGTCTATTGACCAGTTAATTCCTTCTATCAGACCATCTGCAACGTTCTTTGCATCTATTTCAAAAATAGCCTTTGCCCCGTCAATATTTATAGCGTCAAAGCCAGTTATTAAGAGATTACCTATTTCCAGCGTTTGAACCAAAGAATTGGTTATTTCGCTGTTTTGGCTTATTCCGGATGCGCTTGCGTTTATGCTGTAGCTGCCATCGCCGCTGTAGTTATATTGAACATATACAAAAGTCTTTTCCCCTGCTGTCAAAGAGCTTATGTTGGAAGTGCTGTTTATGATGTAATTGTCGCCAGTGTCGAACTGCCATTGCACATTTGATACTGTTGTATCTCCATCATTTAAGATGATGAATTCAAATATTCTTAGAGTGGAATTAGAGTAAACTATATTTATTGACTCTATGTTTAATGATACGATCTGTTCTGGCGTGTTTTGCGCTATATTGTTTGATTCGTTGCTTTCATCCACAAGATTGTCGAAGTCTGCTATGGTAGTGAACAATGTAACATTAGAAGTGTTAGCTATTATATAACCTAACAATATCGATTGATTTGGATCTAAAATATTCGTGCTGTTGGTTATTGAAAAAGTTTCATTATTAAACAAATCCAGATTTATATTAAAAGCGCTGGCTTCTCCAGTATTAGTTATATTCACAAAAATATTGCTTGTGTTAGTGGTCTGATTAAATACTGCAGTAAGATTAACCTCTAAATCCGGCAATGGCGGCCTTTCAAAATCAGTATATGTTAAATTTGTTATAGTATACGCATTAAACTGAGTATCCGTTATGTTTACTCCTTCAATCAATTTAACAATAGACAATAGGTAAGGCCCATTTATTTTAGTGGCATAAATGTCAGAGCCGTTTAGCCTTATTGTTACGGTTTGAATGCCTGAAGATAAGCTTTCTATTTGTGATAAATTCTTTACAAATTCATTAAATTCATTATACATTTCAGCTTGTATTTCGTATGTGTTCGCATTTTTTGCATCAATTGTGAAATTTATTTCAAGATACTCTGACAGATTGTTTTCATTGGTGTCAATTCCAGAGTTGCTGTAATTTGCCACATAAGATGTTTTGGCAAAGTCCTTGAAACTATAAGCATAGGTGCTGTATTCCGTGCTAAAAGATTTTCTCCCAATCAATACAGAATTCAAAGTGAAATTTCCAATATAATGCGTGGATTTTATAGTTTCGTTGTCAAAAATCAAGGAAACTGTCTGAATTCCGGCATTTAATGTTGCTTCTTTAGTGCTGCTTATGGTTGTATCATTGAATTTCAAATAAGCTGTGATATTCGCATTTTGTGAGGAAGTGGCATTTAGCGTTAGATTAATTCTAATATAACTATTGTCTATATTTTCGTCCGTTATTTTTATTATGTTTGTGCCGTTTTCAAATCCACCGTAGCTGCCGGTTTCTAGATTGTACACACTGTAATCAAGAACATTTGTAGAATTATAAATCCTTATAGAGTAGTTATATTTTTTCTTGCTAAATAAATTTGCATCAAAATTAATATTAACATAAGATATTCCGTTGGCTAAGCTCACATTAACCTTATTTGAAATAATTCCGTTGTCCTCTGACAAATCAATATATAAATCAAAATAATCAGCAATTGTTGAATTTACAGTAAGATTTATGATAAGGGTATCATTTTTTCCGTTTGCATTTGAGTCAACCATATAATCTGCGAAATTGGTGACATTTATAGTCCCGTCGCTGTAGCCAAAATTATAGGAATCCAGAAGCTCATCCAAGGTAATGCCGTATGTAGCAGAAGCTAGAAGGATTATGCAGATACTAATTATAAAAAATAATTTATTATTCATGCATAACCCCCTATATTTTTATACTGCCATAAATAGTTGGAAATTGTGCCAGATAATACAGAATAATCAGTAGCTATGCTAACATAAGCTTTGGTTAAAGGTCTTGTAGTTTTTTTAATGTAATTATTGTTCTCGTCTGTTTCTGCTATTACATTCTTAAAATCAACAGTTATTGAAACAAAGTCAGTTGAGTTGATATCCCACAAAACTGATATATTTTGGTTGGCATAAGGAGAAACTGAAATAGTTTTTGATTCATTTATTGTTATCTGATTTTGTGAGTTCTGCCCTCTGAAATCAACAACTACACTACTTGAAGTTACTTTCTCGACGTTGATTAATGCCGTGATATTGTATTTTGTGCCTTGTTGTTTTATTGTAACATCAGTAGATTTAATTGACAAATCAGTTTTATTTATGCATATATCACAAGTAAACGATAATGAATCATAATCATTATTGTTGTCAAGTGTTGAAGTTTTTGAATCGCAGAATGTAACATTGTCATTGCAGGAAATTGATATTGTTTGTACATTCCCGCAGACTGCATTCTTATATTCTATATTTTTTGCCAAGTTAATGTTGGTTGCATCAACCAAAACTTTTCTAAACTTTTGTTTGAAACACATTACCAACCACCTTTTAATATACCGCTGAAATCAACACAACAATAATAATAAATTGCCCCAATAATCAATAATAGGGAGATAATTGTTAAAGCCAATAAACTAATATAAAACATTTTTTTATATTTTGTATAAATAAAAGACGAAACCATACCTAAAAATAAATTGAATATTATAGATACGTTCCTAACTATTTTATCTACATCCCCAGCGTTAAAAGATACCCAAATAATTATAGAATATACACTACCAAGCAAAATTCCTAAAAATCTTATATTTATTATTTTCATTCTTCATCACCTGTTAATAAAATCCTCGACAGAGTCTCTCATTTTTTCATCTTCTCTTAACTCAGCATGGGTTTTTTTATTTATGAGCTGAGATCGTTTATTATTTGAATTTATGACATAATAAATAGAATTGGAATCATCTACTGTTACCACACCATCACTTGACCCGGGAGCAAAAAAGTCTATTATTGGAGGTAGTTTTCCATAAACCATTTCAAAATTATTGAAACTCAAGCCGAGACCGGGTTGACTGTCATTTGAGTATGCCATCCAATCTCCATATTGTTTAGCAAGGTTTAATGATATATTATAATCTCCACTATATTTTTCTGCAGCAGTAGTGCAAGCTGACGAGTCACCATTTAATAAACAATAACTTAAAAGGTATTTGCCTAGTCTATCGGCATCAACATGTGTAAGATTATCCTTTAACAGTACACTATGGATTTGGTTATAATATTTACTAAAATAGGTTTTAAATGGGGAATCTCCTTCAAAAGCACCAGGACAACCAACAGCAACAAAAGTACCTATTGGATTTGCTGATAAATTCATATCCAACCAGTCTGTACCACTATTGTAGTAGCCCGCATTAGTTTTGCCAGCATTTTGGTATAGTTCTAAAGAACTTAGTGCAGTTCTGCACCCATTAGAAAATCCAACATAAGTTAAATTAGTTTTGTTCGAATACTTTTGGACTCCTGCTAGTAATGCTGGAAAATAGTAAGTTATCAAATCATTAAAATCATAATTAGGGCAAGTTTTACATTCAGTATTAGGTCCACCTGTAATTTCTATAAGCCACGTATCTCTGATGTTTTTTGTTCTTATGCCTTTTGATAATTCCAAGCCAAAATCTTCCCAAGTGAACAAGTTATTATGTAACCCAGCTGCCAGCACAACTGGTTGCGGATTGGAAAACTGCTGAAACTTAGGCGATAATTCAGCATTAATATGCTTCAATCTCAAAGAGGTATTATCATTAGTCGTCAAAACTCTTTTAATCGATAATGTAGAAACATCAGAATTCAAGACATTCAAAACAACTGTTGCGAAATTGTTGTCATTCTTCCTATACTTAGGCTGGTTCTCATCCGTATGCAGATAATCAAATACAAAAATACCATCTAAACTTTCTTCGCCTATGTAGTCAACTTTGTTAGCCGCAGATTTGCTAAAATAAAATTGCTGATTTGCAACAAGCTTTCTCAGCGCGGCGATATCACCATCAATATCATTTCCGAAAACGTAGATGTTATTATTTTTCCTTACAACGATTCCGTTGTAAGGTAGGCCTTCCTGCTTGCTGTTAAACCTTACTAGATTATTTTTTAACTCCCATTTTTGATTTTTAGTAGTTTGTTCATTTTTAGGAATATTGCTGTTTTTTCTGCCGACATATATATTGACATCTTGTCCGCTTGTAACTATATTGACATACTGTCCTAGAAAGTTTTGTATTGTGCCGGACAATACAGGATAATCAACTGCAACATTAATATTCGCATTGATGGGATCCCTTGTTGTTTTCTTTACATAATTATTATTTTCGTCGGTTTCTGCAACAGTATTTTTGAAATCTACACTTATTGAAACGAAGTCAGTCGAATTAGTATCCCACAACACGGAAACATTTTGATTTACATATGGAGAAACGGAAATTGTCTTGGACTCGTTTATTGTTAGTTGATTTTGTAAGTTTTGTCCTCTAAAGTCAACGACTATCTTTGGGGAGTTTACTTTGTCAATTAAATAATTACTTTGTTTTATCATAGCTCAACACCACTTAGTTTAAAAAAACATCCAATATAGGAATATACAATAACCATTATGACAAAAATTATTATTAATAAAATTATAATTTTCTTGTATAAAATTTTATTTTTATTGTATACCCAATTTAAAATTAATCCTATGGCTATATAAAATATTAAAAATACGATTGAGTACAAAATAATTGGAATTGTGGTTAGATCTATAACACTTATATGGGACTTAAAATATGGAACAAACTGTAAAATATAGTACGGGATTAATGTAAGCACTGAAAAAATTGAGTTAACACAATATTGTGCATTATCAAATGCACTCAAAGGAGCATTCTTTTTTGAAATGCCTATATAAAAAATAAAATTAACTATAGCCACAACCCCTATAAGAAAAAACATTAAAAATATTCTATTTTTTTTAACTAAGTTTTTGTCCATCATTCTAAATTCCTCCTTATAGATAACTCTGTAAAATAATTTCCAACTAATTGGTTATGGTCAATGCCAGGTATCTTTAATATTCCTTCTGAAGTTGCATTAACTACAGTTAGAATACCAAAAGCATCTTCCTCTGTAGTTACTCCATCACTACCTTCTTCAAACCCATGGGGGTGTTCCCCATAGATTATCATAAATCTCGGTAAGAAAACATTCAACCCGGGCTGTATATAGGATAAGTCATTTATAAAATTCAAATAGTCAGCAGCTAGGTTTCTAGATATATTGGTATTTTCATTAGTTTGTAAACTAATTGCCGCTTCTCTACACTTAGGTTCAAACAAACCACATCTTTCCTGCAGCCTTAAACCTACATCCTTTTGAGTAATATGGGTTTGGCCATTGTTTATAAAATAATCAAGCACATTTTGACCATGTTCTCCAAAACTTTCACTAAAGGCAGAGCTTCCATTGAATGCGCCAGGACAGCCAACTCCTATAAATCTCTCAACCGGATGCGAAGATAAATTAGTTAGTTTCCATTCGCTTCCATTATTATAATAGCCAGCATTTACTTTTCCATTGGAGTTATATAACTCCAAACTTGAAAGTGCAGTTCTACATCCATTGCTAAAACCAATATAGGTAATATTTGTTTTATTTGAATATGCTTGTACACCAGAAATTAACGCTGGCCAATAATACTGAATTAAATCATTGTAATTATAATTCGGGCAGTTTGCACATTCTGTATTAGGCCCACCTGTGATCTCAATCAGCCAAGTGTCTCGCGGCTTGTTCGTTCCCTCACCTCGGGCAATCTCAAATCCAAACTTTTCCCAGCTGAACAAGTTAGACCATAACCCCCTCGCCAGAACAACCGGCTGTGGATTCGCAAACTGCTGGAACTTAGGGGATAGTTCTGCGTTTATATGCTTCAATCTTAGAGAAGTGTTATCATTCGTCGTAAGAACTCTTTTAATAGACAAAGTAGAAACATCACTATTCAACACGTTCAAAACAACATTAGCAAAATTATTATCATTCTTCCTATACTTAGGCTGGTTCTCATCCGTATGCAGATAATCAAATACAAAAATTCCATCCAGACTTTCTTCAGAAATGTAATCTACTTTTTCATTAACATTCTTACTGAAATAGTACTCTCTGTTATCAACCAATTTTCTTAATGCAGCTATCTCGCCGTCAATATCATTGCCAAAGATGTAAATATTATTGTTTTTCCTTACAATTATTCCATTGTAAGGCAAGCCTTCTTTTTTTGAATTAAATCTTACTAGGTTATCCCTTAATTCCCATCTTTGTTTATCAGAAATTTGTTCAGAGTTTTTTGGTATATTTGTATTCTTCCTCCCGACATAAATCTTAACTTCAGCGTTAGCTTCAGAAACTAAATCAATGTAATCATCAAGGAAATTTTGATAAACCGAGCTTAAAACAGAATAATCAGTGTTAACATCTAAGTAAGCCTTAGTTAATGGTCTTGTGGTTTTTTTAATGTAATTGTTATTTTCATCTGTTTCTGCAATTTTATTTGTAAAATCAACAGTTATTGAGACAAAGTCTGTGCTATTGATATCCCACAAAACTGATGTATTTTGGTTAACATACGGAGAAACTGAAATTATCTTGGACTCGTTTATTGTTGGCTGATTTTGCAGATTCTGTCCTCTAAAGTCAACAACCACGTTGCTTGATGTAGCTTTTTCAACATTAATTAATGCTGTGATGTTGTATTTTGTGCCTTGTTGTTTTATTGTAACATCCGAAGTTTTTATTGACAAATCTGTCTTATTAATGCAAATATCGCAGCTAAACAGCAAAGAATCATAATCATTATTGCTATCTATAGTGCTTGATTTGGTGCCACAATAAGTTGCATTGTCGCTGCAGTAAACATCAATGGATTGTGAATTGCCACATACGGCATTTTTATAATCAATATTCCTAGCCCCATCATTATCTGTTGTGCCGTTAAAAAGCCCGTTATTGTAAACATACGAGCCACTTTTCGGAACGCCTTTGGAATCGCTCACTATCACTGATATCGTTCCGTTGCAAAGAGACGTTGTTTGCCCTGAATTACATGGAGAAGATGGTATACTTGTTCCGCTAGATCCAAAGTCTGCATTTCCCTCATCAGCATTTGAATCGCATGTAGTCCCAGCAGAACACGTTACAGTCCCTATATCAATTGTGCCACCAGTATAAAAGCACCTGTCGGCATATTGTGAAGAGCTTGTGCATACATATTGGCGGGAACTGCAAATATAATAATCCTGCAATGCTTGGGCATTATGGTCATAGCTCGGACCAGTATCATAACAGTAAAAAGTCACGACATCATCATGCTTGGAGGTAGAAGTAGGCATTGTATGCTTGCCAAGGGAAGTTCCAAAAGTCTGGCAGCTATTGGCTTCTTGGCAATGAGTATCAAAAAAGGAATCTGCGCTGCTACATGAATTTAAATTGGATTGAGTGCCATAACATTCATCCTCATTGTTATTATTTTGAAAATCAACACAGTCAGCCACTCTAGAACTTGCATCTTCGGGTTGGGGTATAACCAACACTTGCAACAATCCGTTTTTGAAAACTATATGATCATGCCTGCAATCAACCCCAGTTGGGCAAGCGATTGTGTAGTCATCTGATAGATTTGCAAGGTCTATTAAACTGTAAATTGTGCCATTTTCATTCACAAAATAATTGAATGATTTTTTATTCCCAGCCTGATAAGTTATATTAGCCAAATAGTAACCTGGCATAAACTGAGTATCATCCGTTGTCCCAGTCCCATTTAACCAGAATCTATAACTGATGTTAGGCATTCCATAATCCGAAATGTTGAATATCTCATAAAAATAAGACAAATTCACAAGCGTATAATTTGTAGTATACAAATTAGCCTGCACCAATCCAAATCCGTAATAATCATCCTTTCCAGAAGAACCTAAATCTAAAGCATCATTCTGCAACTTGCCTCTTATCTGATTATTAGTTAAAGAATTATTGTAAGCCTTAATCAAGGCAGCAACGCCTGCAACATGCGGCGCAGCAAGAGAAGTTCCAGACAACATGTTATACTGATTATTCAGCCATGTAGTATTAACATTAACTCCATCAGCAACCAGCTCCTGCTCAAACCCGTAAGACGAAAAAGAAGTCAAATCATTGAAAGAATCAACTGCCCCGACTGCAACAACAGAAGAATACCTTGCAGGATATAGGATATTATCCTGACCGTTGTTGCCGGAAGCGGCTATTAATAATATATTATGCGCATAAGCATCATCCAAAACTTCCTTGAATATCTGCGAATAGGTTTCCATTCCAAAACTCATCAAAACTATTGACATATTATTGTCAATAGCCCACTCAACTCCAGATATAGCATCAGAAAGAGAGCCATAAGAACCATTCATTATCTTGACAGCATAAATTGAAGCAGAAGGCACAACTCCAGCGTTTCCATAATTGTTCAAGACAGAGGAAACAACTCCATCAACAGCAGTTCCGTGCCCATTTGCATCGCTAAAATTATTACTAACCATAGAATTTCCGCCAGCAATATTTAAATCACTATGCGGTGAAATTCCAGTGTCAAGAATTCCAATTTTAACTCCATTCCCTTTTGTAAAATTCCACGCATTCAAGGCATTTGTTTTTACAATATTTTGGCTTACAACATCAGAATAGCCATAATAATAATCAAGAACAGAGGTTTCTTGATCCAATTCGATATAAGAAACAGAATTGTCATTTAAAAGCGATTCTATATCTTTTATCTTGCCAGACAATTTTACAGCATTGAAGCGATTATATTTCTTCTCTGTATCAAATTTGCTAAGTTTAGAATCATCAATGCTGTTCTTGAACTTTACAATAAAATTATTTTGCTCGTTTTTGTCTGCTTTCTCTAGATATTTTTCTGTTTTTACATTTAATT
>JBBSWH010000013.1:0-20211 GCA_038046385.1 Nanobdellota archaeon | reverse complement strand
CGATTTATTCATCTTCATAGAAACCACCCTCTTAGTTTTTTGATACCAAGACCCCCATTTACTCTTTAGGGTAACATATATTTAAATTTTCTTATAATTTTGGGATAAAAAACATGGCTTTGTGGATAAACTCTAACTTAGGTACCTCTTCTTAATCATCGGAAACATTTAAATACCAGTTCTCAAATAGTATAGTAAAAAAAGAGGTTGTAGATTAATGAGTGATAAAGACATAGAGCCAAACCAATATTTCTATCTTTCAAATGGCACTGCTCTGAAAAACATTGATGAGCTTCTTGATGCGTTAAAGGCAATGGATGATGCAGCATTCAGCAATCATGTCAACGAGCACAAGAACGACTTCGCCAACTGGGTCAGGGACGTTTTCAAAAATGAAAAGCTGGCAAATAAGATTCTCAGCATGTCCTCAAGAGAGCGGACAATTGAGGCAATAGAAGCCATAGAGTCGGAAATCAAGCCGCGCATTTCATTTTCCGGGCCGCTGCTTAAGGCATTCCCTTTCATAAAAAGCTCTGCAAAGGAAATAAACAAAAAAGAAGAAACTAAAAAAGAAGAGCCGAAGCCGGAACCTTCGCATTATTCAGAGATTTCCCTGGAGAAGATTAACGATATACTGCTAAAAGAAAAGGAAATATCAAAACGCGAAGAAAAAATACTCGAAGTTGAAGAGCACATGGAAAAAGAGCTTGCTGCGCTTTCTTCAAAGAGGAACCAGAAATTCTTCACAGCAGAGTTTGTGCAGGGGCTGCTGATAGGGCTGCTGCTGGCATTGATTATAGGGCTGGTTTATCAGAAATTCTATATGTGAAATAGGCAAATTTAAATAAAAGTTTGTGCGTTTAACCATTATGGAAAAAAGGTATCCTCTGGTTTTTGATGATGTTATAATAAAACAGCTTAAAAAAGCAGGCAAAAACCAGCAAATTAAAACTATTTTAACAAGAATGCTTGACAGGCTAGAACAATCGGGTGAAGATGCCGGAGAACTTCTGGATTCAGGGCTTTTTATTTATGAATTAAAAAACAAACATCCCCCGATTAGGCTGTATTATAAGCACAGTAGGCTTACGGATGAAATCTACGTGTTTGAATTTGAAATGAAGACAAGCAGCGAAAAACAGCAGAGCACTATAGAAAAAATAAAGAAAAAATTAAAATCCTAAATCCTTTCTGGTAAATTTGCTACCTTCTGAAATATTCTTCTCAAACTCCAAGAGTCTTTTGTAAAGTCCTGAGTTTCTGAGTGTTTCTATCTCCCTATGCAGCTGTTCAAGCTCTGATCTTGGAAGGGTTATTGTGTCCATAATCAGTAACCTGTGCCTTTTGATATAAATATCTTGCCTTTTTGGGCAGCCAATCGAGGGTGATGCCTGCTTCAATCCTCCAAATACATTTATTAACACTATAATGCCTCCTATTTAATATGGAATACAAAGGCTTAGTTCTTGACAAGTTTCAGGAAGATGCAATACATGCAATTGAGCAAAACAAGTCTGTTGTAGTTTCAGCTCCGACAGGATCAGGAAAGACACTGATTGCAGATTTCATAATTGACCGTGATTTCAAGAAAGGCATAAGGGTAATTTACACTGCGCCGATAAAAGCACTGTCAAACCAAAAATACAAGGAATTCTCAAGAACCTACGGCGCAAAAAACGTGGGAATCCTCACAGGAGATGTGCAGAAAAATCCCGATGCGCTAATCCTGATAATGACAACAGAAATCTACAGGAATATGGTAATGATTAACGATCCTTTCATCCATGATGTTTCATATGTTATTTTTGATGAAATACACTACATCAACGATATTGAAAGGGGATATGTCTGGGAAGAGTCTGTTATTTTCTCAAGGCCAAATGTAAGAATACTCTGTCTTTCTGCCACAATCCCGAATGCGCAGGAGTTTGCAGACTGGATTCATGCGATAAAGCACCATGAAGTTGTTGTTGTCAAGCACGACGAAAGGCCGGTTCCATTGCACGTGAATTTTTTTGACGCAGAGATTGGAATTACAACATTAAAAAATCTAAAAGATCATTTAGACATTTCAGATTATCGCAAAGTTGTTAGAAAAAGAGGGCAATATCAGCATCACCAAAGGCCTAAAATGCCGAATCATATAGATCTGATAAGGGATATAAAGGACAAGCTTCCGTGCATGTTCTTCAGCTTTTCAAGGCAGGGGTGCCAGAAAAATGCAATTTCTCTTGCAAAAGCAAACCTATTTTCGTACAATCAGGAAATAACAAATTTTGTCAGGGAAAAGCTTGCAAATTCAAACCCAGAAATAAACAGGCTTGAATCAACAAAAATTTTGAGGCAAACGCTTCCATACGGAATAGGATTTCATCATGCAGGCATTCTTCCGATTTTAAAGGAGATTGTAGAGGAGCTTTTTGAAAAAGGATTAATCAAAGTGCTTTACACAACAGAAACATTTGCTGTAGGAATCAACATGCCGGCAAAAAGCGTATGCTTTGAGTCAATGAGAAAATTTGACGGGGTTTCTTTCAGATTGATGAACTCAAAAGAATATTTCCAGATTGCAGGGCGCGCAGGAAGAAGGGGCATAGACACAGAGGGGTTTGTTTACATCATGATTGAGAGGAAAAATTTTGAATATGACAGGGTGAAAAAAACAGTCCATTCCGACACAACCCCGATAAAATCCCAATTCAAGCTTTCCATAAACACAGTGTTAAATCTCATAAAGCAGCACAATGAAAAAGAAATTGACGAAATTCTGAGCAAAAGCTTCCACTCTTTCCAGAAATACGGCAAAAATTTCATGAGGATAGAAAACGCAATAAGCCACAATGCGTTTTACAATTACAAAAAGAAACTGGAAAAGATGGGATATGCTATAGGAAACAAACTGACAGAAAAAGGAGAATTTGCCTCCCAGATATATTCCGAAGAAATTTTGATAGGCGAAATTTTTGCAACAGAATTCTACAAAAAATTAAATGAATACCAGATGCTGATGGTAGTTGCTTGCGTCTGCTACGAAGCAAGGGAAAGAACGGAGTTTTACAAAACATTCCACTCAAGACAGACAAATGACCTTAAGAAAATGCTCTGGGATGATGATTTCTTAAGCAAGGAAAAAAGGTTTAGGGAAATTGATAATTTAACTTCAATGATCCATTTGTGCTACACCGGAAGCGATCTGTTCAAGATACTGTCAAATACTAACTTGCTTGAAGGCGATTTAATACGCTTTTTCAGGCAGATAGTTGACAAGCTCGGGCAGATAAAAAGCGCAACACAGGACAGGAGCCTGCGCGACATGCTAAGCAACTGCCAGGACTTGGTCAACAAATGCGTGAATGATTTGGAAGTTGTATGAAAAAATAAATCTTATTTCTAAATTTTATGAATTTTATTTTTAGCAAACACCGTTATCCATGCTGCAAAAACAAATGGCGCTGTCAGCGCAATAAAGTTTAACGCTATAAATCCGTAAATAATGCCTGCAGATAGAATAATTGCAGTTACTGCAAAAATAAAAGAATGCCTTTTTTTATCTGAGAAAGCAATGCCGCATAGCACTCCGTTAAACCCAAAAATCCCGATATTTATCAGATTAATCAAAGAAGGAAAAAACAATAGGCCGGTTAATAATCCGATTGTTGAGCCGGCTAATGCATACACTGCAGAAATTCTGGAATTTATCAGTATTCCAATAAAGAATAATATTCCGGTTATTACGCTTGCCTGAAGCATAACCTGGCTGAAGCCCAGAATTATTGCCGATAAAATATCAGCCTGCGTAAAATACACCGTTTCTGGAATGGAAGAAGGCACAATATTAAAACTTTTTATCAGAAAGATAAACACCCAGGCAGTTAAAACAAAAGGAAATGTGTATGGCATAAATTTTTTCTTATGCATAAAATTCATAACTATTGCTGAAATAGCTGCTGCAATTATTAAAATTATAAACAGAAATCCAGTAGGTTTGAAGAAAAATAACAATGAGATTCCGACTAGAGTTCCGTTAAATCCATAAAGGCCGCCCAAAACATCTTTTTCTTTGTATTTTAGCATTATTGCAGTTAGCGTCCCAGTTGCCGTGCCAATCAATGCCCCAATTCCCATCAGCCACGAAGAGTAAACAACAGCAATAAGAAAAATAAATCCAGTGATTGCATTATTCTGAAGCATTACCTGGCCAATTCCCCTAAAAATAGATTTTGTGAAATCTTTATAGTTCATAAACCGCACCATTAATCTAAAACTATTTTAAGAAATTTATAAATCTTCCCTAATCCATGCAGCCGAAGGAAAAGCTGCGCATAACTTAAGGAATTTCTGTTATACGCCCCGACTGAAAGGAGAATGCAACGGGGTTGCGAAGCGAAGTTTTTCGGGGGCTCGTTTCTATCTGACGAACAAGGTGAGCAATTAAGAATTACATTAAGTGGCAATTTTTAACTAGGAGTGCTAAAGTCGTCCAATTATGTTAATCATTTTTCAGTCGATCTAATTTTTCTCTTATTTTTTTGTTTTCCTCTTTTATCTTTCCACTTTCTAAATCCCTTTGAGTTCCAACTCGAACAGTATAAAATTCTTCCAAAGTTTCTTCTAACTCTTTATTTTTCTTTCTCAATTCTTCAGTTTTTTCATTGACATTATTTTGAAGCTCTTCTTTTGCTATCTCCAATTTCGTTGTTGAGTCAAATAAAGCGGAGAACATTTCACCAAGTTCGTTATCCATTTTTAATAAATCCCCGAATTCACCAATATCCTCTTTTCTTATTTGTTTCTTGTTAATTATTATTATAATTTTTCTTAAAGGGTTTACTACATCATTTAGTATTTTTTTAATTCCAAGAACTAAAATTATAGAACCAATGCTAATAAAGATTGGCATTATAATAAATAACATATTCTGATTCAGATACCCGATTGATTCAAAATATTCTGTCAAGGAATGAAAAGTCATAGCTATAAATATTCCTATTGAAATTAGCAGTATGGATTTTTTTAATAGTCTAGACTTTCTCGATAAATAAAGTAATGCTGCAAATGCACCAGCAGATATTAAAAAAGCGAATAGATTTAGTAGAGAAAGTTTCACCCTTAAATTCACCTCTTTAATTACACTTATAATAATGCACATATATATACATATATATATATATATCGGAAAAATAGTTATTACTGGTAAATTTAATTGCTCCATTCTATGTTTTAGCCCCCAAAAAATTGTGCATAACTACATTTTTAAACACTTATTCTATCCTCATCTGTATGGACAAGAGATTTTTGCCGGCATCATTGGACGAGGGAAAAGAGTACTACAAAAATTTCAAGGAATTTGATGTAGTTTTTGTCACAGGCGACCCTTACTATGACCATCCTTTAAGCGGAATGGCAATAATATCAAGACTGCTTGACAAGAAAGGCTACAAAGTAGGGATTATTGCGCAGCCGGAAACAGAAGAAGAATTCAAGATTTGCGGACGCCCGAAATATTTTTTCTGCATCACATCCGGATTATTGGACTCGATGCTCGCAAATTATACTCCGATGCTCAAAAAAAGAGACAGCATAATTGTTCCAGAGCGCGCATTGCAGGTTTACACTCAAAAAATAAAGCAGCATTTCAAAAATTCAATAACTGTGCTTGGCGGAGTCGAAGCGACAATCAGGAGATTTACTCATTTTGACTACAAGGACAATAAATTAAGAAGAGGAATTCTAAACGATACAAAAGCAGATTTGCTTCTTTTTGGCAATGCAGAGCGCTCTATTCTTGAGCTTCTTGAAAGAATGAAAAAAATAGAATCGAACAAAACCGCAGCAAATAAATTTGAAGCTGTAAAAGAAAAATTAAATCTAGATTCAATTGAAGGCGTTTCTTTCAGGATAAAAAAATTAGAAATAGACAAAAAGATAAGGCAATTGCCGTCATTTGAAGATTGCGTTGCAGACAAGGAAAAATTCAATCTTCTTACGAGAACATTTTATCTTCTTCCCGACGATGCTTTTATTGAAGGCTGCGGCAGCGGCTTTATACAGCACAACAGGCCGTGCCACACGCTGACAGAAGAAGAGATGGACTACATTTATGATGTCCATTTTACAAGAGACCTGCATCCAATGTCAAAGAATTTTGAATTCAACCAGCGAATGGTGCAAAATCTCCAGTCATCTGTAATAATTGGAAGAGGCTGCTGGGGCTCGTGCTCGTTCTGCATAATCCCTCTTGTGCAGGGCAAGGAAGTTGCGAAAAGAAGCAAAGAAAGTATAGTAAAAGAAATCGAGATGATGTACGCATCAGGAACAAATAAAATAAATGATTTGACTTTGCCTACATTGAACATGTACGGCTCAAGATGCGCGCTTTACAAATATGAGTCAAAAATTCATTCTCCGATAACAGAAGAAACAATCACAGTTCACGACAAAAAAGATTACTGCAACCAGCAGTGCGCAGGATGCCAGTACCGTGTTTTAAGCGACGACCTTTATCCGCTGCTCGAAGCTGTTGAGAAGCTTAACAAAAAATATGAAAACACATCATTGGAATTAAGAAGCGCGATACGCCACGACATAATACTTGACCAAAAGCAGCTTTTCAGAAAGATAATGCAGTTCACCTCAAGATTGAAAATTGCGCCTGAGCATATAAGCGACACTGTGCTGAAGCAGATGAACAAATCAACAGGGGCTGCGTTCAAAGAATTTCTTTTAGAGTACAAAAAAGTGAATGAAGAGCAGAAAACAAACAAGAACCTTGTGCCTTATTTTGTCGCCGCGCATCCGGGAAGCACAATAAAAGACATGGAAGACACAAAAAAGTTCTGCAAAGACAACAAGCTTTTTGTAAATTTGACGCAGGTTTTTACTCCGACACCCGGCACTCTATCCACGGCAATGTATTACACCGGAGAGAACCCGATGACTAGGGAAAAGATACACGTTCCAAGAACTTTCAGAGAGAAGAAGGACCAGAAAAACATTTTGCTGAATAAAGATGATGATTTTGTTGATGATAACGGGTAATTTTTTTATTCTAATCTTTTAAGTCTAATCTTTTAAAGCGTAAGATTAATAAGTCCCAATATTATTATTTTATTGATGGCAGCAAGAAAAGACAAGCCTTGGGAAATTGGAATGCGCACCACTCTTCTTGGTATTTTGGTAAATACGCTGCTTGCGATAGTAAAAGTAGTTACAGGAATCCTTGGAAATTCTTATGCATTGATTGCCGACGCAATAGAATCAACATCAGATATTGTAAGCTCATTCATTGTTTGGATTGGACTTAAGATTGCATCAAAGCCTGCTGACAAAGAGCACCCTTACGGCTACGGGAAGGCAGAGCCCATGGCAGCAGTTGTAGTTTCAGCTGCGCTTTTCGTTGCTGCTTTTGTAATAATAGTACAAAGCATTAAGGAGATCAGGATGCCTCATCATGCCCCTGCGCCGTTTACCCTTATTGTACTGGTTGTAGTAGTAATAGTAAAGGAATTATTGTTTAGGAGGAATTTCGGCGTCGGAGAGATTACAAACAGCACTGCTGTAAAGACTGATGCATGGCACCACAGGAGCGATGCGATAACCTCTGCAGCGGTTTTCATTGGAATATCCATAGCGCTTATCGGCGGCCCCGGATTTGAGATGGCTGACGACTGGGCCGCAATGGTTGCGTCGCTGATTATCATTTTTAATGCATACAGGATGATAAAGCCTGCTGTTGAGGAGCTTATGGACAAATCACCTTCCAAAGAGATGGAGCGAAAAGTAAGGGAAATTGCGATGTCTGTAAAGGGAGTGATGGGGCTGGACAAATGCTACATAAGAAAAGTAGGGTTTGATTTTTATGTTGATCTCCATCTAGTTGTAGACGGCAAGATTTCTGTAAATAAAGGCCATAAACTCTCGCATAGGGTAAAAGATGTGCTTAAATCATCCAATCAGAGGATTACAAACGTGCTTGTGCACATTGAGCCATACATCAAGGCAGTAGCTAAGAAAAAATCGAATATTTAGTTTTAAAATTCTAAATTTAATGATAACTCTTTTAAATAAAAGAAATACCTTATTTTGATGTACATTCCGAAAAAATACGGCCAAAGCAAAATTGATAAGTGCCCTTTCTGCGATAAATCATCAACAATAATGAATTCCCAGAAAGTTCCTGTCTGCACTGCCCACATGGAAGAGACTCTTGACAATTTAAAGTGTGTGTGCGGAGAAACTCTTGATATTCTGCACGGCAAATTCGGAGTTTTCTTTTCGTGCATGAAATGCGGCAATATGAACATGAAGAAAATGATGGAAATCAATACTATAAAGCCAAGAAAACAGTTCAATGAAACAGATAATCCTAAAATTAGCAATGAAAACAAGCCATATTATTCAAGCAAAACAACCAATTCTTCAGGAAAAACAACAACCACCGTAAGAAGTGATGATCCAAGATATTTTGATTAATTACAATTCTTTCATAAAAATTAGATTGCAGTGGTAAGTCCGATTACAGTTTAGTATTAATTTTCTTAAGACGTAAGTTAACAAGTTCTATTATAACTGGGACATAAAGTTCTGCAAGTTTGTAAGTTACAGTTGCTAAAGCAATAAGGAGGGTAATCCAACCAGGCATAGATAATTTAGTAAACAAACCATATTTATTTGATATCCACCAATAAAGAATTAATATTAGGATACATATCACAAGTGCGATGGATGTGTCACGTAACTTAAATCTATTAAAACGCTCCCAAAAATCTTTCCATGAATTTCCCTTATTAAGTTTAACCCCTATAGATTCAAAATATGCCGCGCTATCATCAAATTTCTCTGATTCAATACGATTTGCTATCTCCTGAAGAGCGTAAAGGATTTTATCAATATCTTCTGCTTTTTCAAGTTTTGGAAGAAAATACGCTTTAATTGATTTACGAAGGAGTTTTAAGAATGTAAAAAAATTATCACTAAAAGAATAGCCAGACTTACCCACAAGTACCAAGTCACTACCTAAATCTGCCAGTAAATTTTTCATTCTTCCTGTAGCCTCAATTACTTCTGTAGGATCTGAAGAATTTTTATTTCGATATTGAGAGAGGATAGAATACAATTTACATATTTGATATAATAAATTTTGTTTTGGATTAATATTAACAGATAAAGCAACACGAAGGTTTTTTATTACAATAAGTGCTGTCAAAATGAATAGAATAATGCTAAATGTGCTGATGTAGTTACTTTTTTTTAATAGTGTTAGAACAATTGCAGCAATAATATATATTATGACGGATCCAACTATTGTCTTTAAAAAACCCTTTACAGCAGTTCTCTTTTTATGATATTCATGCGAAAACTTCTTAGCTATAGCAATACAGTCAACATGATTTAGCATTGAAAATCACTCCCAACACATATGATTCAGAGAACAGTATATAAATTTTCTGTAGAAATTAGAAATATTAATGAATAAAAACGCAGAAACCGAGATTAATCAAATTCGAAGTTCTAGAATACAATCATAGTAGGTAGCTTTAAAAATAAAACTAAAGCACTTGAATGGATGGTTTCAAAAAACAAGTATCATTCATTTAACACTGGCACGCTTCCTCTCGGGTGCAAGCTTTGCGTAAAGGGTGAAAAATTAGTTTTGTTTGTCACAGGAGTATGTCCGCGAGCCTGCTATTTCTGCCCTGTATCGGATGAAAAGATCAGAAAAGACTGTACTTTTGCAAATGAGCAAGAGATTATATCTGATGAGGAAGTAATTAGAGAGGCAGAAAATATGAACGCAAAGGGCGCCGGAATTACCGGAGGAGACCCTCTTGCGAGAATCGACAGAACTTGCCATTACATCAAAATACTAAAAAAAAGATTTGGAAAAAAGTTCCATATACACCTCTATACCTCGCTTAATCTCGTAAACAATGAGCGTCTTAGCCTTCTTCATAAAGCCGGGCTTGATGAGATAAGGTTCCATCCTGATTTGGATTCAAAAAAATTATGGAATAATCTAAACTATGCCAAGGAGTATGACTGGGACACTGGTGTTGAAATTCCACTGATTCCGGGAAAGGAAAAAGAAACTATGAGCTTAATTGATTTTGTCCAAGACAAGGTCGATTTTCTTAACCTCAATGAGCTCGAGATTGCTGACAATTCATCTTCCAAATTAAGCGAGATGGGATTTAATGTGAAAAGCAAGCTAAGCTATGCTATAAAGGGCTCTCTTGAACTGGGTTTAACACTTATCAAATACGCAAAGAAGCAAAAGGTATCCATCCCGATTCACGCATGCACCGCAAAATTAAAAGATTCGATTCAGCTTACAAATCGAATAAAGCGGCAGGGCTTTAACGTCAAAAGAAGCTTTGACGAAGTCGATTCAGAAGGGCTGCTTACGCGCGGAGCCTTGTACCTTCCAGAACTTCAGCCGGGGTTTGGTTACAGAAAGAAACTAAAACAAATCGATAAAAATCATTTTCTGAACAAGTTAAATCCGCTTTTAGGGAAAATAAAAAACAGGCTTAAGATAAACAGCAAATTCATCTTGATTGATGAAAAAAAGCCGCGGATTCTGATACTAAAAAGTTACGTTCTAAAACATAAGAAATATTTTATATCAATCGGATTGGTTCCTGCAATTGTGAAAGAGTATCCAACTGCAGACCAGCTCGAGATGGAAGTTGAGATTCTGGCTTGATTCTGCTCAAAAAACGATAACGGATTTAGAAATATCCCTCCTCGGGGTACAAAAAATAAAAAACGCCGAGACTGAGATTTGAACTCAGAAATCCTTTCGGAAATAAGCTTGCCTCACTTGCGTTCGGGACTTGCCCAAAAGCAAGTTTCCAGGCTTACGCAGTGCCAGGTTGTGCCATCTCGGCATGTCAAAAATTGAGTATTCCACGAAAATCGAAGATTTTCGGGAGCCAAAAATCTAAAGATTTTTGTGCTTTTGAGCATGATCGAAAATACTATGGATTTATCGACATAAGAACAAGGTTTTAATTTTGGTATATAAAGGTTTGTTGGCAAAATAAAAAAATAAAAGAAGATAGTTTACTTCTTCTTTCCCTTTGCCGGCATATCACAGCACGCTGTCTGGCATTCAGGGCAGCATGTTGAACCATACATTATCATTCCTGCCACTAAAAACATTGCTGTCCACCAGCTTACGTTCCAAAAACCCCACACATTAAGGTCTCTCAGCAGAAACAAAACGCCAAGAACCAATACCATAACTCCTGTTAATTTACTGCATTTTTTGCATAAACACATAGTACATCACCAAGATGACAATTGGAATAAGGGTATAAAAACATTGCTATTTTAATAAGCGAACTATAATTTTCCTTTAGGGTAACTGCCTAATATCTTTAGGAACAGAGAAGATGCTTCCATTTCACTAAGTGCGAGCTTAACTTTTTCATCATCAATCCCTCCTTCAAAATCAGCATAAAACACATATTCCCACGGATTTTCAGGAATAGGCCTTGATTCGAGCTTTGTCAGGCTTATGTTGTGCTTTGCAAGCCTTTGCAGGCAGTTTATTAATGCTCCAGGATAATGCTTTGTCTTAAATGCAATGCTTGTCTTTTCTTTTTTTATCCCGCCAGGAAATTTATCGCTTCTGACAAAAACAAGGAACTTAGTTATGTTATTCTTATTAGTCTCTATCCCCTTTTCAAGCACTTCCAGCCCATATATTTTGGCACAGTATTCAGAAGATATTGCAGCCTCCCCTTTCCTAAGATTTTCCCAGACTATTTTCGCTGCGCCGGCAGTGTCATACTCAGGAATTGCTTTTAGCTTATTCTTCCTTATGAATTCTCTGCATTGTTCAAGGGCATGAGGGTGTGAATAAACCGTATGGATATCGCTCAGTTTAAATCCTTTGCATGCCAAAAGGCAGTGGATTACAGGAAGATAAACTTCAGCTATAACTTTAGTTTCGCTTTTGAGAAGCAGGTCATAGTTTATTGCAACACTTCCTGCAATTGTATTTTCAAAAGGCAAAAGGCCAAAATCCACATTTTCCATTTTTAAGGCATCAAAAACCTCTTCTGAAAGATCAAATCCGGACGCTTCGGCACCATCCCCAAAATGCCTGTAAACTGCAGCTTCGCTGTAAGCTCCCTTTATGCCCTGGTATGCAACTTTCATTTTTTTAGCCTCCTTTCTACATTATTTAATGATTTAATAAGGTTTTTTCTTACTTCTGCCGAATTTTTATTGTGCTTGTTTATATCATCAAATAACTGCCATGTGTCATTCTTTACAGTATCCAGTATTTTGATTAAATCACGATACCCTCTTGTGTCAATTTCCAAAGAAGATGCTTTCATATCAATCAAAGCCCTCCCTATAAAGTGGGTCAATACAAGGGACTTGGCTATCTCTCTGTCATGCTGCTTAGGAGTTGCCTCTATTACGCTAAGCTGCTTGCTTTCGAGGAACCTTTTGATCTGCAAATATGACTTATTGTCAATTCTTACCCTGCACAAAACTATTTTCCTCCCTTCCAATGAGCCATGAGCCGTATCAGGCCCGAACATCGGATGAGTTGCAAGAATCTGGACATTTTTGGGCAGTATGTTCTTCATAAGCTTAACAGGATATTCTTTTACAGAACAAACATCAATCACAACCGAATCATTTTTCAGCAGGTTTTTTATATTGTTTAATGTGTTTTTAATTTCTGAGATGGGGACAGCAAGCACTACTATTTTTTGGATGCATGCCTCGCTTAATGTCGCAGGGTTTGCATTATTTTCCAAAATTTCTTTTTTCTTGTCATATTTATCGTAAACATAAAACTCAAAATCACTGCAAAGGTGCCTGACAATCAGCTTTCCGAATCTTCCAAATCCAATAAGGCCTATTTTTTTGACACTGCAGTCTATTTTATGCATTTGTTTCTGCTGCTCGCTCCTTGAACTTTGGAAAATAGAACTAAAAATATCAGAGACAGAATCTGCGTCCAATCCCAATCGTTTTGCTTCTTTTGATATATTGCTTATAATTTTATCTTCTCTTTTTTTATCAAAAACAGGGAAGTTTAAGCTTTTTTTTAGTTTTCCAACTTCTTTTACCAAGCCTTTTCTCTTGGAAAGAATATTCAATATTTCCCTGTCCAATTTATCAATCGATTTTCTTAACTCATCAATCAAATTTATCACCATTTTGCGCTCTTTGCCTTAAATAATGATCGCAAAGAACCAAGGAGGCCATTGCCTCGACTATCGGGACTGCCCTTGGCAAAACGCATGGATCATGCCTTCCCTTTATTTCCATTTTAACGGATTTCCCTTTGATGTCAACAGTATCCTGTTCTTTTTGAATTGTAGATGTCGGCTTGAAAGCAACCCGAAAAATTATAGGCATCCCGTTTGAAATTCCGCCCTGTATTCCTCCTGAATTGTTTGTTTTTGTCATTATTTTTCCGCTTTTCATTACAAAAGAATCATTATGCTGGCTGCCGAGCATTTTAATTCCTTCAAATCCTGAACCTATTTCAAATCCCTTTGTTGCATTAATGCAAAGCATTGCCTTTGCCAAATCAGCTTCCAATTTGTCAAATATCGGCTCTCCAAGCCCAGCAGGGACATTCCTTATTACACATTCTATAATCCCGCCTACTGAGTCTCCGTTGTTTTTTGCAGTTTCAATCAGTTTTATCATTTCTTTTGCTGCGTTTTTATCAGGGCATTTAACTATATTTGAATCTATATCTTTCTTTGAAACTTTTTCAGAATCAATTTCCGCTTTAATATCTTTAATCTGCTTTGCATAAGCAATAATCTCTATTCCAAACCTTTCATTAAGGATTTTGTATGCAATCGCTCCTGCTGCAACATTTCCTGCTGTAAGCCTTGCAGAGCTTCTTCCCCCTCCTGATGAATCCCTTATCCCATATTTTTTCTCATATGTAAAATCTGAGTGGCTTGGCCTGAATGCTTTTGAAATTTCATTGTAATCTGCGCTTTTGAACTCTTTGTTGAAGATAATCATGCATATTGGCGTTCCTGTTGTCTTTCCGTTGAATAAGCCTGAAATTATTTCCACCTTATCTGGCTCCTGCCTTTGTGTTGTAACCTCGCTTTGTCCCGGCGCCCTCCTGTCAAGGAATTTTTGGATATAAATCTCATCCAGCTCCAGCATCGATGGACATCCATCTACAACAACTCCAATCGCCTTTCCATGACTTTCTCCCCAGTTGGTTATTTTAAACAACTCTCCGAATGAATTTCCAGACATAGTTTCACCTTTTCTCAGTTTTATTAATTTGTTTTACTAATTCTTTCTCCATACTCTTAAACCCAGGATTTGTTCCGGTCCATAATTCAAATTGCCTTACAGCTTGATGTATAAGCATTCTGTCCCCAGTAATGGTTTTACATCCTTTTTTCTTTGCCATCCTTATTAATTTAGTATTAACCGGCTTGTAGACAATGTCCATCACAATCTTGCCTTTAACTAAATCCTCTTCACCCAAAACTGAATCATTTTCATTTGGAGACATTCCAGCGCTGGTTGTGTTAATTATGATGTCATTGTCTCTAACTAAACTGTTTATATTGCTGAATTTACCAAACTGAACTTTAAATTCATTCGCTAATCTCCTTGATTTTTCATCTGTCCTGTTGACTATTGTGATTTTAGCTCCTTCTTTCTTTAATCCGTAAACAACTGCCCTTGCGGCTCCTCCTGACCCCAGGACGAGGATTTTCCTGCTTTTGATTTTGGCCTGTTCCTTCAAAGCATGAACAGCGCCATAGTAATCTGTATTGTGCCCCGTAATCTTATTATTTTTATTGACCAAAGTATTTGTTGCCCCAATCTGCTTTGCAGTTTCATCAAGCTCATCAATATAATTTATTATTTCCTCTTTATGCGGGATTGTGACTGCAGCTCCTTTAAAATTAAATTTTCTGAAGTTTTTCATGAAATATTTCAATTCGTTTTTTGCCGCTTTGAACGGAACATAAACAAAATCCGCATCATTTTTCAAAAAATTTGGGTTGTGCATGTATTTTGACATTGAATTTTCCGCAAATTCTCCTATAATCCCTATGACATTTGTTTCCCTGTTTATTAAGCTGGCATGATAAAGATTTTGCATTTCATCCAGTGTAATTTGCCCCGGCGCAGATTCTTCCCCTTTTTTTATAGAGCAATAAGCCAGCCTTGATCCAAATTTTCCTGCAAGGATTCTTGATATCTCCCCTTTCCACCCCATGCAAAATGCAATCAAATCTTTTTTTCCTTTCAACAAATTAAATATAATAAAATTGTCATTAATTGAATTAGCAGCAGTTACTATTTTTATCAAATCGGGATTCAATTTTTTCATGTTTCTGTACAATGAATCAAGTTTTGCCAGCGAAGGAGTTTCTTTGAAATTGTGATGTGAGATTATTATTTTGGAAGCTGCGCCGATATCGGCTATAATCTTCGCAACTTCTGATCCAAATTCAACATCAACGAAATCCGCGCCGCTATCCATTGCAGTTTTCAATAATTTCAGCCTTTCTTTTTCATTTCCTTTAAACATTCCTCCAAATTTAGCAGGGCGGCATGTTGCAATAATCGGTTTTGATGAATTTTTAATTAATGATTCGACCTTATTATTGTCGATATCCCTGATAAAATCCAGCCTTAATTCCATCAAATCTGCCGATACTGATTTCCCCATATCATTAAGTGCATCTTTTACATTATCTGCGGTTATGACTGCACAGATTTTTGTTTTCATCACATTATTTTTTAGTTCCATTATTGCTTTTGCAGCTTTAATCGGACTTTTATTTGAGGTTTCAATTTCAAAATCCGCGGCTTTCCTGTATAGCGGGGTCCTCCTCTCTAAAACTTCTCCAATTTCATCTGTAAAAGATTTTTTCCCTGTTATTGACGGCCGGTTTCTTGAATATTCTATCCTTCCAGCCAAAACTTTTACAGGGGCTTTAAGCCAAAATACAGTCCCATTTTTTTTTAGCGTCTTGATATTGTTTTTATTTTCAACAACTCCCCCACCACAGTCTATTATTGCTCCGCTTGTGTTTTCTAAATTGCTGATGGCTTCATTTTCCAAACCCCTAAATTTTTTCCAGCCTGATTTTCTGATTAAATCTTCCAACTTAATTCCTGCTTTTTTTGAAATTTCTTCATCTGTGCTAATAATTGGCATTCCTGCAAGTTTTGACAGCTCTTTGGCTATCGAAGTCTTTCCGGCGCCCCTGTATCCTATAAGGACAATGTTTTTGGATTGGCTTGATTGAGACCACATGCTTTTTAGCTTATCAAAAAATTCCGGAAATGACTTGTTCACACATTCAGGATTATTTATTTTTATTCCAGGAATTTTCAATCCTGCAATGGCAAAGCTCATTGCCATCCTGTGGTCATTATGCGAATCAATAATTGCAGGCTTTAATTGCGATTTTGTTATTATTAATTCATCATTTTTTACTTTAACATTTGCACCTAACTTTCTTAATTCGCTTGCAGTGTCACTAATCCTGTCTGACTCTTTGAATTTCAAATTTCCAATATTTTTTATTCTTGTTTTTCCGTCTGCAAACAATGCAATAGCTGCCAGAGTTTGCGCTGAATCCGGCATAGATGACATATCGGCGTCAATAGATTTTAATTTATTATTCCCAATAATTTTTATTGAGTTTGCACTAATTGAAACTTTGCAGCCCATTTTTTCCAATAACCTGAAAAACCCAGATTCCGGCTGCTTCAGATTAAAATCCAGATTGCCTATCATAATCTTTCCAGGAACTATGGCTGCAGCCGCTAAAAAGTAATTTGCAGAAGCCCAGTCTGCAGGAATTGTAAAATTTCCCGGATTGTATTTCTGATTCGAATTTACTTTGAATTGATTTCTTTTCCTTTCAACTTTAACTCCGAACTCTTTCATCAGGCTGATTGTCAAATCAACATATTCAGAAGAAACCAGTTTTCCGCCTATATCTATTTCAACATTGTTTTTAGCAAAAGGGGCTATCATAAGCAGGGAACTAATGAACTGGCTGCTTACGCTTCCGTTGATTCCTGTTTTGCCTCCTTTAAGATTACCTCCTCTTATTGTAATTGGTGTGTGGCTGTCAGTTGATTTACACTTTATACCCAAATCACTTAGGCTTTTCAATAACTCAGAGATAGGCCTTTCCTGTATTCTTTTGCTCCCGGTTATTGTTGTTTTTCCTGCTACTAAAGCTGCAAATCCCGCAATAAACCTCAGCAAAGTGCCAGAATCTCCTACATTTATCATATTTTTTGGAGCTTTTAGCTTCCCGCCAGTCCCGACTATTGTCAATGTGCCGTTATTCTTTTCAATCTTTATCCCAAATTGCTGCAAAGCATTTATTGAGTTGTTTATATCCTCATTATCCGGAACATTTTTTAGAATTGAAATTCCATCAGCCAATGCGCATATAACCAAAAGCCTGTTTGCTATATACTTGCTTCCTGGAACTAAAACAGTCGCATTCAGATTTTTAATTGGATTTATTTCAGTCATTTTATCGTGTTTCCTGCTTTTTTATTGTATCAATATTTGTATTCTTCAATGGATTTTTCTATTGCAGACCTTCCCACTTCAAACGAGAAATGATTATCTTTGGATTTTACTTTGCCTATAGAGTTAATCAAAACAAATCTTGGATTGCTATTTATTGATTTCTTGTCAGACCCCATCAGCTCAATGATTTTAGATGCTTTAACATCCATGTTTGCTGTCAAAGGAAAGCCGAATAGCCTTATCAGGTTCCTTATCCTTTTCTCTTCATTTTTGCTTAGATTATTGACCGCAACAGATATTTTTGACTCTACAAGCATCCCTTGGCTTACAGCATAGCCGTGCCTGATTTTGTATTTACAATATGCTTCCAAAGCATGGCCAAAAGTATGCCCGAAGTTTAGAACCTGCCTTAATCCCTTTTCTTCTGCATCTTCTTCCACAATTTCTTTTTTTAGTTCAATGTTTCTTTTGATTAGTTTTTGCATGGTAGATTTATCCCTCGCAAGTATTTTTTTGCTGTTTTTCTCCAGTGACTCAAACATTGCCTTGTCCATAATTATTGAAATCTTGATTACTTCAGCCAGCCCATTCCTAAATTCTTCATCAGATAATGTTTCCAGAAAATCCATGTCTGCAAAAACTGCAGCAGGCTGGTAGGTTGTTCCAATCAAATTCTTTCCATGTTTTGTGTTAATTCCGGTTTTTCCGCCGATTGAAGAATCAACCATAGCCAATAAAGTTGTTGGCACATGAATTATCGGAATTCCCCTGTTGAAAGTCGAAGCCACAAATCCTGACAGATCTCCAATTACTCCGCCGCCAATTGCGATAATCAAGCTGTCTCTTCCGAATTTATTATCTAAAATCCTGTCTTCAATCTTTTCCTTCATTTCCCTTGACTTGCTTGATTCTCCAGAAGGAACTGTTATGAATAAAGGGGTTAAGTCTTTTAATACCTTATTTATTTTGTCTTTGTGCAGTTTGTTTGTGTTTTCGTCTATTATGACGGCAATTTTCTTCCCTAGATGATTTTTTTTTACAAAATCTGCCAGTTTGCCTAATATATTACTGCCTACAAAGAGTTGGTATTCCTTCTCTCTTATCTTTATTTTTGCATTTATTGTTTCCATTTTATGCTAACTTCCTTCCCACAGCTTTGCATATTGGCCTCAATTCTTCCATTAGCTTTGCCAGTTGCTCTGGGTACAACGATTGCGCTGCATCGCTTAAGGCTTTATCCGGGTGAGGATGCGCTTCTATTAATAACCCGTCAGCTCCTGCAGCAACTGCTGCCTTGCTTAACGGTGGAACTAATTCTCTGTTTCCGGCTGCATGGCTGGGATCAACTATAACAGGAAGATGGGTTAAGTTCTTTAAGACTGCAACTGCCCCTATATCCAAAGTGTTCCTGTAAGCTGTCTCGAATGTTCTTATTCCCCTTTCGCACAATATTACATCTGTATTGCCGTGGTATAATATGTATTCAGCTGCCATTACGAATTCATTTATTGTAGCTGACATTCCTCTTTTTAATATAACTGGCTTGTTTATCTTTCCTAGCTCCTTCAATAGGTCATAGTTTTGCATGTTTCTTGCTCCAACCCTTAAAACATCAGCATACTCTGCTGCAATTGCAACATCTCTTACATCCATAACTTCCGTTTCAACTAGGATTCCAGTTTTCTCCCTTGCTTTCTTTAACAGCTTTAATCCTTTTATCCCAAGTCCCTGAAATTCATATGGGGAAGTTCTTGGCTTGAATGCAGATGCCCTCATTATTTTAACGCCTAGTTTCTTTAGCATCTCCGTAGATTCCATTATCTGCTCTTCTGATTCTACTGAACAAGGCCCTGCAATCATCACCACATCACCATTCCCTATTGATACATCTCCGACTCTTATCACTGTTTTTTGGGATTGATGTTCTTTGCTTGCTAACTTGAAGGGCTTCATTATCCTTACTACACTTTCAGCGCAATTGAAGGAGCCAAAATGGCTTGCAATTTCATCAGTCACGTTTCCCAGGACGTGGATTACGGTTCTTTCAACCCCGTCGAATTCCACCGGTTTTAGGCTTCTTTCTTTTAGTTTGTTTGATATATCTTCTATTTCTTCCCTTGACACGTTTGGTTTTAATACGATTATCATTTTATTTTTCCTCCATCTGTTTGAATCTTATTATTGGCTAAAAATTAACATAGCCCTATCAGGACTTAAATTGTAAATGCCGCAAATAACTGTAGTAGTCTGGCTTACTGCCAGAAATAGAAATATCTAAAAGAAAAGAATTTCACATTTGAATTTGAAGCAATATTTTCCATCTTAAATATGTTAATCCCTCTCTCTTTTTAAAAGTTTTGTTTTTCTGGCGGTATTTTTAAAAAATTGAAGGTTACCATCAATATGCAAAGCCTATCAAAGAAGCGAATCAAACATTTTTTGAGGTAAATCAAATCTAAAGATTTGCGTATGCTTAAAAATCATTGATTTTTGACATTCCAGAGAGATGTCGTAAATCCTAGATTTACGAGCACACTCGAAAATTTTAAATTTCATATGAAAATGCAATCCAACAATAAAATTCAAGCTGAGCTATGGCAACCCGAAGCTCAAAACCGAGGACTTTTTAATGCGAGCGTAGCGAGCACTGGGGTTTAATTCCCCGACCTTCAGGTCGT
>JBBSWH010000012.1:0-55216 GCA_038046385.1 Nanobdellota archaeon | reverse complement strand
GCCTGAAATCTGCGGCAGCGGGAAAGATGAAAACGACAACGGAAAAACTGATGAAGAGCCATGCATATGGAAATACTGCTCGCAGTGCGGATACGGAATTTTCAATTTATGCAGAAGAAATGAATGCAGCAAATTTGAAGAAGGATGTTTTTTCACAAAGAATAAGCCCGGGTTTATGGGAAAAAGCCAGGATAATATAGGCGCATGCGGCAAATGCTCTTCTGTAAAAGGATGCGGCGATTACAAGTATGACAATACAACATGCTCAGAAGACCCCTGTAAAATAGGAAAATGCCAATTTTCATCCGGAATTTGCTGCACTGATTCTGATGGAGATGGTGTTTGTGATGTAAAAGATAACTGCATAGATGTCCCTAATCTTAACCAAGAAGATTATGACAAAGATGGCGCTGGAGACTCGTGCGATGTATGCAGCAAAGAAGGAATGCTTTATCTGAAAGAGGACTCTGTAGAAATAAAGTGCAGTGATGACATAGACAATGACTGCGATGGAAAAAAAGACTGCGCTGACGAGGATTGTGCAGGAGTGTCAGGATGCTGCCAGACTGAAAAAGACTGCTCTCAAAGCGAGTGCTCTGTTGAATCATGCAGCAATAACGGATGCGTATACACTAAAAGGCAGCTATGCGACTCAACAGAATGCTTGCAGGGAAGCTCGTGCGATTCTGACGGAAAGTGCAAAACGCCTGAAGAGTCTATTGGGCAGTGTGTTTATTGTGCAAAAGACAAAACTCCTTTGGATTACGGGCTGGGATACGGAAATTTCTTCGGAGTTGGAGGCAGAAGCGCATGCTGCGGCAATGATGAGAACGAATATTACATTGTCCAAAAAGACACTTTCCAGAGCGGATGCTGCAATGCTGCTGATTCGTGCGTGGATTATGACGGAAAATGCCAAGCATCTGGAACTCCAGAATATGAAGGGCATATTATGCACTGCTTCAAGAATACATGGAACGAGTGCAGCGAGAGCAAGCATGAACTGTGCTCAGATGCTAGCAGCAATACCGGATGGAAATGCACTTCCAACGGGCTATCATTTGGATGGAGACAAACCATGCCAAGCGAGGTTTGCAATGATGTTGCGGATAATGACTGCGACGGCAAGATTGACATGACTGATGAGGACTGCAAATTAAAAAATGAACAGAAATAAATTCGGAGCGGCAAGGAACTGGATGATAGTTGTATTGTTTACAGTATTTTTATTGCTGCTCGTCGTGCCTGCAGAGCTGATTAAAAAAGGGTTAACCGGCAATGTGGTTTCAACTGTAAGAATAAGAAGCAGCTTCCCGCCGCAGTTTGCCCACAATATGACCAATTTCACAATCAATCAGTCAAGCAATTTTTACTTTGATGTCAATTGCACTGATGAGGATCTTGCAGATGTATTGACATATCTTGATAATTTTACAGGATTTGACATAAATGACTCGACGGGAGTTATAAACCAAACTGCATTTGGCGAAAGCCTTGTCGGAAACAACACAATAAATGTCACCTGCTACGATGGAATGTTCACAGACAGCAGGTCATTTAATTTTGAAATACAAAACTCAAATAACGCGCCTATTTTGTCCGAGATAGGCTCTCAAGTCGCAACAGAAGGGACTCTCTTTGAGTTGAATGTAGATGCAACAGACCCGGAAGGAGACACTTTGGTTTTCGGGTCCAACTCGACAATATTCACAATTAATTCTGGAACAGGAATCATTAATTTTACGCCGTCTCTTTCCGATATTGGCAACCATACGATAAACATAACTGCTTTTGACGGGTTTTTCTATGATTATGAAGTCATATCTTTCAGAGTTGTTAGAGGGCCGTACTGCGGAGATGTGTCATGCGGAAACGGGGAAAACTGCGCAACTTGCCCTTCAGACTGCGGATCGTGCCCTGAACCTCCGCCAGGGGAAGAAGGAGAATCCGGAAGCTCTTCAGGAGGCGGAGGAACCGCCGCAGGAAGCGGCGCAGGAACTTCATCATCAGGCGCAGGAAGGGCTCCGTTCTACAAATGCGACGAAAAATGGGAATGCAGCGAATGGAATAAATGCAGCATTGAAAGTTTTACAACAAGAAAATGCACAGACATCAACAAGTGCATTACAAAAATAAAAAAGCCAAAAGAGATTGACAGGTGTGAATACACTCCGACGTGCGACGATGGAATAAGAAACGGAGGAGAGGAAAAAATAGACTGCGGAGGGCCATGCGACCCCTGCGAAATTCCAACATGCGATGATGATATGCAAAACCAGAATGAAACCGGGGTGGACTGCGGAGGGCCATGCAATCCGTGCGAGATAAAGAAATTTGCAAAAATACCGTTCCTTGAGCTGCAGCAAGTGCTGCAAATTCCGAAGAAATTTCCGTGGCTGCTGATATTGCTGATATCCATCCTTATAGCCATGACTGTGGCCGGGGACAGAGTTTATGTGCACAGGATAAAAAAGAGGAAGTTTGAAGACTACAAAAAGGCATATACAAAATACAGGCCGCTTCAGAAAAGAATGTATAGGTCGTCTATGAACACTGCCGGGATAACAATTTTGGTTTCACTTTACATTTACATATTCAGCAACAATTTTGAAAATTTGATTAAATATTCGTGGATTCCGGCTTTTGGTATTTTGCTGATTCCGGTTGCTGTTTCCGCCGTTATAAGGCACTATTCCTATTATGAATACAAAAAGAAAAGCAAGGAAGAGATGATGAAGCAGACGCATAAGAGGGAGATAATCCAGATAATGGACGTCGAGAACAAGCTGCTTGTTGACATTGAGAAGAAGCTTAAAAATAATGTGTATTCTCTTGCCACCAAGCACAAATTTGACAGCTATCCTGAATTGTATAAAGAAATAAACCCAATATACAGCACGCTGTCAAATGCAGCAAAGTCAAGAAAGGAAAGGGTTGACATGATAAAAATAGATTCCGAAGCGTTCAAGAAAATACTTGATTTGATTGAGGACAAGGCGCTTTTGAAAGCTGCAGACACTTACGAAGAGTTTACGTCAATATTAAAGCTGCTTGAATACGTGCAGGACAAAGTAAACATTGACACTTACGACAGGGAAGAAGAGCTGATGCAGGAGATAGAGGAGATATCAAAGCCGCACATGATAAGTGTTGTGAAATCCAGCAAGAGGTACGGAAATTTGTATAATAAATTAGTTGATCTTTATGACTACTTCACCAAGAGGCACATTGACATACAGTCCAAGGAGAAGGAGCTTGCAGGCATAGAAAGAGAATTTACAGACGAGATAAAAGGGATGACAAAGAAGCCAGTTGTTTTAGATGATGTGCAGAAGGAAGCAGAGTTTGTTTCGATTTACAACAGCCTTGTTGATCTCTTTAATCATTATCTTAAAAGGCAGGAATTAAGCACGAAGAAGAATTTTTAGATTTTATTTGAAACATAATTTTTTGAAAACAAAGATTAGCATCAAATTGCGAAGGTGTTTTATTTGTACATCCAAGCTGACAGAGGGAAGTCCCTTACGGGGATGTCAGCTAATCTAATTTTGCAGATAACCTGAGCCGATGCTAATCTGGGCAAAACTTACATTTTAAAAAATGTTTTGCTGAAACCAACAATTATTTATACTACTTTAGAATAGTATACCTTATGCACACTTTGTTATTTGTAAATCCTTTAGAATTCAAGGAGCACATGCATGCGATTGTTTCTGATTTGTCAAGCAAGCACAATAATCCGTGCTATATATCATTTAATGACCCTTATCACATAATAATAAAGATGCTTGAGAATGCAAACGTAAGCAACGAGAAATTCATTGTGATTGACGCAAGCGGCAGCATAACAGAAAAGCAGGTTTTAAGTGACCGGACTTACGTTCTTCCTATAAATGATTTATTCAATGTTTATTTGTTTTTGAAAAATCTGATAATAGATGAGAAGGTAGACACGATATTGCTTGATTCTTTGTCTGCATTGATTGTAAAGCACAATCACCTTCCATTGAAGCAGATGATGACAAACTTACTGCTTGAGGTCGGCGCTTTAAGATGCTCTTCTTCCATTGTTGTCTTCAAAGACCATGCTACGCATGAAGTTGTCGAGCATCTTGATCCTTTGATTGGGAATAGGATTAATCTTTGATTTAGTTCTATATTCTTAAATTTGGACATAATGTTTATTTTGGTATTATTTCTTTTCCATATAGTAACTAACCATTTCTATATATGAAAATAATCATAAAAGTATTTTTATGATTAAAAATAGAAAGATATTTAAATAAGTTGTATCATATAAGTCATTTAGTATACAAAAAGGTATATTAAGTCGGAAAATGTCGTCTAAAACACCACAAAAAGAAGCTGAGTCTGCGGCTGAAACCAGGGTAAATATAGGCTTGAAGGAGAAAATTCACGTACAGGCCAAGATAATTTCTACATTGAAAAAGATTCCATTAAACAAATTCCTTGAGCAGGCAATAGAGGAAGCTGTTGAAAAAAACAAAGATATGCTGAAGGAGTTTCTAAAATGAAAAAGAAACTATTACAATATTTAGTAATGTTCCTGATAGCCCTGCCAATAATAAATGCAGCATCAATAGCCGTTGATTCACCGCAATACATTATAGAAGCAGAAACAGCAAGCGTAAATTTCTCAATAAACTCCGTAAATTTCAGCGGAACAGTCACAATTTTGTACACTAACATAAACTCCACAATAGTTTCTGTTCCGTTCAGCAACGGAAATTTTGTTGGAGATCACTACAACTACAGCTGGAATGTTAAAGGATCTGCGGCAGGAGATTATTCGATTTATGCAAGCGTTGCAAATTCTTCAGGGGATGTTTTAGCGGTTTACAACAAAACAGGAACTGTGAACAGCTCAATCCCTAAAGTATTTTTATCATCCCCGTCTGGAACATTAAACAAGGACACTCAAATTTTGATAGTTAAAACAAGCGAGATTGCAACCTGCAAGTACGACAGCGGGAACACATCTTATGGAAACATGTCAAGCACTTTTGCAAACACAAACTCAATTTGGAATAACCAGACATTAACGGGCTTGAGCGAAGGAGAGCATTCGTATTTCGTAAGATGCACTGATGCAAACGGATTTACAATGAATGAGCCAAGAGTGATAAAATTCACCGTGGATTTGCCTCCAAGTGCGTCAATAAAATTAAGCGACAAAAGCCCGGTAAAAGCAGGGACAATAGAAGTTACAGTCACAACATCTGAAAATATAGATAATACTCCAACATTAGAGTACGCATACAATGACGCTCCAAGCACGAAGAAGCAGATTTCACTGACAGGCTCAGGTTCGTCGTGGAAAGGATATCTGATAATAACAGAAGCTGACAACAACAAAGTCGGAACATTTTATTTTTCAGCATTGGACAGCGCAGGCAACACAGGAAACAAGATAACAAGCGACAGCATATTTGTTGTTGACACTTTAAAGCCGGTTTCTGCGCAAAGCGTAAAAGCAGCATCAAACTCCAACGGAGACATAGAATTAAGCTGGTATTATGACGGAGAAGACGCAAATTACTTTAATGTGTACAGATCAACATCTGCAGGAGTTAATTACGTTGATTTCTACGAAAAGTCAGAAAATGAAAGCAGAAATTTTCTTGATGAATCCAATGTCAACAAGGCAACATACTATTACAGGATAAGCGCTGTTGACAATGCAGGAAACGAAGGGCCATTGTCAGAAGAAGTGTATGCAACTTCTGTGAACAGTGCAGTTGTTTCATCGCAATTGCCGCAATCTTCAGTCACGCAGGATACAACTCCGAAAGTCCTTCCCCCAAACCTTGTGCCGATTGTCAGCAATTACATAAAAACAATTGATAAGACGCTGATAGACATAAGCGACATACTGGTAAAGATTGAGGCAGAAGACGCTGAAAAGAAAGCGCTTCTTGATGAGTTCAAAGTGAAAGAGCAATTGCAGGCTGCAAGGGCAAAACTTGAAGACTTGTCTGCAAGGGCAGAGGGGCTTAAGGATGAATATGCAACAAGAAGCGAGCTTGAAGACAGAATAAATTCAATTGACCTTGAAGTTAAGAAAATAGAAAACACAGTCCCTAAAAATGTGATGCTGCTTGAAAAAAGCGAGTTCATCCAGAGCACAAGCCCGCAGGATGTAGAAAACGCAGTCAATGAAGTGATGAAGAGCATTGCATTCACTCCTGAAGAAAAAAGTGAATACCTAAAAAAGAACCAGAAAGAGAAAGATAAAATCAAGGTTAGCGTGTCTGTAAGGGTTATATCAATAGAATACCTGAACGGAGACAAGAAAGAAAAGAGCATTGTGAAGAAAAAGCTCACCTATGAAAACCCGGAAGCCTTGAATGATGTGCTTGTGATAGAAACAATCCCAAAATCAATTGCAGAGAGATACGATGAAATAGAGTTTATAACGCAGAATTACAATGTGCTGGAAGAGGATCCAATAATAAAATTCGGATTCCTTAAATTTGATTTCAACGGGGAAACCATAGAGTACCATCTCAGCAAGCGCATCAGCGCAGACGATGTCAAAAATTCCAAGTCTGTTGTGCTGATAAGCCCAAATCAGATGGTTGAAATAAACAAGGTAACCGGCAATTCGATATTCGGGTCATTTGACTTAAGCACATCGCAGTCTGTTTTCATATGGGGTGGAATGCTTTCAATAATAATGCTTTCAGGATATTACTTTCTTTATGTGAAGAACTACAGGTATGCAATAAAAGGCGCTGCAAGGTCTTTCAAAAGAAGCAGTTATGATGGAGAGGGCACTGATGAGCATCATGATCTTCCGGGACTTCCGGAAATAGGAAACAGAAACTCTTTGATTGAAAGCAACAGCCTGCAGGTTAATGACATGGATTCAACAAGGCTGCTTAACGAGATATACCTCCACATAAAAGACTCTAAAGGGGCTGTAAGCGACAAATTACTCCCATTGTTTGTTAAGCTAAACAACAAGCTTGAAACGCAGGGATTCAAAAATGCTTCAATAGGCAACAGCTACAACAACAATGTTGTATTCCTTAACGCCCTTATTGACAAGGCGCACGAGCACATTGACGGAAGCGCGCATTCAGAAGCTGTAAAGCTGTACCCAAAGATAGATTACATTTACAAAAACCTGCCAAAAGAGGCAAAAGCAGAGATTTACCAGAGATGCGCCCATCTGCACAGAAGGATAAGCCATCTGAAGCCGATGTTTTAGGCAGGGTTTTTAGAATTAATTCTTTTTTGATTTATTTTAAAATATTTTTGAAGTTACTTTGGTTTTAATTCTTCTTGATTCCTTTTGTATTTTGCTCAATTAAGTTAACTTGGTCTAATTGGTTTTCAGCGCGTTTTTATATATTAAATCCATTATTTTTTATCCACTAAAATATGTATTATTTCTAATAGAATATGTAATTTATACTATGTAGATATGTAAAAATAGATAAGTTTATATATAAATTCCATTTTAATATACATATTGGTATACCAATAGCCAGGAGATTAGATGAAGCACCAGGACGATACACAAGCAATGGAAGAGAATCTTGACCTTGCAGGAGTTTTTATCAAAGGTGTGTCTGAAAAATACAGCACGCCATTCAACGAAGTTCTTGAGCTGCTAAAAAAGAAAGAAGAAAAACTCCTTATTCCGACGTATATCTTCAGGGAAAAGAAGCTTGGAATTCTTGAAGCGCTTACAAAGCATCTGAAGGAAGATTATGGGATGGCTTACCACAAAATCGCGGTTATCCTGAAAAGAGACGACAGAGTTGTGTGGACGACGTACAACAAAGCTGCAAAAAAGAAAAAAGAATCTTTTTCCATCGCAGGCCAGAGCCGCTGGATTCCTGTTTCTGTCTTCACTGAAAAAAAGCTTGGCCCTCTTGAGTCACTGTCAAAATATCTTGTTGAAAATTCGCATCTTAAAATAAGCCAGGCAGCAAGGCTGCTGGATAAAAATCCAAAATCAGTCTGGGCATGCTACCAGAGATCAAAAAAGAAATCAGGAAAATGAAGAGAAGAAAAAACATAATTGCGGACAATGCATGGATTGCAATGTTTTCTGTAATAATAATCATGCTCATATATTCTGTAGCGCAGCCGCTTTTCACCGGTTTTGTCGCCAGGGAAAAGGAGAATGTGTATGCTGAAAATGTAGGCAAGGATTTCACTTCAAGCTCCGGATATGAATGGCAAAAGCAAAACAGCGGCGCATTGAAAAGCTTCAGAATATCCGGAGCGATGGACAATAATACAGCCGCAAAAATCTATCTTGAAAGCGGCGGAACGATGTATCTTGTGTTTGACACTTTAAAGCAGGAATCCGGCAACATCATAACCGGATTCGTTGTTGACGAGAACGGAAATGAAATAATAAATGATGAAACTTCAATAGAAAATGAAACAATAAATAATGATTTAATAAATGAAACAACTCCAAATGAAAATGAAGAAATTATTCCTATTGATGAAACTGAAGCAATTGAAATAAATGAGCCTGATGAAACAATAACTGAAGAAACTCCGATAATTAATGAAAATGAAACGATTGAAATAACTGAAACAATAATCAATGAAACAATTTCAATAATTAATGAAACTCAAAGTAATGAAACAACTCAGATAATAAACAAAACTCAAACCAATGAAACAACAATAAACGAAACAGCATTGGTTAACGATTCGATAATAAAATCAATTAATATAAACTTAAAGTATAATGAAAACTCGTTCTACGACGAAGATAATGACGGAAAGGAATTTACTACAAACGTCATAGACTTCTCTGTAAAAGACACAATATTCGGATGGGATGCTGACAAAGCCAAGGCATGCACAAAGTGGGAAGTTTACAGCACGGATTCCGATTCAGTAACAAGGTCATGCAGCGGCAACAGCGAATGCTGTGCATTGATTGGATTGTTGCCGCAAAGCAGTTCATGGGATGACAATTTGTACTTATCGTACAACTCGCTTGGAGCGACTTACAACAACATTGTAAGCGCGCAGATAATCTATGCTGATGCAGATGAAATCGTTTACAGCGGCTGGGGCAATTTAAGCGCAGAATTCAGGGAAGAAGGGTTGATTGAGTTCAACAATGAATGCGATGAAACGTGCATCCTTCCGGGAATAAACCAGAGCGATTACAGGATAGTTGTAGAGCTGGAAAGCGGAAGGATAATTTTGAACAATCTGACTTACACTGTTTTGCAGCTGGAGAGCAGCCAGCCTCCAATCTTATTGGCTGATTTGCCAAACTACACAATGAAGCAAAATGAATTGCTGCAGATAAACCTAAGCAATTACTTCCAGGATCCGGAAAACGACCTGCTGGAATACGGCTATTACAAGAGCGCGGAAAATATTTCTGTTGCAATAAGCGGCGAAATGATGGATATAACTCCCGGAACTGATTTCGTTGGAACTGCTTACATGTTCATAACTGCAAATGACTCTGAATCGCCTGTGTCGTCAAACATATTTGAAGTAAGAGTTGAGAAATCAGGATTTGAAAACAATATTACGCAGCTTGAAGCTGAAATAGGCAAGCCGGTTAAGTGGCTGAAGCAGGTTTCATTTGAAAACGAAAAGGAGAACGCAAGCATAAGCGTACCGGAAGAGGCATTTAACATAACTATAGAAAAGGTTGACAGCGGAAAAAAATATGAAATAAACAAAACAACAGCCAAAGTCAGCCATAGGGGACAGGTAAAAAAGCTCGATGAATATGATGCCGGCAGGGAAATTGAAATTATTGGAAGGAAGCTGGCCAGGGAAAAAGATGACGGCAAAAAATACCAGCTTGAAGCCAGAATTGAAAAATTAAAATCTGCAGCCAATGAATCTTCTCCTTCCAGCGATTTGAGCAGCTTAAATTCCAGTGAAGCCAACATAACTATAGGGGAAAAAATAAAGGAAGCAATAGTGCAGTTTGACACAGAAGCCCCCGAAAAGGAAGAGGAAACACTAAGCGATTCAAGGAAGCTTGTCAAAATAATTTCAGATTTGCACTATGAGAATGTGCTTGCTTACACCAGCATTGCAGAAGTGCCAGAACCTGCGATAAAACTTTACTGGCTAAAGAATGGGGAAAGGGAACTGTTCAGGAATGTTACTTACATTGACGCTGACGGAAACGGCCTCATAGAAAGGATAGAATGGGTTGTGCCTCATTTAAGCAACCAGACATTTGAAGTTGAATTAAATGTTATAGATTTGCAAAGCTATCCGACAGTGGGCGGAACATGGGCAGTTAGGTTCAACACAAGCGGAACTGCAAACCTGACAATAAGCGCAAGCAACGGAACCACTTATGCGGAGAAGGAAACCGACAGTCTTATGACAGCCAATGACCTTGATGTGCTTGAATTAAAGTGCGGCGATAATGTTCTGTTTGATTACGGCAACAGCATAATTGAAAGCAATGTTTACCTTATTGATGGAAGCGGGCAGAAAATAAAAATCAACGATACAATCGGACAGGAAACTCCAATCGAGTCTGTTTTTGTCGAGGACTACAATTGCGACAATAAGACTGCATTGTGGACAGTGAAAGTACTGACGCCAGGAAAGCACACGCAGAGATTTGACTTCGGAAACTTTACAGGATACGCAAACAACTACGCGCTGCAGGGGCTTGTTTTTGTTGACAACACGGACCTAGATTTCAAGCAGGGAACTCTGGATAAGGTTAACATATCCGGAATAGGAAATGAAGCAAATGTAACCCTGAATTATACCACAATCAGCACTATGATGACGCAAAAGGCTTACAATTTAAGCGGCAACTTCACATCAAGAATATTTAATACAACGCAGCGGCATGCTGTTTTCGACAGAATAGCGTGGGAAAGCTCGCTGCCAAATTCAAGCGATGTTATGGGAATTGCGGTTGATGATGCAGACAACCTTGCTGCGGCATTCTACAGAAACGGGAGCTTTGGCGTTGACAGCGCGCAAGCCGATTTAGTTTCAAGTGTTGACTTTACAGGGGCATTGAATAGGTATACTTTGCCGGCAGGATGGAGCTATGATGACATTGCATGCGTGGCGGTTGACGATGACGCAACAAATTTAGTATACCTATCCCTCATCAATGGCAGCTTTTCCAGCGCTGCTTCCACATTCGGCGCTGACATTGCATTCCTGGCAGGCAACGGGGTAAATACAATACCTGCCAATTTCAACATGAGCGATGTAGTAGGGTGCTCAATAGACACAGGAGCGGGGGACAGCGCCCTGTTTTTCAGGAACAGGAGCATGGTTTCAAATACCGGTGATGAGGTCCCTCCAGTTGCGTTCGGCTCTGTATTCGCCTATACGCTGCCGGCAAGCCTGATGCCCGGAGATATTCTAGGCTTTGCGGTTGACAACACTGCAAACGACCTGGCGGCGTTCTTTATAAACCGCAGCACCGCATTTAACGGAGGAAGCGCCGGATTTGCCGCAGATAAGGCGATGACTGGCGGGACAGCAGACGCAGCCTACAACCCTGCCGGAGAGTTTTATGTGAACGTGACAGAATCTACAAACATAACGCTGCAGACTAGGATTAGTAATGACACAATAGCATGGACTCCATGGAGCAGCATATATATTGATTATGATGGCTCACAATCAGTTGAGTGGAACGTAGGGAAGTATATACAGTACAAAGCCGTGCTTACAACGCGAGACAAATATATAACTCCGTATCTTGAAAACATTTCAATAAATTATTCTCTTGACTTTGTACAACCCTCGGTGAACTCTTCAATAAACAATACTTCCCCTAAAATCGGAGAAGTGATAAACTTCACAGCAAATATAAGCGACAATTCTGAATTAAGCTTCTGCCAGTTCATTGACAACCAAACCAATGGCGCAAAAAGGTTCTTCAATGTATCGGTTTCGGGGCAAAGCGACAAATGCTCGCAGAATTTTACTATATTCCTAGGCAAGGGCAATGTAATAAACTTCTCCTTAATTGTAAATGACAGCTACAACAGCAAGAACCAGACTGATTTTGTAGTGACAGTGATAAACAGCCCTCCTGTTTGCTCAGCAGGAACATTGAACAACACTGCTCCGTTTACCAACGACGTGATAAACCAATCTGGCTGCGCATATTCTGATGCAGATAATGATCCGCAGGGCACATCCGAGTATATATGGTTCAGGAACAATGCAGAAATTGCAGGAGAAACATCCGGAACATTAAATCTTGCGCTGGCGGGGAATGGCGACAGGGGCGACACTGTCAACGCAAGCGAAAGGCCGTTTGACGGCTTTGATTTTGGAGGATGGGTTAATGTGAGCCAGTTTGCAGTTGTGCAGAACTTTATTCCGAACTCAGCCATATTGGCTCCGGCAAGCGATTTATACACAAACCAGCAGCCTATCCAGCTTAATGTGACTTTTGAAGCAGATATTGACAATGACGCAATCAGCATACTGTATTATGTGAACGGGAGATTAAATCAGACATCTTCTGTAAACACGACATTCAACGCCTCTGACGGATATTATATCCTGAATGTAAGCCTGTCAGACGGCTTAAATTCAAGCGCAAACAGCACGGTAAACTTCACAATAGACACACAAAGCCCTTCAGTCAGCCTGACAGGCCCGCTTAATGATACATACAACACAAGCGGAATGCTGCAGATGAGCTACATTCCAACTGACATAAACATAAATTTCTGCACCTTTTTTACAAACTTTTCCGGAATATGGAAGGCAAACCAGACAGAGTCCCCTTCAGAAGGAATAACCAGCTTTTTCAACACGACAATAAACAATGAAGGGCTGTTTGTATGGAATGTGTTCTGCAACGACACTGCAGGAAATTTCGGATACAATGCAACAAACTTCACAATAATGATTGATGTGAATAATCCGCGTGTAGCATTTGCAGAGCCGACGCCATTGAACAACACAAATTTGTCTTCTGCAACGCAGATATTCAATGTTACCCATTCAGACAATAATCCGCATACGCTGATTTTCTCGCTGAATGACTCAATTGCAAACCAGACAATGGGCTATGGGACCGAAATATTTACGAATCTTACAAAAACTGGACTGAGCGGAGCATACAGCTTCTATTTCTGGGCAAATGACTCTGCAGGAAGAAACAACCAGACGGAAACCAGGACAGTGAATATTGACCCTTTCCCGCCTGTTGTTTTCCCTGAAGGGCCAAGGAACAATACATGGAACAGCTCCATTATACAGCTGTTCAGCTACAATGTAAGCGATGATTTCCTTGGAACAAAGAACTGCAGCCTGCTGATGAGCCTTCCTTCAGGCCAGCCTTATGCAAATGTTTCAAACGGCAGCCTCACAGGAACGTTTGCAAGCTCCGGAGGAAGCATAGAAAACATAACAAAGCCAAATGACAATTCAATCTGGTTTGTAGGAACTACAGGAGAATCAATAGTTGACGCAAGCGTAAATACTACTTTCAATTTGAGCAATGTTGACAGAAGCATTGTCAAAGATTTGTTGTTTGATGTAAGATACTGCCACACCGGAGCTGCTGATGCAGAATGTGACGGAACTGCCCCATTAGGCGGGGCTGTTGTTGAAGCCCACCAGAATTTAACAGTGTACAATTTCTCAAATAATAAATGGGTAAGCCTTGGAACGCTTAACAACACAGCTACAAAAGGGACTAATGGAAACCTAGAAAGAAAAATGTTCAACATAAACGGCGATGCAAGGGACTTCGTGAACACTACAAGCAATCAGGTGAAAGTCGGCATAAAAGCAAGGTTTACGGCAATTGGCCCGGGAGAAACAATATATTTAACGCTTGACTTTGTCAACATAACAGCAGATACTAGAGTTGTAACCAATACCAGCATCACAGAGAATGCGCATCAAAACTTCTCTGCAAACCTTAACAGCGGAATATACAACTGGAATGTGCAGTGTGCTGATTATGCCGGAAGCCAGAACGCTTCTGAAACACAGGTTATAAAGATTGACAAGACTTTCCCTACAATATTAAACCAGTCCATCAACATGACTGAAGTTCTGGTGAACAGCAAAATATGCTTTAATGTGACTATTAACGACACTTTCTCATCTATAAAATATGTTTATGCAGAAATAGACAGGCCGGATTCCGGATTGACAAATTTTTCCATGACAAATGACACAACCGATCCTAACAGCTGCGGCGGGTTTGGAGGAAATGTTTGGAGCTATGCACGCCTCGTAACAGAAGAAGGCTCTGCAAACTGGACTGCAGTCTATGCCGAGGATTTTGCAGGCAACATCAACCTATCTCAAAGTCCAAATTTAAACTGGACGCAAAAGACAGTGATATTCATAAATTCAACACTGGTTTATCCTCTCTCGGATTTTGTCATAAATGAGTCTGATTTAGGCAGAAATTACACTTTTTATATGGCCTGCAACGCCACATGCAGTGAAGAAAGCCAAGCTCCGTGCAGCGATGTAACCATTTTCCCGCAATATGCAGATGCCACTCTTGGGATTTGGAATAACATAAATAATTTTTCAAGCGAGCTTACAGGATACACGATGAACAAGTCATGCGGCGCCCTCGTGCAGGGGCAGGATTGCAATGCAACCTTTGCAGTAAGGACTTCCTTTGATTCCGGAAACAGCAATATTACGTTAAGATGCAAAGCAAAAGGAACAAACACTCCAAATGACTACTCGCCGCAGATTCCAAACGCAACAATAAACGACCATCCTGAAGCAGTATTTACCTATCCGCAGGATACGCAACATTTGAGAGGAATTGTAATTTTTAACTTCTCAGATTCATTTGATGACAGGAATATTTCAATGTACCTTTTGGAATATGATGACAGCCCGCTTTTCGCAAGCCCTTCCACAATATGTGCAACGAACGAGAGCAACTGCTCATTCAACACAATAACGCAAGAAGGGTTCAGCCAGTGTGCAGAAGACTCTGACAGCTGCTTTGCAAGGCTCAATACGACAGACAGCGACAGCCTGCTCAACTCGACAACCATACAAATAAGGATTGACAACACGATGCCTGCAGTGAGGCTGAATGAGCCTGCAAACAAGACTTACAGCCAGTTCTCCAATGTCCTGTTCGGATACACTGCATTTGACGCAGGGCTCTCGGACTGTGCGCTGTACACGAATGAAACAGGAATGTTTGGAGAGAGGGAAGTCACTTATGCTGTTGCAAGCGGCGTTGACGAGTTCATTGTAAGATCGTTTGGAGACCTTACAATAGAGTGGAACATAGGGTGTAACGATAGCGCAGGAAACTTCAACTTTAATTCCACGAATTTCACGCTTGCTATCGACACAAGAATACCGAAGATAAACTTCACAAACCCAACTGCGCCAAATAACACATACATTGTAAGTGATTACATACTCGTCAATGTTTCAGTAAATGAAAGCAATTTCGCAAACATAACTTTCTACCTTTACAACTCTTCATTTGACCTTGTGAACGAAACAAATTTCACAGCCGACAGCCAGTCATTCTTCATCAATTTCTCTAGGCTTGCAAATGCAAATGAGGTTTATTATTACAATGTAACCGCGAGAGACATGGCTTTGCTGGAAAATTCAACAGAGACCAGAAAGATAACGCTAGACAGCACAATACTCAGAATAAATTTCACAGAGCCGACTGAATCAAACAACACATATGCCGCGCAGAATTACACTTTCATAAATGTCACAATAAATGAAACCAATTTTGCAAATGCAACATTCTATCTGTACAATTCTGAGTTTGCGCTGGTGAATGAGACGAATATCACGTCGGAAGATATGCCTGCAAACTTAAGCTTCAATTTCACAAGCCTGGCTGATGGAAGGTATTATTACAATGTGACTGCAAGGGACAGAGTAAGCTTTGAAAACAGCACCGAGACAAGGCAGATAATATTGGACAATCTTGAGCCAGTTGTAAGGCTCAATGCACCGGCAAACAACACGCTTTATCCAAACACGACAGTATTCTTCAATTTCACTGCATTTGAGCCGAATGCAAGAAACTGTACACTGTACGGAAACTTTACATCAGTGTTTATGGAAAATATATCGAACACCTCAATAGTATCGGGAGCAAACACAATACTCGCCATGAACGCATCTGACGGAACTTATATATGGAATGTAAGGTGCTATGACTTGCTGGAAAGAGACGCTTTTAACTCAACCAATTTTACAGTAAGGATAGATTTGCTTGCGCCTGCTGACTTCAACCTTTCAATGCCTGCAAACAGCACAGAATCCAGTAACCAGAGCCCGGCATTGAACTGGACAGAAGCGTATGATGAAAATTTCCTTAACTACACTGTACTGGTTGACAACTCGGAGGACTTCTCGTCTGCTGATTTTGCGTACATGCTAGCCGGCAGCCCTGCAAACAACAGCCTGAATGCAACAGACAACCTTGCTGTAAACAGGGAATGGTTCTGGAAAGTCATAGCGTATGACATGTTCAACCGCTCAACTGATTCGGACGGCTATTTCAAGTATGTGGTGGACAATTCTGCCCCGCAAGTTACGCCTTTAAATCCGGCAAACCATTCGTACGAGAACAGGTCACTGGTTACTTTCAGTTTTAATGTTACCGACCAGTTCACAGTCGCAAACTGCTCGCTTATAATAAACGGCAGCGTCAATTCCGTGTCTGGCATGATAACAAAGAATGTTTCAAACTCCATATCGACTAACCTGAATAACGGCGATTACGACTGGCGCATAAACTGCACTGATCGTGCCGGAAACACCAATGAGTCTGTGTTTTACAACATAACAATAGATGCGCCTCCGCTGCTGCCGCATTCTTTTGTCGATACAACTGATGTGGATTTCGGGCTTGGCTTGCTTTACAGGGCAAATGTTACAGGATCCGGCAATCCTGCAAACGTTACGCTGAATTACACGACAATCAGCACGATGGAAACATACAAAACATATAACCTTTCAGGAAATTTCACATCAAGGGTGTTTGACACAGGAGCAAACAACACAGCCCTTAGCTATATTTCATGGAGCTCCTCCCTTCCCAATTCAAGCGATGTTATGGGAATTGCGGTTGATGATGCAGACAACCTTGCTGCGGCATTCTACAGAAACGGGAGCTTTGGCGTTGACAGCGCGCAAGCCGATTTAGTTTCAAGTGTTGACTTTACAGGGGCATTGAATAGGTATACTTTGCCGGCAGGATGGAGCTATGATGACATTGCATGCGTGGCGGTTGACGATGACGCAACAAATTTAGTATACCTATCCCTCATCAATGGCAGCTTTTCCAGCGCTGCTTCCACATTCGGCGCTGACATTGCATTCCTGGCAGGCAACGGGGTAAATACAATACCTGCCAATTTCAACATGAGCGATGTAGTAGGGTGCTCAATAGACACAGGAGCGGGGGACAGCGCCCTGTTTTTCAGGAACAGGAGCATGGTTTCAAATACCGGTGATGAGGTCCCTCCAGTTGCGTTCGGCTCTGTATTCGCCTATACGCTGCCGGCAAGCCTGATGCCCGGAGATATTCTAGGCTTTGCGGTTGACAACACTGCAAACGACCTGGCGGCGTTCTTTATAAACCGCAGCACCGCATTTAACGGAGGAAGCGCCGGATTTGCCGCAGATAAGGCGATGACTGGCGGGACAGCAGACGCAGCCTACAACCCTGCCGGAGAGTTTTATGTGAACGTGACAGAATCAACTAACATCACATTGCAGACAAGGGTAAGCAACAATTCCAACATGTGGAGCGATTGGAGCGGCATTTACAATGCTCCTGAAATACCGCTTGTGCAGACGGTGGCGCGCTACGTCCAGTACAAATCCATTTTAACAACAAGTGACAAGTATATTACCCCGTATCTCGAGAATGTCAGCATAAACTACACTGATTTGGCTGCTCCTGAGATAAACTTCACGAATCCGACGCCGGCAAACGGATCTTTGATAGGATCTGACACTATTTTCATAAACACGTCAATATATGACGGCCATTCTATAGCCGATTGCATACTTGAGTTCGACAATGCGAATGAGTCCATGCCCCTGAGAAGGAACGGCCAGTCTGCAAACTGCTTTATATCGAAGGAGATGCTGGCAGAGGGAGCGCACCATTACAGAGTGTATGCAAACGACACATGGGGCAATATGGGATCTTCTGAAGCGAGGAATTTGACTGTTGACCTGACGGCGCCTTCGATAACGCTTGATTCTGTGACTCCTGTTGAAGTGTACAATTTCAACAACGTTTCGCTCTTCCTGACCATAACGGATAATTATTTCCTCAACGAGACATTCATAGAGGGCAACTGGAGCAATATATTCAGGAACAACAGCCTTATGAATTCAGCAGGAGACACATTCAATTTCACGATATATTCAGGCAATCTTTCTGGAGGGAATCTTGTTTATTACAGGTTCTATGCTAATGACAGCGCCGGCAACCTAATGGTAACGCAATGGTACAATTTCACTGTAATCAACTCCGTAGGAAATGTTTCAATAACCAATCCGATTTATGACACGAGCAGGTATCTAAATGAAACCATTTTTGTCAACGCAACTTTGACTGCAGTGAACGGCTCTGTGAGCAGCTGCAGGATGAATATATCCAACCAGACCGGGCTCGTAGCAATTACTCCAGTCAACATTTCAGTAGGCAATTTCACTAACGGGAGCACAAGCGTTTCCGTCGGGTGGGTACTTAACGGAACAATAGAAGGAACATATATTGTGAATGTAACTTCGAACTGCTCTGAAGGGGTTGGCGTGATTGTATCATCGCCTTTCATAGAAATAACGCCAACGCTTGCAAACCTGTCTGAATTCCATTATGCTGAAAGAAAAACAATAAACGGCGCAACCTACTTCCACATGGCTGCTGAAACAGGAGTCAACTGGTGGGTCAACAACAGCGAGGAAGTTGTAAACTTCAACTCAACAGCGCCCGGCGATTCAAGGTTCAAAAACAGCTGGCTCATAATAATAAACGGAACAACTGCATTTGATTTCGGAAATGTAACGTGGGACTTCCAGAGGACAGGAGTCAACAATGAAAGCAACTACACTTTTGTGCAGTTTGTCGGAAGGGTGCTTGACCAAAGCCTTTTGGTTAACTACACAAAAATAGCATATTCCAATTCCAAGTATGACAACATAACTTTCAATGTAAGAAATATAGGAAGCAAAAACATATCCAATGTTGAATTAAAGTGGATTTTCAAAGATTTTAATATAAGCAACGACAATGATGCTGACATTTTGAGAATAGTTAACTCATCTTCAGAGGGTGAAAATTACACAATGGAATCATCTTCAATAAGATACAACTTAAGCAGATTTGGAAGCTACACTTCATATTTCACAGACTCTGATTCAGAGTCAAAAGGAATTGTATATTGGGAGCCAGAAGTAACAGTAAACGGGATAAAAGAGCAAATTGCCAATTTCACATTTGAAACAGGAGGGAGCTTCAATGTCAACATGACTTTTACGCTCGGCAACATATCAGCAGGCGGAATGAAAGGCCTTGATCCTGGAGCAGGGCTTGCGACGCCCGGCAACATAAGAAGAACATCCAACATTGCAAATATGGAAGCAAGCGAGGCAGGTACAGCATATACTGATGTAACTGTGCCATTAACAGATAACAACTTTGCAACTCAAAATTTCATGGAGGCAAGAAGCGGAGTGAATGTAAGGGTGCTTAACATAGTCAACAACACTGACCCTGCTCCGTTTGACCAGATTTTCATAAGGGTAAGAGTTGATAGCATGGGACAGACTCCATATTACACGGCAGTTTATGCATACAACAACGACAACGTAACCATAAACACTGCATTGAACGCCAACAAGACATTCAAGAATACCGACGTCAATACGTGGGTTAATGTAAACATAACAAATGTTGCCCATCTTCAGGACGGGTTTGGGCATTTGAGAGTGAGGTTTACTCCAAACGGATCTTCTGTTGGGGCAAATTTAAGATTAACATTTGATGAATTGGCTTTTAACCTTACAGACATGACTCCTCCAGCGCCGATGCTTATATCTCCTGTAAATGACTTCAACACAACATCAAACGAGCTCATGTTCAATTTCACTGTGACTGACAGGGTTGACATGAACATAACATGCAACTTCACCATTGACAGACTGATTAACCTCACAAACCTCAATATAACAAACGGAACTTATGTGAACTTCACATTTGTGAACCTTTCAGGCGGTGCGCACAGATGGAATGTAACATGCTGGGATGACTCCGGAAACATCAACACAAGCCAGGCCAGAAACTTTACGATAGTGCAGGCAGTAACTGCTTTCAATGCCACTCTTGCAGGCGATAATGAGAGCATACTGCTAGACTGGAACGACATAACATATGCTGACAGATTTAATGTGTACATGATTGACAGATATGATGAGCCATTCAGCGCAACTCCTAATTTCACAGTTTCAACTGATTCAAACTATACAGATACAAATGCTGCAAACAAGACTGCAAGATTCTACAGGGTGAGTGTTGTCAAAGGCAATGTGAATGCCACCTCCAACAGAACTGTCGGTAAATTTGAGTTTGAACTTGTTAATAATTCAAATGCGTTATCAGACTGGAATCTCATAAGCCTGCCGCTTAATATAACCAACTTCGGGCTTTTCAACGGAAGCAACAACGGAAGCGATTTGAGGGTTAAGCCGCTTGGATGCATAAAGACGCTGTGGGTTTACAATACAACATCAGCAAGTTTCATGAGAACCAATTACAACGGAAGCGCGTGGTTCCCTGCATCCGGAAGCAAAAACTTCACAAGCCTTGAAATCGGAAAGGGGTATTGGGCTGAAGTAAACATATCATGCAACCTAACAATTGTAGGAGAAGTGCCGACAAGCAATTCAACTTTAGACTTGGGGGTTGGATGGAATGTTGTTGGCTGGTATTCTCCAAACGCATCAAAGCTGATACAGAATTCATTTACTCCGTACCCACTTGTTGTAAGCCCTGCGAATTCCATAAGGGCAATGGACAGGTACAATGTAACGGGCGACAAGTTTGAGGTTACATCGCACTATTTCGTGTCAGGAAAGGACTATTGGATTCCGTCTGCAAGCAACAGGAACTTTGTGAGGATGGACCCAACGCAGGGGTATTACCTGGATGTTACTGCCACATCAACATGGCGGCACAAGCCGAATTATGAGAAGAGCTGATGAGCGAGGTAAGTAAAACGTACTCAAAAACAGGATAAATTTAGGATTAACTTATCCAGAATTCTTCAAAAATAGTCTGTATTAAAATTTCTGAATATTTCTCAGTATGTATATTTTTTCTTGATGATATTAACAGCTATTGCGGCTAATTACCGATATTGGCATAAAATAGCATTGAATAGTACATAATTTATCCCAAAATTGTTGTTTTAGGATAAAAAATAAGCACAAAGTTTATATTTTTACTATATTTCGGATAAAAATAGGTATAAATATACAAAAAAGAGGGGTGAAGTGGGGTTGGCTAAGGTCGCTTTGGTTAATTTAAACAGGATACAAATACCTCCAATCGGGCCGTATGCAATTGATATACTGGGCTCTGCACTTGAAGAAGCAGGGCATGATGTAGGAGTTCTTGACTTAACGCCTGCAGAAGACCCGATAGAATCAATTGATTCTTATTTTAAAAAATCAACTCCGGATTTAGTTGGATTGAGCTTGAGAAATACAGGAGATATTTATTTTCCGTCATTTCTTGACTTGCCAACCAAGGGCTCTTTTCTTGAAGAGCATCATAGGCTGATAAGCAGGATAAGGCTGCATGTGCCGGCAGAAAAAATGATTCTTGGAGGGGTTGGCTTTTCTTCCAATGCTGAAAAACTGCTCAAAAGGTTTGGATTGAAATATGGAATTATAGGCCCTGGAGATGCCTTAATTGTAGGAATTGCAAATGCAATCAATGAAGGCAAATCAATAAAGGAATTCGGCAATTGCGATGAGGGAATTTTTGACGGCAGGAAAAGCCAGCTTGCAAGGAAAATAAAAAGAAAATTTATTGACAACAGATGGTATTACAAAAACGGCGGATTGGGAAATGTCAGGACAAGCAACGGCTGCGGGATGTCCTGCTCATACTGCATTGAGCCAATTGCAAAAGGAAAAGGTTTCAACACAAGAGATATAGCAGATGTCATCGAGGAAATTGATCAGCTTGTTGCTATGGGAATCAACGACATACACACTGCTGACAGCGAGTTCAACATGCCAATCATCCATTCAAAAGAGGTTTTAAGGGCAATAATAGCCAGAGGTTATCCAAATAAAGTAAGGTTCTGGACATATTGCCAGCCATCCCCATTTGATGAAGAATATGCTTCTCTTCTTGCAAAGGCAAATTTTGTCGGGGCAAATTTTGGAGTTGATCACGCTGACCCTGAGGTATTAAAGTCGCTTGGAAAATGGTTTGGGCGCAATCACATAGCAAATGCAACCAAGATGTGCAAGGATAACGGGATTGCAGTCATGCACGAGCTTATTTTCGGCTATCCCGGGGATACTCCGAAAAAAATGTTTGAGACAATTGAGTTTGCAAAATCGCTTGACCCGTGGGTCATAGGCGTTGTTGTCGGGTTTGGCGTTCTTAACGGCACAAAACTTGCAGGCATATTCCAGAAAAAAGTTGTTTCGGGGGAATCTCTTGATGGATTTTACATATCAGGAGAGCCGCTGACAGACCCGGTGTTTTATGCGGATCCTTCGTTCAAAATTCCTGAAATATTCGACGAGCTGAGGGATTATGTCGGCAGGGACATTAACAGAATAATGATTCCCCAAATGACAAGCAAATCCGGAGAAAATAATCAGCTTGTCGGCTCTGAAAGGGTGATGAATACTCTGAAAAACGGCAAGACAGGCGCTTATTGGTATCATTACAGGAATTACAATTCCGGTATTGAGCAGCCGGTGCCAGCAATCATGCTTCAAAAAAATAAATAAAAAGTAGGTGGTAAAATGGAAAAATCAATTTTGATTAGCGATAGCTTTAAAGTTGAAAATGTGCAAGAGGATATATTTTCAAAGTACGCGGAAAGCTATGACAATGTTGTTGCGCGGACATCATTTTACAAAAAACTGATAAGCAATGCTGTAAGAAGCCTTGAAGGGTGCAAAAGAGTTGTTGATTTTGGATGCGCAACAGGGAATCTTGCAATAGAACTTGCAAAGCGAGGTGTGAATGTCCTTGCTATTGACAATAACCAGGCTATGATTGAGAGAGCCAGAAAAAAGATTGAAAAAGAGGGGCTTGGCAAGTATGTTGAGGTAATCAATGCAGACATTACAAAAATAACACTTGAGCCGGGAGGATATGACGGGGCCGTGATGCTAAACGTAATGTACCTTCTGGATAACCCTTATGATTTGGCAGATAAGATTTATGCTTCGCTAAAAAAAGACGGAATTCTTGTTGTCAGCGGCCCAAAGCCAAATCAAAATCTCAATCTGCTGCAAAAAACTATTTATCAGGAATTTCAGCGCGCAGGCATTCTTGAAAAGTTCAGTGAGGATATTAAAATTGTGAGAGATGTGAACGAAATACTAGAAAAGAACATAAAGCACTTCTTCACGACAGAAAGGCTGCAGGAAATTTTGGTTGATTTTTGCGGTTTTTCAGATGTTATTGTAAATGATTTGATGCCGGGCTACAGGACATACCTCGGGCAGGGGCACTTTATAGTTGTTAGGAAAAAAAATGATTATTATAAATTATCTCCTGAGCAAATCAAAATAAGATTTGCGAAAGATGAGGAGATGCAGAAGCTTTACAGGATAAGGTATCATTTTACAAAGGAAAGGTTTGGAGTTCTGGAGTCAACAAAAGAGCAGGACGCAAAAATGGTGGAGTGGGACAAATTTGATGATAATTCCGTTCATTTGGTGACGGAGCATGGCGGCAAGATACTTGCCACAATCAGATTTGTAATGGATTCGAAAGATTTAGGGCTTCCTGCAGATACGCAGCAGAATTTAGATTATTTGAGGAAGAATGGAAAGGTTGTTTGGGAGCCTGGAAGGTGGATATCACTTCCATTTGCTCCAAGAGGGACTGGCAGGAAAGTGCTGCGCGCTGGTTATGAGTATGCAAAAAAACAGGGGATAACACATATTGTGTCCATAATGGAGATTGGCAGCACAAAACTTTACAAAGAAATGGGATTTTTATTGGATAAGATTACTTCAGGAAAAGTTGATGGCTACAATACAGAAGCTTACATTGAAATTTCCCCTGTTGACAATCCGCCAAAATTTTTTACAGAAGAAATAAATGACCCGGCAGTCTTAAAGTTTTTGGAATCATTAGAGAAAGAGACTATGCTGATTAACCGCGCTGTTATTTTAGAAAGCCCATAGCCCTCTTTAAGTTTTCCATTTCAGGGAAATCAGTTTCAGTAGCTGGTATCTTGTGCTTTTCGGTTTCTGTTATTTTTCTTGAGCCTGATGAGCTTACTGGAAAGCCTTCATATGTGCAAAAAGGGTTTCCTGCTGCTTTGCATTGCCTTTCAATGACTACCATCGGCTCTTCAAATAATTCATCCAAGACTCCTGCTAGCACACCCCTGAAGAAATGGCCTATCGGCTCTTTTTGATGCCCAAAGGTTTTTGTATATGCATCTTCATAAGGAGACACTTGTTTTTTTAGGATAACATGCTTGTCTTTTTCGCTGAATCTTATCACTTCGTCTTTTCCAAGCCCAATCATGCTGCCCTGATCAAGGCTTGTGAAAAACAGCTCTTTTTTTGACTTAATCCCGAATTTATCCCTCAAAATTTTTACAGCAACAACTCCCTGTATCTTCGCAACATAATAAATTATGTCATCGAGTTTCTTTTTCTCAAGATGTTTGCTCATAAGAGAATACTGAATTGCAAGAGAAGTCATTGGCATCATGAAAGCTGCAACACCCGCAATCCTCAGTGTCCCGTCCTTGTCGAAGTTGAACAAGCCGTGCGCATTGGATTTATCGACGAATTTATTCTCTGACTGTATGTTTTTCATATGGGTTAAGAAGTTTTGATTTGAAAACTATGTCGATGGTTATATTTATAGCTTTGCTATTTGAGGTCGTGAACTATTAACCCGTTTTTTCCTATCTCAAGGGGATGCACATCCTCATCATTATTTGTTTCCCTCATCTTCCTTATTATAAGGCTTCTTGAATAATCCCCTCCAAGGCTTTCATAGCTTATGTGGATGATTCCGTCGCATATGAACTCTGAAACGGTGTCCCTTGATAGCTGGCCGTTTGTCGTCTGGGAGATTAACAATGAGGTTATGTTGCTGTTTGAGTCCCTTAAATCATTTATGAATCTGTACATAAACCTCTTTATGGATATGTTTGTCAGCTCAGAAACTTTTGTATATGTGGTGGGGGCGTTTATTGAAAGCACGGAAAGAGAGTCAACAACAAGCCTCTTGATATTACCCTCATTTGCCATCTTTATTATTTCAGCTGCTGTTGATTCCTTAATGCTTTTGGGAGGAATGCTTATTATTTTCACCATTCCGCTCTTCTCGAGCTTATCAAAATCCCACCCAAACTGCAGCGCCTGGTTCTTCAGGCTTTGGGTTCTTTCCTCAAATGAAATGTACAGCCCTTTTTCCTTTGACTCCATGGCGCCATTGTGCAAAAACTGGAGCGCGAATATTGTCTTGCATGTCCCGGGGGTTCCGCTGAGCAGTATACTCTTTCCCCTTGGGAATCCTCCATCTACAAGCTTGTCAAATCCTTTTATCCCCGTCTTTACTTTGTCCATTTTACAAACCTGCCTTGTCAACAACATAAATGAATATTGTTTTTGCCTTGGTTTCAATCTTCTGGCAATGCGCCTTTGCGCTGAATTTGAGCCCTTTTCTTAAATCCTTTGGAATGAGAAAATATTTTGTGGCCTCGTTCTGGCCGCGCTGGCTTATGCCAGTTTCAATGTCAGAAACATTCTCTGAAAAAATGTGTATATTGTCCATATGCCCCTGCAGCTGTATTGATTCCTCATAATCCACAGAAATTTCAAAGACTATCTTGCCGTCATCTTTCATCCGTGAACTCAAGATTGTCCCCATAAAGATAAAAGTTCGCGGACAATATAAAAAGTTTTCGAATTTAGTTTGTATTTTTGAGTTTTTACTCTGTTTTTAACGTTATTTATCCTCAATTGCCGTAAATTTATCCCAAAATATCCAAATTTTTTATATACTAGTTGCCCTCTTATTTAGCGTGAAGATGGAATTGCTAAAAAATACAAGTGAAGACAAATTTCTGTTGGTTTTGCTGTCAGAAAAGCAGTATGAAAAGAAGCTTGATGAGCTTGTCAGAAGCGTAGGAGAGAATCATTCAAAAATATGCTATGTATGCTTAAGCAAGCCTGTCGAGGATGTTGCCGGCACATTAAAAAGGCTAGGTGTTGGCATTGAAAAGTTCTTTTTCATAGATATTTTGAGCAGCCATTATAAATCCCCATTACCATTGGAAAACTGCATTTTCATAAAAGAAGGAGGAAACAAGCTGGACTTGATAAAGTCTGCAATAAGCAAGACAATAGCAGAGAAAAAGTGCAGCATAGTCATATTTGACACTATATCATCGCTGCTTGTTTATGAGCAAACCCATGACATACTGCGCTTTACGCATGAGCTTACAACAGAAGAAAAGCAGCAGAACATCAACAAAGTGTTTATAATACTAAAAGAGAATGGTGGATTACAAGAATATGATGAAAGCCTCGTAAAAGACCTTAAAATGTTTGCAGACGAGTCAATAGATTTTGTGGATGATTGATTCTTAATAGAAAGCTTAATAAATAAGGAAAAAATAAAAGGACTATGTCAAAAATAATGGTTGTTGATGATGAGCCGAGCCTTAGAGAGTTGATAACAGCAATATTCTCATCTGAGGGGTTTGAAGTGATTGACGCAGCTTCCGGCCAGGAATGCCTCGATAAGCTCAAAACAGAGAAGCCAGACTTAATATTGATGGACATGATGATGCCTGGAATGAGCGGAAGGGAAACTGTTGAGAAGATAAGGGAAAATGAAGACACAAAAAACTTCAAGATTGTGTTTCTTACGGTTGCAAGATTTTCTGAAACAGGTAAAGAAACTCTCGATCACCTTAATGTGCTTGACTATATAACAAAGCCGTTTGACAATGATGATCTTGTAAAAAGGGCGAAAAAGGCATTAGGTTAAACAGACGGATTCTTATTAAGAATTTATTTTCTTTTGTATATAATGAGAATTTTTTGTGTTATTGATATTGTTTCTTATTGTTATTTCTGCCTGTTTGCTGAACCTGGTGCTCAGAGCAGTGCTTCAGCTTTATGTTTAAGCACAATAAAGCTTAATGCAAAGAGGATATAATTAAAAAGCCATCCTAAATCTATCATGCTTCCCACTTCATAGGATTCATAGTTTAGCGTGTAAAGGACATCGCTTACTACCCGTATTAGAATTGCAAGGGCAAACACAATCCAAAATAAGCTGTAGCTTCCTGAGAAGACAATTGAAAGCATAATCACCAGCAGAATAATGAGCACAAGATCTGCAAATATATAGCCTGTTGTAACTACATTCTCTATAGGGCTTATTTCTGAGTTCCATGACAAAGGCAGCAGCTTAAAGTAAAAAAATGACACAATAATAGATATAGCGGCTATTATGAGAACTCTTTTTTTATTTTTGAAGTAATCTCCGTAAACCATTAAAATTGAGTAGATAATCGCAGCATAAATCAAAAAGAATCCTGAAAACCAAAACAGGTCTGCAATAGAAACAACAGGATTTCCGAGCAGGTTCCATATCACTTCTGCAGCAAAGAACAAAAAGGTTGCAAAGGTCAGAATCAAAATAGATTTTCCCTGCTTGCTTTCTTTCCCGAAATATTTAAAGGTAGTATACCCAAAGAAAACGGATATTAATGGTGTAATATAAGTTAACCAATCAACAATTTTTATGTAATAATTTCCACCTAGCCTAAAGAAGAATATTGCAAGTACCATAAGAGAGTATACTACCAGAAAAACAATGCTTTTTGATGTTTTACCCATTTTTACTCCATTTGCTCTGTTATATTTAAATTCTTTGAAAAATAAATTTAAATTTTCATTATTTGCTGCCTGAAATTCTATGTATCTCTTTCTTTAGAGCCCCTGTTGCTACAGAACCAAGGAATTTTTCGCTCATGTAGGCAAGCGAATCCAGTATTTCTATTTCGTTGCCGGATATCTCAACTTTTCCGTCCGGCATTATCTTAAGGCTGGGCGATTCCAGCTTTTTGTATACCCCAACACCAAGCACATCCTTAAGGTTTTTTATTGTGATTTCTATAATTTCCTTGGATTTTATGTCTGCAGCAGGGAAATCTTTTCCTCCTAATCCGGGGAGCTTGAAGATGTAGCCTTTTTTCTCCAAATATTTGATATCAATTTTTTTATTTTTTTTCGGTTCTTTGATGTCTTGGCCTTCCTTGGTTTGGGGTGATGAAATTTCCGGTTCCTTCCCTATTTTTCGGCTTTCTGCGCTGTTCTGCTGCTTTTCTTCGTGTTCGGCAAGATATTCCTCCACTATCTTTTTTTTCGTTGCATCATCAATTGGAGCAAATCCTTTTTTCTTTATTTCCTGCATTATATCGACTTCTTTCTTTGCCTGCACTCCGTAAAGCGGGATAGTGAAGTAAAAAGCTGTTCCTTTGCCTTCTTCGCTCTCGAACCATATTTTCCCCCCCATGGCCTCGACAAAGCCTTTTGAAAGCGACAATCCAAGCCCAGTCCCTCCTATCTTCCTTGTGAGAGGGCTGTCAACCTGATAAAATCTTGTGAATATCTTCTGCTGGGACTCTTTCGGTATTCCTGCGCCGGTGTCTGAAACGCTGAACAAAACATTATCATTTTCTTTTTTTGCCTGTACTGTTATTTTTCCCTTTTCCGTATAATGCACTGCGTTGTTGATTAGATTGGATATAACCTGTATTATCTTGTTTTTGTCTATTGTGATAGAAGGAATGTTTTCTTCGATTTGCCATTCTGAATCCAGGCCTTTATTTTTTATTATTATATCCATCTGCCATTTTGTTTCCTTCATCAGATCATAAGCGGAAACTGGCTCCAATGCCATTTTCAATGTTCCAATGTCCATTCTTGACAGGTCAAGTATGTTGGTTATCAGCTCAGCCAGCCTTTTTGAGTCCTTGAATATAGTCAGAAGATATTTTGTCCTTAATTCTGCATTGCCTGCAATGGACTCTTTCTTCAGCAAATCCGAAAATCCCATGATGCTTGTCAAAGGGGTTTTAAGCTCGTGCGCTGCTATTGAAATGAACTGGTCTTTCTGCTGGTCAAGCTTCTTAAGCTCCAGTATATTTTTCCTCAGGCTTTCCTGAGCCTCAACAAGCTGCCTGTTTGCCTCGTCAGAATCGTCCAGGATATTCATTATGGCTGACTTGTTGGTTTCAAGCTCTTTTATCTTCTCGTTGAGCTCGTCTGTCTTTTCCTTTATTTTCAGCTGAAGTCCTTTTTCGTAACTGTCAATGTTTTCCTGTTTTTTGCTCAGCTCGTTCACCATTCTGCTAAATGACACTGCCAGCTCCCCTATCTCGTCACTTCTTTTTGTTTCGAGCTTTGCAGTCAGGTTTCCTTTTTCAACCTCTTCAATTGCTTTTTGAAGCTCATGCAGGGGTTTGGTAAGAATTTGTGATAGAGGTATCCAAAGGGCCATCACGATGAGCATCGTCACCAAAAAAATTGCTATAACTATTTTTTCAAAATTTTTGGCCAAATCCAAAACTGTGTTTGAATTATGCTCTAAAATGACAACCCAGCCGGTTCCTTTAAATTTTTTATAGCCGCGAGAGTGCGCGTAGCTGTAAATTTCTTCTTTAACTGCATCCTGATTGTCTGCTTCAACGTCATTCCTTATAAAAAACCCGTCTGAACCATTAAATGTTGCAAACAGCGGAAACTCATCAAAAATAATGAACTGCTCATTTGAATAGATTATTCTTCCTCCATGGTCCAGCAGATTCACTTCAGGGTCTTTGTATGTGCTTTGCGCCAGCAGGTTATCGGTGATGGTGATTGCCTCCTGAATGTTCAGAACAGATTTAAGAACACCCAAAAAGTTCCCATCTTTATCTTCGACCCTGGAGTCAATTTCTATTGAATATATGCCTGCGCTTTCGTCATACTTGACATCGCCGATATAAACGCCTTCCTGGGTTGCCTTTTGCCACCACACCTCGTCATCCTGCCTGAAATCAGATGTTTTCCCTGTTTGGGCGGCATTGGCGCCGTATTTGTTTGTAACGAAAATTTCTCCATAGAGCTTATAGCCATATTTTTTTTCATAAAATTTGCTTTTTTCACGTAATTCCTCAGAAAACGGATTATTTATGAAGCTCTGCATGAAGGGGGTAATGCTGCTTTTTGGAACTGATATCCATTCCAGATCATTCTTGGTTATGAACTCCTGAACATCCCCGAGCTGTTCATATTCTCTGTTTGAAGCTGCCAAGAATTCCTGCAAGTGATGGTCTTTTAAATACACCTGCCAATCTTCTATTCTATTGTAAACTTCCCTGTCTATGCTGTCTATGATAGAATATGCGGATGCAACACTCTCTTTGCCAAGATTTTGCTCAAAAATGATTTTCACATTTACGTAAAACAGGAGATTTACAGCCACTAATCCAAAAATGCTTATAATACCCATTATTATGCCCAGTTTGGAGCTGATTTTCATTTTTACCTCTTTTTTTATGGATTAGGGCAAGCTAATTAACTAAAGTCATATCAACAACCTTGTCAACAAACATGAAAAGATCTTTTGTAAGCTCTGAGTTAACATCATCCTTAAGCGTGACAAATATTGCCTTTCCTGACGAAATTCTAAGTTTGGTCAGCAGGTTGTGCACAAACTGGATTATGGCATGCGGCTTCTCGTAAACAAGCATTGTGGAAAGCGTGTCGAAGATTGACGCGTCGCAGTGCATCTCGTTAAGCGCTTTTGAAAATGCGAGGCTTATCTCTGTCAGGGCGCTTGGCGACGATACAAAAATGCAGTTGTCAGCATGCGGCGGCTCCTGCACGTTTCTTGTAAGGGTGTCTATGAAAAAGAATTTTTTTACATCAATGCCGCTCTTGGCAAGGTTGCCGGACACAAATCCGTAAGGCTCATTGACGCATACATAGCACACTTTTGACGAATTTTTATCCAGAAATTGCGACACATCTAAAATTCCCTTCCTGTACCCCTCTTTAGATACCATTAGCAGGATAATGTTGTTGCTTCCAATTTCAGTTTGCAGGTCCATTTTTGTTTAGTTTAATTGCCGCACAATGCCTTATTAAGCTTTCCTAATATTGCTGTTTTTTTCATTTTGTTTTTTGAGCTTAGACTCAATCATCGTTAGTTTTTCCTCGATTTCCATAAGCCTCTGCTGATGGTTGTCAACAAGGTTGTTATATGAGTTTTCATTCATTGATTTTTTCTTGAAATAGTCTTCCTGTGCCTGCTTAATCATGGCCATTATTGTTTCTTTTTCTTTTTTTAGGGCTGCAAGCTTTTTGGCAAGAATTTTTAACGAAATTGCCTCATGCGAGTATTTCCATGCCGCTGCAATTGCCGCCAAAACAGCGATTATCGCAAGCCAGTGGCTTTTAAAGAAAGAAAAAACATCAAAAACAATGCGTTTTCTTCCAAGAGCCCCGAAAATAAGAGAAGAAGATTCAAGGCTTTTGAGATTTTCTTCTGACTGTTTTGCAAGAGATTCTGCATCGTCAAAATGGTTTAAGGCAAACTCTGCTCTGCTTTTTGCAAGCAAATTCCTTGTAGATGATGCACCTATCCCATCTGCTTCTGCAGTGGCTATTGATTTTTCAATATTATCCATATACTCCAAAATGCCGAGCATCCTGTTTTTAGTGCTGTCAAACTCTGCGAGAAGGCTAATTGCCCTTGTGTAATCGTGCTGCTCCAATGAAAACACTGCTTCCTTGATGGTGTCCTCAAGAACAGGCGTGCTTATTCCTGCTTCAGAAAGCTCTGAAGAGGATTTTGATGCTTCTGCAAGAGCTCTTGTTAAATTTGCAAGAAGATTGGTTTCAGTGATAAGCGGCATAGCTCCGGAAAATTCTCCTGATGCAATCATTTTTTCAGCAGCGTCTTGTTTTTCAGCGACGACATCGAGGGTTATGCCAGCTTCTGACAATAAAACACCTGACTTGTTCAGCTCTGCAGCTGATAAAATGAGCTGCGAGGAAAATATTTCATTGGCTGATGATTCAGCCTGTTTAAAGTGATATGACGCAAGCTCATAGTTTTCAGCAGAAAACTCGGATTTTGCGGCCCCGATGCTCAGCTCCGCGCTGCTTGTGTCCAGCCCTGCACTTTTGCCGGAATCGATCATGCCGGACAATGCTGCAATATCTGCCCTAAGCTTCACGGAAAATGCGGCAAGCGATTCTATCTGCGCGCCTGTATCGGCAACTTCCTGATAATTTTTGGCTTCAAAAGATATTTTTGCGTCGTTCAAAAGATCCGACAGCCTTGCAGTGCTTATCCCTATTGTATTTAAGTAGCTGATTTTGTTCTCTGCCTTGTTGATTGAGAGAGAAGCGTCCTGTTCCGTGGCTGCAAACACATTGTTTCCAAAAACAATCAGCAAAAAGGCAAATAAAGGCAGCATCCACAATATTTTTGGTTTTATTTTATTTTTGTTCATTTTATTTGTGTTGATTTTATTTTTGTTTTCATTGTTTTTTATTTTTATTACTTTTTTATTTTGTATTTTTATTGATTATTTTCATTTATTGTTTTTAATTTAATGGTTTTTAGTTATTGGGTTTATTTTTTTATTTTTATTGAATTTTCCTTATGCTTTCAATATGTTTTCTGAAAGTTTTAAGCTCTTCTGTTTCAGTGAATGATGATTTTTCTTCTTTCGGAAGCATGGACAAAACAGAGTCTATTGCACCCATCAATTCTGCCGCATCCCTGTTTTTTTCTTCGATAAATCTTGTTTCTTCAGGAGATTGCTTGATTGTTTCTGCGGTGTGCAGGCTATCTTGAGGAATTTGCGCTTCAAAATGGATTTCTTTTTTTATTTGGATTTGTTGAGCTGCATCTCCTGTTCCGTCTTCATCCCCTAAATCATCACCTTTTGCCGCATATTTTGGCTTTGATGCCAGCAGCTTTTTTACTGCTTCCTCCGGTATGTCTGCTCCGTCTTTCTTTTTCCCGAACAATCCCGATTTCCAAAGCCAGATTGATTTTTGCTTCCTTCTGGATTTAAGATAGCTTTTCAGGTTTTTATTGAAGTCTGCTTTTTCCATTTTGAAGTATTTGTATTTTGTTTGTTTTACTGATTATCCTTTCCCCTGTATTTTTTGGAAAGCCTGCTGTAAATCTCGATGTGTTTTTCGACATCTTCTCTTTTCGCCCCTGACTCGTTTAATTTTTCTATCGCCTGCTCAAACATTTTTAATGCAGCCGCCATTGATTCATCACTAATCAAATCAACCGCATTGATTCCGGCAATCCCTTTTTCCCCTGCTAATTTATCTGCACCTGAATGGCTTATTTTTTCATTGAAATCATTGCCGTGGTGCATCTGCAGCATCTTGTCTATGTCAGATTCCCTTATGGAATACTCCTTTATTACCGATTCGTATGTATCCTTGTCCATTATTTTTGAAACAAAATACTTTGACTGGACTTCTTTCATAAGATTGATAAGAGACTCTTTCTCTTTTTGCAGCGCCTCGTAATCATTTGTTTTCTTCAGCAAAGATATTTTTTGGGAAGTGAGTTTTATCCTCGATTTATGGACTTGTGTTAATCTTTTAGTGTACTGCGACATGGCTTTTTTGTAAACTCTCTCCCCTATCAGCTTATCATTGAAGTATTCTTCCTGAGCTTTTTTCATCATGCCGATGATTATGGCTTCTTCTTTGTCCAGTGTCTTGATTCTTTCATTGATTGATTTTATCCAGAAGCTTTTTCTGAGGACAATTCCGCCTGCTGAAAGCAGTAATGCAGACAGGAGAATAAATAGCCAGTTTGCCTGCAAGAAAACTAAGGCTATCCTTATTATGCTTGATTCGCCAAAGCTGGATGCAAGCCCCTCTGAAAGGAGCGCTTTTTTGGCAAGCTCTTCAGCTTCATCAAAGTTTCCCTCATTAAAAGAGCTTACTGCAAGATTCAGAAACTGCTGCGCCTCGTAAACATTAAACCCTTTCTCAAGTGAGGATTCTATTCTGGACTGCACTTCATTTATCAGCTTATTGACTTGAATTGCCTTGCCTTTGAGCAGGCTTATTCTGTCGCTTAGCTCCTTTGCTTTTTCATAATTGCCGGAATTCATCGCTTCCTGAGCTTCTGACAAAAGCCCATCAAAAAATGAAAGGGATATTCCGTTTTCATTCAATGCAGATATGTCTGTAACAGCCCCGGTTATTCCTGCCAATGCAGATTCTTTTGTCACCTGAAGCACTACGAGGATTATTTCCGATGTTTTTTCAAAATCAGAATATGATGCTGAGATCTGCAGTTTTGATCTTGCCTTTATTGAAATTTTAAGCGAGATGTTCTGGTATTTGTAATACTGCGGAACATCTACTGAAAGAAGGAAGGTTTTTGTCTGCCCGTATTCTATTATTGGAATTATTTTTGGGGATATAATCATCCTGCTCAAAAGGAAGCCATCAACAGAAAGGCTTACGTTTTCAAGCAGCAAATCCAATTGGCTATTGGTAATGTTTATTTCTATTGTCTGCTTGCCGTTGGCCATTATTTCTATTGATGCCGGCAAATCCAAAAAGACATTGTAATCTTTTGTAGAAACAAATACCAAGCCTCCTCCTCCGCCCGAGGCAGCGCTGCTGCTTCCGCCTCCACTTCCTGAGTCTGAATTTGAGCCTGGCGAGACGGAGCCTGAGGAGGTTACTGTCACGCTTTTTGAAGCTGTGTTGTTAGTCGCGCCAGGCGCCTCTGCATAAACTGAAATTGTTTTTGTGCCTGTTGAAGCGCTTGAGCTTATGTCTGCAGAAATGTTGTGGTATACAAATTGATTTACTGCAATTGAACTAAAAGATTTGTTAAGCTCTGACGGGATTGTGGTCCATCCGCTTGGAACTGTCCAGTTTGCAGCTGCATTGGCTGCAGTCTCATTTCCGATGTTTGTAATTTTAGCCTTCAAATCTATAAAATCATCTATCCTGACTGATGAATTGTACTGTACAATCTCCACAAAAAGGTACGGGCCTGCAGAAGCTGCTATGAAAGTCACGTTTGTCTGCTGTGAGCCGGGGGATGCAGATGAATTTTGGGCTGTTGTTGTTAATGCTATTGTGTATTGCGCATCGTTTAAGGGAGTTGTTGCGTTAACCTGCAAAACCGTGTAGTTATGCGCTGCCAAAGTAAATGATGCAGAACTGTTGAATGTGATAAAAGCCTGGCTCGAGGTTATGTCGAATCCAAGAAGGTAATCGGCTGTGTTGTTTATTGTAAGATTGCCTATTGTAACAACTGTTCCTTTTATTCCTGTGAGCGTGTCAAACTGCACAGGGCTTCTCGTCCAGGTGTAATCAAAAGAAACATTTAGTGTTGAGTTTATGCTGTAGTTTTGGTTGGCGCTTGTGTCGTTTGCCAGTATCCTGTAAGTCCAGTTGCCGGCTGCATTTGGGGTAAAATTACCGAAGAAAAGATTGGAAGTGTTGCTCATTGTGGCGTTTATCCATTCTGCATCCGCATTGTTTTTGTACTGAAGGACTGCTGTGTCCATCCCTCCAAAGTCTTCTATGTTCAGCGTTATATTTATGGAAACATTCGGGTCGATGAAATCCGCAGTGTTTGGAGAATTGCGTATGTTTGAGAACTCCGGGCCTGCTGTGTCGATTGAAGCAAAATTCAGCTGTCCTGTTGCATTTATGTTTCCTGCAGAGTCATTTAAGTAAATTGTATAGTTAAATATGCCCAGCTCCCTGACTGAAAAAGTGTAGTTGTATTTTCCATTTCCATTTGTTGACATTGTGTAATTTTTATGCGCGCTTGAGTTGTATTCGAGCAAAACATTTGTTATGCCTGAGGAAGCGTCGCTTGCGTTGATGCTTATTGTAATATTATTCCCTAGTTCTGTTGTGTTGCTTGTCACGTTTATGCCTGTGAACCTTGGCGGCACAGTGTCAACTGTAAAATTTATAGTAGATGAAGTTACAAGATTTCCGTCAGAATCGTTTGCATAGACCGTAATGTTGTTGATTCCTTCAGGCGCATTGAACACTGCCCTGTATTTGTACATGTCAAATATCCTGAAAAGCAGGTCTCTTGAGATATTTTGCGCGAATGTTCCGTTTGAATATGCGTCTTCATCATTTGCTTCCCATGAATAATGGTCATCGTCGGTTCCATTTGGCGACAGGAAAAGCCAGTATCTTGTGTTGGCCTGAAGGGTTACAGTTGAATTAAAAGTAAGGTTGACCCAATTGAACGAATTTGGATTTACAGAAGCATTGTTTATTGAGATATTTGCAAGGACCGTGTTTGAAGTGGAATTTGAGTTATCGGCTCTTATCTGGAGCGTTGCGTTAGGGAACCCAGTCATTTTCAGCTTGATTGATATGTTAGTTATCTCCATCAGGGTTTTTGGGGTAAATGACTGCGAAAGATTGTGGTAGCGTATTAAAGACTCATTCAGGAGCCCGTTTGAGTCCGGAACTTCAAATGAAAGGTTGAGCACGCTGGTTATAGTGAGGTTGCTGTTGAGGTTCAGCTGGTAAAACACCCTTTGTATTGTCTTGTTGGATTGTGTTGGCTTAGCGGTTATGTTAAGCTCTGTCAGGCTTGCTGAGAAAATCTGATTTTGGGCAGGAGCATCTATAGTTATATCAACCGGAGTGTTTATTGAAACAATTCTTGTCTCTGTGCTGTTCATGCTGCCGAAAGTGCTGTTTAATGTTACATTAAATGTGTAATCTCCTGATCTAAGGTTTGTTTTTGTTATTGTTGTGTATGCGCCGGAGTAGGAATACACCTCATTTGTTCCGTTCCAGTTGAGCACAAGCTTGTCAGGATGAGAGTCATTATGAGTTACGTTGATGATGACAGTGACCGTGGTCTGGATTGATCCGTTTGAAGGCGTTGGGCTGGAAAAATTGACTTTTGGGCCAAGAGCAGGCATTACTGTAAATGAGATATCATCTGTGTCAGAATAGGAAGGAAAATCAGCATTTGCGTCCCTGCCGCATGTAATGTTCACAAACTGGTAGTATATATCTATAACTCTTATCGCCTGGCTGCCGACTTTATTGGGAATAGTAAAATTTGTTTTTATGCGGTAGTCAGAATTTTCTTCTGAAAATGTTTCTGCATATATGACTGTCCAATTTAAGCTAGAATTGGCGCTTGAGTTGGAATGCACGAAGAAAACTCCTTCTGTGTTGGCGCTTGAAGAGGAAAGCGTTGCATCAATCTCTATCGTGTCTCCAACTCTGAAGACAGATGCATTCAATGAGCTTATGTTTATGTCCTTGACATAATTTAAAGAATCAATGTTTCCATCCCTGCATTCATCAACTGTGTTAAAGCACTCGGCAAGATTTGAATCGCAATACTCCTGAGAGTTGCCAAACAGCTCATTTCCGCCTGATGAGCAGTTAGCTCCGCAGTTGCAGGGGGATGCGCTTCCGCAGGATTTTCCGGCAAATGAATAAGCGCCGGAAGAGAAGCCGATAAATGCTAACATTAAATAGAGGCATAGCACTAAAACTTTCTTTTTTTCACTCTCTTTTTTTATTATTGCCATTTACGGGCTATTTCTTTGGAGCTTTTACCCAAAGATTCATGTTTCCGACCTTGAATCCCGTGATTTTGCCCTCTATCTGGAGTTTTAAGCAGTGATTTTGAACAGAATGCCACGCCCTATTTATTTTCGAGCCTATTTCCAGTGTCGAGACTGGCTTGTCGGAATTTGTTATTAATTCAAGTATTTTAGTGCGAATACTCGCACTAATCTTAGCTCTATTGCTCATACCATCATTAGTGCGAATACTTGTATTTAAATGTTTTGGTAAGAATTCAAGAAATACTGGCCGATTTAACAGATTAAAATATAAAAAAATCCCTATTCATTTCCAGTGAATATCTCTTCTGTCGGATACACTTCAATTCCCTTGCCGGTGGCTATGCTAAAAGGGACTATTTTCTTTTTGTGCGACGTTCCCCTTAATTTTATTATTTCTGTAGCGCTTACCCTGCTGTTTCCCCTCCTTATATTATAAAAAGCGATAACGCCATCTGACAAAAATTCCTCTATGCCGCTTCTGCTGAACTGATTCATGTCAAGGTTGATTTCTGTTATCATAAAAGAAGTCGCGCCTATCTTTTCCAATGCCTTGAAAAGCTGCTCTATATATATCCTGTAGCCTTCATCTCTTCCGGCAAACGCAGCTGCAACAGCAGACAATGAATCCAAAACAATCCTGTCCGGCTTGAAATCTTTAGGTATCAGGCCTCCGATTTCGTCTATTTCGATAAGAAGCTCGCCTCTTGCCTTCGCAAGCAATGCTTCAACGGATCTTGAGATTTCAAACGGGTCCATTCTTTTTATTATAAGATTGCCGCTATTTTCAAGCTCTTCGGGATTCCATCCGAAGCCGCGCATGTGGCCCTTAAGCCTTTCCTCGCTTTCCTCAAAAGAAAGATAAACGCACTTTTCCCCGATAGAAGCTCCGTAAGCTATTGTCTGCAGGCAGAATGTTGTCTTGCCGCTCCCAGGGCCCCCTGAGACAAGCACAGAAACGCCTCTGGGAATTCCGCCTGAATCTATAAGAACATCAAATCCCGGCACTCCGGTTTTTAGGCTATCCACTTTTTTTTCGTCGGCTATTTTAATCCCTCTTTTTTATTTTGTTTGAAGCAGTATAGATAAACTTTTCGCTATTTGGCTGCATTTTTCTTCGATGCATTCTTTAACTCATTTTCCAAATCTTGAATCTTCTTTTTGAGCTCAACCATCTTTAGCTCTCTTCCAACTGCAAGCCTACTGAACTTTTCAAGCTCGATTGTTCTTTCATTTATTATGTTCTGCTCTGCTTTCCTTTGGGTAATGTCCCTTTGTATTCCGAGAAACCCAATTATATTTCCGTTGTCACCAATAACGGAGTTTATAGAACCTTCAATTGTTATAATCCTGCCATCTTTTGTCTTGTTTATCAGTTCTGCCTTGAATTCCTGCTTGCTCAAAATGGTTTTCCAAAGATGCTCATAGGCTAGTCTATCTAGCTTTCCGCTTTTAAACACTCTCGGCGTGTTTTTTCCAACTAATTCTCCGCTGGAATACCCATACATCTTTGTGAATCCGGAATTTACATAAGTGAAAATTCCATTTATATCTGTCAGGAATATTGCGTCTCCGGAGGATTCAACTGCCTTTCTGAATTGGGTAAGGGATTCCTCCTTAATTTTTCTTTTTGTAATGTCCGTGAAGCTTACAACGACCCCCTTGGCAATTCCTTCGTCCACAATAGGATAAGCTGCATATTCAACATAAAAAGCTGTCCCGTCCTTGCGCCAGAAAACTTCACTGTCATCCCTTATTCCCTTGCCAGTCTTAAAGCTATGGAGTATAGGGCATTCGCTTGCAGGGTATATATCTCCATTTGGTTTTTTGCAATGGATTATGGAATGCAGTTTTCTTCCGATCAGCTCTTCTTCTGCATAGCCCAGCATTCTTAAGCCAGATTTGTTTACAAATATGCAGTTTTCAGTTAAGTCAATTCCATAAATTCCTTCGTCAGTTGAATCGAGGATAAGCTGGAAGCGCTTTGCAAACTCCGAAGAATCTTGTTTAGTGTCCATATTGAGCTCTTTTTTTAATGCCTAAAATGAGTTATACCTGTTTCTGGAACCGCTTGTATTTATGTATGCCTATTAAAAACTTGCAATGACTTAAATTAACAACAAAAACTTTAAATTTTGAAAATTTCTAAAATTTTCTAATTTAAATTTCTCAAAACAATAAATTTCAGATAAATTTATATACTAGAATATTACTTTGTAATATAAAATAGTATAAAGTAATACTTTTTGTGTTATGAAAGAAAGGATTTCAGTAACGCTGGACAAGGAGATAATCAGAGTTCTAAATTCATTAGTCAAGGACAGGAAGTACAGAAACAGAAGCCATGCTGTGGAAATGGCGATAGAACAGCTTGGGAAAAATGAAAAGGATGATGCAGATGCAAAATAAAAATCTTGCCAAGGCAATAACTGCATTTATTTTGTTTATTTTCTCTGCTGTGCCTGCATCTTATTCAATTCCTGTCCCGCACGGGGTTGACGGCACAATACTGGAGCTTGACGGGATTACAAAAGTCACTGCCGGCACTGATTTTTATGTAAAAAACAACAACAACGGCAACACAGTTTACGGCACGACAGATTCAAACGGGGCGTATTCTGTATCATTAAAGGGAGATGACGGCAATATAATTGTTGTAAGGGCGTGGAACAAATACAATCAGGTGAATGCAACTTTAACTTTGACTGGAGTTATGAGAAATGTGAATTTATACCTCAACATGACTTATCCGCCGATACCACCGATCATCACTTCAACTCCGGAAGTTATTGCAACAGAAGACAGCCAGTATATTTATCAAGTTTCTGCTTATGACGAGAATAATGACTTATTGCAGTTCTCTCTTTTGGAAAGCCCTGTTGGAATGGCAATAGACAGCGCAAGCGGAATTATAACTTGGATTCCGTCAAACAGCGATGTGGGTGCGCATGTAATTTCAGTTCAGGTTTCTGACGGCATTTTTTATGTAAACCAGTCTTTTAATCTGGATGTTCAGAATGTAAACGATGCTCCTGTGATAATATCTGTTCCTGTGGAAACAGGAGCGCAGGATTCATATTACTTTTATGATGTTGATGCAACAGATGATGACAACGATATAATTTTTTACTCTTTAGTCAGCAGCCCGTCTGGAATGGCAATAAATGCTTCAACAGGTTTAATAGAATGGATTCCAGGCAATAGTCAAATAGGGATTAACAATGTTGAAGTTGCCGCTACAGACGGAATCACTCAAACTTTCCAGCAATTCTCAATAGATGTTTCAAATGTGAACGATCTTCCGGTTATAATTTCATTGCCGGTAACAACTGCAGTGCAGGATTCTGCTTATTATTATGATATCGATGCAACAGACATTGACAATGACATTCTTGCCTATTCAGTTAATGAAGGGCTCATTGGAATGTCAATCGACAGCGCAAGCGGAGTTATCTCATGGGTTCCTAAAAATGATGATGTTGGAATTCAAAATGTCACAGTATCTGTTTCTGACGGCACCGGAACAACTTCGCTCCCTTACGCAATAACAGTTGAAAATGTGAATGATGCCCCGGTTATTTATTCTGTTCCGCAAAGCACTGCAAGCCCGGGCAGTTTATATGCTTATGACGCAGATGCTTCTGATATTGACAATGATGCCCTGCAGTATTCTTTGAAAAAATCCCCTGAAAGCATGGCAATAGATGCTTCAACCGGAATTGCTGAATGGGTTCCGCCTGCAAGCCAGGGCGGATTTTATAACATAACTGTTGAAGCCAGCGACGGGCTTCTTTCTGCAGAGCAGGATTTTACAGTGTATGTAAAAGTTCCAGAACAAATTTTGCAAAAAGACAATAAAGGAAGAGGCGGGCTAAAACATTTCATAAAAAAGCTTGAAGGCAGCAATAAAAAAACAGAGATATCAATAACGTCTCCTACTGACAAGATTGATTTAAAGATAGAAGAATTAAGCGAGAAGCCGAAAGATGCAGAAAGCATTCAAAACAGAGTTTACAAATACCTGAAGATAGACAGGGTGCAGCTTGAAAATGCTGAATTAACTGAGGAAGAATTCGAAGTTAATTTCACTGTGGACAGGGAATGGATAAAAGAGATTGGGATTGATGAAAGTGCAATTGTGCTGAACAGGTATAACAATAAACAATGGAGTGAGCTTGAAACAAGCAAAACCGGGAATGAAGGCAATTTCGCAAAATACAGCGCAACAACTCCTGGATTTTCTTATTTTGCAATAAGCGTCAGGCAGGATATTCCTGTAAAAACAAAAATAACTCCGCAGATTTCAAAGATAGAAGCGCCGTACAGCATAAGCGGAATTGTGTATAAGTTTGGCGGACTGAAACAGGCTGAAAGCGGCACCGGAGTTGCCATCAGGAATCTCAGAACAATGGAAGTTTTTCTTGGCGAAACCAGCGGAGAAGAAGTTACAGGCGCTTATTCAATGCTGGTCAGCGGAGAAGCCGGCGACCCTATAGAGATAATGATTCAGGGAGCAAATGGAGATTACAAGGCAGAATTAAAAGACCAAAGAAATGTTGACTTCATGCTAAACATTTTTGGAAACGGATTTTCAAGAGTAAGGCTTGATTTATTGTACACTTCAATAGCCCAGCCATATACTCTTTTGATTGCCGCAGTTTTAGTTTCATCTTTTATTGCCTTGAGAAAAATTAAGTATGGGCGTAAATACAAAAAAAAGAGAATATGACATTATCAAAAAAAAAGAGGATTGAAAGATTAAAGATGCACTTGATATTTTTAGCTTTGGCAATGAATTTTATAATTATGGCAAAGTTTGCGCTTGCACCGCCTTCCTCGCATAACGTAGAAGGCCAGGTTTTCGCCAACGGAAGCGCTAATGGCGTTCCGAATGAGATACCCATAACTATAAATGACACCATCACTGAAGATTTTGTTTTTACTTATGTCAACGGAGTAGAAGAGACTCCTGAATTAAGGGGAACATATTCAGACACTATAAGCGGAAACGACGGAGACTTTATATTAGTAACGTCGTGGAATGCAACCCATTACGGAATTTATGCAGTTAACTTAAGCCCGACAACAACTACGGCTAACGTGATTTTAAACACCACCAGGCCAAGCGAGGAAAATGTTACGATAGTTTTCCCGGCCAACAACAGCATATTGAACAAGACTGTGATTTTTAGCTTCTTTGCCAACATAAGCATACTTGGAGGGGATGGGTTTGACTGCAACACGTCAATAAACTTTACGGATAGGAGCATAATAAACATATCGGAGGGGGAAAAGCCAGTTCATCCTCTCGGAGATATAATAAGCAGAGGGTATAAATTAGTTAACTGGAGCATCACAGGAACAGGCTCAGGGAACGCGAATGTAACCGTTATTGCTTTTTGCGCTTCTGACGGAGCCCCGAAGTTTAGCACTGCAGACCCTTATTCATCAATAAACCTGACAATGCAAAACATCGCCCCATTAATAAGCAGCATAAGAATAAACAACCCTGTTGACTTGCTTGCCGGAAACAACCTATCGCTGCTGTGCAACATTTCTGTAACAGAGTACAATTCCATACTTGACATAAGAAACGTGAATGCCACATTTTACCTTGATTCTGCCGGCCTGAATGCGCCTGACGACAATAATGACCACTACACCAACAGAAGCTGCGTGAACATGAGTTCAAGCCAGTTCCAGTCAAATTATTCCTGCCAGTTTAAAGTTGCGCATTATGCAAGCAACGGAACATGGAGATGCAACGCAAGCGTTGCTGATTTTGACAATTTCAGCGCATATGCAAATATTTCAACTGTTGTCAATGAGCTGCTTGCCGTGGACTTTGACAGCTTAATAATAGACTATGGAAACCTCAAGGCAACAAACACCTCTTCCAGCGACTTTAATTTGACTATGATAAATGCAGGAAATGTCCCGATAAACCTCAGCTTCAGGAGCTTTGCGCCGAATGAAAGCATGGGCTATCTTAATTTGTCCATGAATTGCCCTGTTGGAAACATATCCAACAACAATCAAAGATTTTCAATGGAGAATGGGACTGCTTTCAGCCTCATGAAAAGGGCCAACAACGAAACGCAAGACTTAAATGTTACCCTTTACCAAAAGATTAACGATAACACGGCAGGCAATGACACCAACACAACATATTGGAAACTGCAAGTGCCTGCCCTGACATACGGAATATGCAACGGCACGGTGCTTTTCACTGCAAGATTTGCCGGAGAGTAAAATGAAAACAACAAAATATATTTTTTCACTTTTGTTTGCGTTAGCAATGGCTGCAGGATTTGGAAATGCATATTTTTACAGCGTCGGGCACACTTGCAATGGCGATATTTGCATAGAAAAAGATGAAATAGAGTGGTTTGTAAATCTTACAAATGACGGCAACCACTATCTTGAGTTTATAGGTGTTGATTTTATTGATGTTCTCAATCAAAAAGAATTTGCATCGTATAGGCTTCCGTTTGACCCCTATCTTGACAAAAGAGATGTGGCGCTGCTAAGGCCAAATGGGATGATTAACATAAGCTTTAAAACAAAACTCCCAAAGGCAAACTTCAAGCAGCTTCTTGTTTACAAGCCATGCCTTATAATAACAATCACCGATGAGTATACTATAGCGCGCGACAATGTGTATGAAACAAAAAAATGCTTTGAAGACAATGAAAGCCTTAAGCTGATACAGTGCACCGATAATTCTTACTGCAGGGAAGATGAGTCATGCACTGACAATGACTGCATAGGCTTAAAGTGCGGAAGCTGCCAGTATTTTAAAAATAATAAATGCATAGATTACCAATGCTGCGGAAATGACCAGTGCGCAGGCAACGAAGCATGCACAAACAACACGTGCATGAAAATAAACTGCGGTTATGATGAATATATGGATAACAGAACCTGCAAGCCGTTAAACTGCAGGCCGGATGAATATATCGAGAATGAAACATGCAAAAAGCTAATGTGCGATTTTGATGACTATATTGTTAACAGAACATGCATAAAGCTCGAATGCAGTGAGGATGAGTTTATATTCAACAATACATGCAGAAAGCTGGAATGCTCTGAAAAAGAGTTTGTGAGCATGCATTCCTGCAATGCGCTTGATTGTATTTGGAATGAAACCTTCTTTAACCACTCGTGCAAGCCGCTTGACTGCAGATTTTTTCGGAAGATAGAGGATAACCAATGCAAAAACAACTATCCGATAATTTCAAAACTGGCAATAGAGCTTGTTGCAGTAGCGGCAATAGTCTTGTTTTTTATGTTTGACTTTAAAAAATACCGGCAAAAGCACAAAAAAGAAGAAACTGCTGAAAGCAAAGATAATGACGCTGACGATAAAAAACAATAAAATGCAAAAAAACAGAAAGTTAAATTGTAATAATGCACGCTTATTAATTTTCATATTATTATTTGCCGCATATTCCGGCGCTGCGCATGCCCTCAGCATAGGAATAAGCCCGGGAAGGGCAAATTTCCAGGGAGTGCTCAGGGCAGGCTATTCTGAAAGAACAGTTACAATCAGCACCGGTTCAGATGAAGAGATATTTGCAACATTTAATGCCCAGGGGGAAATCAGAAACTGGGTAAGGTTTGACACAAACGAAACCTCATTTTCCATATCAAAAGACAATCCATATAAATTAAAAATAATAGTAGAGCCGCCTTCAGACACGAGAATCGGAAATTATTCAGGAGATATAGAGTTTATAACAGAAGGCTCGAGCGGAGGGGGAGGCAGGGCAGGCGCTGCTGTCAAGACGGCAGTCAGCCTGAGAGTAAACCTGGAAGTTTCAGGAGACGAAAAAGTCGAATGCCGCGCCGGAGCATTTAATTTAAAAGATGCTGAAGTCGGATTTCCTCTTGAATTTTCCTATAATACGATAAATGACGGAAACGTTAGGCTAAGGCCAACCCTTACAATAGATGTTTGGGACCAAATGCAGGAAAAGCTAATCTTTACAAGAGATTTTCTGGGGGATGAAGTTCTTCCAACTACAGAGAAAAAGATAAGCGGCTTTGCGCAAAATCCGCTTGGAGAAGGCCAATACTGGGCAAGCATGTCTTCCAAAGAATGCAGATCAAACGGAATCATAACTTTCAATGTGGTTGAAAAAGGCGGCATTTCCGACAAAGGAGAGTTAAAAGAAATAATAAACAAGCCATGGGCATATACAAAAGAAACAGTGCAGATAACTGCAAGATTCCAAAACAGCGGGGAGAGGGCGGTTACTGCCCAATTCAAGGGAGCAATAAGGCTTGACGACAGAATTGTAAGGCTTGTAGAAACAGACGAAGTTATAGTTCCGGCCGGAGAGATTTCTGACTTTGACATTTTCTTTAATCCTGAACAGCCCGGAAGGTATACTTTAATTGGACGCGTCGTGTACAACAAAAAACTGACTTATGAGAAAGGCACTGTGATAAACGTAAATGCTTCTCCTGAAGAAGAAACGCAGAAGAAGCTGGAACTGCTGCCGCTGATTGTGTATTTGATAATAATTGCAACAATCACCTTCATAATAAGAAAGATAATGAAGGAAAGGAAGAAAAGAATCAGGTTTTGAGCAAAGTAAGTATAATCTCTTATTATTATAATGTATTGCGAGCTGGTTATGGTGCCAGCGAGCTGTAACATATGTCCGAAGGACAGAAAAATTCAATAAAAGAAACGCATTGACGAAAGCTCATTAAAAAACAAATCAATAACTAATAACATTGACCAATAATAATTAAAATTAAACCAATAAAAAATAATTAACAAAAGATTAAAATAATAAAAATCAATATAAAAAATTAATAAAATTTTAATAATAAAATAAAGAAAAAAATAAGATAATAAATAAATAAATTCAGTTATGCTCTGCCTTTATTTTGAAGCCTGCATTCTGCTTTCTCACTTCAGTTGTCCACATTAAGCCTATCTGCATCATGAGCTTGTTGAAGTTTTCTGAAAGCTTGTATGTCTTTTTGTAAAGGTCATAGTCTATGAGCCCCATGCTCCTCATTGGCGTCAAAATTCTATCGTAGAACTGCCTCTTGTTGTAAGACAGCTTAACCTGCTTGCCCCTGAAAGGCTCCTCGTCTATTGTTGTTACAAGGTTTCCTTCGTGAAGCTTTGTAGCAAAGAGCGACATCTCGCTTTTTGTAAGTTCGCTGTTGTTTTCCTTAAATGTATTCACGAGAATCTTGGCAACAATCTTTTGCTGAGAAGTTGCAAAAATAATCTCAAATATGTCTTCAGGTAAATTATACTGGTCTACTAATATTACCACTTTACCACCCCAAAACTTGATTAACTCAGTCTAATATATAAATATTATGTTTTTGTATATTAAAACCCTAAGTAGATTATAATCCCCCTAAAAAATTGTTCGGTTACTCTTCTCAAGTAAAGAGAAAGGCTTTAATATAGACTAAAGAAATCATGGTATAAAAAAGAGGGTGAGATGAAAGTTCTGATGTTCGGGTGGGAGTTCCCTCCATACAGCAGCGGGGGGCTGGGTACAGCATGCTATGGGCTCACAAAAAGCCTAAGCAAATTACATATAGATATAACATTTATACTGCCTTACGGAAGGGATGTTGCTGAATATGATTTTCTGCATTTAAGGCCGATAAACAGCATCAAAATAAAAACAATAAAATCCATGCTGACTCCGTACATGAGCTCTCAAAGCTACTCTGATGAGATAAGAAAAAATAAGAGAAGTGCTGCTAAGCTCGCAGTGATATACAGCGATTCACTTTTCGACGAGGTTTACAGGTATTCTGAAGAAGCCAAGCTCATTGCAATGGAAGAGGATTTTGATATAATACACTGCCATGACTGGATGACTTTCAAAGCAGGAATAAATGCAAAGATTGCAAGAAATCGCCCATTGGTTGTGCATGTTCATTCAACAGAATTTGACCGCACTGGCGGAGACCATGTCAACCAGTATGTTTATGACATAGAAAGGGAAGGAATGGAAGCAGCTGATGCTGTCATTGCAGTAAGCAACTTCACGAAAAACAAAATCATAAAGCATTACGGGATAAACCCGGATAAAGTTTATGTTGTCCACAACGCCGTTGATTTTTCAGGCGAGGGCGATGATAGCGGATTCAGGATAAGCAAATACAACAAGATGGTTTTGTTCCTTGGAAGAATAACTCTGCAGAAAGGCCCGGATTACTTTCTTTATGCTGCAAAAAGAGTTCTGCAGCGCGATCCGAATGTAAAATTCATAATTGTCGGAAAGGGAGACATGGAGCGCTTCATAATAGAAAAGACAGCAGAGCTTGGCATATCGAAGAGCGTTACATTTGCAGGATTCCTTCAGGGGAGGGATATTGACAGGATTTACAAAATGGCTGACCTTTATGTGATGCCGTCTGTGTCAGAGCCTTTCGGGATTGCAGCGCTTGAAGCCATGAGAAACGGAACGCCGCTTCTCGTGTCCAAGCAAAGCGGAGTGTCTGAAGTTGTGAAGCACTGCCTCACAGCAGATTTCTGGGATGTGGACGAGCTTGCCAATAAAATATTGTCTGCACTGAAGTACAAGGCGCTTCATGAAACTCTTAAGGAACACGGATCAGTAGAAGTCAAGAAATTCAGCTGGGATGTGCCTGCGCAGAAATGCATAGAGATATACAACAGATTTGTCAGCGTGCTGCAGCACTAAACAAGCGAAAGGTTTATAATGTTTTTATAGGATAATTTCACATTAAACATTATATCACTTAAAATTTTCAATAATTTAAAAAAATAGACTAAATGGCCGGTTCAAGATAAAATGAAAAAATATTTCACATTTGCTGCGTTATTTCTTATGATGATTATGCCGTCTTCTTTTGTTTTTGCACAAGAGGTTCCTGACAGAGTACTTTCCAATTCAGAGGACTGGAGAGATGTTTATTCTGTTGTTCTTTACAGCAATCTCATAGGAAGCACCTCCGGCTTTTTAGTAAGCGACAAGCACGCAACGCTGATACTCAACAGCATACCTACAGACAGCAATGTCCTTGCAGTCAGCTCAAAAAAAATACCTTATGTTGTTGGATACAAGAATCTGCTGCAGGGGAAAGGATACACTGCAGAGGAATGGGTATTTGATAATGTTAATCTGGAGCTGGCAAAAAAACTTGACTCAATCAATAATTATATTATAATAGATGATTCTTACGGCTACAATGCAGTTGCAATAGCACCATACGCTATGGTTACGAACTCATTTGTTATTTTTGCAGACAAGGGCAACTACAGGGATGTTGATTCTTTCCTCGGCACAAAGAAGATAGGGGCTTTGGTGATATACGGAAATGTAGACAGGGAAGTTAAAAATACACTTGCAAAATACAATCCTGAAATAATAAACAAAGAAGGTGATCGTTTTCTTAATAATATAGAAATAGTAAAAAAATATCAGGAAATAAAACACTCGAAGCAGGCTGTCCTGACAAACGGGGAATTCATAGAACAGGAGATTATGTCTGGCTCTGAGCCGGTTGTTTTTATAGGAACAAATAACGTGCCTGATGCAGTCAAGGAATATATTACCGGAAGCGACATAGAAGTCGGAGTTCTTATAGGAAATGAGCTTGTCGGGACTGCAACAACAATAAGAAGGCAGCTGGGAATAAGCGTTTTCGTAAAATTTGCGCAGGGCGCAAGAGCACCTCAGGGGGCGATATCCCAAGTAGAGGCGCTGGATATGTATTACCTGCCGTTTTATTCTATCAAACTTGAAATTGTTTCCATAAAATACAACAAGGCAACAAACAAGCTCGAAGTAACTTTAAAAAATCCAGAACAGCAGGCAGCATATTTCATAGGAAGCTACGGCATAGACGGCCCAGACGGGTCAAAGCAGACAGTCGGAGACATAGGCGCAGTATTCATTGACGGCGGCGAGACAAAGACAATGATTTATGATGTTGATACAATAGCCGACGGAGCGATAAGTGTTGATGTATTTGTAATATACGGAGAATCCAAAGGGTCTCTTGAAAAGGAAATAAGATTAAGACTGGATGTCCAATCTGTCAGGGTTCTTGATGAATGCGACGTCACATTAAGCCAGGATGAAACAATGTCTTTCAACAAAAGAAGCAAGTATTTTGGCATTGAAGTCGAAAACACAGGCGGAGTTGACTGCTATGTTGATGCTGAACTGATAGATGTGATTGTTGCCGGGCAGAAAAATAATTTCGCAATGGAAGGGGGCGCAGAATTGGTTTCTGCAGGCTCCAAAAAAACACTGAAGGTGAAAGTTGATTCGCTTGAAGAAGAAGACCTTGCAGACAATGAAAAAGTCAAGCTTAGGGTGTATTACGGAGAAAGGGAGAATGCGCTTGTGAGGGTGAAAGAAGCTGTTTTCCAGATAGTGTTTGAGAAGATAGATTACCTGTTCTATTCATTGATGATAGTCATAATCCTCCTGCTGTTCCTTGTAGTCTGGAAGAAGCGCAGGAAAAAGAAAGACGAGAATAAGCCTGCTGTTTAGATTTTAGGATAATTTTAATTAATTTAATTCTATTATTTTTTTAATGTTATTAGTTAATGTGTTTTTCGTTATTTTGTTTTATTGAAATTTCCTTTCCGTCGCTTCGCGACAAATTCTACAGCTCGCTGGCACCATAACCAGCTCGCCATACATTGTAATCGCAACGCTTCGCCCATACATTATAACTCAACTTACCAAACAATGAAAAACATTTTTTATTCATGACTAATTAAATAATAAATTAACTACAATAATCAAAAAAATAAAGTAATTGAATAAAAAACGAAATATTTAAATATAAGCGGTTTCACAAAAGGTATCAGTATACCATTTTCCATACTAAAATCGGAAATGACGTCAACAAATGGAACTTGAACTAATGTTTTCAGAGCAGAAGTGGAATATTCTAAAGTCACTTTCATATGAGAAAAGCAGCCCTCTGCAGCTTGCAGAGAAGCTTAACACGACAATGGCCAATGTCAGCCAGCAGCTAAGGCTTCTTGAGGCAACCAATCTTGTCAAAAAAGAGAAGATAAAAAACAGGGACAAAGGCAAGCCAAGGACGCTGTTTTCACTAAACGACGATTCTGCTTATATTGTTCTTGCAATGCAGGGGTTTGCCGGCAAAACGCTGCTTAAGGCCAGCGAGCATCAAAAGATAATTCTCAGAATTTGGTTTTTAGGCAAAGAGATTCACGAAAAGGTTGAGAGCATGTACTGGAGGATAAAACCCCTAATGGGCAGTATGGGCCTTATTGCATTTGACATCAGTTCCAATAATCTTGTGCTGGTCTGCGAAAAAAAATCAGATGCTGAGAAAGCTGCCGGAAAAAACAAGGAAATCGGAGTTATTGCATTGCTGCCGGCAGAATTTGAAAAGATGCTCAAGGGCGGCAAGGGCCAGTTTTCACCACAGTCAAAATTATTGGTTATATACGACAAAAATAATGCAATGGGAGTTGGAAGCGGAGGCGCTTGAATCATTTTTTATAAAGTAAGGGCAGCGGAATTTTGGCAGAAGGCGTCCTAAAACACCTCAGACCAAGATGTTCTAAAACCAAAATTCCATGCTTCCTTATTTTTTTACAGGCGCAACGAGAGCCAAAATGAAAAATGAAAATAAAAAATGCGATTGTTTTGGTGGTTTTGATATTCCTGCTGCCTATAGTGGGAACGGAATTTGCAAAAGCAGCCCCGCAGGGCCCTGATTACATCAGGAATGCAACTCCAGAAAGAAGGGTGCTGGGGATAGATAACACAACCGGAGGGGTAAAAGTGCAGGCTCAGGCAGGAAATGTCACGGCGTTGAACATAAATTCTACAAGGCTAACCAATAGATGGCAGGGCTATTATGGAAACATCACGGGAGCCATAACGCTTGATGATGCCCTTAATTCTACTTTGTATAACTGGGAGCTTGCGAGCCCGCAAGGAGAGATTTACGCTTCAAACGGGAGCGAGTCGGGAAATATAGCCTGGGCAAATGTGTTTTGCTTTAATTACACAAACAACCTCAGCAACGGCCAGCCAATAATACAAAAATTCAATGGCACAGATCTTGAAAGAACTTTGGGCGCGCAGCCTTCGGACAGCGACAGCATCAACAAGACATTCAACCAGACATTCTCCGGCAATTTTCAGGTTGGAACGTCTGTGATAAACAATGAAAGCGGGTGCATGCAGACAACATTGTTCGTTAATGACAGGTACCAGACAAATGATTTTGTTGAAGTTCTTCTTACAGATAATCAAAGCATAATCTATACTGCGCTTCTTGAGCAAAATCAAATCGGATTTCAGGGAAGCCCTGTTGACTTTCAAATGATTGTCGGGGAAAATGGAGATGTCGCCAGCGCCACAACGTATTATTTTTTTGTAGAGCTTTCATAATAACATGATTCAAAAAGAAGAACACTGCAAAATGTGCAGCCAAAGGTTGAGGGTTAGGGAAAACAGCGAGAGCATTCTGCTAGTGTGCATAAACACGCGGTGCAGGAATTACTGGATTAACCAGGGCTCTGAGATAATAATGGTTCTGAAATAGCCCTATCACCAATATTGGACATGGAATACTGAAACAAATGAAATGTAGATGATACTAAAAGTAAAAAGAAGCGTTTGGAATCTGTTTGAATACATTTTATTAGTTTTACTTTTTTCCTCTTTCCTGTTTATTGGAACTGTTTTTACTTCTCCTGACGCTGCGGCGCTTAATGTCACCAACAAAAGCGTTCTTGCGAGGGTCAATGTTTCAAACACAGAGCCTACGCTTTACAGAGTGTATGTTACTTCTCCAACGCCTCCGATTGACCTTACTGCAAACAACGCAACAAATGTAATCTGCAACGGATCAGCTACGGAAATAAACGGATTTAATGACATAAAAAATGTAAGCGCTACTTTTTATTTTGAAGGAATAAACCCAAATGCTGCTGATGACAACAACACCCATTACAAAAATATAAGCTGCGGGCTGTGCAGCGCTGTTCCCGGAACCGGAAACCAAAACGCGACATGCTCGTGCCAGTTTCCCGTGCAGTATTATGCAAATGCCGGAAGATGGCAGTGCAATATGACAATAAATGACAGCGGCGGCCTGCTAAGCAGCGAAAATTCATCTTTTGTTACGGTAAATGAAGTGCTTGGAATAGATGTTGAAACTCCTGTTTTGGATTTTGGAAATTTGTCTGCATCCCAGATTTCGAGATTTGTAAGGCAAAATGTAACCAACACCGGAAATATTCCGATAAATGTAAGCGTAAGAGGGTACGGAAGCGATGATGAAGATATTGGCCAAAATTTAAGCATGATATGCGAAGCAGGCGTAAACATAACATTCGGCTACATGAGATACCAGCCGGACAATACAACCATTTTCGGGGACATGCAGAATATAACCAACCAGTCAAGGCAGGTTGTTAATCTGACAATCGGGCAGAGATTCAAAGACAGCGCTGTCGGAAACAGCACTAATTCAACTTACTGGAAGCTGCAGATTCCATTAGGAGCAGCAGGAGTCTGCAACGGCACGATAATCTTCAGGGCAGTGCAGGCTTATTGATTTTCCTGAATTTTTAGAATTTTATTTTCAGATTTTAGACGGAAAACTATATTTTGAGGTTAGAGTACTTTACGTACCAGAACTTTACGTACCATGAAGCCCAATCGTTATGCACTAAGAAAGTCAGTATTCTAGTAGTTCCGTTTTTTATGTGATTCAGCCGAAAGGTTTAAATATTACTTAGTCTTATTTAGTCTTACTATGGAGTCTATAACAATAAAGGTCGAAGATAATCTTGCTAAGGAGATAGACAAGGCAATGAAGCCTTACTACAGCACTAAAACTGAATTTATAAGGGAAGCAATCAGGGACAAGCTCATTGATTTGAAAAAAGAGCAAGCTGCAAAAAAGCTTAGAGCATACTTTGGGAGCTCCAAAGTTAAAACCAGCCAGAAGGAAGAAAGAGAAATAAGGGAAAAGGTTGGAAATAAGTTTGCAAAAAAGTTTGGCATAAGGTTAAATTAATTCTTCCGGTTTCTTGGTTTCCGCAATACCATTCAGCTTTTTGAAGTGATTGTCTCTTGTAATGAGCATGGCACCGTTATCTCTTGCCAAAATTGCATGTAGTGCATCTCCGAAAGGCACATTCCTTTTTCTGCATAAGTCACTGGCTTCTTTTGCCTGATTTTTTGAAATTTCAGCTTTGACCAAAATATTGAGGTTATAGAAAATCGAGAAAATAGCGCTTATTTCTTCTTTTGTATATTTGGAAATTAATTCGTGAACCACCAATTCCGAGTATATGATTAAGTTACCTTCCTTTATTGCGCCCAGCAAGAAATTCAAAGCAGGTTTGCCCAAGGATTTTAAAGAATCTGACCTGTTTTCATAATAGTCGCGCCAGATGTTTGTATCCAGATAAAATCTTTTTTCCATAGGGAAAAACATGCCTGTTTTGTTTAAATAACTTATTATTTTTCCTATTGAAATTATATTTTAGAAATTGTATAAGTGTTTCTGACGATAAAGCACGTTTTGGGTGTGAAGAAATTTACGTGCCATAAGCAATATAGAATTGAATATTAATCAGTATATTATCGCAGCAACAATCCCTTTTACTTGAGACATTCTTACTTTTTCAGGATCTGCATTCGGGTTGTTATCCCCTTTCAATCTTGCGTACCATCCAGAAGAATCGTACCCTGTTTCAATAACCCTGTGGGCAACAACGCCGTCAACATATTTTGAACGGTAAGCAACAATGTCTCCAACATGAATGTCTTCAGGAGAGTTTGGAACAACTTCTATTGCCTTGCTATTTGAGTCAATAACGGGATCCATTGAGTTTGTGTCTGTGAAAATAGCCCATTGGGGATTTTTAACTTTAAGCACGATTTCATTGTCATAAACTGATATGTCTTCCACCTTTATCCTTGACTGCGGCGAGGGAATGTCATTATCAGCCTGCGCATCAGAAATGCCTATCGCAGCAGCAAAAGCTTCTAAATTTTTATCCTGTGTTTTTTCAGTAACCAGCTGCGCAGAGCTTGAATCATAATCCTGCGCTGTGCTTAGAATCATAACAGGGGCCGAATAGTAGAAGTATGCTCCACTCATAGTCCACCCTAAGGCGAACAATACTATATATAGTATCAAATCTTTTTTGTCCATTTTACCCCCAACTATTCATTACTTAAAAGTAGTTAACTATATATAAATCTTTCGGTTATATATGGCTAATAATTAATTTATTATTATGAATGACCTCCTCTCGCACCCTAAAGGGTGGAGTTTCCTTTAGGTAAAAGCAA
>JBBSWH010000011.1:0-135814 GCA_038046385.1 Nanobdellota archaeon | reverse complement strand
AAAAAAGAAAAGCAGAAGAAAAAATGGAATGCTGCTTCTGAAACTATTGAAGCAAGCGTGACTGATTCTTCCGGTGATTTGAAGGATATTGGCGTCGAGATAGAAGAATTGAGAGAAGGAAAGTTCAGCATCAAGCTTACGCCATCAAGATCTTTCAAGGCTGGAAAGTACACTTTAAAATTAAATTTGATAAAAGACGGCGTAACTTATACGCAGCAGCAGGACTTCACATGGGGCGTTCTTGCATTGAATTTAAACAAGTCAATCTATCTTTCGAATGATGATGCATTTGTAAGTATCGGCGTTCTTGACGATGCCGGAAAGATAATATGTGATGCAGAGGTTACATTGAAGATAGTTGATCCATTGAATTATACAACGACTTTGACAACATCTGACGGCAGTATAAAGGTAAGCCCGGAATGCGAATTCCTTGGAGTTACTTCATTGCCGGATTATTACACTGATTATTCTGTTAAGGGTATTGGAGTTTATTCAATTAATTTGACCGCGATAACATCTAACGGCGCAAGAACCGTTGCCGACAGCTTCAATGTCACAAACTCTGTTGACTTTGATGTTGCTAGAGATTCTGCAACGAGAGTTTATCCAAAAGCACTGTACACGATGGATATTTCTGTAATAGCAAACAAGAACTATAACGGAGTTGTTAATGAATATGTTCCAAGTTCATTTGCAGTTGTTCCGCAAAACGGAATGACAATTGCAACAATCAATGACACATCAATTTTATCGTGGAATGTCAAGCTGAAGAAGAATGATAAAATTAAATTGTCTTATCAGTATGATGCTCCTGACATTTCGCCAGAATTCTATGTGCTTGGCCCATTGGATATTGGGACATTTGCAGAAGCAAGGCAGTGGCAGATTGCGAATGATGAATTACAGGCAAAGCCTTCAGAACTCGGAGGAAATGTGCAGCTAAGGGCGCAGGAATGCAAGGCACAAATTGATTCAGGAACGCAGTTTGCATTCAATACTGCATGCAACGGCACTTATCCGAGAGCATGCGGCGGAGCAGGATTAGACAGGGTAAGCTGCGACGACACCAATTATGAAACAAAAGGTGCAGGAAGGGCAACATATGGAGGAATGAACATAACAGTTTACAACTCTTCTATAACAGATTGCGTTTTAATAAAAAAAGTTGAACTCTGTCATAAAACTTGGATTGATTCAGGAGATGCAGGATATACCTGCAGGTATTCTGTAGACAATGACGGCGACAGCTCATTTGCAACAGCGAGCAGCGCTGCCTGTTCGACATCAGACCCGACAGGAACAACCTGTATTGATGTCACATCCAGCGAAGACTGGCAGTGCAATAATTTCTTTGGCTCATCTGGTTCAAGGGCGCAGGCAGTCGCCCAGGCTTCTGATGATTCAGGAGGTGCAAATTCAGACACTTACAACATAGATATGCTGTTCTTTAATGTGAGTTACATGCAGTCAAGCAATATAACAATGTGCTCAAGCCTGACAAGCGCGAATACTGTTTATACTTTAACAAGCAACGTAAACTCTTCTGCCACGTGCTTTGGAGTCAGGGCGAACAACGTTACAATTGACTGCCATGGATTCACGATTAATTATTCGCAAGTATCAGAAGGGTACGGAATAAATAATTCGGGTTTCAATAATTCTATAATAAGAAGCTGCAATATTGTGCAGAACGTAACAACAAGCGGAGGAGCGAATGATTCCTACGGAATTTACATATTTAACAATGCTAACTTCAACACAGTTTACAACAATAGCATAACTACAAACAGCAGTAGGGGTTATGGAGTTTACCTGCCCACCAATGCAAACAACAACAGCATAAGGAATAATATAATAACGACAAGCGGAGGCAGCGGGGTTGGTGCGTATTTGTATTCAAGCGTTAATAACAGTGTTTACAATAACACGATAACAACAAGCGGAAGCAGCGGATATGGTATACTTTTATGGATAAACTCGAACAACAGTGTTTACAGCAACACGATAACGACGAGCGGAAGCGGTGGGTTGAGTGTGTATTTGAGTGGAAGCTCTGACAACAGAGTTTACAATAACACGATAACGACAAACGGAAGCAATGGGGTTGGTGTGCGTTTGTCCTCAGACTCAAACAATAACAGTGTTTACAGCAACACGATAACTACAAGCGGAAGCGGCGGGTATGGTGTGTATTTGACTACATTGTCTGACAAGAATAATGTTTACAGCAATACGATAACAACAAGCGGAGGCAACGGGGCTGGTACTATTTTGTCCTCGGGCTCGAACAACAGGGTTTACAGCAACAACATCACAACAAGCGGAAGCACAGGGTACGGTGTGGATTTGAGTGGAAGCTCTAACAACAGTGTTTACAATAACACGATAACGACAAACGGAAGCAGTGGGTTTGGTGTGAGTTTGTTATCAAGCTCTTACTACCACAATGTTTACAGCAATACGATAACGACGAGTGGAAGCAGTGGGTATGGTGTGCGTTTGAGTGCAAACACTAACAACAACATAGTTTACGGCAATACGATAACGACAAGCGGAAGCTTTGGGATGGGCGTGTATTTGAGCCAAAACTCAAACAACAATAATGTTTACAGCAATACGATAACAACAAGCGGAAGCGGTGGGGTTGGTGTGGATTTATTTTTTAGCTCTAACAACAGTGTTTACAGCAATAACATCACAACAAATAATGTCAGCAGTTCTGGAATTTATTTGCTTAACAATGTTTTCAACAACACAATCTACGATAACAATATAACAACAAACAATGCTTCTAGTTCTTACGGAGTTTATTTAAAGGATAATTCAGTTAACAACACATTCTATAGGAATAGAATATCATCATTAGCCACCGGGATACTGCTTAACGGCACAGACACAGATGGCAATGGAATTTCAAGATTATACGGCAACACTTTCACCAACGACACAATCGTTCCTTGCTCTGTTGGATGCGCTGCAAACTACAAAGACATAATATTGTCTAACGCAACTGACATCTTCTTCCTGAATGTAAGCATGAATAAATCAAGGATTGCATTTGTTCCAATAGAGACAGATGGTACAGCAGAGAAGAACAACATAACGGTTCAGTGGTACTTGACAATTAATGTGACGAATGCAACGAACAATGCTGCAGTTCAAAATGCTCAGATTTCCATTAATAATTCCAATGCAACAAATATATTTGAGGGAATAACTGATGCAACCGGTGGAATTGGAACACTGGCTGTTGTTGAATACACACAAAACGGAACCATCAACTGGGGAATGAATGATTCTTGCACATTGATAGACGGAGATGTTGTTCAGACAGATAATATAACGTGCTTCTCGCCTTACAACATAAGCGTTAACATAACCGGATACAACAATGCAAGTAGAAGTATAGAAGTTAACAGAAGCATGTTTGTGAATATGAGCATGGAAATAGCATCGGCAGCCAACACCGCACCTGTCATCAAGCTGAACAACGCAACATTCTCTGTTGATCCGGTTAGTGGAGGAGATTCCAAAATTTTGATTTCATTCAACGTAACAGATGCTGATGGTGTAAACACAATCAACGCAAGCAAGACAATTGTTAATTTAACATTAGGCGGAAGAGACGGCCAGTTCAGATTCAACATTTCCGACCAAGGAAACGAGTTCGGAACGTGCAACAATCATACACAAGGAAATGTAATGATAATCAACTGCACTGCTATAATGAAGTATTACGACAATGCAAGCTCTAACTGGATTGTTAATGTAAGCGTCAAAGACATAGCAGGAAATGTCGGAATAAATGACACAATAACATTCACTTATAATGTTTTATCATCTATTAATTTACAGAATGCTGCCCTTAACTTCAGCAGTATATACTTAGGCCAGCAGAACGTATTGGCATCTCCGCACTTGCTGATGAACAACACAGGAAATGACGATTTCGGACAGGTTAACATGAGCGCAGCAGCATTGACTGGAACAACCATAACTTCAGAATCAATCGCTGTAACAAACTTCGGAGTCAACCTGACGAACAGCAGTTCCAGCTTGAGGCTTTCATTCCCTGCAAATGGAATAATCAACTTAAGAGATACTGAAACTGGAAAGAATATAACCTTTAGGCATGGTCACACAGGCGCATTTGCTCCAAATGCAGACAAAGGAAACATAAGCGCATTCCTGTGGGTAAACGTTCCAAGCAATGGATTAAGCACGCAATTGTATAATGCCACATGGAATATTACTGCTGTAGCTTCACCATAAAAAGCAGAATTTTTGCAGATTTTTATATTTATTTATGAGTTATATCCTCAAAAAATCTCAATAAGTATCCATCCGGGTCTTGGACTAAAAATTGCCTGTTACCAAGCATTTTATCGTTTTTCCTGTACCATTTCTCATGTGGCCCGATAAACAGCCCATATTTTGATTTTTTTAATAAATTAATAATAGGAATAATGCTTTTGACTTTCATTTGAAAACTGATTCCTCTGCCAAATGGATAGCTTAATTTGCCTGTTTTCCAGTCATCATTAACTTCCTCAAGCATAATCTGGCTTCCCTGGAAAGAAAGAAAAACGAATTTTGATTCTGGTCGCTTATATTCTGCTTTAAAACCAATTTTTACGTAAAAATTCAAGCTTTTGCTTAAGTTAGAAACTTTCAGTTCCGGGATTAGATTGTTGAATTGCATGATTAAAAAATGCCGATGAGGAGATTTGAACTCCCGACGGACACCTTTCCGAGTGAAACGAGGAAAGACCAGCAAATCGCAATTTGCGCTGCCTTTCGAAGTCTTATGAGAGTGTCACTCTGCCAGGCTAAGTTACATCGGCGTAAACATATAGAATAAATGTCGTTTTATAAACGTTACTGAATCAGAAGGCTTGTTGAAAATCTCGCTTACAGCTCGGTTTTGCCATCGTTCGCATTAAATGTTTTGCAATAATACAAAAATTCCTCATGGAACCTCCTTTTTGTTAGCTAATCAAATAGAAAATGCTCACATAGTGATGGCAAAACTGACATTTTCTACAGAACCTGAATCAAATAAACTTTTTTATCTTGTCGGCGTATTCCTTCATTTCGTTTTCTTCATAATTTATATGGCTCCATTTAATGCGAAGCCTGTCTTTCTGGAACCTGGGAATAACGTGAATATGCGCATGATTGACAACCTGCCCGGCTTCCTTGCCGTTGTTCATCACAAGATTGCAGCTTGAGTTGCCAAACCCCAATGAAATTGCTTTTGCAACCTTTTTAGCCGCTTTCATCATAGTTTCAAGGCTTTTGTCGTCCATTTCCATAAAGCTAACAGAATGCTTCTTAGGGATAACAAGGCAATGGCCTTTATTCGCAGGCATTATATCCAAAAATCCTATTGCAAACTCATCTTCATAGACTTTTGAAGCAGGAATCTTTCCTTCCACTATCTTGCAGAAAATGCAGTCTTCCATTAGATTATCACATACTCAAGCTTATCATTTTCAATATCAAGCAATGCTATTGTATACGGCGTTATCCTGAACAATGCGCCCGGGTTTATAATTCTTGTTTTTCCTGCTTTTTCGTCTCTTTTCAGATGAGTGTGACCCGTTAATACGTAATCGTATTTATTGCTTTTTATGGCTGTTTCCAATTTTCCCCTTATTGTGCCGTGATAAACATAGAAAAGCTTGCCTTTGTATTCAAACTCTTTTTCTTCTGTCACAGGCTCAAAGCCGAATTCTTTCGCTTTTATGTTTAATCCTGCAACTTCACCGTCATTGTTGCCAAGAACAAATTTCATCTTCAGCTCTTTAAAGTATTCCAGCATCGGAGGGCTTATTATGTCGCCGCAGTGGACAACAAATTCGACATTTCTTTCTTTGAATGCTTCAACGGCTTTCTTCATTGCCTGCTCGTTTTCGTGCGTGTCTGAGATTATTCCTATCATGTTATTTTGGTAATCTCCATTGTTATTAAAAATGGACTGGCCGGGATTTGAACCCGGAGCCTTATGGGCATGTTTTATCATGTCACCCATGCCATGGGTGCGTTATGTTCTCCAAAGGATGCAAACGCAGCCATTACCGGATTTAACTACCAGCCCGTCCAACCTAAAACTAAAGAAAAAATATCTGTTTAAAATACTTTCTTACTTTGAAGCCAATTTAATGTCGCCTTCGTGAATTGTCTTGCGGCCTGCATGCTTTGATATTTCAGCTGCTTTTGAAGAAATCTTCAGCGCTTTTTCAATCAAAATCTCTGTGAATGCGTCAACTGCGTCCTGTGAAACCCTCTTTGCGCCTGCTTTCATCAGAATCCTTGCGACAGAAGCCTTTGGAATCAATGTTGTTTTTCTCCCCATACAGTTTTCATTGGGCAAGCGGTTTATATAATTTTCTGTTTCAATACCATTCAGGAAAGAAATCAAGCTTTATCTCTTTTGAGATTATGACTGATTCTGTTTTTTTTATGATGTCAGAATGCTCGTTCCTTATCTGATGCACTAAATTGTAGAAATCCTGCAAGCTTTCTGTTTCTATCTCTAATTCTATTTCCCACGGGCCTAAAGATTCTATGATGTGCACGACGTTTGGGAGCTCCATGCAGTATCTTAAAAAAGAGTTTAGCTTGGTTTCATAATTCTGCAAATAAATACATAGCTTGAAAAAATTGTATCCGATTTTCCCCGCGTCGAGAAATGTCACATAACCCCGGATAACACCTTTTTTCTCCAAATCTTTTATTCTTTTTTGAATTGTTTTTATGTTAAGACCGGTTTTTTGCGCAATGTCGAGATAGTTGAATCGTGCATCGTTAGCTATCAAGCGAACAATTTGTTTGTTTTTGGCGTCTAATTCAATTTTTTCTTTTCCGATGAACTTTTCTATTTTTTTGGGGATTGATTTTTTGTTCAACAAATAAGTCCTTTGCGAAGTGTGACCCTCGACAAGGAAAACAACATCATAAGAAGTTATGAATTTTTCATATTTTTTGAAGAAATCCTGTTTTATATTGTTTAATTGCTGCATGTTTTGGACATAGCAGCCGATCATCAAGTCCCAACGCCCTTCGCATTTTGCAATCCAGCTTATTCTTTTGTCTTTTGATAGGTGATTGTATATCTCTTCCTCTTTTTCTTTTCCAAAGCCGGATAACTGCAAATAGAACTTTCCCAAAAATAACCCTAGAGTGCCCAATGAAAACTGCGTTACAAATTTTTTGATTATGCCTTCTTCTGTCAATCTCTTGACCCTGTACTGCACATTGTTTTTTCCAATGCCAAGCCGTTTTCCGATTTCAGAGAAAGTTGCACGTGCGTTTGTATCCAGCTCTAGGATAATCTTCTTGTCAACTAAGTCCAATTTCTTCATATTTTAGGTTATTTTGCCTTTTTCTTTATATATTTTACTAATTTGACTGAAAAATTAGAAAATAGTTTTATTAAAATGGGATAATATCACTAGTTGGTGATAAAAAATGAATGAACCAAAAAAACTAGAAAGTTTAGAGGGTTTAGAATCAAGGATAAATGTAGTTAACAATCTAAAGAACAGGCATGTTGTGCAGGTTGGTGATCAAACATTTGTTTATTTGGGCCAAATGTATGGTTTAGAGTTTGACAGTAGTATGAATATAAAAGGGCATGCTCGGATAGGAAGATATGCGAGAGAACAAGTAATAGATCGAGGTCCAATAAAATCAATTTCAATTTTTCCTTTTAAAATTGAAAGAGAGCCAACTACAAGTGATAAAGATGTTAAAATTTGGGAGTTTGCGACGGAGGACATCTATGGGCGTGACAGCTTTGGATGGAATTTAGGGAGAAAGTATCTCATTAATTCCGGAAAACCCCAAACTGGCTATAAAGAGGCTTTAAGGTCAGTGGTCATTCAAGGAGGGATTATATTATCAGACGAGGTTCTAAATACTGTGTTCAGCCCTATTGAAAATTTTTTAATTAAACATCAAGAAGAAGCGAGAATGTTTAGCCGCTATTAGACATCTATGCCCAAACCTATTTTTCCGCATCCTTTAAACACAGATAAGTTTAAATACTTCTGTCTATACATTGTCTATACATCGAAAAACTTAGTTTTTCGTGGCTTTAAAAATTTAGAATTTTTAAAACATGGCATTCAGCAGCTTAAATGTAAGGGAGCAGATAGTAAAAACTGTAGTCAGGTCAGGCAACGGAGGAGCAGTATGGGTTCCAAAGAACTGGCTGGGGCAGGAAGTTGTGGTCATACTTCCGCAAAAGCCAGAATTGGAAACAAAAGAAAAAATAATTAATCTGCTTGAGCCTTATCTTAAAGATATAACCTCTGTATTTATCTATGGGTCTTATGCCAGAAAAGAGCAAACAAAAGAGTCTGATGTTGATTTAATGATTATATCAGAAAAGCCGCTAAAATTAAACATAAAAGATCCAAAACTGGAAATAACTGTTTTTGAGCTTGACAAGCTTAAGAAAGCAATTGAAAAATATCCCGTTATGTATCATCAAATTGTGCAGGAAGCGGAGCCTCTGATAAACGGGCATGTTTTAGATGAATTAAAAGGCATAAAAATAAAAAATAAAAATTTTATCGGCTACATCAATGAGACACAAGAGCATATAAAAAGCAGTAAAGAATTATTGGAATTGGACAGATTAGACGGAAGCTTAGTAAAATCTTATTCTGCAGTTTATTCAATAATATTAAGATTAAGAGGAATTTTTATTATGAAATGCATAATCTCCAGATCAAAATTCTCAAATAAATCTTTCAGGAAGTGGATTATGGGCAAGGGAGTTGGCAATGCTGAATTCAGCCAATTCTACGATATTTACAGGGGAGTAAGGGATAATAAGAAAATAAAGAATGTAAGCATAAAAATATCATCTGCAGAGAAACTATTAAATATAGCGGAAAAAGAGCTAAGCTCAGTTGAGGCAAAGGTGAATGGTTAACAGGAAAAAGAGGCTTCAAAAAGGAATTGAATCTTTAGAAAAGCAGATTAAGCTGCATGAAGAAAAGCTAAATGAAGCAGAGGAAAAAGATAATATTGAGCTGGCGGGATATTACAAAAAAGAGATAGAAGCAAAGAAAAAGGATAAAGAAGAAAAACAAAGAATACTGGATAAAGGCGGCTAATCATGGACTCACAATTAAAGCATGACATAACAAAATACGTATTGCAGAACGCAATAAAGTACAAAGGAAAAGCAAACCCCGGCGCTGTAATCGGAAAGCTGTTTGCAGAGCATCCTCAGCTTAAGGAAAATGCAAAAGAACTAAGCAAGGAAGTAATGAAAATCATAGGGGAAATTGCAAAGATTCCATTGGAAAAGCAAGAAGAAAAATTAAAGGATATTGCTCCTGAATTACTGGAAAAGAAAGAGCACGAGGAAAAAGACATCTTCGCATTTGTCGGAATAAGAGAAGGGGAAGAAGTTATAACAGCTTTTCCGCCGGAACCGTCTAAATACCCCCATATAGGCCATGCAAAAGCGATCATACTGAATTATGAGCTTGCAAAAAGGCATAATGGAAAATTTATTCTAAGATTTGAAGACACTAATCCAGAGCTGGCGCAGGAAGAGTTCTACAAGATACACATTGACAATTATGAATGGCTTGGAATAAAGCCGGATAAAATAGATCATGCATCAGATTACATGCAGGAAATGTATGGATATGCTGAAAAAATAATCAAAGATAATCATGCTTACATGTGCTCCTGCCCGCAGGAAACAATCAAGAAGAACAGGCAGGAAGGAAATGAATGCGAATGTAGAATGATCCAGCCAGAAAAAAATCTTGAGCTGTGGAAAGATATGTCAGAATCAAAAGAAGGAAAATATGTGATGAGGCTCAAAGGGCACATGCAGAGCACAAACAGCACAATGCGTGACCCTGTCATGTTCAGGGTGATTGACGAACCGCATCCAAAGACAAAAAAAAAATACAGGGTTTGGCCAACATATGATTTTGAAAATGCAGTAATGGACGGCATCGAAGGAGTAACTCATAGGTTAAGGACAAAAGAATTTGAATTAAGAAATGAACTGCAAAGGCTTTTGCAGACAATATGCGGATTCAAGGAAACGCAGATTTACGAGTTTGCAAGATTCAATCTTGAAGGCGTTGAAAGCTCAGGCAGGATAATAAGGGAAAAAGTGCAGGAAAAAGAGCTTCTTGGATGGGATGACCCTTCGTTAACAACTTTAGTTGCATTAAGAAGAAGGGGATTTATGCCAGAAGCAATAAAGAGCTTCGTGATTTCAACAGGAATAACAAAAAATGAAGCAACTTTGACGTGGGACGATTTAATCATGCACAACAGAAGGCTGCTTGATTCTGGCTGCAACAGGTATTTTTTCATAGAGCACCCAAAAGAAATAACGATTGAAAACGCCCCTGAGCAGGATGTTGAGATAAAACTGCATCCCGACCATGCCGATAGGGGAGTTAGAAAATTCAAGACACATGAAAAGTTTTATGTTACCGAAAAAGACTATAAAGAATTCAAGGACGGCAAGCTTTACAGGCTGATGGACTGTGTCAATTTCAAAAAGAAAAAGCACGATTTTGTATTCGATTCTTTGGAGCATGAAAAATACAAAGAGCACGGAGACAAAATAGTGCATTGGCTGCCTGCTGACAAAAGCAATGTGGACATTGAAGTGCTTATGCCTGACGGCAAGACAATAAAGGGGATTGCAGAGCCCGCTGTCGAAAAACTGAAAGAAAATGAGATAGTTCAGTTCTCAAGATTTGGATTCTGCAGGCTGGATAAAAAAGACAAAAGCAAGCTGCATTTTTGGTACACCCATGGATAAAATAATGATAGTAAAATCAGAAGTCAAGCAAAATGCAAAAATTGACGATAAGCAGTTGATGGTTTCAGAAGATTTCTACGATGCGCTTGACGCAAAAGTAAAAGAGCTTGTTGAGAAGGCGTGCAAAAGGGCAAAATTAAATTCAAGAAACACGGTTATGGCAAGAGATCTTTAATTTTTTCTGTAATAGCTGTGAACATCGACTTTTTCCCTTATCTTTTTCTCAAGGGCGAGCATTCTCTGGCTTTTCTTTGATTTCTCCATAAGAAGCGTTCTCATCTGATGCTTTAAATTTTCAAGCGATTCTGAAAGATTTTTTATTTTTTCGTTATTTTCTTCTGTTATTCTCTGCTTTTCAATTCTTTCACTTCTTAATTCATCCTTTAAATCGTCTATATAATCCCTTAGCTCAGCAGTTTCATCGTCTGGTATTTTGAAGAATTTAGCGTATTCCCTTTCCAGCCCGATTACATCATCTATTTTATGCTTAAGCTTGTCAATGTCGCTGTAGCTCAGGCTTAAATTGATTACGGATTTCCGCATTCTTGAAAGATGCTTCTGCAGATCTTCTTTTGCCTTATTCCTGTCGAGGCATATTTTTGCTGCTCCGGAAAGGTGCTTTGCAAAAAGAATTGTTTTTGATTCCATTTTGATGGATTATTTTTTGAACATCCCGAACAGGCCTTTTTTCTTCGGCTCGTCTAACGGAAAATTATCTTCAGGAAAGTTAAAGTCGGGTGGGGAAGATTCCATAGGAGGCATATCGCCGAAATCGTGCATTCCCTGCTCCTGATGCGGCATTTCTGAGTCCATATCGTGCATTCCAGAGTCAATGTCCGGCATTCCTGCTGGCATTGGATTCATCTGCTGCATTTGCATTGGCTGCGGCCTTGGCATAATAGGCTCAGGAGGAGGAAGCGGCATCATAGGCTCTTTTGGCCATTCCTGCCTTACAGGCTTGAAAATTCTTGGTGATTCTCTTGGTTCATGATATTCCATCTTATCTGCAACATCTCCCTTGACCATTTCAACAATGGCAACCATTGCCTCTGCTATTGTCTTGTTCTGGTCTATTATCTTATCAAGCTTCGAGATGATTAAATCGTGCTTCTTGCCCTCGTTTCCGGCGCTCTCATTTTTCATCTGCTCGGAAGCTGCTGCAAACACATCCATCATTGTGTCTATTTTGCCTATAAGCTTTTCAAACGGGTCTTCGAGCTCTTTCTTTGAATGTTCCTTAAACGCCAGTTTGCCTTCCAGCTCTTTCTTTAGTTCAGAAATATCCTTGTATGAAGTAAAATCTTCTTCTTTGGCCATCAATATCAACCTCTTTTTTAAAAATAAACCCTTATGATGAAAAGATAAAAGAGTGTATATAAAGATTTCGATTATAAGATTTAGAATGACGTTGCTACTTTACTAAGGTAAATAAAGAAAAAAATTTAAAAACGCGCCTTAGTTATTAATAAATATGCCAACTAAAGCCAACACCGGACAATCAGATATGTTAAGGGTGTTAAACAGCGATGATGGTTCTCTAGTGACCATTGGATTAGATGGATTAGTATTGAAAGTTGTTTTGAAATACAATAGCAGCGGCCTTATGCCCAATATTTCTCCCGAAATACTTGTAGATAGAGAAACACGGGCCCTTATGATGCTTTCAGGCATAGCCGGAATTCAAGAATTTGTCGGAAGGGTTTCTCCAATATCATTTAAATCAGTTTATATTCCTGGAACCACCCTTAAAACACATGGGCCCGGATTATCAGATGATTATTTTGATGAGATCCGTTGCATAATTGAGTCTTGTGAATCAATAGGTGTTTACAGGCTCGGGCTTAACAGATATAACTTTATGGTAACGCCGGAATTACGCCCAAGATTACTTGATTTTGGAAATGTACTATTTGAGGATGATGTGGCTGCAAGATCGCCGTTATTATTAAATCATGTAACATCCAGCAGTCTAAACAGGATAGAAATGCTAAGAAATGAATATGTAAGGCAACTTAAAAATCCTTCAGGAACTTTACCAGCTCATTAGATTTTTGAAAATCCATAAACTCCTTTTGAGTCATTGAAGGGATGTTTTTTGGCTTTTTCTTTTTGAATATAACCAGATTGTCCGCATCCAATAATTTTGACAATGACTGCATCTGCGGGTTTGCATTTTCTCCCATTTCCGTCAGTATTATTTCCTTGCCTTTCTTCGCTATTATGTCAAAAGGCGTTTTTTTAGTTTCAGAAGCATCAAAGCCAAGCTCCACATACTTTTTGCTGACTTCTGTCTCCAGTTTTGTCTTCTGGATTGAGGGGGAAGAAAATATGTCTATTTTGTTAAAAACCTGATATCCAAAGATATCATAAATCTTAAGCGCCTTGTTGATTGTGACTTCAGAGTTTTCATTTTCATATTTCATTATCATTCTGCTCGTCACGCCTATTTTCTTCGATAATGCGTTTAGAGAGTATCCGAGCTCTTCTCTTTTTTCCTTTAGCTTGCTTCCAACCACGGACGCAGTCAATCCTGCGTGGCTTCTTCTTATGAAAGGGAGCTTGTTGTTTATGCAGCTGAACACTGTGTTTATGTTAAGGGTGTGTATGTCAAATCTTGAATAAACTATATTATCTTCAAGCTTCTGCCCGGCTTTTTCAGCAATTACCAATGGAGATGCGCCGCAGTATGATGCAACCGAATTCATCTCTTCAGCATATTCTCTTGTGATTGAATTTGCATCCTCAAGCACCTTTATCAGAAGTATCTGCTCCTCTTTTCTCGCAAGCACATCAAAACACGATCTTGTGAAATTTTTTATGGTGAATCCTTTCTTTAGAAGAAAAACATTTATCCTGTCCAATACTCCCTGCTTCATGGTTTGAGTATGTACAATTCATTTAAAAGATTTGTGATGGGGGGTACTGAAATATAACTTAAACCAGTTTTGCCATCGTTCGTATTATCTGTTTTATGTTAAAACAAAAATTCCCATTGCAATTTCCTTTTTGTTAGATGTATTAAATGCAAGATGCTCCCCTTTTGATGGCAAAACTGTGAATTAAAAAAACAAAATATTAAATACTCGCTTCAAAACTATCGTATGGATATGATGATAACCATATCCGGCAAGGCAGGCTCTGGAAAGAGCACTGTTGCAAAAACGCTTTCTAAAAAGCTTAAGCTTAAACACTATTCTATCGGAGATTTAATGAGGGAGATGGCACAGGAAAAGAACATCTCGCTTATCGAACTGAACAAGCTTGCAGAAAAAGACAAAAAGATAGATTTTGAGCTTGACAACAAATTAAAAAATCTCGGAAAAACAAAAAAAGATTTCATAGTGGATGGAAGATTAACAGCTTTCTTTATACCAACTGCCGATGTGAGGGTTTTCCTTGATACAGATGATGAAGTTAGGGCAAAAAGAATAGTGCTTGACAAAAGGCATGGAGAACAGGGAAAAGACTGGAAATCCATGCTTACCAGCATTAAAAAAAGGGAAGACAGCGAAAGAAAAAGGTACCAGAAATACTACAAAGTCAATTATCTTGATAAAAAACTGTATAATCTTCTGATTGACACTACAGAAATAACTCCTGAAGAGGTTGTGAAATCGATAATAACTTTTGTCAACAGAAATATAAAGAAAAATTAGGCCTGCTCTGAAGCGCATCTTTCGCAGAGCCTTGAACCCTTTACTTTTGTAATTTCTTCTGAATAAGCTCCGCAGCCCTCGCAGATTCCTTCGTCAGGTATTATTCTGTTTATTGGCTTTCTTGACTCTTCCCTTACTTCAAATTTCTCAACGAGAAGCTCGAAAAGCTGCGGCTCTACCTTAAGAATATCTTTTATTGTCAAAAGCCCGACCATCTTGCCATCTTCGACAACAGGAAGGTGCCTTACGTTTGAGTCTCGCATTTTTATCAATGCATCATGAATATCATCTGTAGGCAAAATTGTCAATAAATCAGTTTCCATAAAATCACTTACCTTTTTTGCCAATGGGTTGATTCCTTTTGCAATTGCCTTCCTTACAATGTCCTGCTCCGTAATAAGTCCTTTTGAAGCATGATTGTCTTTTATGACAAGAGCACCTACATGATTTTTTGCCATGACCTTAGCGCATTCCTCAATTGTAGAATCAGACGTGACAGAAATCGGTTTTGTCGTCATGCAATCATAGACTTTGTATCCGGTTTTCATTGTATCACCCAAAAAAATATTATTTTAAGAGTATATTAAGTTTTTGTTTTGAGTATATTTTTAAAAATATAGTTTAGAAATTTTTATTTGATTATTGATAATCCTAAGAAATTTTTATTGATGAAACGCATCTGTCACAAAACCATCTAGGATTTAACCTTGCCAATAAATCGTCAAGACCAGCATCAAATTTTTTTTCTGTTCCCAGCAACATGTGGCCTTCACTGGCTGGCGGGGTTTTAATATCAACAATTTCATACATAGAACATGAATTATCATCACAATGCGGGCCTAATGGAAGTTGGTGCCCTGTTTGGGAATTAACCCAAACTGCAGGCTGGAAATACGGAGCTTTAACAACATCGTGCCCTATTTCATGAACTGCCAGTATACTCAATCTTTTGAGATAAACTTCGTCAGGAACTTCTATTTTCGCTCCGGGTTGATTGTCTTTTCTTTTTATTCTTGCTGTCGAAACAACACTGGTGTTGCCAGCATTGTATCCTAAGATCCAATCATCATCTTTGCTGGCGTCTAATTGGTATAAATCACGGGGAGTTATTACTAATAATGGTTTGTCTCCAAACAATCCCCTTAGGTTAGTTAATTGTGAAACCCAATAACCTTCAAATTCCGGCAGCGGAGGAAATTCTCCTTCTAAAGATACATCAACTAATTGGTTTTCCAATCCGTATGCACTTTGAAGCGCTTGAGAGGCTGCCTGTGCTTCTCTTTGCAGATTTTCATGAATGATTATCATACAACAGAAATAACAAGGTTAATTTAAAAATCTTTCTATTTGTTACTAGTATTAAGTAATAAATTACCAGTTCATCAGAATTTCTACATCTTTCCCGAAAATTCTTTTCAGATCCTCAAAAGTTCTTTCCTTGATTGATGCTTTCTGCGGGATTTTTGCAGTTGAAAGCGATTTTTCCATGTCTTCAAATGAGCTTTTTTCAAGAGTGCCGATGCTTCCGTTCTCTCCAAGAACTGCTTTGTTTATTTCTTTCTGCTCTGCATCTATATCGATTGTGACAAATGCCTCATTTACAAGCAGAAGAACCTCTCCGAATTTGCCCCCATACTTAACGCGTATTTTTACCCTGTCTAATTCCCTTGTTCTTTTTCTCTGCATGTGCTCGACAAGGAACTTTACCAATGGGCCTGCTTCCCTGTGCAGCTTTTCTATCTCTACTTTTGAAATTTTATTGGCATCATAAGCCTTTTTTGCATCAATCACTTCTTCTATTGTTCTTAAAAACTTGGACGGCATTTTTCCTTCTGTAACAAGTTTGTCCTCAACAACTTCAAGAAGCTCGCTGTCTTTTACTTTTTCAACGCCTTCTAATTTTAAGACATCTCTTGCGACTGTTGTGATAGTATCATAAAGGTTTACCATCTCGTGCTGTTCCTTTATTTTTTCAATCTGCGTGAAAAGCCTTTTTATTCTCTTGAGGTACTTGTCTCCGTCTGACATAAGCTCGTCAATTTCTTTTCCTGAAAGCTCTTTCTTGTCTCCGTGCTCTATTGACTTTCTTATCTCGACGCTTTTCTCAAGAATTTTTACAAATTTGTCTTCCAGTAGTTTTTCCTTGTTGACAAACAATTCCCTCATCAGGGCGCCTGTTTCTTTTGGAGATGGGGGAGCAACGCCATACAGCATCAAAGCGGCCTGGCTTGGAGTCAGCAAAGCATAATAAATATCTTCCATTCCAATTTCGTTTAATTTCAATTGAACTCTTCTGATTACTTGTTCTCCGGAGCCCATGAACATGTCAATTGCTTCTGCAGATGGCTTTATCTTGCCCATTTTTAAGAGCTGTTTCCACGGCATGAATATTCCCCTGTCGAAGAACGGAACGCCGTCTCTTAATAATGTGAATATTACCGGATTTGCTTCTCTTAATGAATCCCAAAAATCTGTCAAAATGTAAACCTGAATGTTGATTTTGTTTTTTATTCCGGTCAATTCTCCGGCTTCAATGCCCATTCCGATTATTATTGCCCTCAATTTGTCTTTTAATTCTGCCCTTGTCATCTTCTTGACGTCTGTGTCATCTATTACAATCCAGACATCAATATCGCTTGAACTCGTTGCTTTTCCCTGAACTAAAGAGCCTGCAAGAACGTATGATACAATATATTTTTCAAATTTCTTTAGAACCATTGTCTTGTGGACTTCTGAAATTTTAATCGCCTGCAGCATTCCAGTGTCATAGATTGGAGCTGATAATGCGATTAACTGGAGAAGCTCATATTTGGCATCAAAGCAATTCTGCCATAATTCTGATAAAATAAGAACCTGAGGCACAAAATTCGGATCTATCTCCTTGCCGATTGTGTTTATTATTGCAGTAAGCTTGTCTTTTAGTTCTAACTTTGGCATTGTCTTGCTGTCAGAATCGTCAACAAGCACAAGAACATGGATTTTGTCTTTATCTTCCGGCTTTGGTTCAGGAGCGGGTTGTGACGGAGCTTGCGGATTGTGCATTGCCTGCAATTGCTGCAGTTCTTCCGGCTTTGGCGGAGGCATTAATGCTACGCCTATTATATATTTGTCAAACTTCTCTATAATTCTTTTCTGGAATTTTTCGAGCTTTGACTTTATTGCATTAAGCTTTTCCTGGATATCAGCGGGCATTTTTGCCAATGCTTCGTTTTCCTTTGGCTGCTCTTTAGAATTGTTTGAAACTGGCGGTGAATATCCTTTTTTTTCTTTTTTTGCCATTAGAAACTCAATATTGAGTATATATAGATAGCATATAAATCTTTTGCTTGGATATTTATTTCTATATTGAAAATAAATAGGATTAGTATACAATACCATAAGATTTATATATAAGTTTGTTACTTAATGGTAATAACAAATAGTATAGTTTTGAAACTGAAACTTATGGGTTTCAGAACCGAAAGGTTTAAATATAAGTGTTGTTATTAATAGGTAGTAACAAAAGAAAACAAACATTCATAAAAAATTTAAACTAAAAAGAATAACAAAAAAGAAGGGGTGGAAAACAAAATGACAGACGCACACGGACATGGTGGACATGATAACGGATTAATGCTTAATGGAGTTTCTTTAGATGCTGCTATAAATGAAATGGCACATGCTTATCAGGTGCCGCATGGCGAACATGATGGACATGCTGCAGAGCATCCTTTGATTGTGAGACAGAGAAGGATTAGTGCAAATACCAGCAAATTAGAGGATAAAGTAAAAGCAATTTTAGGAACTGATGTAAAGGCATCAAAAGAGCATGCTGACAAAATGATAAAAACTCTTGCTTTTGAGGTCGCACAATCTGATGGTTACAAGGGAAAGCTTGAAGATTTTACGAGTGAACAGGCTAGAAATTATTTGACTACTGCGGCAAACGCACTTGGAAATCCTACTATTGGAAACGTGACAGAATTAACCAAAGCAATCATGAACCTTGCTGCTGCAAGGCCGGGAGATCCGCTTTATGATGCAAATTCTCCATTGGCTCAGTTGGTGCAGTATGCTGCAACGCAAAGAGATACTGAATCGAAGAGGATAAACTACTTACAAGCCCTAATACAGGAAAAATGGGCTCAGCCTGAAGTAGGAATAGCACTACAAGAAGGCATAAGCAGAACTTTCGGAATACCTCTAGCAGGAACTGCAACAGCAGGAGAAGCTCTAAGAGAGATAAACGAAATGGCTCAGATTGCAAGCAGGGCATATGCGGCTCAGACAGGAAAAACATACCTGAAGCACCCACATGAGGGTAAGGTAGCAGGACATATAGGTCCTTCGAACCACGCAGGCCAGCATTATAAAATGGATAAAGCTGCTTAAGCTTATTTTCTTTCTTTTCTTTTTAATTTTATTTTAATACCACTAGGTACACTATTGAAAAAATTTCAGAGTGTTTGAAATCAATATTTTAGAGCTATTAAGAAAATGACAAGTTATCCGATATTAAGCAGTCATGTATTTAGAGGAGATTCTACTAAACACAGCCCTAAGATAAAGCCTGACAAGATAATCTCAGGCATCCCAATGCCTCCGACTGTTTCTTCTTATGGGCATGGACAGTGGTCCTATGCAGATAAAGGCGGAGATGCTGTTACAATCACTTCTTCAGGAAATCAGTACAAGACGTCGCTTAACAGCTTGATGTATCACGGCCCGATAACGCAGATTGACGACAGAGGAATGGACAGGTGGATTGCAAACAGCACAATAAATCCCCCTTCAAGAAATAATTACATTATGAAGATGCCGGACACTTCATACATAAGAGGAGCAACAGAGCTCGGAATTTGGCTTCCGCATCCGAACGATACAAAAATAGATTTAAAAACAACACCAAGAATCGTGGAAGCTGTTGATCCAAACAGAGTCGGGTTTTATGTTTCAAAAGACGCTAACAACGAAGCAAGGTACAGAAAAATTCTTTTTGGTGAAGCGAGCAGGTACCGGAGTGAAGCTTCTGAATGGATAGGGTTCCTTAACAAAAAAGGGTTCAATGCTGACAACTCTGGAAAAGCCGGAATCCTTGGTTTCGGAGTTGAAAAGGCAAAGTTTACTGCAGCGTATTATCCTGATCTTGGATATTTGGTCACTGAAGTTGATTTTAGGGACAAGGCAAGGGTTCTTGCATCACGCTATGGGTTAAGAGGGGACGAAGCGATTGAAGCAGTTGAAAACACAATCACATTTCACGAGCTTGCTCACGTAGCCGGAGTCAAATCAGAAAGGCTTCAGGGCTTGTTGCAGGCAGAATTCTATTCAATGATGGCTCAAAGGCATAAGGGCTCAAAAAAAAGCAGAATTTACCAGGCACTCGCAAAGGAAGGTGCTGATTATGCAAATGCGCATTCATTATCACACAGACTTTCAGGGCTTCTGCATACTGAGCATGACGGCAGGCTTGATGCAATGGTCAGGAAATTCACAGCAGAAGCAGAGGCTATGGGAATTGATCCTGAGGATGCGCATAAATATGTAAACGACAGGGTTAATGAAACAATGGGGCCTCTTGTAAGTGGTTCGCATTACTCCACATCAGAAGGGCTGGAAGCCATTGCCGAGAGAGAAGGCGGCGCAATTCCAATATCAAGAAAAAGTGCAACTTCAAAAGGAAAATACGAAAAACCAAGCGGAAAATATGAAAAACCTGATGCAAAAGGGGATGCAAGGGAATCAAAATCCGATGCAAAAGAATCCAAAGGCGAATCTTCTGAATCAAGTGAAGCAAAAGCAGCTTAATCCAGTCTTCTAATCATATTTATTATAAAAATTCTTGAGAAAATAAAATTTATTATTATTAAAAATATTGAAAAAAACACCACAATAAAACTTTTCTCAATCGAATACAGCAATAAAAATCCGAATAAAACAAAAAATAGAATATTAATGGAATAAGCTGCAATGATGTAATGCGCTTTTCTGATTCCGACAACAAGAGTTTTCTCCAAAATATGTTTTAATTCTGTCTTGCCTGCCAAAGCCAGTGAAATAAACATAAAATATGCAAGCACGAGAATGAATGCAAACAACAAGATATACTTTGAAAAGAATTGTGTGCTTTCAGACGTTATTTCGGAAAGCGAAATGCTGAATATCCACAAAAACAGCAGGAGCATTATCGCCAGATATGAAAATGTTATAAAAAATATTTTTGAAAATGATTTTTGCTTTGGATTTGCTGTCTTATGCGACAGAGTCCAGCAATAAGACATAAAAATTAGAAGCAAAAAGAAAAACCAGGCCATGTAAATTCTAAGATTATATTTCATATCGTTGAAATTCCTCGAAATTGATAAAGGATCATCTCCAAGAAGATTTTTTTGCTGCAGTATGTTGTCTGCAATCTTTGACTCGTCAAGTTCCAGTTTGCTCAGGTAGTCAAATATTTCTTGTTGATTTTCAATTATTTTTGTTCCATAAGCCATGTTCACATAAGAAAGGGAAACGAGCAAAATTATCTGCAGGACAAACAAAATTAAAACTATTTTTTTATATTTAAAAAAAGCAGAGAATGATTCTTTCAGTGAAGAAAAAATAATGCTTGGCATTTTATTTCTGCTCTCTTGCTGTGAAAGTGAACTGCTTATTATGGGATTTTCCGTCTTTGTCTATGGCATTAATGTTATTATTGTATATTCCTGCAACAGTTGGAGCAAATCTGTATTCATACCAACCATTATCCAGCGGCTGCATAACCTCTTTGTAAGGAACTTGGTCTGCACCGACTAATTCTATTTCTACTCTTTCAACATTCTGCGAGTTTCTTATCTGTATTTTGATTACCATGTCTTGCCAAACAGTTGGGCTTGTTGGACTCCATACAGGATTTGCAGGCACTGGCGTTATTTGATCTGCAGTCGCTCCTTTCTGGCCCACCATCACATAATAACTCTTTGCAGGAAGAGCTACATCATTTATACTGCAGTCAGTAACATCGTTGTAAGATTCAACTCCTTCTTTCATGTTGAAAATCTCAATCTTCACTGTTTTTTTCTGCGATGTTGTGCTTCCCTGCTGCTGCGGGTTTATTATTATTGTCTCAACTGCTTCAAATCTTTTGTCCACATTTCTTTGCCAATTGACTCCTGTTATTGCAAAAGAAGCGCCGTCTTTTTCTACATTTATTGAATTTCCATTTACTGTTATTTTCAGATTCTCGTTGTTATTGTTCTGGACGCTTCCGTCTATCAGGCTGACTTTTGCATCGTCAATTGTAACATAATCATCAGAAGTGTATGTTCCAATTCCCGGATTTGGCCTTCCGTTGATTGTTTCATTATTATCTGTTATGTTAATCTTAATTGATACTATGTGGTCATTGCTTTGTATCAATGAGCCTATTTTTATGAACCTTGCAACAGTGTTTCCTGCTGTGCCATATATTGACAATCCATCAAAGTGAACAGACACATCAGATGTTCCGTCTACATCTATTGGAACATACTGCGGCTCTATTGGGTCAGGGGATAATGAAACTTTCATGCATTTACCCAATCCTGTTTTTGTTACTTTTGCAGAAACGGTCAATGTTTCTCCAACTCTTGCTTCAACAGTTCTTCCAGGGGCTTTTTCAGCATCAACATCATTTAAAGTTACTCCTATTAGTTGCACAGTTCCTTTCCTGCTGAAGAATGCATTTCCGCCGCCGCATGACATTACGCCGCTTGTTGGCTGTATTGTGCAATCTGTAATATCCCTTGCTGTCTTGTCAAGTATAGGCGAATAGAAAACTCCTTTTTCATATCCTGTTGGGAAGCAGCTTGACTGGATGTTTGCTGGTATTTTCCTGTCTGTTTTTAATGTGAACTTCAAATGATCGTATCTGTAGTTTGAGTCAACAACTTTGCGGTAGCTTCTGTCAATCGGTGCATTCTGCTTGAGCTTTGGCTCTGAAATAAATTGTTGCGTAACTTCCTGCGGCAATTCCAAACAGTCGCAGCTGCTGTAACCTTCGCTTGTTCCTGCAGGCACAACATCCAAAATTGAACCAGCACCAACAGAAGAACATTTTATCGAGTTTGGATATTCGTCCAGTTCCTTTCTTGAAATGCATGCCAATTGCACATTGTAGTTTTCTAAATCGCATCCTGGGTTAATGAACCATGATGCGCTGTATTCGTATTTTGGCTTTAATGTCAAGGGATCAACTGTTAAGAACTCTCTTGATTTTGTAACTGGCTGTACTAATGTTGCAAACGGCGCAGAATATGCTATATCAATCAGATTTCTTGTGTTCAATGCCCAGTCATAGCCAAATGCGCCAAGGCATATTTTTCTTGAGACACTTTCTCCGCCTGTGCCGAGCAGTGTTCCAATCTGAGTAGTAGGATACTCTTGCATTATTTCCTGCTGAGTTTTTGATATTCCGCTTGCAATACTCTTGAATCCTAATCTTAAATTATCAGTAACTTCATCTTCTCTTATACTCATTCCATTTCCGGTTTCTTCTGTGCCGCAGCCAGGATTGACAAAGAAATTAACTCCTTGCCATACTACGTCGCAGACATGCTGCGTGAAAAGCTCTTTGCACACTCCAGTATCGGCTCTTCCGCTTTCCCTGACTTCAACAAGGCAGTTTGACATTGAAGTCATCACGTTCTTAAACATCTGCAGCCTTTGATTTATTCCGGTTAAAAACAAGCACTGCATTGCTGCTGTGTGCTGCTTAAATGGATCTAGGACAAGAACTTCTTCTTTTCTATTCAATGCAGTATGCAAGAAACTATCTTGCCCGAAGCACGCAGGCAAATCACGCCCTTCAATATACCTGTTAGGATTATACTTTTTATCATTATAGTTTATTCTTGAATACCTGTAGCTCCATTTCATGTCATCAATAGCTGTTGCTTGGCTTCCCGGGCTTGATTTGGATTCGACATCGGATGGCCCATAATATGGATTAGGTTTTGAATCAGAGCCTTTTCCTTTTACGCAGCAGCATTCCTGTCTTGTGTTTGCATTCGTTGGATTAACTGTTGAAGAATCTTTATCATTATAGAAGCAATTTTTTGAATATCCTCCCCGATACACATTTGGATTTTCTATTAAACCTACACCTGGAATTGTCAATGACTTATCTTTTGCCGCTGTCGCTATTAGTTGTCTGCATTCATTTACTGTAACGCAACCGCTTCCACTCCTGCCTATTTCTTCCGAATCTTTTGAATTAAAAGCCCCTTTGTGCAACGTAAATGTATTATCTCCAAAAGTCATCTTGCCAGCCTGTTTATCTTCTTTATTTATGCCACAAACATCATCGCATGTTCCTGACTGTGCTGTCATAAAGTTGCTGTTGCTTTGCTTGATTGCATAACTGAGCTCTATTTGAGAGCCTGAACCCGGGACATATTGGAGCTCATAAACATTGTTTTCAATTTGATTTCCAAGCTTGTACATTGACTTTGAGTTGCCTTCGTGAATATCAAAGCATTTGTCTCCAGGCTGGTAAGCGCCTATGTTGTTATTTAACCCTTTGAAAACTGTTTGAATGAGTTTCCTGCAATCCTCTGCATAAATCTGCCTTCCCTTTGTATCTCCGTCAGAAGAACATGTTTGTTTAGTATCTATTTTAGAAGTTAGTTCCACATCACTCTTGTCTACTGTCCATTTCGAAGGAGCTGAATGCCCGAAGATTCTGTCGCAGCTCCATCTCTGAAGCTGGTACATTTTTGATTCTGTTGCCCACGCGCTTGCTGTGCCTGGAAGGCACGTTTTCAAATCAGCGTCTCTTAGAGAGTTTATTTTAAATCCTTTAGTTTTTATTGCGCTGGCAATAGCCTCAGGACATCCATCAGAAACAGTTGGCATCTTTTCATCTTTAAATTCTGCCCACATTCTGTAAGCCTTTGCAACAAAGTTCCCAAAAAATGAGGAGATACACCCTATTGCAACGTAATCAACAACTTTGTCAATCTGGTTTTGGACGTCTGTAAGTGTTTTTGTCGAGTCCTGCAAAAAGTCTGCAAAATCATTAAGCAGGAAATCCGGAAGAACTTTTCTTGGGTCTATTAGGTTTTTGTCCAAGATGTATCCTACTTGTTCGCATGTTGTCTGCGTTTCTGTTACTTTTTGAGTTGTTCCGTCATCTTTTAGTATCTCGTGCTCATAAGTTATTCTTAATTTGAACGGGAAAGTCATTTCCCCGTTTAATCCCAAGAAACTTTTCCAGTCGTTATCTACAAATTTATCAGTCTGGCTGAACCTGCTTAAGAGCATTGCAGAATATGAAACATCATTTTCTGGTTTGTTAAGGAGAAAAGGAACATTTCCGGATGGCATTACCTTGCAGCTTAAATTAAACCTTGGATCGATTATATCTGCTGTTCCGCACGCTTTTGACATTGAAACTGTTTTGATGTGAGCATTTTCTCCTCTTCCGATATAAGAATAATTAAACAAAAAGTATAGCGTTTCTGTTCCTTCTCTCATCCTTTCTGTGCTTAGGAATGTTGGGCTTTGGTATTGCGTCAAAGGAATCACATCCCAACTTTGATTTCCTGACCAGCAGTTTCCTATCTTTACCTTGCTGACATCAATTCCCCTTTTTCCCGCTTTGTCTGTTGCAATTGCAATTATGCTGGTCGTCCTTGAATCTTTAGCTTCTTGGTTTAATTGTACATCTCTTATCTGCGACGGAGAAACTTGGCTTATTCTTCCGCCAATGCTAAACAATGAAGCAAGATCAACATTTTCTATTTTGAAGTTTCCTGCAGAATCAGAATTAACAGCATAATCTGCCCCTGTGCAGCTTCCTGTCTTGCATTTTGAATCGAGAGATGCTTCTGATAAATTTTGCAGGTTGTTTGTAACCAATTTTATGTCTGCGTCAAGCAGGGTTTCTGAAGAAGAAATTGCCTCATTTGGCATTCCGCTTACCTGGGTAGAAAAGTCATAGGCGCTTAAAGGAGCCCTGTTGATGTACACGTAAACTTTTGTATTTGGCTCGGTTTTTCCAACAATATCAATTCCGCCGGCAACATTCTCATAGACAAAAGCGCCGTTTTGCGGAGAAACTATCTTCACTGTCGGGTTTTTAGTATCCAGCTCTGCTGTTCTTTCAAAAACAACATCATTTCCTGCAATATCCTCAAAAATAAGCTTTATTTTGTAATCTCCATCTCCTTTAGTCAGTTTTAACTGGAAACTAAATGAATTTGTAGCATTCACTTCCATGGACGGCTTTCTGAAATCTTCAAGAGGATCTATTGCAGGATAGTTTAATCCAAGAACACTTCCTCCAGTTAAAGCCGTTACAGTTAACGCATCCGATTTTGCGCCTTCTTTTCCGAATGTGTTGACAGCAGAAACCCTGTAAGTGTATTTTTTTCCTGTATCGGCAAGAGCATCAACAAACAAATTAAAGTTAGCTGGTTTTATTATTGCTATCGGGACATTATCGCGGTAAACAGCATAATGGCTGAAATCTTTGTCAGTAGATTCTTTCCATTCCATCTCAACAGAATTTTTGCCTATGTAAGTTGTGTTCAATCCCGTTATTTTTGCAGGAACTTTTGAATAATTGACATTCGCGTCAAGGAAAACCTTCACTATAACCGGCTCGTTTACTGTGCCGCTTATTTTTATTGTGGAGTTTGTCGTTATGTTCGGAAGCTTGTTTAAGGTTATTATTGGCTTGATTGTATCTACAGTAATCTCGAATGTCTTTTCGTTTGGATTGTTTGCTTTATCAATAACTTCTATTTTTATCTGGTTGTCTTTCTCTAATCTTATTTGGGTTATTGAAAATCTTCCGGAAGCAAGCTCGTCGCTGGTGAATGACTTGAAAGGGGCATTCATGTTGTTGACAAACACTTTCAAAGTTGAATACGGCTCTGTTGAACCTGCAAGGTCAATTACTTCCCTGTTGTAATATCTTGGAATTGTTAGATTGATAAAAGGAGGAGTGTCATCCTTGCCTGCAATGAATTCTCCTGAAGAGTTTATACAGTTGTTTGCCGAGTCGCATGAATTTGCAGCAAAAGAGTATTTTGTATTTTTAACAAGAGCATCAAGCGTTACAGAATGGTTTTTTGACAAGCCGGTTGCTGTTTTTACAAGATTGGTTTTGTTTATTCCATAGAATACTGTTGAAGATGAGTCTTCGCTTGTTTCCCACACTACTTTTGATGAAGTGTCTGTTATAGGTATTGTGTTGGCATTAGTTATAATTGGAACTTCTGAATCCTGCACAATTGTAGATGCTATCAATGAATCGGACTGCGCTCCTTCGTTGTTGCTGTTGTCAACAGCGGCAACTTTTAGGTTAAATGATGTTGCCGATGCAAGGCCGGTTGCATTAAATTTTGTCGAGGTTGTGTTTGCAACCCATTTTCTATTGACATAAACGGCATAATGGTTGAAGTCAGGAGCAGAAACCGGAGACCATGAAACTGCAATATAATCTGTTCCTGCTGAAATGAGTGTCAACGGAGAAACCTGCTGCGGCGGAGTTATATCTAACGTAATAAAAGTGTAAAAATTGTCTGAGTTGTTGCTTACAATTGTAACGCTGTTTGCATCAGTTGCTTCAACTATAAAATAATATTTTGTCTCGCTGTTTAATCCGTTTGTCAGAGTAAGGGTATGTGTCTGCAGAAAGTTGTCGTGCCTTTGCGTGTATCCCAGTGCAGATGTGCTGCCATATTTCACCTTGCCGCTTGAAGCAGCATCAGTATTCCATTTTATTGTTGCAGAGCTTGCAGTAACCTGCGTTATTTTGATGTCGGTTATTGATAATCCATAAGCAGTTGCACTGTAAAATGGGAGAGTCAGTATGATTTGCAGCATTAAAACTAATGAAAAGTCCATCAATCTTGATTTAATCTGTTTTTTCATCTTAATTCCGGTGCAGGTATATTTTTTGAATAAGATTCGAGGCCTGACACGAAAAGGAACATTTCATCTTCTGAAGATGTATCGTAATCTATTATGTGGAATACCGCTTCATTTGCATTTTCTAATTCATCTCTGTTCACGTCCCACTGCCCGATGTATCCTCCTTTGATGTTCTCGCCGTCTGCAACATAAATTGAAACATCATATGACATATCCTTGCTTGACGGCAGCTTTAAAGGGGAGTCTGCTTCTTTTGGATAGATTGCAAATGTTTCATAGCCCGTATCCTTTGCCGTTAATATTATTGAAATTTTTTCATCTGCTCCAAGAGCTTCTTCTGATTCAGGATTGGCATAAGGGTGTTTTACTATGCTGTAATCCACTTCTTTTAAAGGGTTCATTGGCAATACATAAGATCTTCCATCAATGTCTGTCTGCATGAATGATTGCGCATCAATAAATCCAGATGCTGTTCCCTTGATTACTCCATTTACGCAGTATGGGAATTTTTTTGTTATTCCTGCCGCTGCTCCCAAGCTTAGCCAGTCGCTCTTTCCCATGTCGCATGAGTACCTTCCGCACACAAATTTCATGTCAACATCCTTTATGTCCTCGCTTGTTCCATTGTTTATTGTGAATATTGTAATTTCGTTCTGCACATCATTGCAATAATCCTCATTTGACACTGTTTCTATGCTGTCAAACAAAGTAGTTCCTTTGTTCAATCTGTTTGGCTGATTATGGTCAATCGCAACCTTAAACCCAAAATTAAATTGGTATTGCTTGTTAGTTGATGTTTCCTTGTCTATTATTGTTGCAAGCATCGGATAAGACATATCATAAGTAAAATGCCACACGTTAAGGCAGAAGAACGACAGCATCCTGCTTCCCTTTTCTGAATTTGATTTTAAAATCCCATTTTCAGATGGCCTTGCATAAATCTGCATCTGCCATCCGTCGTATGCAAAAGAGACTTTCATGTTGCTGTATTTTTTATTTGCATCATTATCAATGTTCCACACATAATGCTTCTGAAAGTAAGTATCTGAATATTTTCCATTTCCGCTTGGTGTTGGAACATACATATTCGGATTGTAATCTGTTCCCTCTACCCTTACATAAGGCATATTGGCAGTTAAAAGAGCCGACATCTTTGATTTTACGTCGCTAATCTTCCACGTTTTTCCGCCGCAAGAAGCCTGCATGTCTGTTGTCGGTATCTCAGAGTCCATCGAATAAAGGTCTATTGCCCTTTGCTCAAAAAAACTATCTGCGTTTTCACGTTCCATTATTGTTCTTGCAAGCTCGTATATTTTTTTGAATCTTATCGGAGCCGTGTAGGAAAATTTTTCCAATAGTGCTTTGAAATTTCCGCCTTTGCTTACAACTTCAACAGGATATTTTAAGCTTACAGAGACATCATTTTCGTTGAATGAAATATCCACTACAGGGTCTTTTAATGGAGTTATTTCAAACTGGCTTCCGAATGCAGTAAAATTTTCTATGCAGCTGTTAAGCTCTGTTTTAATGTATGCCTTTAATTGATTATTGATGAAGCTTTCCGATGGCATTGCATTTATTCCGTCGTGCCACCAATACGGAGTTTTGAAAAAATTGCCTGCTGCAAGATAAGCTCGCGGATCATTGGCTATGTTTTCAGGAATATATGCATAGCCGCCTGTTAATCCTATCGTGCTTAATCCTTCTTCTGCTGTTTTCTGCATGCAATTCTCCACAAATGATTTCACCGGCTGCGCTTCAGGCTGAACAACTTCTATTTCTTTTCCTGAAATTTTATCCTGATAAATAAAATACACGAGCCCCGATATGATTATCACTAATGACATTATGATAAATATCGCAGCTTGCGCTCTTCTTCCAAAGCCTACTCCTCTTTTTTTCATTTTAATGCTACGCTACTTTGCTGATTTTTTATTCAGCACCTTCAAATCTATCTTTGTGATATCAATTTCAACATAATCTTTTTCTGTAAGGTTTAGAACTTTGACGATATCAGAGGGGATTCTTACAACAATCCCTCCGCCTGTCTTTATCAGCTTCTTGGTGTACTTCATTTTTTGAAGGTTTTTTATATGTCAAAAATCATCCTTCATATGGGGATGATTTGTTGCTTATCGCAAATGTTATTCATGATTTTTGATCATGATAAAAAATATGTAAACTTTACATATTTTTTACATATGAAATATATATGTTATATATCTATTTTATATGCCTTTCATAGTGGAAAAGTGTATATTCATATATAAATTATATATAGAATTTATAAAGTTTTCGGTTTCAACGGTTTCGTCCGTTGACACAACTTGAGCAGAGCTCAAGTGTGCAATTGGACTTTGTCCAATTTGCACCGACAAACTTTTTGCGAAAAAGTTTGAACAAAAAATGTACCATCTTCGATGGCACTTAAATACAAAGTTTATGATTTTATTTTCTGAACCTGATAAACTAATGTCGAAGTGTAGTATCTTGCAAAGGCCATGAATGCTATAAGCAGCACCAGTATTGCAAGGTTTATGTAGCCGGCATTTTTCTGTATTGCATTAAAAAGGCTTCCTGAGTTTATTAGCAGGTAAACAACCAAGAATAATGCTGCGTTTGGAATTGCAAAGTAACTTATCTTTGAAACACCTAATTTTAATCCTTCAGCTATTGAAGATAGTTTATTGCTTTTCATGAACAGTGAGTAGACTATATTGGTAAAATAAAGCGCTATAACAATTGATAATGATGCAAATGCAACTAAAGAAGAGTTATCTATCCCAAATACGATTAAAATGATTATTGCAGCCCACAATCCCATCCAAATCAAGTTTAATCCTAAAAACCTTGAGATTAAGTGGAGGTTTATCTTTGTGGATGTTGTTTTTGCCCAGATGATTCCCTTTACAATGCTTGCAATGAAAATAATGAATAATGCAAGCAGTACGATTGATGAATAAAGCAATATAAGGAAAGATTTTGCTTCTGTATTTATGCTTTGCAATTGAGATGCAGACATCATCATCGGGTCAGGCGGGTATTTTGACATTATTGAAAATTGCTTTGCCTGGACTGAGCTGTTCCAGAACATAAATGAATAAATGACAATTATATAGAAAGCAATGTCCAAGGCTATTGAAATCAAAATCCATTTGTCTATCTTTTTTATTGTGGATTTTAACAGTTCAATATTCTTTTCCCAATAGCTTTGTTTTTTTGGCATTTTACCAGTCATCACTCAATACAGGCTCTCCGCTTGCCTGCTGCTCTTCTTGCTGCCTTAGCCTTTCTAAAGAGAGTGGTTCTCCATTTTCTTCAATTACTTTGTTGCACAGCTGTTTGTTTTCTATGTGCCACTTTTCAGGAATCTGGTCAAATTCAATGCAGACTTTGTCATAAAGCTTTTTGCTCTGCTTTACAATCGCTTTTGTTCCTGCTCTTCCGAATGTTGTTCCTCTCTTGACTTCAACATCATTCTTGAAAAGCTTTGACTCTGTCTGGCCTTTTATTATGACTTTTATGTTCATCTTTTCAGGCGCTCTTAAGTCTTCTTCATAATCGCCGTTTCTCACGCTGAATGTTATTTTGTAAACATATTCTGTTCCTGTATCTGACTGTATTGGCTGAGTTCTTGTCGCTTCAATGTGGGTTGCAACCTGCGCAACGCCCTGAGGGGTGTCTGCGAATGCAATGCCTTCGGAAGAGCCTGTGTTGATGTACTTGCCGCATATTCCGCTGCTCCAGTATTCTGTTCCAAGATAAAGGTTTGAAAATACCTTGTCGGTTTCTTCTCTCCAGTGCAATAATGAATCATCGCTCATGAACAAAGTCGCATAATAACCAAGACCTCTGAATTCTGTCAGCCATCTCTCGGCTGTTGCAAATCTCTGTCTCCAAGTGTATTGGCTGATTTCTTTGTTGAGTATTTCTAGGGCTCTACCTCCACCTCCATTCTGCCCACCAGTACCTGTAGCGGCTGAACTAGAAACTCCATTCACCTTGGCATCCACACGCGTAGGTTTTCCTGTTGCATCAGTTAATATTGTTATATAATCCGAGCTGTCCTTATTGATTGTTCCATCACTGCCCCTGCTATATTCTGTTCTTTGATTGTAGGTTATCCCCTTTCCATCCTTATCATGTCCTTGCTCCGTTATAACAAGACCAGTTATAGCTCCATCTTTATTTTTTTTTGTAAAGGTAGTTAAATCATAGATTCTACTTTGACTGCCAGTTATAACTGTTGAAATTTCCTGTCCATGTACAGTTGTGGTTGCTTTGGTTATTGTAAACCCTTCTGAACTTATTGTAAAGGAATCTCCTTTGCCTTTTGCGTTATCATTTATATATTTTAAAGTAGAAGGGGTCATTGAATATCCGTTTACAGAACTTATGGCTGGATTTTTTCCATCAGTTAACGTGTAAACTGCATCGTATTCGTTTCCTGTAATGGTTATCTTTTGGTTTATGCTTGCAACTGGTTTTCCATCGCTGCCATAGTACTGCCCTTTGAGAGAATAAACTGGCTGATCATTTCCTGTTGTTATTTTCGGCTCTTTCTTTGCATTAGGGTGTTCTCCTAAGAATTTATCATCAGTTACATCTCCGTTAGGGAGAATCCATCCAGGATTTCCGTTTGGAAGTTTAGTCTCTTTTGGCTCACTGTTTTGAGTTCCAGTCTTGGGTGGAGTAACTAAATTAAATGCCTTATCGGCATCTGGAGTTGTTATTCCCTCGGAGGGATATTTACTAAATAGTGCCTGATTAGCTGGGCTATCCTTTACGCCACTCTTGGCAAGCCAGCTATGATAAGCGTCTAAAACTTTTGCTTTGTTGTTATAGTCATCAAGGTACTGCTGTGGATCCATTCCAGGCGTAACGAATACTGGTTCTAAACTTGGATTAGTGATATATTTTTTATCTGGACTTAATACGTATGTTCCTGTCGGCCTTGAAGAAGGTGGAAGTTGAGTTGGAGTTGATGGATTACCAGTGTGTACATTTGTGAATCCTTGGACTTCCAATAATTTCTTTGCTTCATCCTGAGTAAACGCAGGTTGGGATATGTGCCCTGATCTTTTATTAACATCAACAGCATCGAAATAAAAAGTGCGCTCTACATTTTTCCAATTTCCACCATTATTTTTGGTTACTTGTATTGGACATGTTGAGCATTCTTGATAGTAAACAGCATTGTCGCTTGCCTTAAATGGAGTTTTAGGAGTGAGTTTGAATGCCCCAGAGATTATCTCTTGAGAAGTGTGTGTTTCAGTTGGTGTTGGAAGATTTCCTGTTGATCTGCTTGCTTCGGGAGGGATTGGCAATCCGTTTTGTGTTTTTTGCGTTCCTTCGGCTCCTTGTGCTGCAGTTCCTCCACCTTGCGCTCCACTTCTTTGTTCTGCTGCAGGGACGGGTGAATATCCTGGCGGCTGCGCAATTGTCTGTAGTGGGCCATTTCCTGTGTTCTGCTGCCAATTGTATGTTCCATCACTTTTTCTATTCCCAAAATAAAATGAGCTTCCATCTTTTGGAATAAATACAGCAGTCCCATCATTAAGGAAAGCGCGGTAATTTCCTTGCTCATCGGTGGTTGAAGATTGAACAAGACTGATCCAGCCTCTGCCTATAGAACTCGCAGTGCCTGTAAATGTTGGGGGCGTTGCCGTCTGCATCCCAGTCACTGCACTCATTCCAACAGCATTCCCAGTTATCTGATTTGAAGAACTTGATTTCCTAATGTCCTTGTCAGTGATTATCTTCTCTACTAATTTATCAGAACTCTCTTCAAATGAAACTGTTCCATCGGAATCTACAACAGCCATTCCGTTTTGATTAGAATTTTTTAATCTAATATAAAGCGGAACCGGAGTATTGAAATCCTCAAGATAAAACACAAATCCGTTTCTTATCTCGTACCATCCTTCGTTTAACTGTGAAAGTGAATTTATTTCTTTAGTTTGAATAACTGCATTATTTTTTGCCGTATCAGTATCTTCAAATTTCACAACATTTGCAGTTATTGACGTGTTGTTGCTTAATGCAAACATAAATACTGAAATCATCATCAGCATTATCATTACAAATCCGGTTATTCCTTTTGCAGTCTTGTTATCGAGTATTTTTTTCATGTTAAATTGTAGCTTCTTCACTATCTTCTGCTGCCAGTGCTGCTTCTTCTGCATCCAAATCACTAAAATCTAATCTGTCGCAGTAATTTTGTACTGGCTTAACATTCTCCTTGAAACTGTTTACATTTTCAGTTGCATCTGCAAGCAGATTGAATGTCCTTACCCCTCTGCAGAGCACATACCTTGCTCCTGCATCTCCTTTAGTCGTACATGGGCAGAAAATAGACGCAGCTACTCCAATTATTGTAAATGGATTTGAAAATGCCTGTTTGAGGAGTCCTGTCCAATGATCAAAGAATGCAGTCCATGGGACTATTGCAAAGATCTCTCCAGTAACATATTTACAGGTTGCATAATTTTTCTGGTTCTCGCATGCTGTCAAAGGCAATCCATCTTTTCCAACTGCATTCTCAAGGCAGTCTGCATAGAGGCATTTTATCTGCCTGTATTTATCCAAGCCAGTTATTATTCCAGGAACGCATGCAAAGGCAGTTGCGACCAATAAATTGTTTTGAGGATCCAAATAATTTCCAGTTTGTACTCCCCTAAGCGTATCTATCTGCGGATTGTCGCTTCCATAATTCCTTCCAGGGGCAAGCCAGATAGGGGCTTTTTCGTTTATCCAGGTGTTCATATCCGCCCCCCACAAAATTGTTTGTTTGCACGTGACAAAATCGCAGAATTTTCTTGCAGTTTTTTGCATACCATCTGCCATATCGCTTGTTTTCGTTTGGCCTTGACAAACACCTGTTTTAATGCCAGTTACCGCTGCACAAACACCAAAAAGATTTCCAACAACAGTATCTTCGCATACCGTCTCTGTTACGTGAAGCGCGGTACTTATCATATATAAAACCGCGGCAATTTTGTACATTGTCTCTATCATCTGGCAAATTTTCTTGGCTGTTGCCATAAATTTAGCCGCCCCATCTACAAACTTCAGCGTGTCTCTTGCTTCCTTCTTCGCGTCATGTATCTTCTGCTTTACAGAATCTCCAAGCTCTCCTAAGGGAAGATTGTAAAACTGCAAGAATATCTTTTCATTCTCGATTTCAGGATTCTGAGTTATTGTATTGGCTGCATGCAATTTAGAAATTATATTTATGGAGCAGCTTACTGAAAGATTATCAATATTAAAATCCTTTTTCTTCAAAACCAGCTTGATGAAAGGGGAAGTGCTTCCGTTCTGCGCATTAAATGTCTCAATCTTTTCAACATAATCTGACACATCGACTGTGTTTTTTCCGTCAACAAGAATATCATCGCATACTGCAGGGCTTATTGAGATAGTTGATGCTTTTTTTGATGAATTTAAAGTTAATTTGACAGAACAGTAAACATTATTGTTAACTAACGAACCGGTTTGCCTGTCAATCGTCGCAGGAGAGCAAGCAATGGTCGATTTCCACAAATCAGGCACTTCAGTGCTGTCAAGACCAACTATTGTAAATGTTTTTTTGGAAGAAACCTGGTTGCCTGATTCGTCTGTAAAAACAAGGACAATATCGTTGTTTGCAGCAAGATTAATTCTCTCAGTTGTCCATGTGCACTGCTGCATATCTCCTGGTATTTTTTTGCAGCTTCCTGAAACTGCCGAAGCAGAAGTTATGAACTTTGAAAAATCACCTGAAGCAGATATGTCATTATCATCTGTTAAATTGGCTTCAACAAAAAATTTATCTCCGACCTTGAACATTCCTTCAATTGCTTCTGTAAGCCCGCTCAAAGCAACAACACTTATGCCGACAATCACCGGGCTTGTAGTATCAACAACAACATCTGTTACTTTTGCAGCAGCAACAGAGTTTCCAAGAATATCTTTTGTATCAGTGTCTATTGACATTGACGTAGCATCATCAAATCCAACATTTTCCCAAGCGCAAACCCAACTGGATTGTTTTGTGCAGTTCTTCGCCGGTATTGTGGAAGTTCCAACATGCAAGAGCACTTCATCAGCAAACATTCCAGTTGTCTCGTCAAAAGACGCAAATACAGTATTTCCAGATTCTTTTGCATAAGACTTGCTGTTTTTAACATTAGAAGTGGCTAAAGATGCTACAACAGGCCCTTTATCATCCAATGAAAAAGATTTCACTAACGGCTTTTCCATCGTGTTTCCAGAAGTTTCTGATGCCTTGACAGTTATTGTTCTTGATGCTGCTCCGGATTCTAACTGCGCTGCCCATTTGCATGCAACCACTTCCGGTTTTATAACAGCGCAAACACCCGGTGCGTTGTTTGAATTTGCAGATGATAACTGAGACAAATCTGCAAACACAGAATTCAAAACAAGATCATCAGAGGATATGTTGACAAAAACATCAGCTGCGATGCTATTTGGAGAATATGTTGAAAGAGGCACTCCCTTTCTTTCTATCCCAAAAGAGCTTGACTTCACTTCCGGAGCTTTTGTATCGACTGCAAATGAAACAGAAGAAACACTTGAAACCTGATTAAAGTTGTCTGTTGCTTTTGCAAAGACTGCATTGTTTCCGTTCTTGAATTTTGAAGACGGAATTGTTACTGTATCTTTTGTGTTGCAGGTTTCAGAATCCACTTCAACAGTCTGGCTGAATGAATTGTCAAGCGTGTACAGCTGTATGCTTTTTAATCCAACACATAAATCTGCACAGTCAGGATCATTGCATGAGTAATCAGTTACGTCATAGTCAATTTTTACATCAGTTGCAGAAGAAAACTTGGGTTGTGATGACGTTAATTTTACTATTGGTTTTTTGTTGTCAACAAGAACTGTTCCAGACATAGAATCATCTATTGTTTCATCATCTTTGTAAAGATTGATATCATAGTTTAATTGGCCGCTGCCAATATCTTCCTTGCCTGAAGCAGGAGATTTAAGAGTGCAGATAAAATTGCTGTTTGTTCCTGCAACACAGCTGGTAAACTTTGTCACTGTGTCTTTTAATCCTATGTAAACTTGCTCCGGCCCTATTGTGTCTCCGGATATCGAAGCATCGACTTTGAATTCAACAGAATCTGTTGAACGCAAAAACCCTTCTATGCCGTCGCTTCCTTTTACGGTAACTCCGTTAATCGAAGCGTAAACGCTTGTTGTGTAGAACGGAAGTGTAAGTATCAACCCCATCATGAATGATGCAATAAACCGCAAATAATTTTCCTTATCCATTTTTGAACTCCGGAGTTAATGCCGTTTGATATGTTGTTGAGTATTCCTCGACTTTTCCTATTTCATTTGCGTCTTCAACATCCCTTTTATCCAGTGGAACATTCAAAAGGTCCACACTGACAGCATAAAGGATAATTGTGTTAGAATCTTTCAGATTCTCCGGGCTTATTGAAATTTTTGCCTTCAAGCCGCCTGAAGGGAATTTTTCGCTTCCTGCTGCAGCGCCTTTGCTGAAATCTATTTCAGGAAGGTCATAACACTCTCTTTTCGCGCAAATCCCGGTCCACAGCACGCAAGGGCATTTTCTCTGCGCCGGAATCACAATTTTTTCATTCAGCAAAAGAGTTATGTCTGCTTCATAATTGCCAGGGGCAATTTCAATTGTGCTTTTTTCTGTCTGCTGTCCGGTATATTGCGCGGCTGATGAGAAATCCAGCTCTCCGTTGTCATTCACCCTCGTAAGTGAGATAGTTGCAGATTCTTTCGCTGTCAAGTCAGCTGGAGTGTTTACAAATTCCCAGCCATCCTGCGTCTTGACAATGCTTTTTTTCCTAACAATAATGTTTTTTGTTGTTATCGGCTTTAGTTTAACACTTAATGATGAATCAGCATCCAGCTGAGCATCAAAATCAACATACTTGCCAATGAAGTTTTCTTTTGAAACGCTTACTGCTCCGCCTGCCGCAATCGGGAATTTTTCTTTGACAGTTCCAGTTTCATCTGTTGTGCCAATGAAACAAGTCTCATCACCTACAGTGTATACCACTTGAGCGTCTTGTATTGGCTTCTGCGAAGAATCAAGAACATTAACCTTAACCTCTCCACTATTCCTCGAGTCACAAAGCAACGATTTTTCAGACTCATAGCTTATTTCAAGCGGATCATAAGCCGCTTTCAGCGGCTCATTGTTCCTTATATTCCCTTCAAGGAAAAGATTGAAAGTGTATCCCTTTCCGTTCAGTGCAAGGGGATCCTGAACCTGCACAAGAACAGGGAAAGATAAATCGTAAAAGAATTTGTAGTCCTGCACCCCCAAAAACGAAATCAATGAATTTGCGGAATTTGGCTTGCAATTTTCTCCATTGCAGTTTAAATTAAAATACATTGGCCAGAAGTCAAGATATGAAAAATGGGTTTCAAGATCTTTGAATTTTTCATCTGCAATCGGGATTATTGTTGAATCGTATAATCTTTGCGCCAATTCTGTGTCAAATACATTTCTTTCATAGTTTGCCGTACTGTCTAATTGGAATAAAGGAATATATGACAGAAGAACATTTTCAACATTATTCTTAACTTGCGTTTTTTGCCACCCTACATTACTCCCGAACTTAAACTGCATCTCAGACATTGGCGGCAGTTTATTGTTATCAACACCAGAAAATGCTGCAATGAGATTAAGCACATGTTTTTCTATGTAATTGTGCCGTATTTCTAAGTTAGTTATATTCGTCGCAAGCTCGTATACTCTTTGCAGATTGATAGGGACTCTTGTTGCAAACTTCTTTGGAGACGATGAAGAATCCTGCCTTTCTATGCTTAATTCATAATCCAGCCCTATAACAACATCGTCTTGTGTTATCACAACACTTGATTTTGGCTTTGATTTCTCAGTTATTGCATATCCCTGCTCTTTGAATGTTTTAAAATTATCAGTGCATGAACTTAGTTTTGCATCGACATATCTTTGCAAATTTTCTTGTATTGAATTTCCAGATCCTGACAATTTCGGCCTTTTGCTTGCAAACACGCAATTTCCTTTGCAGCTGTTTGCCGATTTCAAATAATTCCAGTAAGGAATTTTTAAATTAGAGTCGCTTGCAAACAGAACAGCGTCGCTTTCTGTTGGATTATTGATATTTACTGCAAAAGTTTCTGCGTTCAGATTGTTTTCATCAAGGCTCGCATATCCTCCATGTTCCCCGATAAGCTCAAGCCCTTCCACGCTTGTTGCGTACAAACAGTCCTCAACAAACTTCTTCACAGGTTCAAATTCAATTGGAACACTTTCAGTTATCATGATTTCTGCTTCAGCTGTTTTTTCCTCTTCGCTTGTCAGCGTGAAAAACACAACTCCGCCAATTATCAATACAACGGCAATTATCATAAATATTGCAAGCTGCGCTTTTTTTGAAAAAATTCTGAAATTTTTACTTGTCATTTTTATCCATGCTGTTGAGCTCTTTTTGTATTAACTGAAGATCGTAAAGCTTCTGCTCCATTAACTCACGGGCAAGCATTGATTTTTTCTTGCCTAATTTTTTTGATACTTTTTCTAGAAGTTCGTTGATCTCTTTCGATACCGTTATTCTTATTTGAATACTCATTTTAAGCTTAAAATGTACATTATTTAGCATACTTTGAGTATTAGTATTTAAAGATTACTATCAAATTTTATTTATACTATACTGAATTAAGTATAAATAAGGTATATTTTTAGTATTTATTAAGGATAGATAAAGCATAAAGAAAAATAAAAACAAACCAAAATACGGCAATTTTGCCATCGTTCGCATTAAATGTTCTAATCAAATAACAAAAATTCCTCATGGAACCTCCTTTTTGTTAACTTATTAAATGGATGATGCTCACATTTTGATGGCAAAATTGATGCAGTTAACAAACGCTCAAATTCAACAATTTTAAATATACTATATATTAGGCAATGGATAATGGTAAAAAAGAGTGTGGTGGATTACGTTAGAGTCCAGATTCAAAAAGGATATTCTGCTTCTGCAATAAAAGATATAATGCTTAAGTACGGCTACAGCAGCAATGACATTAATGAAGCATTAAATGAAGTTTACCATCCGACTATAAGGCATGAAATCCATTTCTCAAAAACTGCAGTTATCCTTATTATAATAATAGTTGCTTCTTTTATCGGAACGGTGGCGTTTCTTTATCTGAATGGAAAAGGCCCGGCAAGGCTGCTAGATTTAACCCTAAAGCCAGTTACTACAACAGCAGCTGCAGGAAATGACATTGTTTTCATCAAAAAATTCTCCAATATGGGATCTGCAGGAAGATTTGATGTTTTTGTGAAAAACGAAATTTTGGATTCAAAAACATTCAAGGTTTTGACAGAAACAGAAGAGACAATTGCAATAGAAACATCAGCAGAGAAAGAAACAACAATCAGGATTCCTGATGACGCAGGCCCGGGAAACTATATTTTAAGGGCGACAGCAACTTACGACGGCAAAAAGGCAATTGCAACGCTTCCGATTAAAGTTACTGAAAATGCAGATGCAAAAGAAACGCCTTCAGAACAGCCTCCGCAGGAAGAAGTTAAAAAAATAGACTGCAACGATAATAATGCATGCACGGAAGACATTAAAGATAATGGAAAGTGCTCCTACAAAAAAATTGTGCCGTGCTGCGGCAACAGCATATGCGAGGAAAATGAAAACTGCGCTGCTGACTGCAAGAAAGAAGCAGATGTTCCAAGCAAGCCTTCGGTTACAGAAGAAGTTCCTGAAGATACATCATCAGTTGCAAAAACTGACCCTAACAAGGCAATGCAGGAGTGCAGTAAAATGCAAGTTCCGGATAATAAAGACACATGCATAGGCAATGTTGCAGAATCACAGTCAGACAAAAGCTACTGCACCCAGATATTGAATCCGAAGATAAAAGACCTTTGCTATTACAACGTCGCCAAAGCAGGCAAAGACAAAGAAATCTGCAGCCTGATTGGAGCAGACGCCAAAAAAGATTCCTGCTATATGTATTTTGCAATTGACTTGAAAGATTATTCTGTATGCGAAAATATAGTGCAGCAGCAGCAGAAAGACTCGTGCAACCTGCTTAAGCAGCTGAGTGAGATAAACAAACAACGTTAATTCTTATAGGAATAAAATTAACAATAGAGTATTTATATAAGAATATACAAGAATAGTTATAGCAGAAACAAAAGATTTAAATAAAAGAACGAAAAAATGATTATAATCGAAATGGCAAAATGCACAAAGTTTGGGATGAGAATTCTTATTATTAGTCCTAAACACAATTGGTATATGTGCTGATTGCCAATTTTAATTTTTTTCTAAAAAACCAGAGGTGTTAAAATTGGAACAAAAAATAAACCTAGACAAGGCTGCGGAACGCGAACGTGATTTTTTAAGCAGCCTTATGTCCGTGGATTTTAATAACAGAACAGAAGAATCAAAATTCAAGTAAAATTATGAATGAAACTAAAGTTTTAAATATCCTGCACAATCACAGTAGATTTATGAACATAAATTATTACCTTGGTTGTTGTTGCTTTTAGATAGTTCTCACATTTGCGAGGGTGCCCAAGCGGCTAAGGGGAGCGGCTGCAAAGCAGCCATATGAGCCGAGAAATCGGCGATGACGTGCGCAATTCCCGCTTTATCATGGGTTCGAGTCCCATCCCTCGCTCTTTTTTTATTTTTGACTTGATAAAACTAAAAATCAACGGAGATGATATACTATGTGCGAAAGTTACATGATGATAGGATGCCATGACCAAATATTAGGCTACATGGATGCAGGAGGGAATGTTTTTCATTCATCTGGAATTGCATTCAACTCAAATAATGAGATGTCAAGAAATACCGGCATTTCTTTGTCAGATATTTTAGGAGCAATAGAATCTGCCAATCCAATGCCAGGAATACACAGAGTAGTTTCTGGCGGCAGGGATTATAATGTAGTTGTATTGGCTGAGCAGCTATTTAGGGGTTCAAAGCCGCATTATCTTGCAGAAGTGCACCAAGTATCATAAACTTATTAAAGAATTTTGACAATGAATCCAAAATGGCATTGAAAATTTACAATACCCTCACAAGGAAGAAAGAAACCTTCAAGCCGATAAAGGACAAGATGGTTGGTATGTATACTTGTGGCCCGACTGTTTATGATTATGCCCACATCGGCAACTTTAGGGCTTACATATGCAGTGATATTCTTAAGCGATATTTGAAGTACTCCGGATACCATATCAAGCATGTGATGAACATAACCGATGTTGATGACAAGACAATAAAGGGCGCGAACAAAGAAAAAATTTCATTGAAAGAGTATACTTCAAGGTATGAAAAGGCATTCTTCGAGGATTTGGAAGCGCTGAACATAGCAAAAGCAGATGTTTTTCCGAGAGCAACTGATTATATCGAAGAAATTGTTTCCATGATAAAAAAAATGCTTGAAGACGGAATTGCTTACAAAAGCGATGACGGAAGCGTTTATTACAATATTTCTAAATTCAAGGGTTATGGAAAATTGTCCAAAACAAAAGTTGCAGATTTGATGGAAGGCGCAAGGGTAAAACATGATTCTTACGAAAAAGAAGAGGCAAAAGATTTTGCATTATGGAAATCGTACGATAAAGATGATGGAAATGTTTTCTGGGACACTGAAATAGGCAAAGGAAGGCCGGGATGGCATATAGAATGCAGTGCAATGTCAATAAAACATCTTGGAAACCATTTTGACATACACGCCGGAGGAATAGATCTTGTGTTTCCGCATCACGAGAATGAGATTGCGCAAAGCGAGGCTTATACTCACGAGCATTTTGCAAACTACTGGGTACATAACGAGCACCTTCTTGTTGAAGGGAAGAAAATGTCAAAGTCTCTTGGCAATTTTTACACTTTAAGGGATTTGCTAGCAAAAGGGTACAAGGCAAGCTCGATAAGGTACCTTCTTTTGTCTGCAAACTACAGGATGCAATTGAATTTTACAGAAGATGCTGTAAAAGCGTCTGAAAGCGCTGTGCAAAGATTAAATGATTTTATGCTGAAATTGAATGAGATAAAAAATAATGATGAAAATAAAGATATTGTAAAATTAATTGACAAAACAAAGAAGCTGTTTGAGAAAGAAATGGATGATGACATCAACATAAGCGGAGCATTGTCGCATGTTTTTGATTTTGTAAAAGAAATAAATACGCTGATGATGGAAGGAAAGATTGGCAAGAACGATGCTGATAAGATTATGGGATTAATGCAGGATTTTGACAAAGTCCTTGGGATTCTTGAAGAGCAAAAAGAAGTCGACTCTGAAGTCCAAAAGATGATTGATGAAAGAGAGAAAGCGCGAAAAGAGAAAAACTTCAAAAAGGCGGATGAGATAAGGGAAACTTTAAAAAGCAAAGGGGTTATCCTTGAGGATACAAAAGAGGGTGTAAGATGGAAGGTGGGTTAGAATGGCAGAACCAGTATTAACAAGTCCCAGTACTCTTTTTGGGGATTTTACAAGACCACAGAGTCTTGATGAAAACGGATTGAGGCATTATATTCCTAAGTACCTTGCCTCTTTCAGAACTTGGTCAAATAATATTGCAAGAAATGACGGGCCAGAGAGATCTGAAACTGAAATGAGGGCTTTTGATTATTATTTGAACAAGGAATTTGCAAGAGTAGGTGAGCTTAGATTAAGAAGTGATACGGATTTTTTCCGCTGGAATGGAGAATACATAGCAGAACGAGTAATAGTAAAATACACTCTTGGCCTTGAAGATATTGCTGCTTAGAGAAGTGTTTGATTTGGATTTTTTTAAATTAAAAAATTATGTCAAATCCAAAGGATGCTTTGAGCCATACTCGAATCCGAGTCCTACCAAAGATTTTCTTTTGACTATTCGATGAGCACCTTGACTAAATATCTCCCATGGTGTTGGGCTTAGTGGTCCTCTGCTTTGGTCTTGAACCATTATTTCTAAAATGTCCGGGTCCATTAAATCTTTTCCATCGTCTGCTGGCTGGGTTGAGCACATCATTACTTCATATTCCAATGGAAAGCCAGTTATTTGTGATGCATGGTAGCCTTCTATAACTGCATCAATTCCGTACTCATCCAATAGGTAAACAACATCTGACAATTGATGTCTCTTAAACAAACTAGGAGCCATCCTGTTTAATTCCCTGTGTTCTGCTAATATTCTATCTTCATTAAAACTAGTTGGAACTCCAGAAGAAGCCACACCGCCTATTTCTTCTAACTGCAACACAGTATTCCCATGAATTCCGGAATTTGTTCTTGCAGGCTTTGGCTTCATATTCTCATTTCTTGTCAAAATTAATTTTAAACTCATTTTAAACCCTCCACTAAAAGTTATATAAAAAATATAATTTAGGTTAAGTATATTTAAACTTTTTTAAAGTCTGAATCATACAATCTAATTTTGTCTTAACCATACTCCAACTGAAGTCCTCAATGATGTTGTTTAACGACGACGTGATTCGCGTACATAAGGTGGTTTCTGATGTTCACCTTCACTAGCCTCAACAATAACTGGAGCTACAGCTTTTTGATGCGGTTGGTATGGTCTTATTGAATATCCAATTGGTAATTTGCTTTCATTCCTTTCTATGTAAACGACAACCGGCAACCTTTGAGAAACAATAGCACCCATTTGCACCAAAAACCCTTCATAAAAAGAAGTGCTTGGAAATGTTGATGTTTTGTACTTACCTAAATCCTGTAAGATTTCCGCTGCGTATATCCATTTCGGGTTTGGGCTTTTTACAGCTTCAACTAACCCGTCCACCTTATGAATTTGACGTTTATTTGGATTAAATGTGCCGTTAGCACTCGAGAATCTTTTACCGTATATAACTTCTGTAGTTTGGTCGCCAAAAAGTATTTGGCTAGGACGTGTAGCTTTATCACTTGCACGTTTTGTCCTTCTTCTTTCCTGTTTTTCAAATTCTCTTCCTGTTAAACTGTCTAAACTCATTATCAACCACCCAATAGTAGGAATAGAATCTTATTTTTAAACCTGTCGAAATATTTCAAAACTCAATTTCTATCTCGGTCTTGTGCTCAGGATTGTGGCCGCGCATCGGCTCAAACACGATGTTTTCAGAGGATGTTGCAGCTTTTATGTCTGCTTCAACCGTTTCAAAATCTGTTTCCTCTATGCTTGCTTTGATTGTCAGTTTCTTTATCGGTGTTTTTAATGAAACCTGCTTTTCTGTTTTTTTCTTTCTTGCGAACTCTACAACTTCAACCACAAAATCACCAATGTGCTCTGCGTGCTCGTCAACCATGTCAAGCACAGGCCATTTTGAGATATGAACGCTTTTTGATCCATCGTGCTTTCTGAAGTAAGTCTGATAAAGCTCTTCTGTTATGAACGGCATTATTGGCGCCATAATTTTTATTACTGTAAGAAGAGAATTATATAATCCGTACTGGGCAGATATTTTCTCGTCTTTGCTCCTTGTTTCGGTGTTATAAAAACGGTCTTTTACAAGTTCAAGATAGTTGTCGCAGAAGGTATGCCAGAAGAATGTTTCTGTCGCCAGTTTTGTATGCGAATATTCATAGTTTTCAAAATTTTCTGTAACATCTTTTACAATCTTGCTTAATTTTGATAATATCCATCTGTCCATTACTTCAAGCTTTGCAGGCTTCTCAAGATTATAGTCTACAAGGTGCATGAATGCAAACTTTGAAGCATTCCATATTTTTGTTGTAAACTTTGAGCCTGTCACAAGGTCTTTTTCCTGGAACGGCATATCGTCGCCTAATCTTGAGCCAGCTGCCCAGAACCTTAATGCATCTGCCGAATACTTGCCAATAACATCTCTTGGATCGACAGTATTTCCCTTGCTCTTGCTCATTTTCTTTCCGTGCGGATCAAGAGCCCAGCCTGAGATCATTATGTTTTTCCATGGAACATCATTATGGTGGAAATAACTCTTAACAACAGTATTGAACAGCCAGAATGTTATTATATCATGCGCCTGCGGCCTTAAGCTCATTGGAGACAGTTTTGAATGTGTTTTCTTGTCAAACAGGCCTATCGCAATGTCCGGAGTCAAAGATGAAGTTGCCCATGTGTCGAGAACATCCTTTTCAGGAATAAATTCATCTGAGCCGCACTTGCACTTATGAATCGGTTTGTCAACTAGCGGATCAACTGGCAATTGTTTTTCGTCAGCAACATTTATCTCGCTGCACTTTGAACAGAACCACACCGGTATCGGTACTCCAAAATGCCTCTGCCTTGAGATGTTCCAGTCCCACTTTAAGCCGCTAATCCAGTTCTCATATCTTGAACGCATATGGTCGGGATACCATTTTATCTCGCGGCCTTTTTTTATAAAATCCCCTTTAAGATCGAGGTATCTTATGTACCATTGCCACGTCGATACATACTCTATGTCTGTATCGCATCTTTCGTGAACATTAACAGTGTGCTTTATTTTTTCCAGCTTGACCAATGAGCCATCTTTTTCCAGCTCTTCAATTATTTTTTTTCTTGCTTCTCCGCTCTTCATCCCCTTTATTGTTCCAGAATGCTCGTTGTACCTTCCGTCTGTTCCCATTATATCAATAGGGCTTATTTTCGGATGGCGCATCATCCAGTCTATGCAGTCAACACCTCCATAAGTGCAGTAATAAACAACACCGCTTCCGTATTCCATATCTGTCATTTCATCCGGAATCAACTCAACGCTTCTGCTGATTAAAGGAATTTTTACTTTTTTTCCGATAAGATGAGAATATCTTTTGTCTTCCGGATGAACTGAAACACCGACGCAGCCGTAAATCAATTCCGGCCTTGTTGTTGCAAAAACCAAATGCTCATTTGTGCCTTCAACATCTGCTTTTATGTAAACAAGATTTGATTCTCTTTCTGAATCTTTCATCTCGACCTGGGCGATTGCAGTCATGCAGTTTGGGCAAAACATTATAGGGGCTTTTTTTCTGTAAATTCTATTTTTTTTGTACAGGTCAATAAAAGAATTCTGGGATGTTTTTTGGGAATGCTCATTGATTGTTGTATAAAAGATGTTGAAGTCTGCGCTTATTCCGATTCTTTTCCAGTCAATAACAAAATCTGGCCTTATCTCTTCGAGTGTTTTAAGGCATAAGTCAACAAATTCCTTTCTTTTCATGAACTGGCCTTTTACATTTTTCATTTTCTCTATCATTCTTTCTGTAGCCAATCCGTTGTCATCTGTTCCAAAGGGATAGAAAATGTTCTTTCCGCGCATTCTGTGGAATCTTGCGATGAAATCCTGCTGAGAGTATGAGAACGAATGTCCTATGTGCATCTTGCCGGAAACTGTTGGCGGCGGAGTGTCTATTGAGAATATTTCTGCATCACTGTCCGGGTTAAAAGAATATATTTTCTCCCTTTCCCAGAACTCCAGCCATTTTAATTCTGATTCCTTCGGATTATAGTTTTTTGAAAGTTCCATAAACAGAAGTTTACATTGGCGGTTTTTAATTTTATTGTTTCTAAAAGTTAGATTTATAAATGAAATATGATTACCCTGAAGGTATGACAACGCCAAATGTAACAACATCAGATGCACCATCACCATACGGGAGGTCCCAGGATATGGATTATGTTATAAAATTTGGGCATTTATTGAGAAAGTATACTCCTGAACAAAGAACCTTAATGTTTGTTTTTGATATAAAGCCCGGCACTGAAGTTGATTTTGGAGAACTTGAGCGCGCTGTTAATGAGAGCGAGTCTAATCCAACAGCCCTTAGCGCCGCTGAAGCACAGAGATTATCACTTTTAAAAACTATAAATTGGGCATTATCTAAAAGCATTATTGCTTGATGTATCAACAATCCAGATTTGATTATTTCTTTAATTAGCTTATCCAAAACTTCACTTAAACCCGGTCTTTACAGGATTATTCCCGCCCCATGCCATCATCCCGCCTTCAAGGACTTTTGTTTTGTATCCCATTTCTTCAAGAACTGCAGAAGCTTTTTGCGCTGTGATTCCTGCGTTGCAAATTGTGATTATTGTCTTGTTTTTTGGAAGGTGTGAAAACTTTTCTTTTACTTTTTTTATGTTTCCTAACTTTAACTCAATGTAGACGTCAATCTGCAAAGAGTTTTCAATGTGGCCATCAGAATATGTGTCATCGTCCCTTATGTCCAAAAGAAATAAATTTTTATCTTTTGAATTTGCAAGCTCTTCCGATGTTATGAATTTCATTTTATCTGCTTCTCAAGCCATTCAACTTCTTCGTCGTCAAGCTCAAGCTCATGTATCAGCTGAGATTTCATTTCCTTGTTTCTGAACATTACTGGAAGGTAAGGCATTGTGCTTTTCAAAGTGTCTTTTGTTGACGCGTGCGTCTTTGTCCCAATCTTCTCTGCAATGCTTTTTTTCTTTGCGGCCTTCTGCTTTGCCCACCACAATTTCAAGATTCTTCCTGTTGGTTTATATGAAACAAGCTCCTTGTAGCGCTCATCTTTTGAAGAAGCGATTCCAGCGGTTATCAAAGCATTGATGTAAACAAGAAATCTCCAGTGCTGCCATCTCCTGATCCTTCTGCTGAAGACATCGGCTTTGCTTAATTTATCGTATGCTTCTGCAAGGTCTTTTGCTTTTGTGTATTCTTTCGGCAGATTCTCGTCTATCCACAATAATTGCTCGTCTAAATCTTCGTCAACATTGTCAAACGCAGAAATTGCAATTTTCAGATCTGTTGTCTTAAAAATTTTATTCAGTGCAGTCATTATGTTTTCGGTCTTCTGCCTGTCCTCTAATTCCAAAATGCTTTCCTTAACCAGCTCTTTTTTTTCATTTGCAATGTTCTGCAAATCGTTGATTGCAGCGCGTGCGTCTCCGCCTGATCTTCTTGAAAGTGATTTTAAAGTTTCATCATCATGCTTTATTTTTTCCTTTTCGCAAATGTTTTTTAGAATTGCAAAGATTGACATGTAATCATGGCCTTTGAATTCAACCATCAGGGATTTTGATCTTAATGATGAAAATTTGTTGTCAAAAGGGTTTGTTGCAGTGAGAATTATAGGATATTTTGATTCTTCTATCAGTTTTATGATTGCCTGAATTCCTCCCCTGTCCTGATGGCCTGATAGCCCGTCAACTTCGTCAACAAGAATTAATTTGCTTTTTGCAAAAAGGCTTTGCTGCTTTATTGCGTTGCCAACTTTCTGGTTTACCTGATCTGCATTTCTGAAATCAGATGCGTTGACTTCAATTATTTCCAGGCCCAGGTCAGATGCAATCGCATAAACCGATGAGGTTTTTCCTGTTCCGCTTGGACCGTAAACAAATGCAGAATTCTTTTTGTGTTTTGTGAAATTTAAAATAAAATCCCTTAACTGGGTTAAATTCTCTTCCTGGCCAATTATATCTTTTGTATTCTTTGGCCTGTATTTATGAGTAAAAGGATGCATATTAGAAAGGAAGATTTACGGTTTTATTAAGTTATTGAAAACAAAACACTTTTAAATTAAAATAATTATTATGTAAAAATGGACCTTTTTTCGGCATTATTTATAGTTGGAGGATTAATCCTCTTTGAAGTAATAATCAGCGTGGACAACGCAATAATAAACGCTGAAGTTCTCGGCACAATGTCCAAAAAAGGAAGAAAATGGTTTCTTCTCTGGGGAATACTGATTGCAGTTTTTCTTGTCAGAGGGGTGTTGCCTTGGCTTATTGTATGGCTAAGCACGCCAGGGATAGGCCCGATAGAAGCGTTTACAGCCTCATTTTCCGGAGATCCTCATATAGCCGAGGTCATAGAAGCGTCGTCTCCCATATTACTGACAGGAGGAGGCACATTCCTGGTATTCTTGTTTTTCCACTGGATTTTCCTTGAGGAAAAGCATTATGGGCTGCAGGGAGAAAGATTTATTCACAAACAGGGAGTGTGGTTTTTTGCAGTTGTTTCTGTAATCTTGACAGCAATTGTGTGGTTTTCAATGGAAAAAAATCCTTTCATGGCATTTGGCGCTGTTGTCGGCTCGACTGCTTTTTTCATAACGCACGGCTTCAAGGAGAATGCAGAGCAGGCTGAGAAAAGGATGATTGAAGGCAACAAGATGAGTGATTTAAGCAAGATACTTTATCTTGAAGTTATAGACGCAACATTTTCAATAGACGGGATACTTGGCGCTTTTGCATTTACTTTGTCAATACCGCTGATATTAATAGGAAATGGGATAGGCGCTTTGGTTGTAAGACAATTAACAGTAAGCAACATAGAAAATGTCAAAAAATACAAATACCTGAAGAACGGGGCGATGTACTCGATATTCGCCTTGGGAATGATAATGCTTCTTGACAGCTTCGGGAAGCACATTCCTTCATGGTTTTCGCCAGTCGTTACTTTTACAATAGTGGGTTATTTCTTCTGGATGTCTTACAGAGAATTGAATCATGAGAAAAGCGCTGTTTAAAGCAAAATTTTATAAGCCAATTAATTATTTTTCTATATTATGGAAAAGCAAAAGCTTACAATTGATGATATGGCTGTTTTTTGCAAGAGAAAGGGATTTGTGTATCCAAACTCTGAGATTTACGGCGGCATATCGGGATTCTATGATTTTGGTCATCTGGGCGTTGAATTAAAAAACAACATCAAGCAGCAGTGGTGGAAGATTTTTGTTCAGGAAAGGGAAGATATTGCCGGAATTGACGGAAGTATTGTAAACCATCCGACTGTGTGGAAAGCTTCCGGTCACGTTGATGGATTCACAGATGTGCTGGTTGACTGCAAGAAGTGCAATGCACGTTTTAGGGCAGACACTTTGATAGAGGACAAGCTGAAGATAGAGACAGCAGGAATGTCTATTTCAGATATGGATTCAAAAATAAAAGAGCACAAATTAAGGTGTACAAAGTGCGGCAATGCAGAACTTGGAGAGCCAAAGATGTTCAATTTGATGTTCTCCACGAATGTCGGTCCTGTTTCCGGTTCTGTTGCTTATCTTCGTCCTGAAACTGCACAGGTTATTTTTGCAAATTTCAAACTGGTGCAGGAAAATGCACGGATGAAGCTTCCGTTTGGAATTGCGCAAATCGGAAAATCCTTCAGAAATGAAATTTCTCCTAGAGATTTTCTCTTTAGAATGAGAGAATTTGAGCAGATGGAGATAGAATATTTTGTTCATCCGGAAAAGCAAAACGAATGCGCTTTCATTGATGATGTAATTGACCATGAAATGAATGTTTATTCTGCAGAGATGCAGGGTCATGGCAAGAAACATGAAAAAATGTCAATCAAAGAATGCTTGTCTAAGAAGATAATAAAAACAAAGTGGCACGCTTACTGGCTGGCATCAATGCACCAGTGGTTTGTAAATCTTGGAGTCAAACCGGATCATTTCAGGATAAGGCAGCATGTTCATGATGAATTATCGCATTATGCTCTTGATACTTGGGATTTGGAATACGAATTTCCTTTTGGGTGGAAAGAATTACAAGGGTTAAGTAATAGAACGGATTTTGATTTGAAGCAGCATATTGAGCATTCAAAAACTGATCTTTCAATATTTGATGAGGAAACAAAGAAAAAGATAATTCCGCATGTAATCTGCGAGCCTTCGATGGGTGTTGAAAGGGCTTTCCTTGTGTTCTTGTTTGACGCTTATCATTTTGACAAGTCAAGGGAGAATGTTGTTTTAAAACTTCATCCTAAATTAGCGCCTGTCAAATTAGGAGTGTTTCCACTTGTGTCTAACAAGAAAGAAGTTGTTGACAAGGCAAGAGAAGTCTATAACATGCTCAAGAAAGAATGGACTTGCTCTTTTGACGTTTCCGGCTCAATCGGAAGAAGGTACGCAAGAATGGATGAGATTGGAGCTTATGCCTGTATTACGATAGATTTTGAAGGTTTGGAAGATGAGACTGTTACGATAAGGTCTAGAGATACAACAGAACAAGCTCGCGTTAAGATTACTGAACTGAAAGACGTGATTATAAGGATGTTTGAGGGGGAGGAGTTAAGCAAGTTAGGGAAGATTGTTGAGTGATTCTAATAGTTAGGCTGATTTAACTGCATCAAAAAAATGTTAATTGTAATTGGCAGCTGAATTAAAATAAAGCAGAATTTCATATAAATTTGAAAATAATAAGAAAAAACAGGTGCCTTATCTTCCTGCATACTTTGCTTCTACTTTGTCACAAGCATCATGTATTGGTCCTAATTGATCAGCATAAAAGTCACCCTTGACTTGTGCTAAAAGTTGTGACATTGGCCTTCTAACTTCAGCAACAAATTCTGGGAGTTGAAGGCACTGCCCTAGACGAGGAACATCGGCTGCTTGTGTCATTCCTACGTCACGATTATAGAATATTCCACCTAATTCTCTTGTCGTCCCGCCAGTCATATGTTGTACAAACTCTAATATTTCTATTCCATCGCCCCCATTTACGGGAATAATAGTAATATCGTTTGCTTCTAAGAATCTTGCTATCCTTTGTTCAACAGATAAATTTTCGTCCATATCAATTCACCTAAAATATAGAGTAAATGGCAAGTATTTAAACGTTTTGGTTGTTTACTACTCTAAAGATACTACAATACAAAAGCCAGCCTTTACAAAAACGAACAATCACCCACTATGTTAAACTCAATCCAGAAAAATACAGTTACTGCAACTCTCTCTTTAGTATCTTATGCGCGTGGTTGATTTCTTTGAACTTTACAATATCTCCATCAGGCATGTCAGGATGGTGTTTCTTGGCAAGCGCTTTGTAGTTTGCATCAATTAAGTTAAGGTCATGCACATCTTCGCCAATCCCAAGCACCTCGCGCGCTTCTTTCCTTAGCTTTTCGACTTCTTTGTCTTCAGAGAATTCTGTGATGAAATCCCGTATTGTCTTGCGCCCATGAATAAGTGCATCAACTTCAAGCTCAATCACTTTTAGCACAACAGAAAGGTTTTCAACGTATTTTCTTGGTGAATTGTGGCTGTAATGCATATAATGCCCTTCCATGTACCACGCTGCAGATGCAGGCGCTGATTTAACAGCCGAAGGCTCAAGATCTATTTCAACATCATCTTCTGTCAATCCAATTTTTCCCAATGCCAAAATTATCTTGTTTTTGAACTGCTGCGCTCTTCTGTCATAGGAGTCCCTAACCGGATGCGATATAAATTCATGTCCTTTTGCGTTTATTGTTCTCATTGTCAAGCACAAAATAAGAATTTTGTAACGTATTTTGGTATTTTTATCGGTTTATAAACGTTTGGCATGGATTTGCCAAAGTTAGCATCGGCTCAGGCTGTCTACAGGGTTTAGATTATATGGCATCCCCGTAAGGGGCTTCCCCCTGCCATATTAGCTGGATAAATAAAATGCCTTCGCATATTGATGCTAACTTTGAGGCTACATATAAAAACCACTGGACATGCTTGCCTAAGATTTTTAAAGGGAAAGCAACTACAAATTCTTGATTTAAAAGTATTATGAAGTTTATTGTAAATTCATGGGTATAAAAACCCAATGATTTTGCATGTATTCGCTGAGCAAAGCTCAGCGGATATCCGCGGAACTTTGTTCCACGATAAATTTACAATCCCGCAGACTTGTTGTAAATGTATATAGAGTAACAAGTCTGCGTTATTTATAATTTATATAAAATTTTTAAGTCAATTGTTACAATAAAAACACAATCTTTAAATATTAGGTCAGCGTTAAAAAACCACTACCTGTAGTATGCAGACGTCATCATACATACTACCTATTGTGGTTTCGATAAAGTAGTGAAAATAAGCGAAAATAAGATTTTGCCGAAGGAGGGTCAGATAAATATGGAATCAAAAATTTCTAGGATAAAGAAAAGGGACGGTAGCGTAGTTTCATTCAATCAGTCAAAAATTACAAATGTAATATGGAAAGCGGCCCAGTCAGTTGGCGGAAAAGACCGAAAATTAGCGCAGCAGCTTAGTAATATAGTCATGCAAAGGCTGGAAGCATTAAAAACAACCCCTTCTGTTGAAGAAATCCAGGACACTGTTGAAAAAGTGCTTATGGAAGAAGGGCATGCAACAACAGCAAAAGCATTCATACTTTATAGGGAACAGAGAGCTGCTGTTAGGAAAGAAAAGCAGATTGTGCTTGAAAAGGAAGAAGTGGATGAAGTTGACAAGAAGTTTGATGTTAATGCTCTAAGAGTCCTAAAAGCAAGATACTTGAGAAGGGATGCAACAGGCAAGCTGATTGAAACTCCAAAACAGCTTTTCACAAGGGTAGCTGTGCATGCTGCACTTCCTGATTTATTCTATGATTCAAAAGTTTTTGACATAAGCGGCCAGCAGCAGACCAACATTGTTGAAGAGTTTAGGCCAGCTGTGCATGAAAACCAGTATGGTGTTGGAAAGTACAAGCTGAACAGATACCATCTTGAAGCTGTGAAGAGGATGTATGACCGCTTTAACAGAAACAAGCAGATGAAAGTAACGTGGAGCAAATTTTTTGACATGATTAAGAAAGGCGACTTTGACAATTATGAAAAAAATCTGGATGAACTGTACAATCTTATGACACAGAAGCTATTCATGCCGAATACTCCTGCAATTGCAAATTTTGGAAATCCATTGGGAATGGGAAGCGCATGCTTTGTTCTTGATGTGCCAGATAGTATAGATGGCATAATGGAGACTCTAAAGAATACAGCAATAGTATTCAAAGCTGGCGGAGGAATGGGCTACAATTTTTCAAAATTAAGGCCAGAGGGAGATTTTGTTTCTTCAACAGGCGGAACAGCATCAGGCCCATTAAGCTTCATGAGGCTGTTTGATACAATGACAGAAGTCATCAAACAAGGGGGTATAAGAAGAGGCGCCAATATGGGCATCCTTAACTCAAATCATCCTGACATTGAGAAGTTCATAACAGCAAAAGACGGAAACAAAGCATTGAGGAACTTTAACATAAGCGTCTTGATAATGCCAGATTTCTGGGAACACTATGAAAAGAACGAGCCGTACCCATTGGTTAATCCGAAAGACGGCAAGATTGTAAAGACAGTTAACCCAAGAGTATTGTTTGACAAAATTGTTTATCAGGCATGGGAATCTGCTGAACCGGGAGTTATTTTCTACGATAAAGTAAACGAATACAACCCGTTCTTTGAGCATCTTGGGCCAATCGTAACAACAAACCCTTGCGGAGAAGTTCTTTTGTATCCGAATGAGCCATGCAACCTTGGATCAATCAATGTATGGGCATTTGCAAGAATGGATGAGCATGGCCAAACGACAGTTGACTGGGATGCATTGAAAGAAGTTGTAATGAGCTCAACAAGGTTCCTTGATAATGTGATTGATGTTAACAATTTCCCATTGAAAGCTATAGAAGAGATGAGCCTTTCGACAAGGAAAGTTGGCCTTGGAGTTATGGGAGTTGCAAATCTGCTTTATGAACTAAAGCTTCCGTTCAATTCAGAGGAAGGAAGGAATTTTATGGAACAGCTTATGGAGTTTGTTGCTTACTGGAGCAAGGTTGAAAGCATAGAGCTTGCGAAAGCAAGAGGGAACTTGCCTTACTATGACAAGAGCTTCTACAAGCAGGGCAGGCATCCAATAAGCGGCCCATACAGAGGGAATGCAAAATTAAACTGGGAAAAGATAAGCAACGACATGAAGAAGTATGGCATAAGAAATGGATACACTACAATAATTGCGCCAACCGGAAGCATCTCAATGATAGCTGGCTGTTCATCTGGAATGGAACCGGTCTACAGCCTTGTTTATGAAAAAAACGTTGCTGTTGGAAAATTCTTCTACATTGACCCTGCAGGAGAAAAGGTCTTAAGAGAAGAAGGCTTGCTGAACGATAAAGTAATGGAAGATATTAACCAAAACAAGGGAAGCATACAAAGCCTCGATTATGTGCCAGAGCACATAAAAAAAGCGCTTGTGACTGCAATGGACATAACTCCTGAAGAGCATATAATGGCATTGGCATCTTTCCAAAGATGGGTAGACTCAAGCATCTCAAAGACAAATAATTTCCCTGCAGATGCAACTCTTGAAGATATGAGGCAAAGTTTCATACTGGCTTACAAGATTGGATGCAAAGATGTCACAGTGTTCAGGGATTCCAGCATCAAGGATCAGGTATTGGTTGCGCCAAAAGCAAGGGAGGAGAAAGAAGCAAAGCCAGCTCCACAAGCAATTCCAGTACAGCAGGCTGCTGTTAAGGAATCCGGAAACCTTGTGTTTGCAGACAAAGTATCTGCTCCAATGACAAAGACTACAATCAAAAACTGCCCTGAATGCGGCGCAAAAGTTGAGATAAAAGAAGGATGCCTGCACTGTCCCGGATGCGGATGGGGCCTTTGCATGTAGTTTTGTTTTTTTCTTTTTAATTAATTTTTATTTTATAACAATAGATTGGCGAGGGTTGAGCGACTGGCAACCGAGCGAAACCCGAGCACTATATTTTGTGAGGCGAAGCCGAACGGGATTAAATTTCAATAATAAAACTCATTAACTAATAACATTAAAAAATTTACATATAATTTTAATCAATACTGATAAGTAATCCACTAATGATAAATATTTAAAGCCAAAAATGTTACCTATACTAAAATGCTCACGAAAATAAAGAATCCAATCAAAGTAAAGGGGGACAACAGCAAGGATCACCTTGGCCTTGTTCATGTCATAACAGGAGACGGAAAGGGAAAGACAACTTCTTCATTGGGACTGGCATTAAGGGCTGTTGGAAATAATCTTCAGGTTTGCATGATACAATTTCTTAAGAGCGGATTTACCGGAGAAATTTACAGCGCAAAGAAATTGGGATTTGAAATAGAGCAGTTTGGCGTTGATGCCTTGAAAGACAAGCAAAAACACTTTAAGGAATTCTCCGACAAAACAGGAACTTTTACATTTCAGCCGGACATAAAGGAAAAAGATGCAGCGATGCAGGGCTGGGAGCATGTGAAAAAAACAATTAAAAGCGGAGAATATGACATGGTCATAATGGATGAGATAAACTGCGTTCTGGAAAAAAACCTTATTCCGATAAATGAGGTTCTTGATATTCTGAAAAACCACGGCAAAGTTGAACTTGTGCTTACAGGAAGAGACGCTCCGCAGGAGATAATAGAATTGGCAGATTATGTCAATGTTGTCCAAAGCGTAAAGCACCCCTGGCAGAAGGGGATTATCGCGAGAAAAGGAATTGAATACTAGATTAAGACTATGAAAGATTGGGATAAATTGCTCAAAAAAATTGAAGAGAGAAATAATCCAAATGAACAATTTAAGCATGTTATAGGTGTATCAAAACTAATGATTAAGGATAATAATTCTTTCGATGTAGCGTTATACAAAATTGCTCAAGAAAATGGTAGGAAGGAGAGTACTATACGAGCCGCTTGCACTAGGGAATTAAAAATAAATACTATTGAATTTAAACGTTTGGTGGGATATCCAGAAGAATTAGTTCGTTTTTTAATCGAAAAGTTCCCTACTAGGCAAAAAGAAATTGAAGACGCATTAAATTAATTTTTTGTTCTATGAGTAAACTATCCATTAAAGAACTGAAAAAGAAAACGGACAAAATTGAAAATTATTTAGATTCTCATCCTGCTTTTGATGGAATGGGTAATTGGCCAAAACCAGGTCATAAAGAATATTGGCCAGTAAGATGGATTATGGAGTATTTACACATACTAAAAACAGAATATTATAGAAAAAAATACAAAAAAAGAAAATAATTTGACTACAAGTTCACAAACTCGCCCTTAATCTGCTTCAATGAAATAAGGAACTTGAAAATAATTAAACCATCTGCTCTATTGCCCTTGCGAGCTTAAAATCATCGTGCGTGACTCCGTTTGCTGCGGGAGTTGACAATGTTATTGTAACAAGGGTTCCCCTTATGATGATTACAGGATAATGCTTCTGCCTTTCAGCTTCTTCTCCGACCTGATGCGCAAAATTCATTGCTTCCTTGAAGCTGTCAAACGAAAATTCCTTTACAAGCTCATCTCCTGTAAGTTCCCATTCATTAAGCTGCTCCAGCCTGTCATGAATGTCTTTAATGGATAGATGCTCCATAATATTGTCTCTTATTCTAAATTATATAAATTTATTGCAAAAATAAATAACGCAGACTCGCCACTCGGCGCATTATTGCGCATCGTAATTAATAGGCGAGTCTGCGGGATTGTAAATTCGTGCTGAAGTATAGGCATTAAACCCACGAATTTACAATAAGTTTATATATAATTAAATTATACATAAAAGTGGTGATTAAAATGGAGCAATTTGAAGCAATACCAAAAAGATGGGGAAATTCATTAGGTATAACCATACCGGCAGATATAATTAAGGATGAAAAAATAAAACCAAATGAAAAAATAAAGGTTTTGGTTTTTAAAGACTCAAAAAAAAGTTTTGACAGCATCTTTGGAACATTGAAGCTTAAAATGTCTACCCAAAAGGCGATGGAAGACATTGATAAGGGATATGATGAGCACTGAAATCTTTTTTTGTGATACATACGCCTTGATAGAGATAATTGGCGGCAATGAAAATTACAAAAAATATGAAAATTCTGCATTGGTAACTTCTGAATTTAATTTGATGGAATTGTACTACCACCTTCTCAGGGTTTATGGAAAAGAAAAGGCAAACCGTTATTTTGACTATTGGCTGGGTTTTTGTGTGGATTTAACTCATACTGCAATAAAAATAGGCATGGAAATAAAACTCGCAAATAAAAAAGAAAAGCTAAGCTACATTGATTGTGTCGGATATGCATTTTCTTTGGAGAGGGAAATGCATTTTCTAACCGGAGATTCAAAATTTAAAACTAAAGAAGGGGTAGAATTTGTAAAATAAAATGAAGCACTCACATTTATCGAAGAATGCATTGATGATTCTTGAGCAGAGATACCTGAAGCGCGATGATAAGGGAAGGATAATTGAAACGCCTGAAAAACTGTTCAGGAGGGTTGCAAAAAACGTAGCATCGGCTGATGCAAAATACAAATCCCAGAAAAAAAACATAAAGAGGGCTGAAGAAGAGTTCTACAACCTCATGGCTTCGCTTGATTTTCTTCCTAATTCCCCGACCCTGATAAATGCAGGCAGAAAACTGCAGCAGCTGGCCGGGTGCTTTGTGCTTCCGATAGAAGATGACATAAGCTCTATATTCATGACGCTGCATGATTCTGCTTTAATCCACAAAACAGGCGCAGGAACCGGATTTAACTTCTCTAACTTAAGGCCAAAAGGCGACATAATTGAAAGCGCAGGATTCACATCCGGTCCAGTATCATTCATGAAAGTATTTGACGCAGCAACCGGCCAGATTAAATTGGGAGGCACTTTAAGGGGAGCAAACATGGGCATCCTGAATGTGGATCATCCTGATGTTGAGGAATTCATAACAATAAAAAGCCGCGAGAACACACTTACAAATTTCAACATTTCATTGGCAGTCACTGACAAATTCCTTAATGCAGTCGCCAAAGACAAAGATTACAATCTAATAAATTACAGAACCAAAAAGTTTGTAAAAAAAGAAAGCGCTAGCAGGATTTTCAGGATATTATGCGAACATGCATGGCTTAACGGAGACCCCGGAGTTATTTTTATTGATACAATCAACAAAAGCAATCCAACGCCAGCACTTGGAACAATTGAATCAACAGACTCATGCGGAGAACAGCCATTATTGCCTTATGAATCCTGCAACCTGGGAAGCATTAATTTAAGCAACTTTGTCAAAGATGGGACTGTAGACTTTGAAAGGCTAAAGGGAGTTGTCCGTTCTGCTGTGCATTTCCTTGATAATGTTATTGACATGTGCAATTATCCTCTTGAGGCAAACAGAAAATTCGTAGAGCAAAACAGAAAAATTGGCCTCGGAGTGATGGGGTTTGCAGACATGCTTATCAAGATGAACATCGCTTATGATTCAGATGAAGCATTAAAAACTGCTGAAAAGGTTATGAAATTCATTTCAAATGAAGCAGATAATTCTTCTGTAGCTATTGCTGGGCAAAGGGGCGCTTTTCCTGCATGGAATCAAAGCGTTTACAATAAAAAAAGCAGGCATTTTAAGGGAAATCACGCTGTATTAAGGAATGCAACAAGAACAACAATCGCGCCAACCGGCACTATAAGCATTATTGCAGATGTGTCAAGCGGAATCGAGCCGCTGTTTGCATTAAGCTATAACAGGAGCACGGCAGAAGGAAAGACCCTGATTTATTTCAACAGGCAGCTGAAGGAAAAGCTTGCTGATTCCGGCATTTATACAGAAGAAATAATTGAAAAAATAAACAGGGAAGGGTCTATAAAAAATATAAAGGAGATTCCGGAAGAAATAAGAAACATTTTTGTTATTGGAAGCGACATTGAAGCTGAATGGCACGTAAAAATGCAGGCTGCATTCCAAACGTATGTAGACAATGGAATTTCAAAAACAGTTACGCTGCCAAAAGATGCCAAAGTTGAAGATATTGAAAAAATATTCATGATGGCGCATGAGCTTGGATGCAAAGGCATCTCTATTTACAGGTCGGGCAGCAAGGAAGGCCAGGTCATTTACTTAAGCGCAAACAAAGATGAGCAGATTACATTAAGCAATTTTATCAGAAGAAAATGAAACTGAAAGGAAAAGGGTTTGTAATCAGGCTTTATAAAAAAGGCGATGAAGAATCTTTAAAAGAAAATGTCAATGATTTTGATATTTACAGGCATACGTGCAGGATTCCACATCCATTTACCAAAAAAGACGCTAAATGGTGGATAAATTATAATTTAAAATTAGCAAAATTAAAAAATAAAAAAGAGATTAATTTCGCAATCGACATAAATGGAAAAGTAGTTGGGGGAATAGGATTCAACCATATTGAATGCCATAAAGCAGAAATGGGATACTGGCTGGGGAAAAAATATTGGAATAAAGGGATAATAACAAAAGCGGTAAATCTTGTGACAGATTATGGCTTAAATAATTTAAAATTAATCAGAATTTATGCAACTGTGTTTTCATTCAACAAAAAATCTTCCAGGGTGCTGGTAAAAAACGGATACAAAAAAGAAGGGCTGTTGAGAAAACATTGCAGCAAAGACGGCAAATATATTGATGCTTACTTATACGCAAAAATAAAATGAATTTCATAATAATACACGGAGTCTACAGCAGTCCTGATGGAAACTGGTTTCCATGGCTTAAGAAAAAGATGGAAACAAAGGGATATGACACTATTGTCCCTAAGTTTCCTACTCCCCTAAACCAGACACTTGAAAGCTGGCTAAGAATAATCAAAAAACATGAAGACAAAATTAATGAAGAAACTGTTTTGATTGGACACAGCCTCGGGGCCGCATTTATTCTTAATTATCTTGAACAGTCCGATAAAAAAGTAAATTCCGTATTTCTTGTTGCAGGGTTCCACAAGCAGCTTGGAAGCCCTTATGACAAAATACTGGAAACTTTTACAGACAAAAAATTCGACTGGAAAAAAATAAAGAATGGCTGCAAAAAATTCTTTGTTATTGCTTCTGACAATGATGAGTACATCACAGTCGATGTAAGCAAAGAGCTTGCGAAATATGTTGGAGCAGAATTAAGAATAATACCTCAAGGGGGCCACCTAAACAAAGAAGCAGGATTTACAAAGTTCCCATTACTTCTTGATTTAATATCAAAATCAACATTAAAAAAATAACGCAGACTCACCGCACTACCGATTAATTAATAAGTGAGTCTGCTAGATTGTAAATTTCTCACTGAAGTGTGAGATTTAAATACACTAAATTTACAATAAAATGGACACTTTAGCGCACGGATTATGGGCTTATGCAGTATTCAATAAAAAGAAATACGCATGGCTTGGGGCATTTTTCGGGGTTTTGCCGGATTTGCTGTCTTTTGGCATTCTTTTTGTGATTGGCATCGCAACAGGAACGCTTCACAGGGGAAAACCGGCGCTTGAATCGCTGCCAAGCTGGATTTTTTCTGCATACAATATGACGCACAGCCTGATTGTTTTTGCCGTTGTTTTCTTAATTGTATTTTTAATAACAAAAAAATGGTTCTGGCCAATGCTTGGATGGCCGATACACATACTGATTGACATTCCGACACATTCAACTAAGTTTTTTCCCACGCCTTTCTTATGGCCTTTGGCAAATTATAGATTTGACGGAATAAGCTGGGGGACTTGGTGGTTCATGCTGCTTAATTACTCCGGCCTCATCGCAGTATATTTTTGGATTGCACATTCAAGGACAAAAGAAAAAAAGAGCAAAGGAAAGAAAAAGAAATAGATATTTATTCTTTTAGGAATAATTTCTTCAATTAAATATTTATATAGGAATCACCAGAATTTATTAAGAGGTGATAAAAAAATCAAATCAACTGCATAATCTCCGAGTGTTGTTTAAAGCTTGCCAAGATACATCCTCTAAAACCCAAGGCAAGCTTTAAAAAACATTAAGTAATACCAAGGTTATGGGGACAGCACAACTAAAGGTAGAATATAATAGCAAAAAAAATGAGATAAGGGAAAGACTTTCTCAGTTTGAAAAATTCTTCAATGAGCCTTATTCGTGGCACTACATTGACAATAATCTGAAGCTTCTTCCTTCTGACAAAAATGATAATGAAAGGATTTTCGAGGAACTTGCATTTTGCATATTCACAGCAAACAACAGCGCAGAAGAAGGGTTAAAATCTGTGGATAAAGTGCGAAATGTACTGATGAAGGGAAGCACATACGATATGACACGGAAGTTAGATGGGAATAGGTTTAATAGAATAAGGCCAAAATACATTGTTTATACTAGAGAACATCTAAAAAAGTTCATTAACTTTGAATTGAGGAAAAAAATAGATTCCTTAAAAGACAGCAAGAATGATCTGCGCAACTTTTTTGTTATTAATGTAAAAGGCCTTGGGATGAAGGAAGCATCGCATTTCTTAAGAAATATAGGATTTAGAGGATATGCCATCTTAGATAAACATATTATGAATTCTATGCGTGAATTTGGTGTTTTGAATGAAAACATAAAATTAACCTCTAAAAACTATTTAGAAATTGAACAAAAATATAAGGATTTCTCGAAGAAAATCGGGATTGACATGGACGAGCTGGATTTATTGCTCTGGAGCAGAAAGAACGGGAGGATTTTGAAATGAAACACCATCTAAAAAACATTTCCAAAATCATATCGCTTCTGAAAAAAGAAGTCAAGAATTTTGAGAATCCGGTTGTTTCAAAAATAGGGGAAATACAAAAAGACCCATTCAAGGTTTTAATCTCATGCATTTTAAGCTTAAGGACGCAGGACAGGACAACAGGACCGGTTTCTTTAAAATTATTTGAAGCTGCGGACACTCCTAAAAAAATTCTAAAAATGCCGATGAACAAATTTCAAAAAATAATCAGGTCGTGCAATTATTACATAACAAAATCAAAGACAATCAAAGGGATCTGCAGGGACATTCTTGAAAAACACAACGGAAAAGTGCCGGATACATTTGAAGAACTGATGACGCTAAAAGGTGTTGGAAAGAAAACAGCCGCCATAACAATGGTTTACGGGCATAAAAAAACTGATTATATCCCAGTTGACGTGCACGTCCATGTCATAAGCAACAGATTGGGATGGATTAAAACAAAGAACGCAGAGCAGTCAATGGATGATTTGATGAAAACAATCCCAAAAAAATACTGGGGAGACTTAAATGACTTGTTTGTTCTTCACGGGCAGAATGTCTGCTTTACAAATTCACCAATCTGTTCAAAATGCGCAATAAAGCAATATTGCCCGAAAATAGGAGTTGCAAAAAGCAGGTAAATTTAAAATCCTGCCCCGCCGAATATCACCTGATAAAGAAGGTATACATTAAAGCAGAGTATAACAAAAGCAAATATCACTGCAAATATTGTGGTTATTTTTCTGTTAACAAGCTCTTTCATAATCTTCTTATCGGCTGTGTACATTATAAGAGGTATCAAAGGAAGAGGTATGAGCAGGCTTAATGCGACCTGGCTAAGAATTAATATTTTTAGCGGCTCAATCCCCATGAGGATAGCTATTGTAACCGGAATCACGTTAATAACTCTTGTTATAACTCTCCTGACCCATAATGGAATTTTAAATCCAGTCAATCCGTCCATGACAGACTGGCCTGCAAGGGTGCCCGTAACTGAAGAAGAGATTCCTGCAGACAAAAGCGCGAGCGCAAATGCCAATGCAGCGAATTTTCCAAACAGCGGGATTAGTGTTGTGTATGCCTGATTAAGCGTTGTAACAGCTATTCCTGAAGAGTGGAATGCCGCTGCTGCCATTATTATTATTGCAGCATTGATAAATCCGGCTATGATTAATGACAGAACATTGTCCCAAACATGATACTTGAGGGTTTTTTTCTTGTTCTTGAAAGCCGGGTTTTTCATCTTGTTCTTTACAAGCCATGAATGCACGAACAAAGCGTGCGGCATGACTGTCGCTCCGATTATTCCCACTGCAATGAGGGCGCTTTCTTTTGTCAAGATAGGCTTAACAGAATGAAGCAGTATGAGGCTGTAATCAGGGTTTGTGACAAAAATTTCGTATACATATGCCAACCCTATAACCCCTACAAAGATGATAAATGAATATTCTAAAATTCTAAACCTCTTGGTTGTCAAAAGAAGTATTAATAAGACATCTGCAATTGCAATGTATGCGCCCCATAGCAGCGGAATTCCAAAAAGCATGTTAAGAGCTACGACAATTCCGAGAAATTCTGCAAGGTCTGTTGCAATTATTACGATTTCTGCCAGGATCCAGTAAAACATAACAAGCCATTTTTTTCCAAGCTTTTCCTTTACAAGCTCCGGCAATGAGTATCCTGCAATGCCGAGCTTGCCAGAGAGGTATTGGAACAGCATTGCCATTCCTGACGCCATCCACACAACCCACAAAAGGTCATAAGCGAACTCTGCGCCGCCGCTTATAGCAGTGCCCCAGTTGCCAGGATCCATATAAGCCACACTGACTATCAGTCCAGAGCCCATAAATGCAAACATATTCCTGTCAGGGCAAAACCTAAATTTTCTTTTAGGTTTTTGCGTAAGAGTTTCCCTGACCTGAGTTTGTTTTTCTTCCATTTTTATTCAAAAAGAACTATCCCGGTATCGGCTTTCCGTGCGGGTCTGTTTTTGGATTTCCAAGAATCTTCTTTAATCTCGATATTGACTCGTCACTGAATGCGTGCTCCAGCCTGTGCGCTTCGTTATGTATTTTTTTTTTGTTTATTTTAAGTATTTTTTTCAGGAAAAGCTCTATCACGCGGTGCTTTACTGTAAGGTTTGCCGCGGCCTTTCTTCCTTTTGGAGTGAATTTTAGAGGAGAATATTTTTTGTAGGATACGAGGCCTTCTTTATCCAGCTCCTGCACCATCTCAGTGACGCTTGGTTTTGAGATATTAAGGTATCTTGCCAAATCTGTTGACTTTATCTCGTGCTTCTCCTCTTCAAGGATGTAAATTGCGCGCAGGTAATCTTCCCTGTTTGTAGTGGACATAAAGTTAGGTTATCCTAACTTATATATAAAGGTTATGCAATACTTTTAATCAAAAGATTAATAAACCACTTCATGATTATATTTTTCATGGAAAAAATAAATATTTCTGTGTCCAAGGAAGATGTTTCTAAGATAAAGGATGAAGCATTGATTATAGGATTTTTTAAGGGAAAGCTGAAACTTGAAGGCCCTGTTAAAGAGCTTGATGGAAAGTGCAGCGGAATTATATCGGAATTTATCAAAGAAAACACTTTCAAGGGAGATAAAAACGAGGCAAAAAGCGTTTATGCAAGAGGCAATGTAAAAAATATAATCCTTGTCGGTCTTGGAGAAGAAGAAAGATATAACGCGAATGTTATGACTGCAGTTGTTGCAGACACATTAAAAAAGCTTAAGGCGAGCGGGATAAAAAACTGCAGCATAGTGCTTGATTCTTTTGTCGGAAAGTTAAATGAAGAGGATGCAGTTGAAAAAATAACAGTAAGCTCTTTGCTTGGGCTTTACAAATTTACAGGATACAGGACAAAAGACAACGGCAAAAACGGCTCTTTTGAAAACGTCAGGATAATAACAAATTCAAATAAGAATTTTGACAGGCAGGTAAAATACGGAATTATTGTTTCGGAAGCGGTTAACAGCACAAGAGATGTTGTTAATACTCCGCCAAATGTTGCAACTCCGGAATATGTTGCCAATTACACAAAAGATATTGCAAAGAAGAATGGCCTTAAGTTTACAGTATTTGACGAAAAACAGATAGAAAAAATGAAACTAGATTGTTTGCTTGCAGTCGGAAAAGGGAGTGTCAATAAACCAAGACTTGTTATTTTGGAATATAACGGAGCGCCCGGCAAAAAGCAGATAGCAATTGTCGGAAAAGGAATAACATTTGATACAGGCGGGATAAATGTTAAGCAGCATCCATTCATAATCAACATGAAAGACGACAAGGGCGGCGCATTGGCAGCAATAAACATTGTCGAAGCATGCTCCAAACTGAAATTGCCTTTGAATGTTGTTGCAGTGACTCCGCTTGCAGAGAACATGATAGACTCTGAAGCGTACAGGCCGGATGATGTTTTAACAGCGTACAACAAAATAACAATTGAAATCAAAAATACAGATGCTGAAGGAAGGCTTGTGCTTGCTGACGGGCTTGCCTATGCCGCAGAAAAGAAACCTGAAGCTATTTTTGACATTGCATCGCTTACAGGTGCTGCAAGAATTGTTCTTGGCAGCGTTGGATCTCCATTCATGAGCAATAATCCAAAGATTACTGAAAAACTTAAGATTGCATCTGAAAAAAGCCTTGAAAAACTCTGGGAATTGCCGTTGTGGGAAGAATATAATGAAGATGTTAAAAGTGACATTGCTGATTTAAAAAACCTGGGCAATGAAGGCGACGCTGGGACAATAATAGGCGGGATTTTCCTTCAAAATTTTGTTAATGACATTCCATGGGCACATATTGACATCGGAGAAACTGTTTTTGCAAAAGCAGACAAAGGTGTTATTGTGAAAGGCGCAACCGGCGCAACAGTAAGGCTGATGGTAGAATTGCTAAGGGACTGGAAATAGACTTCTTATAAGATAAATTTATATATTAGTTATACTTTTATGTATCATTAGTTATACTAAAAGGTGATACAAATGGTCATGGCTGAAGCAAAGATAAAAAGGTGGGGGAATTCATTAGCATTGATTGTTCCAAAAGACATAGTAAGGCAGGAAGATATAGATGAAGGCGATATTGTAAAAGTAGAAATAGAGAAAGAAAAAAGAGTAGATGCTTTTGGTATTCTCAAAGGAATGCCGAGATTTGAAAGAGATAAAGATGAACATGAAGACCTATGGTGATTTATATAATTGATACGTATGGGTGGATAGAGTATCTTATTGGAACAGAACAGGGGCAAGTATTAAGAAAATTGTTTCAAAAAAACAATAAATTCATAACAATGGAGTGCTGCCTTTCTGAGTTAAAAAGTTATTGTTTAAGAAAAGGAATAGATTTTAGCAGAATTTACAAATCTGTAAAAAAAAATTCTGTTATTTTGCCTGTGTTGATTACCAACTGGTTGGATGCCTCAGATATAAAACATAAAATGAGAGAAAATATCAAAGATTTTGGTTTAATTGACTCTATCCTTATATCCAAACAAAATGAATTACAAAGTTATATAATAAGCGGAGACCGGCATTTTAAAGGGTTAAAAAACGTTGTTTACATTGGACCATAGCTATTTAATTTGACAATAACATTTATAAAACTGATACTTTTCTAAAATGAGTATGTATGATGTTATAATTGTTGGCGGAGGCGCTGCAGGAATGACTGCTGCGACATACTGCTGCAGGAAAAAACTGAAAACTGTTATTGTAAGCATGGACATCGGCGGCCAGACTAATTTAACGAGCCACATTGAAAACTATCCCGGCACAGGCCCGATGAACGGCATTGAATTGATGCAGCGATTCTACAATGAAGCAGTTGGGTTTGGCGCAGAAACCATCATGGGCAAAGTGAATAAAGTTGACAAAATAGATGGCGGATTCAAAATTGGCCTTGCAAATGGAGAGGAATATGAATGCAAAGCACTTATTCTTGCATATGGAAAAGTCCCGAAAAGCCTTGGAATAGAAGGCGAGGAAAAATTCTTCGGAAGAGGCGTTTCAACGTGCGTAACATGCGACGCTCCACTGTACAAAAACAGGGAAGTTGTAGTCATAGGCGGAGGAAATTCTGCTGTTGAAGGCGCTCTTGAATTAGCCGGAATTGCAAAAAAAGTTTATCTTGTTCACAGAAGGGATTCTTTCAGGGCAGACGAAATAACTGTTGAAAAGCTAAAAAATAATCCAAAAATTGAACTGGTTCTTAATAGTGCATCAACAAAAGTTATCGGAGAGAAAAACGTTGATGGATTGGAAGTTGAAAATCTGAATACAAAAGAAAGAAGGCAGTTTAAAGTTGAAGGGATTTTTATAGAGATAGGGTATGTTGTTGACACTTCATTCGTTTCTCATCTTGTAAAAGTCAACGAGAAGAAAGAGATTATTGTTGATGAAAGAGGCAATACAACGTGCCCTGGCATTTTTTCTGCAGGAGACATAACACCGGTTCCTTACAAACAGACTGTGATTGCAGCAGGCGACGGAGCAAAGACGGCGCTTGAATGCTACAAATGGATAACCGGCGGAAAGGGTGCTGTGCTGGACTGGACGCACTAAAGATTATAGTTTTTCTTGTTGTTAAAATAAGTTGATCTTTTTTTTGGTTAAGGATGCGCTCCTGCAGCTGCCGGAGCTGGCGCTGCTGCTTTTGGAGCTGATTTGTACAAATCATTGAGAGAACTGCCTATGGCAGAGACTGCGTCAGATATTCCTTTGGTAGAATTCCTGACAAGTTTTCCTGTTACGCTGGAAGTTGCCCTGATATATTGGGCTGGGTTAATTGATTTGTAAAGATTCTTGAAACTTCCTTTCCCTACCCTTACTGATTCTGTAAGCTGGACAAGGTAACTAAAAACAGCAGCAGCAGCCATCTGAGGAAACAGCCCAAATTTTGATATGTAAAGAACATTGAAAATTCCAGGTATTATCAAAGTTTTGAAAGTGTTTTTTATGCTTGGCAATAAATTCTCTCTGAATTTTTTTCCTAATCCGTAGTCCATTGCATTACGCAAAGTTGTGACTGTAGGTATCTGTATAAGCCCGTATGCTGCAACTTTTGCGGCTTTTGCCGCTAATCCGCCATAAACCGGCTCCATGGCTTTTTCAAGCATGTTAAGGGCTGTGAAACCTGCTGCAAGCGGCACTGAATTTATTGCCCCTATTGTTCCGACCTTGACAAGCTTCTCCAGTGCAGGCTTTTCCTGCATCACGTTTGCTGTTGCGCGGCCGGCAGCGTATCCATATGCTGTAACTGCTGCCCTTGGGACATGTGAAGGCGCGAAAGGAAGGAATGAAAGAGGCATTGCTGCTATTGCGCCTATTGCAACAGCTTTTCTTCCGAAGCCTGAAAGCTCATCAATTACATTTTCAAGCGTGCCTTTTTTCTTTTTTTCTTCCTTCTTCTCTTTCCCATGTTCTTCTAGTGGAATTTTTTCAGTTTCAGCCATTTTCCACCTTGAGAATTATCTTTTCTTCTTCCAATAATTTTTTTACAGCATATTCAACAAAATGGCTTTTGTTCCTGAATTTCCCAGATCTAATAGAATTATCAATATCGTGAACTGTTTCTTCGTCCATTGTGATGCTTAGCTTTTGTTTCATTTTAGGCTGGATGCGGCGACATCGATGGCGTTGAATAGCCCGGAGAGTAGTTTGAATGAGATGATTTCTTTGCAATTGGAGTTGGTTTTATTGCATTGTACAATCCTAGAGGGAACGCGTTTAGAGCAAATGTCGGCAAGCCCATTATATTTGTGATTCCGTTTGCATCAAGAGCATATCCTGGCAGGAATCCAAGCCCTATTCTTTTCCATTCATTATAGAAATTATCTTTGATTGATTTAACAATTCCAACTGGATTTAGGTAATTATCGACAAGATGTGTTGCTCCCCTGAAAGCGCCTACAAATGCAGCGTTGTATAAGGTTGATGCATACAATGTTCTTGCAGCTTTTCCAATTATTGTTTCGTTTGAAATTAACGGAAATGTTGCGTTGCCCAGTGCAACTATTGGCCAGATTACTGCGTTTACTCCAGTATAAGTTCTCAAAGCATCAACTGTTGATTCGTACAATGGCTTTCCTTTTATCAAATGCCCAATCATGCTTCCGCCTGCAAAAGCTGCGCCTACAATTGGACCTACGGTTCCGACTGTTGCCATGCTCAATGCAGTCGTTGCTGCAGCGGCAGCTACATTGAATCCAAGCCTAAATGCCTTTTTCGCAAAGCTTTTGCTTTCCTTGTCCTCAACTTTGTTTTCTAGGCTCATTGGTATTCCATTATTATTTTTTCTTCTGATTTTTTTTCTTCTTCCAAAAGTTTTTTTACAGCATATTCAACAAAATGACTTTTGTTTCTGAATTTTCCAGACTTGATAGACTGCTCAATATCACGAACTGCTTCATTGTCCATTGTGATGCTCAGTTTCTGTTTCATTTTAGTGGTGCGCTCCTGCTGCTGCCGGAGCTGGCGCTGCTGCTTTTGGCGTTGATTTGTACAGATCACCTAGAGAAGATCCTATTGCATAGATTGAATCGTAAAATCCTTTGACTGTGTTTTTTACTAGTTTTCCAGTTACGCTTGCAGTCGCTCCGATGTAGGGTGCAGGGTTTAGGGCTTTTCCTAAATTTTTGAGGTTTGCATCTTTTTCCTTTGGACCTACTAATCTGAAGAGGAATGACATCAAAGAACCGTATGCCATCTGCGCAACTATTCCGAACTTGTAAACATAAAGAACGTTCCACATGCTTAATGGAAGAACATATTTCCATGTGTTTTTTATTGCAGTCCAATAGCTGGTCTTCATTTTGTCATAAAGCCCTTTGAAGCTCATGTTCTGCACAACGTGGTTAATAGCCATGTAAGTGCCGACAAAAATTCCCTGGCCTGCTGCAAGCGCTCCGACAGCAGCTCCTGCGCCCGGCAGTGTTCCTGCATATGAAGTAACGGAATCCCTTACTACATTTATGTAACCCAGCAAACTGGCAAGCGGGTTTGCCATCAAAGTTCCTACAAGTGATTCTTTCATTGATTTTACAGGATTTATCGGCTTGCCCCTCATTTTGTCCTCAACAGTTGATCCTGCTGCAAGAGGATAAGCGTTAATCATTGCATTTGTTCTTGCCTGACCAGAAAACATGAACGGAAAAGACATTCCTGCTGCAAATGACCCAAGAAATTTTCCAGCATCCAGAACTTCATCAGTTACTTTGTCAATAGAACTTTTTGGTTTTTCTTTGTGATTATCATGATCTTCTTCTTTATGTTCAGACGCGTGGCTATCTAGCTTATGATTATTTTTTACAATATCTTCTAGTTTTGGTTCTTTGTGCTCTTCAGCCATAACGCCCCAACGTTTATGCTACTTAGTAGTGTAATATACTACTCCAGTTTGGATTTGTGTATATAAACCTTTCGATTTTGTAATCATTTTAAAGTAGTTACAAAAATCACTCGTAAAATTAGATAGTATACCAAAAAGAATATATACCAATTAGTAGAATTAAATCTATAGCCCATTCTTTTCCGTAACATTTATATACTAATTATACAAAAAGGTATATTAATTTAAGAATAATATACCAAAATGTATAAAATCATAAGCGAAATGTTTTTATATCATTAAGTATATAGCCCAAATGGTATAACGGAGAAGTATTGGTCGACAGCAACGTAAAGAGGAGTTTCTACAGGAATTTGCTAGACACCAATACAAACAATTTTAAGAAAAATGAAGGAAAGCATATAGCTCTTCTCGGTCCAAGGAAATGCGGAAAAACGTCTATTATCAAGAACCATATCAAAAATGTAAAAGACGTTGTTCCTGTTTATGTTGATTTTTCCAAGATAAGTCTTAATCCAGAGAATTTTTCGGTTGAGTATATAGGAAATGTTGCTTTTAGTTTTTTAAAAAAATCACCTAAAGATTACAAAAAATTTCTTGTTCTTGACAATCTTGTAAAACTCGAAGGGGAGTTAAATAGTTCTTCTGCTTTTTCTTTGATAAAATCAGTTGAAAACGAGCTTCTTAAGATAAAGCCAAATCAAAAACTGATTGTTGAAAATGCATTCGGGTTTGCAGATGCACTCGGAAGGGATTCAAAGAAAAAATTTCTTATTGTTTGGGACAATATAGAGAATCTTCTTGATATGAATAATTTCTCGCAGATAAAAGATGTATTTTCTTTGATTAACTTTGGCTCAGACAATGTTTCTTATATTGCAGCAAGCTCTGCTGTAAAAGAGTCTCTTCATTCACTTAAGCAGTTCGAATGCTACGAGATGAAAAATCTTGAAAAAGAGGAATCTATTTTGCTTATCGAAGAGAATGCCGGCAAGATAGATGCCGGATCAAGCGAAGAAATATTCAATTTATGCAATGGTAATTATTATGCGATGATTGCTGTTTCTCAAAGGTTTAGAGAAATAAAGAATTCTAGAAAGGCATTTTTGATAGAACTTCTGCAGAAGAACAATCCACTTTACAATTACTGCAATGACTCGCTTAACTATTATTATAACAGGGCTCGTGGTCAAACGCTTCTTAAAACAATCCTAAAGGTTGTTGCAAACGATGAATTAAGATTAACTGACATTGCAAAGAAGATCTACAGAAGCGCGCCTGTTACAAAAAGCGTTATTGAAAGGCTGATACAGACTGATATTATTTACAAGAACGGAAACAAATTCTGCTTTACTGATAATGTGCTTCGCTTGTGGATTAAACTGACTTCTCTTGGATATGAGTTTGATGAGATTGATGATAAAATGCTTGATGAGGTCGCTAAATTACTATGAGCAAGAATAAACTATTTTGGATTCTTGTAATGGCTTTGCTAATGGTGCCTTTAGCATTTGCGCAGACAGCTGCAACTGGCATGTCATCCTGGTACTATTTGATAATAAACGCTTTAGTTATCGGAGCTGTAATGTTTATCCTGCAGGCTATACTTGTTCCAGACAAGAATGACAAAGAAAAAGGATCAATCTGGATGATAATAGTTTTAGTTGCATTGCTGGTTGCGTGGTTCAACGGAAGAGAAGGCTTGATTTGGAAAACTGGAGCAATTGGAACGTTCTTTGCAACTTATGTCTGGTATGTTGTTTTAGTTAATGCGTTTGTGATTGGAGTTGTGCTGTATTTTGTATTGGGGTTGCTGAAGGTAAATGATAAACTGGGCTCGCCTCAGGGAAAAACCGGGTATGGAATATTGTTGGCTATAATCGCTCTGATAATTGCCGTAAAAATAGGAAATCAATGGGTGTGGAGCCAAGGAATGGTTCAGGATTTTATTGCTTTCTTGTTTGGATCGAATGGGATATTGACCACAAAAGACGGCAGGATATGGGTATTCATATCGAGCTTTGTTTTATTCTCATTCTTCTTTAGAGGATACCTCCTAAAAGGTGCTACCGGAGGTATGGACAAAGTAAGCTATGCTTTGGCATTTGTATTTGCTGTAAGCATGGCAAGGGAAGGTGCATCGCTTGGCGCAGTTATTCAGGTTGCTGAAGTTTTCTTTGTTATGTTGTTTGCAGATGCGTTAAAAAGCACAGTGGGTGATGCAAGCAAATGGACTGCATGGATTATTGCAATAATACTTGTAGGATGGGCCGCTGCAGCAGTCACGGCAGATGCTCCAGAATACAGAGGAGCTCTTGGATCTGTGTTTTGCACAATAACCCCTATTGATTGTGCCCCTGCAGGAGGAGGAGCCAGCAAAATAGGCATAACCGGGCCGGAAAGCAAAGGAATTACAAAAACAATGTTCAGCTACTGGTGGCTCATACTTATCGCTATAGCAGGACTGCTTGCTGCAAAAAAATTCGGCGGGGAAACAGGAGATAAAATAGGCAACTGGGGACTTATTGTTCTTGGGATAGGGATCATCCTATCAATATTCTTTGACATAGGATGGAAATGGTTCCTGATACTAAGCCTGATGATACTTTTATTATTGCTGGGAGGAGGGGTTTGGGCTGTTAACAGGGCTGAGAGGAAATGGAAATTTAAGGACCTAAAGGATAGATATTCAGTACTTTTATGGGAAATGTTCAGAAAAAAATTAGGAGAGGTACAATCAAGAACGGGTATAAATAAAAAAGCATGGCCAAAAGAAAGAGTAGCTTTAGATAGACTGCCTGATTTATTTAGAGAAAATTTAATTATTTTTTTCTCCTTAAGTAATTACTTAAAAAGATTTTACATCTGGAATGTAAAGAAAGGTCAAGTCGAACAGGCTTTGCACGTATGCGAAACTTTGGAGCCAATGATTGGTTCAATATATATGGATGTTGACAAACTGGAAGATGAGATTTATTCTTGCAGAAATGGCGGAATAATATACAATAGTGAAAGTGGGAAAAATGAAGAGGTTGGTTTGTTCAGGGCAACTGAAAAATTTTGTGATGAGCTGAATAACTCTGCAATATTAATTCAAAAATATATGGTTGGTATTATCAAAGGGTCCATAAGGCCAGGAACTAAAGAATATGAAAATTTTATACAGGAGATACAGCGCCAGAATAGTAAATTAGCTAAGGCAAAAGAGATTCTTAAGAATTCCAATACACTTCTTAACGATAGGGCTAAAGCCTATGGCAACCATATGGTATTGAAGGCATGGAGATATCTAATATTAGATCAATGCAATCCTTATGGAGCTACAGCGCATGAATATAAGTTCGTAGATCCTGGAACCAGATTATCAGATGGAAGTATAGTGAAAGGGCACAAGCTAGAAGTTAATCAATATTTTGAGGTTTTAGAGGATATATATGAAGGAAAAAGGCCAAGAAGAGTGCATCCTGATGAGATTATTGCCGGTAAAGTGCATTTGCTGGAGTCTCCTCACAGCATGATGGAGTACATAAATCATGATTGGATAGGGTTTATCAGAAACATGAGGTTTGGCTGGTTTAGGAACAGCAGTAAATTTGCAAGTGATTATATAAAAGCGCTTGAAACTAAAAAAGACAATCCAAACCTTTTGGGAAGGGAAGAATTTATGCCAAAATTCAGCTATGAAGGCAAATTTGTTCTTGATAAAGAACATGAAAAATTAATAAAATTCACTCCAGGTTTAAAATCAACAGAGAACCCGGCATTTGACAGGAGAGCATTGGTTAACACTGGAATATTAAAATATGCCGGAAGAAAAAATTATGACGACAAGTGGGAAGCTGTAGGGAATAATAAGAAAAAATGGGATACGCTTCCAGCTGTTTCTACAGCAGGCATGAGCATGTATATCCCAGCACTGTCCATCAGAAATTTTGAAGATATGCAGGATGTAATAAAATATCTGGAAATAGGGTTATACGATAGGGGCACCCAGGGAGATACAGCTGAAATAATGGGTACACTAAATGAAGGCATAAAACTTCAGCAAGGAAAAGATGAGCATAGCAAATAAAATGACAGAAAACAAAAGAAGGGTTTTTGGATGGATTCCTATGATATTTGCAGGAAAAAGTACCAAGAGTGAAGTCGAAAGAGACATTTTCGCAGAGTTTGATGCAAGTTACAGTCAGTTTCTTGCCAAATTTTGGCAAATAAGCAATAGATGGGACATAATATTAAGATGGGAATCGGTTCTTGCCAATAAAGAAACTGGAGAAAACGCATTAAGTATAGCGGCAAGCGGAAAAAGAATAGGACTGACAGAGAGATATAATAAAAAATGGATAGCATTAAGGCTTGGATTAAGCGCATATAATCTTTTGGTGAAAGACAATGATAAATTTGCTTCAGAAATAAATCCAAGAATAAATCAAATAAGCCAGTTAGACAGTCAGTTGGCAGAAGAGATGAGGTCGTTAGGGTTTTCACAAAGAGGGAAAACTGATTTAGGAACTGTTTTGCAGCCAATGGCAAAATTATTGGAAAATCCTCGACTAGTTATTGCTTATGTAAAAACCCATTATGATGAACTGATGAAGCAAGTTGACAGAATCCACGATAAGGCAACTGCAGACATATTAAGAATGGCCATAGTTTCCTTGAGCGACAGAGAAGTTGAAGAATTAAACAGGTGCACCAACGATATAAGAAGCTGGCCATACATAATGTCTTATGGTATCCAACTTTTCATAGAAAGGGGGTTTTTGTTCATAAATGGTGGCAGATCAAGGTATGATAGAAACTCTTTTTTAGGATTCAGCATGTATTTTAAAGATGAAAATCTCGTCAGTGAAATGAAAAAAACTCCGGAAATAAAAAGGCTCTTGACTTACATGCAAGAAATACAATTTTTCACAATGGCAAGAGACGCCATCAAGCGCTCTGTGGAAACGCAAGGGAATTGGGAAGGATTCTATGAATTTTACAACAACCTGAAGAAAGGCAAGAATTACATAAGGATGGTCAGGGAAAGGTTTGGAAATGAGCAATTTGCAAGAGTTTTGGAGGCCTTTGAACAAAAAAAGCACGAGGCTCCTGTTGACTGGGAAAATGAATTGGAGAACCTTGACCAGCAATTGACAAGACGCGCTTATGAAATAGTAGTGCAACCTGCTGCGCAGACTATTATAAAAATTTTTGAACAGCGGATAAAGCAACTTGAGCAGCAAAAGATTACTGCACTTGCTGATTTGAAAAAATTAATGCTAGAGGGTGATTCTTCTACAAAAGCCAAAGAATTATTTTTAAGAATATTGAACAGAAAGAAAAAACAGCTCATTAAAAAATTAGAAAATGAAAGAATGGAATTTCAAAATTTAACCGAAAATGTGGTTTTGACAATCCCGGATCTTGTGGCAAAATTAAATCTATTGGACGAGGTTACGCAAGACTTAAAGGAACGTAGAGCCGGGGCTGAAATTGCCAAAAGGCTGGGAGATTGGCAAGGGTTCATAGCAAAAACTTCTGGAGCTGCCAAAACAGATGGCAGCATACTGGATAATTCAAGCACGGCGGCGATAACAAGGAGCGGTTTTGGAAGCTATGTATCGCTCGAACTGGCTGAGAGAGGAGTAAAAGTAAAAAAGAGAATAGAAGCAAAGTATATTGCCGGGCTTAGAATACTCCATGAGCTTTCCTACATATGCGAGGTTATTATGCCGGAAACGACAAGGTGTCTTGCACAGATTGAATCAAAGAAAAAGGATTATATTGACCAAATTGGCGTATTTTTAACGCAGAAACCCAACCAATTTGCTTCTCTTGGCAATGGCCAACCAAACAAAGATGATGGGAAAACTTCATCCCAGATTATAAGTCTACAGCCGAAAAGATTAGGGATGAATAATAATTTAATTGACAGAGCAGCATAGGTAAGAATATGACAGACCCACCAAAAGAAACCAAAGCAGGAACATTAACCCAAGCCATTGGCAAGAGAATAAATCAATGGTTCCATAACAGGCTTAACGATATTTGGGCTAGTACATTTGGAAAAAGAGAAGGGGTAATGGTAGATATCACAAAAGAAAGTACAGATCAAATTAATCCCCTTTTGGAGAACTATAAGTATTTATTTACAAAAAATGACAAAAAAATAGAAGTTTTGCAGGAAATTGAAGCCAATTGGACTGAAATAGAAGAAAAGCTATTTGGAGCTGAAGGATTTGAATATAAAGAGAAACCAGGCGATCATGTTTTCACTGACAGATATAGGTTAATAGAATACTTCAAAGAGGGTAAAGCTGCAAAACTAGAGGCCAGCATTTTTAAAGAAACCGGAACTATTGAGATTACCAAAAAATCTGCAATGACTGAAGAGGAGATTTTAGAGATTATAAGAGAAGCAGAACAAACAAAGAACAGAATAGAAGGAAAAATTGCAAGAGAAGGGTCTTTGAAAAAAGATGATCCGGACATAGCTAACTTAGAAATTGCCCAAAAAATTCTGGAAGAAAAGGAAAGTCTAGTAGGATCATTGGGATTTTTGCCGCATATTGATACAAATCCCGTAGTTGTTCCATTCACAGACGGCAGGCCGCAAAGTATTGTTGCAATTGGTGCTTCTAAAATGGAGAAGGTATCCACTCAATTTGAAATTATATTGGCGAGAGCAGACCACTTCGCTTCTTCTTCTGGAATGGGGGCAAATATTAGAACTCCTGTAACCCAATTATTGACCACTCTTAGGGAAAGTTTTAAGGAAATTAAAGAAATAGAATTAAACCACGGAGAAAAATTGGATACTATATCCACGATTATAGAAATATTAAAGGGAGAAGCTGGCAAAGGATTAGCCGATGAGTTTAAGCCAAAAGAAATGTTTATCAGGTTTGCGCATACTTATAAAATAATAAAACCCCATATAATAAAAAAAGTTGATGGGCCAGATGGCAAAAAAATTCAGAAAGCAGTTTATTTCAAGGATGAATATTCTGACTTCAAAAGAGATGATGAAATTGAGGCCGGAAAAGATGAAAACAACTGGCCGCTGGAAGTTTTTGAGTATAATGGCGGGTGGTATGTATTGACAGATAGGTGGTGGGCAGAGATAAGCAGGAACAAATGGCAAGAAAGAATGATAAGAATAGTAAAAGAAAAGGATGGGGGAGAAGAAGTTTGGAATAACAAGGTCACTAAAGGAATTAATGTTAAAGGAAAATATGGGGAGAAATACTTAAAAAAATACATAAGAAAAGTTCCTGATGAATGGGTGCATGATGGTGGTATAGGGGATGTCGAGCCTCTCGATAAGATAAGTTTCATATCGAACGAGACAGACGCTTACAGGGATGATTTTAGGGACGGGCGCTTTCATCCGCACTCAAAATCCAGCATGGATTATATCATTGCAGGCTTGTTTAGAATAAACTCAACTCAATCTATGGATGCATTTGATAAAATTGATACAAAAGACCTTAAAACCAGAATAATGTTCAGGCCAATTTACTACACAGAAGCGGATTTCGATAATTGGGAAGATGAAAATGCAAAAAAGAAAATTGGAACAGTTTATGATGGAAAAATAGTTGGGTGTGGAAATCCTTCCAAAATAACCCCGGAAGACGAGCAAAAAATTTCTAGAAAATATGACATGGAAACAGAAGAGAAAACTTTAAGAGACGAAATTAGGACCCCAACACACCTTAATCCAGCTTTTGACAGGGCTGCGGTAAATCACGATTATATACACTGGGGGAGGATGCTTTACTATGAAACTACCGATGGAATAAATAAATGGTCTGAAAATCCGTTCCCACATATATCTACAAGAGGGCTTGCAAAATTTTTGATAGATTTTACTATGAGAAATAATTTCAGCTTTGAAAAAGCCAGAAATGCCCTTAAAAGAGAGCCTGGTTGGGATTATGGAATAAGACATTATGGGGGGCCATTTATTACTGATCCTCTTGGCCCGGGCGGAGTTTTAGAGCATGCCAAATACCAAATAGCTAAAAAAGGAGGGTCTAAAAAAGGAGGCCACGGATAATGAAACCAAAACAATTCCCCTACCATAACTAGAAAGATGGCAAGCGCGTTGATTAGCTCCATCTACAAAAACAATCTTGCAACCACAGATACTGCAACGGGATGTACGCTGCAGTCGTTGATTCTATGAATTATCTTGTAGGCGTAAGAGCCAAAGTTGAAGTTGTAAAGAAGCAGTAAACTATTTATTCTATTAACTTTAATATCTTACCCACTACGCGCAAAAAAGTTAAATGTGGTACTAAAACCCCTCTTTCATAAACCTGTCCGCCACCCATAAGAGAATCCTTATAAATAAAATTTCCGCCTATTTTGACTGTTCCTCCTTCCATGCTGCTAGATATTTCTGTTAAATCTCCTCCAATTTCTACTACTCCCCCTTTCATGCCGCAGCCAAGAGAGTATCCATACCCCCCATCAGATTGATTGGTGGCATTGCCTCTGATGCGTATCAAGCCACTTTCCATGCTTGATGCTATATTCACTTCTGCATTTCCGCCTATTTTAATTTCTCCTCCTGCTAATAGGGTTCCAATTTCTTTAACTAAGCAGTCTTCTTTTATTTCGATAGTAGCTCCTTGCCCACTCCAAGTTCCTACATCTATTTTACCATAGGCGCTGCCTTCAACTATTAGTTGACCCCCTTTCATATGCCAGCCAAGTTGATAGCAGTCTCTTGCATCTTTTTTTATTGTGATAGTTCCTCCTTTCATTTCGTGTCCTGCTCCATAAGTAGCGGTGTTTTTGCCGTAAATATAACTCCCATTTATTATAATGCTACCACGTTGCATTAAATGTCCAATGTTAGAATCACTATAAACATCGCCATTAATTTGGATTGTTCCGCCTTTCATTTCTTCTCCTATACCCCCATCACCCGTAAAATCGCCATCATAAATTAAAGTACCCCCTTCCATATTCCAGCCCAAAGAGTCGGGTTTAACTTTATCAGTCATTCTAATAGTGCCACCTTTCATTTTGTTGCCTACTCCTCCGTAAAGGTTAGGCAAAGCGCAGTCAATAGTCAGTTTTCCATGATTAAATTCATTAAAAATTCCCCATTTAATTCCTGTAAGAACTACGGTGTCCAAACCATCAAACTTAATTCTGGGCTTGCTGGTATGTGTTGCAAGATAAGTCAATTGCGGCATTAACTTTCCTGAATCAAAGAAAGGCTTAATTTCTGGATCTGAAGAATATTCGCCTTTGGACTTAGCTATTTTTCCCAACGTACACATAAATAGTATATAATTAATGCTGTCATTTGAGAATCCGTAAGGGCTATCTTTGACGTCTTCTGCATTTTGAAGCCTTGGAAATTCAGCATGGAAAGCCCGCATGTTATCTGCAGAAAAATTAAGTGAGCCTAAATTTTTTTCAAGATCACTTACTCTTTCATCCAATGAAAGGGAAATATCTCCCCACCAATCATAAACTTTAGCTAATTTTACGACTGGGTTTGTATCATAATCAGCCTGCGTAAATTCTCTTTTTCCTTCTTTGGCAGCCCTTGCTCTAGCTCTTTGATGCTGCTCTTCAAATGCTTTGTTAAGCCTTGCTAGTAGGTCATCCTGTGCCATTTTTTAAAGATTGATGTTTACGTTAGCTCCAGCTTTTTTTGATTCCCTGATAAAATGTAAAACTTGCGCCCATACAGAATTTGTATACATTGCAAAATAGCTTGAAGGGCTGTATTTTTTATGCCCGCCGCTTTCGAATTCTCTCAATTTAAGCTCTTCGTCAGGAGATAATTTTACCGGAGCATATTTTGCCTTAGTGTCTTCTATTTTTGCTTGTATTCCGCTTATTTGCCTTTCAAAATATCCCAAGAAGTATCCTACTGTTAAATAAGCGGCAACTTTTTCTCTCAAATTAGAACCTCTTATTTGAAGGCCTGTCGCGCTTGAATTTAGCCTTACGAGCTGAGTGCCTGCATCACCGCTTGCAGATTCCACTTTGCCCTCGCCTGTTTCTCTTGAATAAAATCTTAATGCTGCAAGTCTAACAGAAGAATCGTTAAGTAGCCTATCTCTTTCTTCCGGCCTTACCAGTTCTCCGGCATTTGCAAAGAGATGGTTGTAAAGTATTTGAGAAAGTGCGTCCATTCTGATTCCAGATTCTTTTAAGTGTATTAATTGTGCTCTGTCTATAGCTAATACTTCTTCTAATTTTCTCTGTTGTTCTTGTCTCTTGTATAAAGATGAAAGAGCTTCAAGCTCCTGTTCACGCAATTCTTGAACCCCGGGAATTTGTAAATGAGCTATGCGTGTAAAATACCTGACTATTTCTATATGCTTATCCACTAACTCACTATAAGGCATTTTGCCTTTGTTTCTTTCCAAATAAGCAATCATATTTTCAAGATTTGGATTGGAATGATCTTCTATCAGGACAACTAAAGGTGTTCTTCCTACAGTAGGATTACTTCTATGAGTTCCACCCATAATATCAACTAGTCTAGTTGCCTGAAATCCTTCAAATGCTCTTTCCAATTCTGCTTCTAAATCATCTTGTGGCATTTTATTTGTGTCCTACAATCATCTCTTCTCCGCCAGCTAATGGACAAATGTCCGGTTTAGTAAAAAGGTAGCTGATTACAGGAAGCCTTCTGCTGATGCTTCTGCTCAAGGGTCTTGGACATCCCCCTTGCCTTAATAACTCTGCGTGAAATACTTGGTAAGGTAATCTGGCAAATCCCTGATCACCGGGATTCTGTGAAGCATACGCCACTAAGCACCTCATGTGTATTCCATCTTCCTGTGGAATTGTTAAAACACATCTTTCCGGACCTGGTTCACCCTTAGGATGTTCTGAAGTCGGATCATGGTGCCTTATGCAGTTTGTATAAGAAAGTGAAGGCGGGAAATATTTTTGCTCAGGAACTGGATTGGCTGCTATTTGAGTTGGACGCGTTGCTTCCATTTGTTTTAATGCTACAAGGTTTTCCATAATGGAAGATACATGAGTTAAAAAAGCAGAATATTGGCTTTGCATATCTCCCAATGTTGATCTTACTTCATCCTGTACTTCACGCCTTATTCTGTCAGCTTCTTCCCTTACAAGCCTTTCAGATTTTACCATCATTAATTTAGGCCCGACATAGCCAAGAACTATCTCTCTCAATTGCTCTGCAGAAACATCTTCCCTATTAAATCCAACTTCTCTTTGAACGTCAGCCCTAAGCTGCGGGGAAAGAGATTGCCATGCTTCCTCAATTCTTCTTTCGAGTTCCCTATTCATAGTCCCTAGTAAGTGGTATCCTTATTTAAAGCTTCTGTAAAAACACAAGTGCTGTAAAAAACCATAGATATCACATCTGCGTTGATTAGCTCCATCTACAGCAACAATCTTGCAAACTTCAGTTAATAGGTGTTAACTTTAGTTTATATTTTTACTATAGAAAAGTATTTATACCAATTGTATCTAAAAAGATACATATGTATCTAAAAAGAAACAGTTATCTGGCGATTCTGGCATTATTCTTAGGGGATTACAAAAGGCAGTTTTATCTGAGGGAAATAAGCAGGCTTGCCAAGCTGCCGCTAAAAACTACGCAAAATCTGGTAAACCATCTTGAAAAAGAGAGTATACTCAAGGGTTCAGTAAGCGGCAAGAACAAGTATTTCAATCTGAATCTTGGCAATATCCAAACAAAGCTGCACTTGCTTAAGGCAGAGGTGTACAGAACATCGTGTTTCATTAATAAATACCCTAATTTTAATATTTTTCTCAAAGAGCTCAAAATCAACGAGCCAGTCATTGTTTTTGGGAGTTTTGCCAAATTTAAGGCGGATAAAGACTCTGATCTTGATTTGTTTTTAATATCCGGCAAAAAAGTTAGTTATCCTTCTCACCTGCTGCCATACAAAATCCACAGTATTTCGTTATCAGAGGATGAATTTATAGAATCATTGCAAAAACAGCAAACTTTAATAAAAGAAATACAAGAGAACCATATAATCTTGAATAATCATTCATTTTACATAGATACAATGTGGAATTACTATGGAAGAAACTAAAATAAAAACAATCTCTTTTATCGGAACAGGGAAGATGGCAAGCGCGCTGATTAGCTCCATCTACAGCAACAATCTTGCAAAAGAAATAATCGCTGCTGACAAATATGAGCAGAATCTAAAAAATATAAAAGCTAAATTCAGGAATGTAAAGACGACGAACAGTAATATAGAAGCAATAAAAAAAGCAGACATTGTTTTCCTCTGCGTAAAACCACAGGACATGGACGTTTTATTAAATGAAATAAAGTATACAATAACAAATCAGTTAATAGTTTCAATTGCAGCAGGAATAAAGCTAAAACATTATGAAAATATTCTAAAGAATAAGAGAATAATCAGGGTAATGCCGAATGTAAACTGTTTGGTTGGAGAAATGGCTTCTGGATTTGTGAAAGGAAAATTGGCAACAAAGGAAGATGTAAAAGAAGTTTCAAGATTATTAAGCGCTGCAGGCATTACTTTCCAATTAAAAGAAAGTCAAATTGATGCTTTAATCGGAGTAAGTGGATCAGGTCCTGCTTTTTTCGCCTATTTCATAGACGCTATCGCAAAGCAGGGGATAAAAGAAGGGCTGTCAAAAGAAGTATCCTACAAATTAGCTGCTCAAACAGCATTGGGAACAGGAAAATTATTAATGCAAAACAACATCCTTCCGGAAGAGCTTATTGCAATGGTTGCTTCAAAGGGAGGAACAACTGTTGCAGGGCTTGAGATGCTGGATAAACTAAAAGCAAAGGATATTTTGGCTAAAACAGTAAATGCTGCAGCAAAAAGAAGCAGGGAAATGGGAAAATGAGCATAGAAGCACAGGCAAAACTGGCAAGAGATGCATCAATAAAGCTAGCTGTGCTTCCAACAAACGTAAAAAATAAAGCATTATTAGCAATAGCAAATGCAATAAAGAAGAATTCTAAGGCAATAATTGAAGCAAACAAAAAGGACATAGAAGCTGCAAAGAAAGCAGGATTAAGCGGCGTTCTGGTAAAAAGATTGCTTGTTGACAATCACAAGATAGATGAAATAATAGCTGAAGTAAAAGGCGTTGCGAAGCTGGATGATCCTTCCGGGAAAACAATCTCGCAGATGGAATTGGATAACAACTTAATGCTTTATCAGGTTACATGCCCAATCGGAGTTATTGGAGCAATATTTGAGTCAAGGCCTGATGTTGTGCCGCAAATAAGCTCTTTGTGCTTAAAATCAGGAAATGCTGTGATACTCAAAGGAGGGTCTGAAGCATTAAACTCTAACAGGATTCTTGTAAAGATAATTTCAGATGCTGCTGAAAAGAACGGTGTTCCAAAAGGAGCTATACAGCTGATAGAAACAAGGGAACAAGTAGCAGAAATGCTCAAGATGGACAAGTATATCAGCCTAATAATCCCTAGAGGAAGTAATGCGTTCGTAAAATACGTACAGGAAAACACAAAGATAGCTGTGCTTGGGCATTCTGACGGCATATGCCATGTTTATGTTGACAAAAGCGCAGATTTGAAGAAAGCGGTTGACATTTCATTTGACGCAAAATGCCAGTACCCTGCTGTGTGCAATGCAATGGAAACTCTGCTTGTGCACAAGGACATTGCAAAAAAGTTTTTGCCATTAGCAGCTGGAAAACTAAAAGGAGTTGAGCTTAGAGGGGATGACAAAACAAGAAAGATAATATCTTCAGAAGCAGCAACAGAAAAAGACTGGGAAACTGAATACAATGATTTGATTTTGTCAATCAAGATAGTCAATAATGTAAATAAAGCTGTTGAGCACATAAACAAGTACGGCTCAAAGCATACTGACGCTATTGTAACAGAAGATAAAAAGAACGCAGAAACGTTCATGAGCCTTGTAGATTCTGCTTCTGTGATGTGGAACGCATCAACAAGGTTTTCCGACGGTTTCCGTTATGGAAAAGGCGCAGAAGTCGGAGTAAGCACAGCCAAAATACACGCGAGAGGCCCTGTTGGGCTGGAAGGGTTGGTTATTTACAAGTACAAACTAGTTGGAAAAGGCCAAATTGTGGCTGATTACTCAAGCGGAAAGAAGAAGTTCACGCATAAAGTAATTAAGAAATTGTTTTAGTAAGGTTACAATAAATAGGCGAGCTGGTTATGGTGCCAGCGAGCACAAGATTTTGTCCGAAGGACGGAAAAATGGTTCAATAAAACGAACTCAATAACGAATAAAAACAATAAAAAACTCATTAACGAAAAACAATAACTAAAAAACATTAAAAATAACTCATTAACTAAACTTAATAAAATAAAAACAAATTAAAATAATAAAACAACAATGAGAAACTTAAAAGCAAAAAGGATTGTAATCAAGATTGGAACAAACACTTTGACAGACGACAAAGGAATGCTAGATTTAAAGCTAATTGGGAATCTCGTTTCGCAGATTGCAAAAATAAAACAAAAAAGAGAAATTATAATTGTCACAAGCGGCGCAATAGGCGCAGGAATGCAGGAACTTAAGCTAAAAGAAAGGCCAAAAGATGTCATAATGAAGCAGGTTTGCGCTGCAGTCGGACAAAACATACTCATGTCCACTTACAAGTCACTGTTTGATAAACATAATATCAAAATAGCCCAGATACTTTTGAAGTATGACGACATTGCAGACAAAGAAACATACAAAAATCTTAGAAACAGCATGGAAAAGCTGCTTGAACTCGGAGTAATTCCGATAATAAATGAAAATGACCCTATTTCAATTAACGAGATAGGCCCTTCTTTTGGAGACAATGACAATCTTTCTGCTTTGATAGCCACAAAGATAAAAGCCGATTTGCTTATTGCCCTGACAAATGTAGACGGACTTTACAACAAAAATCCAGCCGATAAGAACGCTTTGCTGATAAAAGAAGTTAAAAATATAGACAAAAGAATAGAGAGCATGGCCGGAAAATCAGCAAGCCTTGGAATTGGGGGAATGAAGGCGAAGATAGAGGCCGCGAAGAAAGCGACAAGAGAGGGCGTAATTGTAGTTATAGCAAACGGAAGAGCAAACAATGTACTAATCAATGTGCTAAATAATGAAGCGATAGGGACGATAATTTACGGAGAATTTTGAAAAATCATCAATTTGTCAAAATTCTCTAAGAGAACTTTGAATCAAATATATAAACTCAATAAATCATTCAAAGTTATCTACGGTTAAAAAAAGAGGTTGATAAAATGGAATACAAATTATGGAAAAAGCCAAAGAACTGCACTATTATACAGGGATTCCCTGGGTATGGATTGGTTGGAACGATTGCATCGGAATTTCTTATTGAGCATTTAAAAACAGAGCAAATCGGTAAAATGTCATTTGACGAGATGCCGGCTGTCGTCGCTATACACGAAAAAAAGCTTGTTGAGCCATTGGCAATATATTACAATGAAAAATACAACATTGTGATTGTACATGCAATAACTGCTGCAACGCACTATGAATGGCAGATGGCAGAAGCAATCAAGAAGTTAGCTTCCGATATCAACGCAAAAGAAATAATCTCTTTAGAAGGCGTTGGAACGAATGAGCCGACGGAAACATCAAGGGTGTTTTACTATTCAAATAACGAGAAGAACTCGAAGCTGTTTGAGAAAGCAGGAGTGGAAGCGCTAAAAGAAGGAATAATAATGGGAGTTACGGGAGCTGTGCTTTTAAGAGTTGAAAAAATACCATTAAGCTGCTTGTTTGCAGAAACCCATCTGAATATACCGGACAGCAAGGCTGCTGCAAAGCTTATTGAAACGCTGGATAAGTATATAGGGATAGATCTTGATTATCAGCCTCTTCTTGAGCAGGCAAAGAAGTTTGAAGAGAAGCTGAAGACAATACTGCAGAAGAGCAAGGAAGCGCAAGAAACTGTAGATAACAAGAAGTTAAACTACTTCGGATAGTTTGTCGACGAGAAAATACTTCTTTTTTATTTTTTCCTTTTTAAATAGAGTATACGCAGATTTATGCGATTTGTCAATAATTTGCCCATCACTCACCAAAAACACTTCTAACTCTCACTTATTAGGATTGGCTTGTCAATATATAGAGTACGCATAGGTAAATGACAATCCATTCATTCGAAATAGGTTTTACGAGTAGTTTTTAGGCTATTGTGCGGTTGGTCTAAAACCACGACACTGTCAAAATAGGCCTATAGTGGCTATAATCCCCCTAAACTAGTGTTATACGCTGTATAGCACCTAAAAACATGCCATTAACCTAGTGCCTAACTTAATCTTTAACACTCACTTTACAGCTGTTAAACACCATACAAACTGCAGTTTGTTAGTCAATTTTTGCCAGTATGCCTATTTTGCTGCTATAGGGTGCCTTCGAGCGCAAGTTAAGAATGTCTAAATTTTAATGGCTGACCGATTTGGCTACCTCCTTAGTTTGACACCCCTTACCTGGAAATCCATCCTAAGGGCCGACCACCCACCTGCCTCACCAAGCCCAAAAACTTATTAGTCCACCTTCCAATATGCTCTCCAATGTACCTTAACCAACCATGATTAGATCCAATCCATTTTATTCCTAGCTTTACCTATCTAGTAAACACTCGTAAATCATTCTTTTTTGTGAAAACCTGTGTAAAAACTGCCTTGGACTACACTCATTGTTGCACTTCTATGTCTCACTTTCTATGAGTCAACATCACTCCTAAACATTTATTTTCTATATCGAAATTATGTTTATGAGTCAAATATATTATTTAAAACAATCTTTAATTTAGCTATATCATAATAGAGATATAACAAAACATATTTAATAATCTATTTAATATATTAGATTAATACGCTTAATTGATATAATAATAGATTAAATAATATAGTTATTGATAATTGCAAAACCTAATCAAAAAGATTAAATTCTTGCGAAATTTTTAATCAAAAATGCGCAAAATAATTTTATTTTTTCTGCTGATTTTTTTAGTTGGATGCAGTAAAATTTATGATGAAAATTCTGAAAATATTTTCATTGACAACGGAAAAGAATGGATTGGACTAAATGTTGATATTGCAGACGATGAAAATGAAAGAGATAATGGGCTGATGTTCAGGGAAAAGCTTGAAGAAAATGAAGGCATGCTTTTCATTTTTGATGATGAAAAACAAGTTTCATTCTGGATGAAAAATACGCTAATCCCATTGGACATGATTTTCATAAATAAAAATTTGGAAATTGTCAGTGTAAAAACAGCAGTTCCGTGTGAAAAAGACCCATGCCAAGTATATGAATCTTCAAAACCGGTAAAATTTGTTATAGAGGCAAACGCTGGCTTCGCATTCAAAAACAGAATTGATGTCGGCGACAAACTAGTCCCAAACAATAAATATATAAATAAGCCATGAGCGAAAAAGAACAATGGCAGAACCAGTATGCAAAAAATGCGATGAAAAAATGCTCAAGAAGGGCATGATACAGAGCGGAAATTCCAAGTATGATCTTTACAGATGCAACGAGTGCGGCGCTGAAGACATGCGTGCAATCAGCATCAATGAAAAATACCACAGATAAATCTTGATTTTTTGTTTTTTCTAAAATATTAAAAATTTGTTTCTAAAATCCCGTTAAATTTGTTCCAAATAGCCCGGCCTAAATGATTAAAACATGGCAAAGTTTTTGTTTTATAGACGACAAAATTGAATTTGAATTATTTTTTGATGTTTTTGAAATGTAAAACTTCGTATAATACACATTAAGCGAAGTTTTATATACTAGTATACATTTTAATTCCAAAAAACTGGTGATAAAATGCTTGACAGGCTTGAAACAGAGCTCAAAATAAGGGGATTCAGCAACAAAACAGTTAGCTCTTACCTTTATCACAACAAAAATTTCATTAATTTCATAGGTAAAGAACCTTCTTCTGTGAACGAATTTGATGCCAAAAAATACCTCGCTTACCTGCTTTCTGACCGAAAATACAGCCCCAGGAGCGCAAATCTCGCCTTAAGTTCAGTAAAGTTCTATCTTAACGAGATCTTTCAAAATAAGGCATTTAACGCAGTTAAAAGCCCAAAAGCAGAGAAAAAACTGCCAACAGTACTCACAAGAGACGAGATGAGAAAGCTGATTGATGCTGCTACAAATCCAAAGCACAGGCTGCTCATAGAGTTCCTTTATTCTTCAGGATTGCGTGTAAGCGAGTGTGTAAGCCTCAAAATTGACGATTTAGACCTCGATGAGAAGATGGGCCGCGTCAGGCACGGCAAGGGCAATAAAGAACGCCATATCATCCTTTCTGACAGCTTGATAGGGCATTTAAAGGTGTACATGCCAATGAAAAAGGATCAAAGCAGCTATATTTTTTCCGTCAACAACAGACCAATAACCGCAAGGCAAGCGCAGAAAATCGTGAAGGAAACTGCAAAAAAAGCAGGCATAAAGAAGCGCGTTTTCTGCCATGCGCTGAGGAGCAGCTTTGCAACCCATCTTCTTGAAAATGGAACAGATATTAGAATCATCCAGGAGCTTCTTGGCCATGCTGATCTTTCAACAACGCAGATTTACACAAAGGTTTCAACAGAACAGCTAAAGAAGGTAAAAAGTCCTTTAGATAGGTTGTAGCTAAAAACTTTTAATCAAATCTAAAAATATTTAATTCAAAAACCAAATAAAAAAATAAAAGTTAGAATCCAAATTCTTCCAAACTTACCTGCAAAATATTTTCTTTTGTCTGCAGTGTTTTGAAATCCGGATCAAGCTTCAAATACGGCTTTGAGTTGATGTAGCGCTTTATTATTGGAACGCCTTTCTCTATCAAAGCAGTCACATAAGAGCCCGCAAGTTCTATTGAAATACCAAGCCTGCTTGCTATGTTTTCATAGGTAACATTGCCGTGCTCTTCTTCTAGAGTGTACATCACAAGAAACACTTCCTGCTCTCTTCGATTAAGCTGTTTTACCTCAAAATTAGAGTTTCTTGGAGCGTCTCCTGATTCAAAATACATCTGAATCTGTTCGACTCTTGCGCTTAATCTGTCAAGCTTTTCCTCAATTTCACATATATGCTCATAGTTTGCAGATATTTCGTTGGTGTTCTCGTTTATAGCCTGCAAATGCTCATCAAATTCGCCCCTTATATCGGAAAATTCCGACTTCAGGTTGCTTGTTGTCCTACTAAGTTTTGCACTGATGTTTCTAAGAAAGATTTTTCCAATAATCTTACTCACCCCAAGCTTTGCAAAACTTAGTGGGTTTAAAAAGGTTTCTTTTTATACTCTTTTAATGGCTTTTGATACGTAATGCTTCTCCTTGCCTTCCTTGATAACCCCTATTTCTTCCAGCTCTTCGAGCTCTTCGAGGAGCCTGTAAAACGAGCTTTTGGAGCAGAAATTCTGCTCGTCAACCACTATATCCTTAAGCTGCAATGCGGAAATTCTTTCATATTTTCTTATGTAAGAAAGCATCATGCTTTTAACATACTCTTTTGAATTGCGAGTGATTTTTTTGACTATTTTTTCCCTTATTGACGATTTCCTATGTTCAAGATTTTCAAGCCTTTTTTGGAGTTCATTAACGTAACTTTTCCATTCATCTGAATGCTGCTGAACTATTGGCCTTTGCTCACTTCTGACCATAGCAAGCTGATCTACTTTGTAGCTTAAATCACGTATCTTGGCCATTATGCTCTCAAAAGAGTAATAATCGTCTACAATGCGCCTTATGTCTTCCCTTGTCTTTGGCATGTAGGAAAGCTCTGTTTTTAGCTGCTTTATGAGCTGCTCCTGCTCCATGCTTTTTCTGTGAAAATAGTTAAGCCACTGGAATATATTCTGGGTGTCATTTTTAACATTTGAAAAAGATTTTTTCAAAACTTCATTCATCTGCGCAAGCTTTCTTTCTGTTGAATTGTCTTTTTTCCAGAACATATTTTACCAATTTAGTCCCAATCTATTTAAATTTTTTGATTCCGTGGGATTTTATTGGGATTATAATAGGACTAATATGGGAATGTTTTTCGTCGTCAAGATATATATTTTAGGACTATATTGGGATAGTCTTGGGAATATGATAAGACTACGCTGGGACTGGGAAAAATATTTATAGTTGAAGTGATTTTAATAAAAAATCAGGAAAATTAGTTTAATTTTTTTGTGTAAAAATCAAAGAAATATGCAAAAATTTTGGCTGAAATATAAGAGATTTAAGGGTCTAAAATTGGCAGTTTATTTGTGATTTTTGCCTTCCAAAAAGCAAGTATAATAAGCAGACCTAAATAACTGAGTTTTGCTCATAAGAAGTGGGGGCAAAAAGAGGGATAAACAATCAATAAGGAAGTATATAGTGAGTATGAATATATTTATTTTCACTATAGAAGATAATGATATAATAGTAGTTTACTCGTAATAAGTGAGAGTTAAAATGAGACAGATAGGATCAAAATCGCAGCTTGCAGTGGCTTTATCACGCCTTAAGGGGTTTGCTGAGCCAGATGTGAGGCATGAGCAGTATGCTACAGACAGCGAAGTAGCCGGTCATATGCTGTGGAACGCCTATATGTTAGGAGATATAGAAGGAAAAGTGATAGCTGATCTTGGATGTGGGACGGGTATCTTGGGCATTGGAGCCACACTATTGGGCGCAGGTAAGGTATACTTTGTAGATATGGACAAAAAGGCTCTGGAAACTGCAAAAATGAGCTTTTCAAAGGTGAGAAGTGAGAGTTCGGTAGAGAAGATGGGGAAATTCATCTGCCAGGATATAACCGAGGTAAATCTAAAGGCAGAGGTGGTTATACAGAACCCGCCTTTTGGGACAAAGATAAAGCATAACGATGCTGTTTTCCTTGAAAAAGCGCTGGAAATAGCGCCTATTGTATACTCCTTGCACAAAAGTGAGAGCAAAGCCTTTCTGGAAGGGTTTTCGGCCAAGAAAAACGCCAAAATAACCCATATTTGGGATTTTAAGCTCCCTTTGAAGGCTACAATGAAGTTTCACCGTCGACAAATCCACAGAATTGATGTAAGCTGCTTTAGGTTTGAGAAAAACAGGTGAATTTTGTCGACGAAAAAGTATGGATTTTGTATTTCCATTATGCCAGCAAAAGGTTTTTAAATGATGTTCTTTTCCTTATTATCAACAAAATGGAAATAAAAATTCTCGACGACAAAAAGAACAAGCTCATAATTGAGATAAATGGATCTGGCCACACATTGTGCAATGCGCTTAAATCAGAATTACTAAATGATAAGCATGTAAAGATTGCAACTTACAGCATAAGGCATCCTCAGATAAGCTTTCCTCAGATGATAGTTGAAACAGACGGGGATGTGACACCAAAGAACGCTTTGATTAACGCTGTTCAGAGGCTCCATAAGGTAAACGAGAAGTTCAAGAAAGAGTTTGCAAAAGAAATTAAGTAGTTCTAGATTTAAAGTTCGTTTAATTACATAGTTTATATGTCAAAAATCAAAGATTTTTGAGCATGCTCAGAAATATATATGAAAATATATTTCTGACATATGAAAATAATTTATTTTCTATACCAAAAACCTTATAAATTCATAGTGCCTAACTAAGTATATGGCATTTTTCAGAATTAAGAAGATTAAGGGAAACGAGTATGTATACCTAGTTGAGAATGAATGGAAGAAGAAAAGCAGCAGACAAAAAGTCAAAGGGTATATCGGAAGAGCCCATAGGTTTTCCATGAAAAATGATGTTAATTTTTTGGAACATTTTAAGATTAATGATTCTTCTTCATATGTTGACAGCAATGAACAAAGCAAAATAATGCACGATCTTATTGAATGGGAATTTTTTAGGTTTGGAATAGACAAAGAGTTTCTTGTCAAAAATGAAACGTCTAAAATACAAAAAAATAATAAGGATGCTGCCATATTGGTAAATGAGGGGTACATGTGCACGCTTACATTGCGCAATTTGCTTGATTTTAAGCCTGAAAATGAAGAGACCGATGGCTACAGGCTTGCAAGGGCGTTTGTTGAAGCCGGCATCAAAGTGCCGCAGGAAATTTTCGTAGGATTGTTTGACAAGATTACTAAGGCATAAAATGACAAAACAAATTGGAATGATTTTGGTTGCAATGAGCGTATTATTTTTAATAGGCGGAATATGGCTAGTTAGCCCCCCAAGTGATATAACGGCTAATGTTGTTAAGCAGCCAGACACAATCATGGGAACATTAGATTACATTCAGGCATCTTCTTTTGTACTGTTTATAGTATCTATAACAGCCGGTCTGATGTTCTTTTTCAGGGTAAGGCTGGACCGGAATTGATATAGTCAAAACCTAGCGAAAATCAAATATTTTCTGAGGTATTTGAAAGCTGAGGCTTTCAAAACCTATATAAAGCTCTAAAAGTTACTTCTTTTATGGTTTCTAAAGCTCCAAAGCACGTTGCAATCATACTTGATGGAAATCGCCGTTATGCAAGAAGACTTGGAATGCAGCCATGGAAAGGCCATGAAGTCGGATTAGGAAAGCTGGAACAACTTTTCAATTGGTGCATGAATCTTGGAATTCAGGAACTTACATTATACTGTTTCTCCACAGAAAATTTCAGCAGAAACAAAAAGGAAGTTGAATATTTATTCAATCTTTTCTGGAAAAAGTTCAAAGAAGTTCAGGAAGGCAAAGGCATGTTTAAGGATAAAGTTAAAGTAAATGTTATCGGAAGAATGCAGATGTTCCCAAATAAGATGCAGAATGCAATGAAGGACGCGATGAAAAAGACAAAAAACAACAAAAAACTGATTGTTAACTTTGCATTGGCATATGGGGGCAGGCAGGAGATAATGGACGCTGTCAACAGAGCATTAAAGAGCAAAAAATCAAAGATTGACGAAAGCGCAATAACGAAGAACCTTTACTTAACTAGTGAACCGGAGATAGTAATAAGGCCGGGAGGGGAAGTAAGAACTAGCAACTTCCTCATGTGGCAGAGCGCTTATTCAGAATGGTTCTTTGTAAAGAAGCTGTGGCCGGAGTTTACTAAGCAAGATTTAGTTAATATCCTAAAAGGGTATAATGAAAGGGAAAGAAGGTTTGGAAAATAACAATTGCTAAACCATTTCATATTTATAAAACAAAGAATTAAAAAGGAAGATTGATTGCAAAAATCAATTCTGCTATTATTGACAGAGAAGGTGTTTTTATTGGATCCTTATGAACAATTTGATGAAAGTTTAAGAAAGGCTGCTGAAGCCTTCAAGGCTATTGATAAAAATGAGATTATAAGAGTTATCAGCCATCTTGATGCAGATGGTATAAGCGCATGTTCTATAATGCTGAGGCTTCTAAACATAGAAAACAGGAAGTATTCTGTTTCAACAGTGCAGCAAGTTAATGATGTTCTTCTTGAACAATTGGCAAAAGAGCAATATAATTACATAATATTTACTGATCTTGGCTCAGGCGTAATAAAAGAGATTAATAAGATTCTCTCAAACAAGAAAGTGTTTGTTCTTGATCATCACAGCATCGAAACAAATGATTTTGGCAACATTGTTTTTGTAAACCCCCATCTTTTCGGGATTGATGGCGGAAAAGAGATAAGCGGAGCAGGTGTTGTGTTCAGGTTTGCGTGCGCTGTTGACAAGAGCATGGAAGATTTTGCCCACATTGCAATAATTGGAGCCCACGGAGACATGCAGGAAAAAAACGGATTTTTAAGGTTAAATAATGAAATTCTAAAAATAGCTGTTGAAAGAAAAAAAATACAAGTTACACGGGGCTTGAGAATTTTTGGAGCACAGACAAAACCGCTGCATAAAGTTTTGGAATACTGCACAGATCCTTACATTCCCGGTGTTTCTGGGTCAGAAAGCGGAGCAATACAATTTTTGTCTGAAATCGGGATAGACCCTAAAAACGGGTCAGGGTGGAAAAAAATAGTTCATTTAGACGATTCTGACATGAAAAAACTGATTACAGGAGTTATCATGAAAAGATTGGGTGAGACAAAACCGGACGATGTGCTTGGCAATGTGTATATCTTGCCGCACGAAGATGAAGAAAGCCCAACAAGGGACGCAAAAGAGTTTGCAACCTTGCTTAATGCATGCGGGAGGCTTGGAAGAGCTTCATTCGGAATTGGCGCCTGTTTGGGTGACAAGAAAATAAAGCAGCAGGCAATAAGAAGCCTTGGTGATTATAAAAAAGAGATTGTAAATGCATTAAGATGGTACAATGATAACAAGCACGGCGATGATGTCCATTGGGGAAACAATTTTGTAATAATAAATGCAAAGAATCAAATAATGTCAACAATGATAGGCACGCTTGCTTCAATCCTTTCCAAATCAAATGGTATGACTGGCAGCACATTCATTCTTTCAATGGCGCAAGCAGAGGGGGATAATACTAAGATTTCATTAAGAACAACAAATAATGTTGAAGGAACTCTTGATTTAAAGCTGATAATAGGGGAAATCATAAAAGATATCAATGAATCAGAAGCCGGAGGGCATCAGAATGCTGCTGGCGCAATTATCCCTACAAAGCATGAAGAGTTTTTTATAGCAAACGCAAAGGAAGTTCTTGGGAAGTTTGTTATAGAAGAGAAGATAAAATAAGGATATCTAAATTAGAATTTTGGTAAGTTTATTGGTTTTATTCCCCATTGGTTCTCGTTCTTTTTTATTTTTTTCCTTATGGACTTTTTTGATTTTTCTGTTTTTGGAAAATATTTGTTGTATCTATCTAAAAAATTTCTCTTCATATAAATTTTTAAATTTTGTTTACCCATACCCCTATTGCAAGTTTTACAAATTAGACGAGTATTGGGGACAGTATATCTTCCACCGGCTTTTATACGACCAGCTTCGTGATGTTCCCAACTTAGTTTTCTTCCGCAACAAAAACAAGTTCCCCCATAGTTTCCTTTCCACCATTTGACTCTTAATTGGTCACGAATAGTTTTAGGGCAAGAAGCAGTAGGTCTAGGGGGTTTATTACCAAAAATATCAGTTTTTATTGTATTTCCAAAAATATCTTTCATTTTGTTTACAGCGCAACTCTTATTCCGTCAATCTTTTCTGAGACTTCCTGGCCAGTTTTTGTCAATGTAAGAAGTTTTAACCTTCCCTGTTTCTCAAAATTAACAAGCCCTGCTTTCTGCATTTCCTGAAGAATCTTAACAACGTGCGAATAAGTGCAGTCAACCAATTTGGCTACTGAGGAAGCATATATCTCGCCTTTTGCGTTCTTTATCTCGACGAGCATCATTGCTGGCTTCTCGCGAAAAAGTACATTGAATATTTCCTTGTTCGGCATTATTTAACCCCCTAGTTATACCACATATATCCTTGAGAATATATTTTACATTACTCAAGAAGTATTTAAAGGTTATGTTTTTTTGAATACTAATTCTATCAGTTAATAAATTGAGAGAAAATTATTTAAATTGGGTTAAAATAGAGATATACTGTGACAATAGCTAATGTAAATAATTTGAAGCTTACAAAATTAGAATGGAAATTTATTGGGATTTCCTTTATCCCTGGTATGGTGGGGTTAAGTTTAATTTTAGGCTCAAAAGCTGAAAACGAAGGTTTAGATATTTTTTTTGGTTTGTTGTTTATTTTTGGCGTGTTTCTTAGATATCTGATTTACAAAAAAGAAAAAAAAGAAGATCAACAAAATCAATCTCTTAAAAATCCAAAAGATTACCTAAGTGCAGGTTATAACGTTGTTTCTGATTCTAAGGGATACTTAGTTTTAAGTAAGAGTAGAAAGTTCCACATACCGGCGTTTCTTTTTTGGTTTATGTTTACTGCAATGATAGGGGGAATTATCTATTTTATCTATTGGGTGACCCATAAAACTATCACAGTTACTTTGACTAAAAATACATCAAAAAAGTCTTAACTATCTCAATGAAAAGAACAAGAGCCTTACATTTTGATGGCAAAATAATCAGGAGTTTTTACGAAGAATAATCAGCCTTTAGCGCTCAATTCCGGCGCAAGGTTTGTTATTGACGCAAGCTGCTTCTGGATTTCTGCATCGTTTTCGTTGCCGTAAGAAATGAGGTATTTGTCAAAATCTTTTATCAGTTTATTGTTAAATTCTGCGCTTGGCTTTCCGTTGACGTAAAACTTCAGCGTCTTGTCCTTGCCTGTGCAGTATGAAACAGACTCATAAACAAAGCAATTTTGATTAAAATCCATTCCGAGAGAATTAAAAAGCTGGCCAAGAGTAATGCCTGTTGCGTGTATATGGATAACATCCCCTACTCCTTCTTCAAAATGAACATATCTTGCAGCAAGCTGGTATTCTGGCTGTGAAAAATCAATTGCCTGCCCGTTTATGTATACTTTTATGTCAGCATGCTCGTGCGTTGATCGCAATGCTCCAATGCCGCTCATGAGGCGGAAATCAACTATATCCTTGTTCATTTCTGTTATCTGCGAATTCATTTTGCTGATAACTGAACTGCTTGAAACCCACTGCCACATCACAATTATGGCCAAAACAAAAATCACAGAATACAAGGCAATGTCTTTTTTTCCCATTTTTTATTTAGTATACTGCATTAAAAAAATAATGTTAAAAATAAAAAAATATTATTATTGGGCTTGCTGCTGAGCCACTATCTGTCCGCTCGCCAAATCCTTGTAAGCGCCTACTGCGCTTAGTTTTCTGAAAACAAATGAGCCGTCTTTTTCAGAGGAGAAAAACTGCTTAAGCGCTGCGCTTGATGGATAAACATTTACATCGCTTGACAAGATTACTGTCGGCACTTGGGTGATATTATACTTTGAAAGCAGGGCTTTTCCTTTTGCATCGCTTATGTCATAAGTCTCTTCTGAATCAATTTTTAATGCAAAGCTCTGCGGGCTTGTAAGTATAACCTTGTGAGTGTTGACGTCGTAGCATTCTGTGCAGCTTTTGTCTGCAAGATAAATTAGTTTTACAACTCCCATTACTTTTCCGGTTGTAAGATTTTTTATCGGCGGATAAGGTGTTCTCATTACATAAGCGCCATCAGCTTCTTTTGTTCCGATCTGAGGCCATGCCTGCTTCATTATTGTGTATGCATCAGCATCTTTTGAAAGCACTATTGAAGGCGCAAATGCAATCCTGTACTTGCTGATTAAGGATTTTCCTTCTGCGCTAGAGATGTCAATATTTTTCTCCGATGTTATCTTAACGCCGGTTCCTTTTATCTCGTTTATCATGAATGAAAGATCGCCGCATTTTTCGCAGGAAGCGTCTTTAAGGTGGTATAAAGTGACTCTTCCGACAATGTTATTGCTTGAAACATTAACATAAGGTGCGGCAGGCTGCGCAAAAACAAGAGCATCGTCTTTTAGGTCAAAAATTTCAACAGTGACTTTGCTTATCTCGCCCTGCACCACCAATGCAGGCAGCTTTTCTATGCTGTATTTTGCAATAAGCTCCTTGCCTTCCTTTGAGCTTGACAAAATCTTTTTTTCTGAGGTAATATTGACATTTGTTTCCTTTAAAGCGCCTGTAACAAGCGATATGTCAAAGCAGTCTGTGCATCTTGAATCTGAAAGCTCTATTGTTTCGATTTTGGCTGGTCTTAATTTTTCAATCGCATCCTGCTGATTTTTTTTGATGCTGCTGTTTAGATTGTATGTCATTACAACATTGACAAGAAGGATTACTGCAAGCAAAACTGAAAGACCCACAAATATCAGGTATAGATTCTGGCTTTTTGTGTTTGTTTTTTGATGGCTATGTTCTTTTTTTTGTTCCATTTTAGTTTCACACCCTGCATCCGGTTATTGATGATAATCTGTCGAAAGACTGTACATTTTCATACCAGACTCCTTTTATTACCCATGTCGGGGTTTGTTTTATGCCCGGCAGTGCCTGAAACTCTTCATATTTCAGGTACTTGAATGATTTTCCAAACATTGCTTTTTGCCCCTGAGTGTATTTGCACCAGTCCATTGCGCCGTAAACGACAGCTCCTTTTTCTGTAAGGCATTTCGCAAAATTGTCATAAGGGCCCGGCTGGGCCATTGAATAAACTGAATAAGCTATTGCAAGCACGATAAGGCCAGCAAGCACAGACAAATAAATTTTCAGCCTGCTTTTCTTCGGCTCAGCGTGAAAAGACGGCTTGGCTTCCTGAACTGCTTCTGCAGGGTTTATATTCTGCTGCCTAAGCTTCCGCTTTTCCCTTTTGCTTAAATTCATTTTACAATTGTGGGTTTAATGAGTCAAAAGCTCCAACCGGAGTTGCCTCATAATCAGCCTGTGGAGCTACCCCGCACCCGCCGCCGACATATTGCTGCTGCTGTCCCTGCGGCTGGTTGTAAGCCGAGTAATCCTGCTGCTGGCTGCATCCAACCAACAATACGCCTACAATTAAAACTAAAAACAATATTGTTTTATTCATTTTCTTCCCCCTTTATGATAATCAACAGCCGCCTACCATTCCCGGTAAGTTGTCAAGGCTTGAAGGCACTTCTGCCCCTGAGCCTGATGAAGCTGACGGTGCGTTTGCCACGCTTATTTTTCCGCTGCTTATGCTTGATTTAAGGCTGTTTAGTTGAACGGCCTGCACTGCTGTCAACAGCACTAAAACAGCTAGTACAATAATAATAACCATGTTTCTGTTCATTTTAAGTCCTCCTTTATTTAATTTTTAGTTTATATAAATATTTTGATAATATCAGCAGCCACCCACCATTCCCGGTAAGTTATCAAGGCTTGAAGGTGCACCATTGCCTGCTGAATTTTGATCTCCTGATGAAGCAACTGTAGTTTTCATTTCCTTGAGCTTGCTTTCGTCAACATCAAGCAAAATGGATGCGATGTCTGCAGTAAATTGGCCTGATTGCGTTTCTGCTATGTATTTCTGCACCATCTGCTTCGGGAAGAACAATGCCTTCCATTTAGCGACTTCCCGCATTATTTGCTGATCCGTCATATCGGGATAATTTTTTATAAGATATGCTGTCAATCCCCTCATTGCCCACGAATGCTGGCATCCGCAGGTTGGCCTTCCGTCTTTTGTAACAGCTGTATTAACGCTGCAGCAGTATTCGCATCCCATTGTCGGTGTTGTGAGTATTTTGATGTACCTGTCCTTTTCTGTTGAAGTTAACTGAAGCTTGTTTCTCCCATATGAAGGATCAAGGTTTGCGATTATGGTGAGGCTTTTTATAGGATCGTCAAACGAAACTCCTAATTGGTCTCCGTAAAAAGGAGTTCCTGTAGGTATCATAACTGCTATTGCATCCTTCACAGGATCACCTGTCAGCTGAAGCTTGACTTTAGAAGATGATGTTTTGAACGCAAGCGGGCTTTTGACTCCAAGAAGGGCTGATGCCTGTGATAATTGCATCTGGTTGAAAACGATCAACAGCGCGACAAAAACTACGAACCCATAAGTAATTTTTTCTATTTGAGTCAGTGGTTTTGGCTTTTCGTGTACTTTTTCTTGTGGTAATTTTGAATCAAAATCTGTTTTGTCAATAAGGAGCCATATAACGAGCCCAATAAGTGCAAGTATGAAAACAAGCGAGATTACTGTTAAGTAGCTGAAGCCGGAGATTTTTGCATGCTGATAGGTTGTGTAAGTGAGTATTGCGCTTACAAGCACCATTAAAGCCATTGTTGCCTTTTCCAAAATTTCGTTGTTTTTTTCCATTTTATTGCTGATTATTGAGCATTAATATATAGTTTACCTAAAAAACTTTTGGTTAGTTGGCATTTTTTCGGCAAATTACAGCTTAAATGTGTTCATTTGCGTTCACAGGGGCTTATTCTTCCTTTTCTTTTTGGACCTTTTGTTTATGTAAAAAATACCACACTAAAGCAACAAACAAAAACAAGGCAAGCAGCCCTATAAAATCAATAAAAGGCAAGTTAAATATTTTGCCTTCAATTGCATAAGCGTAAACTGATGTCCTTAAAGGATCTGCTGAGTTTATTACATTTGTGCCGTTGTATATTATAAATACTATTCCTGTTCCGATAAGCAATAATCCTGCTATTATTTTTGTTGTGTGGATGAAAAATGTTTTCCCTAATATTTTAATTTCAAATTCTTTTCCCCTGATGAACGGCTTCTGCGTTAGGTTATATTTGTCAAACAGTATAGAAATTATAAACAGCGGAACAAACAATCCCAATGAATATGCAAACAGAAGAAGTCCTGCATAAACATAATTCTGGAATGTCGCTGCGATAAGAAGTATCCCTGCAAGCACCGGCCCAAGGCAGGCGCTCCATCCGAGCCCGAAGAATATCCCAAAAGTAAATGTTCCGAAAATATCGTGGCTTGTGTTTTTGTTTATTTTTATGAAATTAAATCCAAGCCCGAGTCCGGTCATTATGCCAAATATGATAAGAAAAATTCCTCCGATAAATACAAGCGCTTTTGTGTCCGCAACCTGAAGTGTTGCAAGCGACTGGCCGAGAACAGAAGCAGCAATTCCAAGAATGACAAAAATAAGCGAGAAGCCTGCAAAAAATACAAGAGTCATTTTTGTGATTTCTTTTTTTTCTTTGAAAGTATAGGCGAAGAATGCAGGCAGAATGGCAAGAGTGCACGGAAGCAGGACGCTTATCATCCCGCCGAGAAATGCAACAAAAAATGTGAGGTTTTGCAGATAAAAGACAGCCTGCTGCTGGTTGTACTGCTGTATTTTTTCAAGGCCAGACTGGGAAAATACGATTGGAATCAAAAACAATGCCGTTGCAATCAATACAATATTCAGTTTTTTCATTTTAATTAAAATTAATCAACATAGTCCAATTGTGCCTATAAGCTCAAGCTGATCCAGAGTTTTGTTGCTGTAGTCCTTTTTCTTAAGATTTTCTATTGAATCTTTGCTCATTTTCTTGAGCTCGTCAAAGCTTTTGTAATATTGAGGGTATGCCTCTCTTTTTGCTTCGACGCTTTCAGCCCATTCTTCATATTCATCATCTAATTGGTGGAAATGCTCTTCTGCATAGGCTATGTCTCCGTGCCTGATAAACAAAGAAAGATGCCATAGTTCATGCGGAAGACATGATGTTTCTTTGCCAGTATTAATATATTCTCTCATAAAAGATGTGCTGTGAAGAATATGCTGGCTTCCATTGTGATCTACAATCCATCTGAGTTCTTCAAAATACTCCTCGGCTATTTTGTCTCCTTTTACGAGGATTTCCAGATTGTCCAAATCGCTTAAAGTGATTTTGCTGTTTCCATCTTCATCCGGTACACTTAGCTCCTCAATATTGGTTATTTCACTTATTATTAATTGGTTTCCTACAGCGCTTGGTTTTTTCAATAGAAATATTGAGAATAGAATAGCCAAAATTAAAAATATTGCAGCAAAAATAGCATATTTTTTCATTTGTTTTCTCTTTTGAAGATTTATTTGTTAATCCAACTATTATTAATTCACTGTGAGTGTGCCTTTCATTTCGCGGTGGCCTGCGCCGCATGCGACAGAGCAATAAAATGTAAATATGCCTTCCTTGTCAGCAACAAATTCTATTGTCTTTGGCTGGCCTGGGTCAAGCCTTTCTTTGATTCCATAATCCGGAAGTGCAATTCCATGAGGGACGTCAACACTTTCAACAATAAGCCTTACCTTGTCGCCTTTGTTGACTTCAATTGTTGCAGGATCAAATGCAAACTGTTTTGCTGCAATCCTGAACTCTTTTACTTCTGCTTCACCTGAGGGCTGCACTGTAACTTCTGTTTCCTGCACATCGGTTCCCGGAACAGGCATTTCATTTTGAACTTGGTTTTGATTATCCTGCTCTACATTTGATCCCTGTCCAACAAGGCTTTCAGGATTTTGTTTTGAGCACGCGCTTACAATTAATAAAATAAAAACCAAAAATAAAATTAATTTTCTCATTTTACCACCTCAATCATTAGATTTTATATGTCGAAAATATACTATTTTATGCGAATATACATAATATATTTTCGAGCATCTTAAAAACCACTTTTATTTGGCTCTAATATAAGCTTCGCTTCATGCTAAACCTATAGATATGTGGTTTTTAATATATAATCTACCGTGAAAACAATCTGATTAATAAATCTTATTTTTAAAAAGGGACCTAAAAAATGTTCTTTTTTGTTCACCAAGGCTTATTTGACTATATTCCGCCAAGGCCTGCGACCCATGCCAAAAAGAATCCGACATAGTAAGCTATTGCTGCAGCCAATCCTCCGATAAGGACCGTTTCTATTGCTGATTTCCACAGGCTGCTTTTGGTGACGTACCTTTTTATGACGCCTATCACAAACAAAGCCATGAATGTCATAACAACTGCAATGGGGAATGTGTTTTGACTGAAAAAATCAAAAAAATAAGCAAGAACATATGCAAGCAAGGGTATTACTCCAATTAATAAAAATCCGAAATATGTTGCTAAAGATGTCCTCCATGGACTTTTCTTACTTTCAAGGAGACCAAGTTCGTCCGCCATCATTGTGTCGACCCACACTTTTTTGTTTGAAGTGATGATTTTAACTGCATTTTCAAGATCTTTTCCCTTAAATCCTTTCCTTAGAAATATTTCCTTTATTTCCTGTGTTTCCCCTTCTGGAACATGCTCTATTTCCCATTCTTCCCTTTTTCTTTCTTTTTCTATGAAATCCCTTTGTGTCCTTTCGCTAAGAAAATTTCCCGATGCCATTGAAAAGCCGTCTGCAAGCAGGTTTGCAAATCCCAGAACTACAACAATGCCCGGATTCAAAGATGCGCCTTCTGCGCCAGCAACAACTGCAAAAGTTGTTATAGTGCCGTCTATTGCGCCATAGACAAATTCTCCAAGATACTGGCCTGTCGAGACATGCTGCTCGTTTTCCTGCATCTGTTTTTTTATAAGCTCCGGAGAATGCGCTTTTTTAGCCATATCAATATCTTTAATGTCAAATGCCCTTCTGGCTTTCTGGAGCCTTTTTGCCATATCTTCAGCAGAATTCGCAGACTTTTGGCTTCTTTGCTGCCGTCTTCTTAACTGATTTCTTTGCTGTCTTTTTTGCTGTCTTTTTCTTTGCCATGGTGCCACCTCATTGTTTAGATATCAAATATAGAAGCATGTTGGATAGGTTATATTTATTGTTTTGCTAAGAAATATCCCTATGAGTCTCGTATAGGAAAGCAGCGTCTTCATTATATTTTTTCAGCTCTTCTATTATTGAATGAAAAATTTCGTTTGATGATATGACTTTTTTCCTGTTAACCCATTTTGTTACTGCAGTGCTTACTTTTTCTGCCATCTGCTCTGCTTCCTGCTCTGAAAGGTGCGCGTTTCTGCAGGCAAAGTAGCAGGAGCCGTAGACTTTGCGCTCGTCATAATGTTCTACAAGACCCCTTCGCTTGACAAGATGGATAATCTTTTTTTGGGGCTTTGATGTTTTTTTTGATTTCATTTTAGCTTAAGTTTATTGTTCCGTTTGCAATCAAAATAAGAAGCCAGCCAAGTAAAATAAGCACAATTCCTGCGGCAAGCCTCATGTATGTTCTGTTTGACTGCTTCCATCTCTTAAGGTTCTGTATCTTGTAGCCGAAGAACACCATCAGCAGTATGACAATGAGAGGCATGACAAATATTATATTGTAAAGCACAAGAAGCATGAATGAAGTAAAGTCAAAGTTCTGCGAAAAGAACACAAGGATTGCAAGATAGGGGCCGCCGGTGCACGGCAATTCGACGCCTGCTACAAAAACTCCAAGCACAATCATGGCAGGCAATGTGAATTTTTTTGTCATCTCGTTGATTTTTTTTGCCTTTTCAGGCGGAATTGACAAGGTTATTCCCTGGCCGTACCAGAAAAAATCCTTTATCTCGATAAGCCCTGCAATGACAACAACAGAGCCAACTATTATTGAAATGTACTCGCTGATGAACAGGGGGACCTTGCTTAAGAAATACAAAATCCCGAGGCCTGCAAGAAGATAAGTAAGGAATACGCAGAAAATGTAGACCATGCCGTAAAACAGCATATCTTTTTTTGACTTGTAAACCATAAGGACTGAAACGAGAAGTATCAAAACCCCGATGGCGCACGGATTGATTGAGTCTATCAGCGCTGTGGTTATTACAGTTGTCAATGCCGGAATGTATGCTTCTACTGCCATTTTATCTTATTCTATTTTATATTTGGATTTATCTGATCTACTGGCTTTTCTGTGAATATTATCTTTATCTTGTCCCCTGGCGGCACTTTTTCTTGCGGAGCAATTACATAGTCGTCTGGATTTGATATTAAATTGCCATTGACAAAAGTGTAAAGATGCCCAAGCTGGCCGTTGCATAAGTCGCCTTCATGCATTATTACTGCGCCTTCTTCTGTAGGAAACGCAAAACCATCTCCGGATAATGAGCCGCCTACTGCGTAGAAATATGCGCCAAGGCTTGCCTGTATGTTGTCCATTATAACGCCTTCAACGTGAATCCTATTGTCGTCATGAGAATGCAGCAAGGCAACTCCCTGCTTATTTGACAGTCCTGTAGGAGATGGCAGTTTTATCTCTGTATCGCATGCCCATACTTCATAATCAGCATGCCAGTGCACTGGCCCTTTAGACAAAGATATCACATTAAGATGGAGCGTGACAATTATCATGTATACTGTCACCAATATAGCAACTCCGGCTACAAGCCAATAAACTATTTTTTTTGTGATTTCACTCATTTTCTTGTGAAACATCACCATTACTGCAACAAGAATTCCCAATGCCGCAATTCCATATCCTACAATTGACCATTGACTTATAGGGTATACTCCATTATAATCCAGATTGTATTCTGTTTCATCACCATGGGCATAAGAAATTGCAGCTAATAAAAATGATAGCAATAAACATATAAAAAACAAGTACCTCTTTTTCATATTGGATTCAAGAGGATTTTATTATATAAAGGTTGCTATTTGCAAACAAGAATTAATATTTTATTTCTTGCAGATGAACATCGCATGGTCTTTCTGGAATGGGTCGAGCTCGCGGTAATCTATGACTTTAAGATGCTTTTCAAGCTGCTCCAAAACTTCTTTGTATACTCTCTTTGGCTGCTTTGTGACGTCAATGCTTCTTGACTTTAGCGCAAGCAGAGCATATCCCCCTTCTTTGAGGAACATTGAAGCGTTTTTCAGGAAAATTTCAACTTGATTTTTTTGGGCAACGTCCTGATAAAGAACATCGACAGCAGACACTCTTTCCTTCAAAATATCGGTTTTAGATGAATCAGCAAGCACTGGGACTATGTTTTTCCTTGCATGGCTTAAAAAAACAAGCTCGCGCATCACTCTTGGCGCAATGTCAACTGCAAAAATGATTCCATCGTTTCCCACCATATCGGATACGTGGCTTACTGTTGTTCCGGTTGAAGATCCAAGATAAAGAATAGAATCGCCTTGCCTTATGCCTACATTGGAGCTCCCTTTCAGGATTGTGGCTGCAAGCTTGCTCCTTGAAACATCCCACTGCCTGTATTCAATATTGTTTTCAGTAAATAGTTTTTCTCCGTAAACTTTTTTTCCCGGGACAAGACTTTGTGTATAGAGGTATCTTCTTCTTGCATCTGTTGATTCATAAACTTCAAATATTCTTGATTTGGTTATCATGTTCGTTTAAATTGTTTATTTTTCGAATTTTGCTTCTAATTCCTTGAGCAGTTTGTCTCCTATGAATGCTCCCTTGAAGTAATCAATCTTGGCAGCTATGCTTATCTTGTCTGCCAATGATCTTGCTACCTTTCCGTGCATTTTCTCAGCAGCTTTTGCAATCAAAGGGTGATGGACTATTACTCCGTGCCTTGGCGGCCTTGCTCCGGTTTTCATGTGCCTGAACAATGCAGTTTCTGCTCCGAGTATCTGGATTGTTGATGAAGGAAGCTCGCTTAGTCTTTTTAAAGAGCCTGCATGCTCAAGAAGCCTTGCAGCAACCAATGGGCCGCAGACTGTCTTTATGTTCGGGCATAAACCGTCCATCAAAGAGGAGATATAATCAAACATGTCTTTTCTCATCTGGAACAGAGAATTTATTTTTTCTGCAAGATTATTTATCGCATCGATGTTGCTTTGGCTTAAATCTGCGCCCATTGAATCGCCAGGGTTTACGCTTATTCTGTCCAAAAGCTCCTTTTTTCCGATTTTTATTATTTCTGCTACAAATTTTTCGTGGTCCTGCTCGGATTTTGAGAATTCCGGGTTGTACAATCCGTACCATTCCCTTAATTTTTTTGAAAGCGAGTTTATTGAACGGTCAAGCTCATCAATGGAATTTATTGCCTGCATTATCAGGGTGTCATCCTTGACTGAATTTTTCACGTCAAGTTTAGTAACCTTCAGGTTTTGGCTGTAGAATCTTTCATAGTACTTTTTGTTCATGAAATGTGTGAGAATGGTGTTCAAAGCCGCTTCATCAGGGTCTTTGGCATTTTCATGCCTTGATTTCAGCTGTTTTACCGCTTCTTCTTTATTTTTGTAATCGCTGGCTGTGTTGAACTGTATTTCTTCATCTATCCTAAACTGGTTATCAAACACAAAAACACCGATTACGCTGGAAAATATGTACATAACCTATAGAATCCTATGTGCTTTTTTAAATGTTAGTATGAATTGAATTGCAAAAGTTAATAAACCTAAAAGCAGGGTTTATATTCATGATACTGGTTTATGTTACATGCAAAAACAGCAAAGAAGCTGAGAAAATATCATTTTATCTTCTGAAGAAAAAATTAATAGCCTGCGCAAACATATTCCCTGTGGAAAGTGTGTATCTTTGGAAAGGAAAAATCACAAAAAGCAAAGAAACTGTTTTGATTGCAAAGACAATCAATAAGAATTTAAAGAAGGCTGAAAATGAGATAAAAAGGATGCATTCGTATGAAATACCGTGCATACTTAAGATTAATGCTGGCGCAAACAAAGAGTATCTTAACTGGATAAAAAAAGAGATTGGATAGGATGTTTCAGATAATAAAAGAGGTGCGAGATATAAAGCGGTTTAACGAGATACTTGTAGTTCTATTTGAAGAGGGTTTTGATTTTCTTATAGGGAAGCTCGGATTAAGCAACAAGATACCGTTTACCAGCAAGCTGAAGCCCCGCAATGCCAAAGAGAATATTAAACCAGAGGTTATGCTTAGAAAAACACTTGAAAGGCTCGGCCCGACATTTGTTAAGTTCGGCCAGCTTCTTAGTGTAAGGCCTGATTTAGTGCCAAAAGAATATGCAAAAGAGCTTGAGAAGCTGCAGGACCATGTTGAGCAGTTTTCTTTCAATGAAGTCAGGCAGATAATAGAAGAAAATCTTGGAAAGAAGCTTGATGAAGTTTTTTCTCAGCTTGAAAAAAAGCCAATTGCATCAGCGTCAATAAGCCAGGTGCATAAAGGAACGTTGAAAACAGGAGAGATTGTTGCAGTCAAGGTTCAGCGTCCGGGAATAAGGAAGATGATGGAAACAGACATAGAAATAATGTCGTATTTTGCAGGGCTTCTGGAGAAGGAAGTTGAAAGCCTGCGCAGGTTCAAGCCAAGCAAGATTGTAGCTGAATTCAAGGACTGGACAGAAAGGGAAATTGATTTCAAGCTTGAAGCAAGGAATGCAAAAAGGTTTTTGCAGAATTTCAAAGAAAGCAATACTGTTAAGATACCAAAGATATACGACGAATTTTCAAATGATAAAGTGCTTACGATGGAGTACATTGACGGAATTGAACTGCATGACATAGAAGGAATCAAGAAAAAAAATCTTGACTTTGGTATTTTGATGAAAAACGGGTTTGATGCTATTTTAAAGCAGGTTTTCATTGACGGAATATTCCATGCAGATCCACATCCCGGAAACATTCTTGCGCTAAAAGACAATAAAATTGCTTTTGTTGACTTCGGAATTGTAGGATATTTTGATGAGAAGCTCAAAAGCAAGTGTATTGATCTGTTTTATGGCACTGTGATGCAGGATGAGGAAACCATACTTGAAACAATGATCAGCATGGGGATGGAGAGCGATACAGATTATGAGCAGCTTAAATCAGACATAGGGTTTGTGATGCAGCCTCTGAAAGACTCCCAGATGAAAGACATAAAGATAAGCAGAGTTATTGAGGAAGTTCTTGATATCGGATTAAGGCACCAGATAAAAGTTCCCGCGCCTTTTGTGCTCTTCGGCAAAACAATAATAACTCTTGAGGGAATTGCGCTTGAGTATGATCCTGATTTCAAGCTTCTTGAAAACTCAAAGCCATTCATGGAGAAGCTGATTGCAAAACGCTCAAATCCGATGTATGTGATGAAAAGCTTTGCGCACAGCATGCACCGCTACAAGAAATTTGCAGAAGAATTTCCGGAAAAGGCGGAAAAGGCGCTTGACAAGATACAAAGAGGGACTATAAAAGTAGACATAAACGACACCGACATAAAAAAGCTTGCGCTTGAACTGGACAGGAGCAGCAACAGGGTTGCTTACGGCTTATTAATAGCAGCGCTCCTCATCACTTCGGCAATACTGATGAATGTAGAAAAAGGTCCGACTGTAATGGGGATACCTATTCTTTCGTTTGTCAGCTTTGTTTTCGCTTCTTTTTTTGTTTTTATTTTATTTATTTCAATAGTCAGGGAAAGAATGAAACACTGGTAACAACCCTTCCGCGAGTTGACAGCGGGAAACTTTTTCGCAAAAAGTTTCATCAAAAATGTACCATCTCCGATGGCACAAAAAATATATAAAAAATTATAATTTAAGAAAAAATAAATAAAACAAAATGCCATACGCAGTAACACACGTAATATTGACAATTGTCATAGCAGACATTTACAGGGACTACTTTGCAAAAAAGAAATTCCCGATGATTTATGTTCTTATTGCAGGGATTGCCGGACTTCTTCCTGACATGGACATTCCTGCCGGATGGATTGTGAACGCTGTTCTCGGGACAAGCTACAATTTCCACAGGCTTTTCACGCATTCTTTATCATATTCAATAATATTTTTTTCAGCTGCTATACTGTTTTTATCTTTAAGGAAAGAAAGCTACAAAATTATCAGGTGGAAAGTGCCAAAAGTTGCTATTGTTATGTTTTTCCTTGCAATGTCTTTTGGATGGTTCATGCACATACTCCTTGACTGCTCGCTTTCAGGGGACGGATATCTGAATTTCATACCTTCTTTCCCGCTGGGATTCTGCCCGCATCCTTTCCCGCAGGATGTTCTTGCGGGGTTTGACGCGATTATACTTGTTTTATGGTTAATTCACGAGCAATGGAAGCACGAGATAAAGGATTATATTTAGAAAAATTATTTTTTGTATAATTTCTGTTTTGAACGCTTCACTAAATCCTGAACTGCGCCGACAATGCTTCCAACATAAACTCCAGCCATGCCGGAAGTATAAGTCGGATGCTGCGTCATAATATCTCTTGCGCCGTCTGGGTCTGCCATAGCATATATAATTGGAGCAGAAGCCATTCCAGCAATACATATCTTTTCCAATGCCGGCAGCCATTTTTCATCAAAATTTGGGATTAGCTTGTTCATTGCGTTTCTGGAAGTCCACTGCAATCCCTTAACAACGCCATAAATTCCCCCTGCACCAAGCAAAAAAGCCATAGCTTCCCCCCTATCTTGCAGTGCTTGGGGCATTTTGTCCATGACTCCATGATACAATTTGTCAACAATATCGTATAATGGCGGTTTATTCATATTAAATCACCTTAACTAACGTTTGATACTTTTTAAAGTTTACCGTCTTTATTAAGAAATAAATTTCAGATAAATCCCCACGCTTTAGAAAATCTTACAACAAGCGCGACAAGAAACACAATAGCAGCTGCAGTAAACACATTCCCTTTTCTTTTGTTTTTTGAATACACAATTCCAGCAGCTATTGCAGCTCCTGAGACAAGCGCAAGCCACTTCCAGAAATTTCCTACGTTGGTGTAAAAAACATAGCCTACAAGGATTGAAACTGGCAAGGATACTTTCATTATCAACTCCCAATTGTATTCTTCTTCCATTTTATTCGATGATTGTCCCCTTGAATTTTCTGCCATTCAGAAGCTGTTCAAGGTTCTTTAAATCCTTTCCTATAATGTTAACTCTTATCTTTAATTTTTTTGCTTTTTTGGCTGCAATCGGGTCAAACGGAGCATTCATGCCTGCTTTCCACTTTGTGCCTATAAGCCCAGACATACTGTCCCACGTCATGTGCTCTATTTTTTTTGCATTCTTGAATTTTCTCGGGTCTTTATCGTAAACATAATCGACGTTGCTCATGTTGACAACACTGCTTATTTTGAAATTCTTAGCAAGAAGGACTGCATCAAAGTCGGTGCTCCATCCGGGAAGCCAGCCGGATGCGATTATTATGCTTTTTTTTGTTTTTATTCTGTCATTTGGGTTAAATATTACTGTATCGTGCGCATTTTTTCCAAAAATGTGCCTTAATAAGGATGCATTTAATTTTGTTGCATGAATTCCCAGCAAGTCCAGTTCTTTATTGCTTAGCTTTGTGACTTTTGACGCAGCTGTCTGCAGGTTTCTTGCAAGCTTTCCGCCGCCGCAGATGATTACAAACCTGAATCCCTTTTTTGAATATTTTTCTATGAGAATTTTAAACATGTTAAGAAAATCAGCGTCTATTTTATCAGGAACAATCAATGATCCCCCCAAGGATATAATAAATGTTTTTTGCATTTGGATACCTGTGTTTGCCTGGTATAAAAAATTTTCTAATTGCTTCCAAGCCCTATGAAAGACACGCCGACTATTATCAGGAATATGCCAAGCCACTTGAACTTATTCATTTTTTCTCCGAGGAATTTTGTGCTCAGGAAGCTTACCCAGATATAATTAAGAGCAACAAACGGATAAAGAACTGAAAGCTCTCCGCCTTTAAGCGCAGGTATGAAAAGCAAAGTTCCGATTGCATACAGCGCAACTCCGCCAAAAAGATGGTAATTTGACATTAAGGAAGTTAGGCTTGAAAGTTTTTTGGCGGATGCTTTTTTTAGCAGGATTGGGCCGAATGCGCCTATCAAAGTTGCAAGAATTACAAGTCCGATTGCCCAGAGCTGCGTTGTCATGACAGCACCGCTTTTTTTTCTTTTGTTCCGTAGCCTATGCAGGATATTCCTGCAATGATTACAAATATGCCTGCCCATTTCCACGGATTCATAGTTTCATTAAGAAAATGAATAGACATTAAACTGACCCAGATGTAGCTTGCTGCAATCAGAGGGTATAAAACAGAAACTTCTCCGCCCCTTAAGGAGATTATCAGCAAAGTCCCTCCGACAACATAAAGCAAAACTCCGCCAATGAGGTAATAATTAGTGAGTATCCCGATAATAGAAGGCTCGAGGCTGTTGGAGCCAAGCTTGTAAAGGAGTTGGGCAGATGAAGTCAGCAGAGTTGTGAACAGAACAAGAAGCGCTGCCCATAGTTTAGTTGCCATTTTTTGTTTTGATTATTTGAGCATTATCTCTACAAATGAAGAGTATGCCGGCCTTGTTATGAAAACTCCGATTGTCACCCCTACTATTGTTGTTATTGCAAATCCCTTCAGTAATCCGGCTCCTGCAAATATCAATGGAATCATTGCGACAACAACTGTAAGGTATGCCAGCATTATTATTGCAAATGCCCTTTTTACTTTTTCTTTCCAGTTGTATGCTGTTGATGTTTCGCCTTTAAGGGTCTCGTCTGTTATGACAATCTGATCGTCAACACCGGTGCCGATTGCAACGAGAATTCCGGCTATAGCGGCCATATCCATGTTCTGCTTCATGATTGCAGCAACACCAAGAAGTATCAAAACTTCTGAAAGCATTGTTATCAAAATAGGCACTGATATCATTAGGCTCCTATATCTTATTGCAAGGACTACTGCAACTGAAAGCATTGCCAGCAATGACATGAGTATTGCGTTATTTACGAATCCTTCTCCAAGAACAGGGGATATTGCGTCTATTTTTACTATGTTCAGCTTGACCGGAAGCGAGCCTGTTATGAGAATTGTCTGAAGCCTTTTCATGTTGTTCAGTGAGCTGTATATTGCTTCCTGCTGGCTTGGCCCTGTGCCGGATCCTGAAATTGCAATCTGAGTAACAGCCTGGCCTTTCAAATCGGCTGCTATATTAAGCTCATCTACTTTTTTATCGTCAAGATAAAGCTCCAATGGCTTGTCAAGATAATCGCTTCTTCCGCTTGCAGAATCTGAAAATATATTTAATTCGCCTGTTGCTAACGCTTGTTTCTGCGCAGCATCCTGGCTTAAGGTTATTGAAAATCTAAATCTGCAGAACCACTCTGAACCTGATTTTGAGCAGCCTGCGTTAGGATCAATGCCCGCTTCGTTGGCGCTTCTTGCAACATAAACAATATCCTGGCCCCCCCTGAAAACAGTAGCATTGCCTATTTTTGCCTCGAATTTTCCCTGCTTTGCAAGAAGGTCTTTTATCTCATCCTCGGTCGCGCCTGCAATCTCAACCACAATATACTGGTTGCCCACAAGATCGTTTGCATCACGGACTACAAGATCGCTTAAGCCATACACATTAAGGCGCTCTTTCATGCTGTCAATAAGAATTGAAAGATCATACTGGTTGAGCTTTGTTTCCGGCTGCAGAAGAACCCTTGTTCCGCCCTGCAAGTCCAATCCTTTTCTTATGTTGGTTGTGGGAGACGGGTAAACCCTTAGCCCAATATCCTCTGCAGTTCCGTCTGCAGCCTGCCTTGTTGTAATCTTATAAGCGCCTTTTGTGGTCTTTATCTGGAATGTCCTGTTTGGGCTAAAAGAGGATAATACACTGTAATAATCATCAATATTTTCAATTGGCCTGTTGTTTATAGAAAGGATTCGCTCTCTTTGCACCGGCTGTATGTTTGGCTTTGGCTGAAGAATGCCTGCTTCATTTGCTGAGCTGTTGACTGCAACGCTCCTTATGGCAACTCCTTCGCTTAATGTAGGGTTGATTGCAACAACTGATATTATCAGGAATAGCGCAAGTATGATTACTCTCCAGCTTGTGAGCAGTTTCTTTACTTTATAGTTCATATTATTATACCCTTTTTCGCCTGTTTTTCAACGTGCATTCTTAAAAATCCGACATTCTGTATCCATGTATTGAAGATGTCTGCTATCAATCCAAAAAGAAGTATAATCATTATCTGGCTGATTACTTCAGACTGGGTGACTATAAGTGCCACAACAACAGCAACTACTGCAGTCATTGTCTCTGTCATTCCTGTTTTTATTGCGCCGTAAATCCTGTCCATTATAGTCCCTTCTTTTCTTTTCAGGACTCTTACTGTCAGGAGTATGTCTGTGTCAACGGAATATCCTATCAGCATCAAAAATGCAGCAATTCCGGCTGTCCCTATCCTCATTCCCATAAGATTGGACATTGCCAAGGCAAAAACCATATCTGAAAAGGCGGCTATTATTATTGCCATGCTTGGAACAAATGTCCTGAAGTATATCATTACAACAAGCCCCATGAAAAAGAATGCAACTGCCAATGCAATCAATGACTCTTTGAAGAAGCTTGCACCCAATGAGGACCCTATAATTTCAATTCCGTAATCTATCTTGCTCAAGTCCTGATTGATTGATGAGCCGATTGAGCCGAGGAATTTTTGCACCTGCTCCTTGTTGGTGCCGTCTATGTCCGCTTCAACTATTATGCCGATTGAATTGCCTGAGCTTCTTAGGCTTCTTACAACAATTTCATTGTTCGGAAAATCTTTTAAGATTAAATTTTCTATTGCATCTGTGTCTAGGCTGTTTTCGTAAGGGACAGTTACTGTAACGCCCCCTTTCAAAGAAACATCCCTTATGATGAAATCTCCTGTTGTCTGCACCTGATAGATTATCTGCGCAACAGAGAATATCAGGATGAGAATTGGAATTATAAATAGTGTCTTGTACTTTTTGTCGTATATTTCCAGAATAGTCTGTTTTATGCTTTTTTTCTGATTGTTTTCCTTATTCATTAATACGCCCCACTAAAGAGTTTAAGAAAAAATGACGGTTAATAAAGGTTGCGATGCATAACTAATAAATACCAGCTGATTTCTGTTTAGTGTATGACAATCAAAATACTCGGAGCTGGGATTGCTGGACTTACTGCCGCTATAGTGCTGGCTAAATCGGGGCATTTAGTTGAAGTATTTGAAAAAAACAAAGACTGCGGCATGAGGTTTCATGGAGACTTGCAGGGGCTTGAAAACTGGTCAGAGAAAAAAGATGTGGTTGAAGAGCTTAAAAAAATAGGGATAGAAATAAATTTCCAATGTGATGCTTTCAACAAGTTTTCAATAACCAACTGTGTTGACTTAAAAGAAGTTGCGAATTATCGCCCTATATATTATCTTGTAAAAAGAGGGTGTTTTGAAGGAAGCCTTGACCTTGGATTAAAAGAGCAAGCAATAAAATCAGGAGTAAAAATAAATTTTGAAAGGACTCTGCAAAAATCTGAAGTAGATATAATAGCAACCGGACCAATATTCAGCGAAGCTCCTGCTGTTGACAAAGGAATCATGTTCAAAACTAAAAGCAAGGATATGGCAGTTATTGTTTTTAATGATGCTTTGGCATATAGAGGCTATTCCTATCTTCTTATATCCAAAGGTCATGGATGCATGTGCACCTTTGTTTTCAAGGATATGACTAAAATAAATGAATATTTCAAAAGAACTGAAGATTATTTTATAAAAAATTTTGGCATTGAGATGGAATCGATAAAAGAAGTTGGAGGGACAGGAAGCATACGGCTAAAACCGACTTTTAAGGACGGAAAATCCCTTTATGTTGGAGAGGCTACCGGCTTGCAGGATTTTCTGTGGGGATTTGGGATAAGGTCTGCTATAAAATCAGGGTATCTCGCTGCACAGAGCATTATAGAAGGCAAAGATTATGAAAAAATGGCTAAAAAACAGTTTAATAAAAAAATAAAAGCGAGCTTTGTAAACCGGTTTGTCTGGGAAAAAATGGGAAAAAACAATTATAGATTTATTGTTAAGAATGCTAATTTTGTCAAAAATAATCTTTATTCTATATCAAATTTTAACATTATTCATAGGGCATTGTATCCTTTTGCAAAAAATTACGTAAAAAAAGAGTATCCAAAAATGAAAATCTGATTATTGGTTATTTCAAGCACGCCTTCACAAACCCGTAAAACAATGGAGAGGGATTTCCCAGCCTGCTCTTGAATTCAGGATGCGCCTGTGTTCCTACAAAGAATGGGTGGTTTGGCAATTCGATGTATTCCATTAATCTTGTTTTGTCAAAACGTTCATAGTATCCGGAAAATACCATTCCGTTCTTCTCCAATAATTCAACATATTTTGGATTGACTTCGTATCTGTGGCGGTGCCTTTCAAGAACAACTTTTTTTCCTTTTTCAACAACGCCGATTCTGAATGCCTGCGACTTGTCTTTTAAGAGTTCGTGGATTCTTTCTGTATCATCTTTTAATCTTCCGGTTTCTTCATATAACTTCAGGATTTTGGTTTTTTCTTTCATAACAGCAGAATATGCTCCGAGCCTCATGGTGCCGCCGTACATGTTTTTCTCAATGATTTCTTTTTGCGCAGGCTGAACGTCGATTACAGGATTTGAAGTTTTTTGATTAACTTCTGTTGTGTGCGCATCTTTCAAGCCGCAAACATTCCTTGCGAATTCCACTACAGCAAGCTGTAATCCATAGCAAAGCCCAAGATACGGAATCTTGTTGACCCTTGCATAATTTGCAGCCAGTATCTTGCCTTCAACTCCTGAAGATCCAAAACCGCCCGGGACAATTATTCCGTCATAGCCCTTTAGGGTGTTTACTGCTTTTTTATCATCTTCAAATTTCTTTGAGTCAAGCCAGTCTATCTCGACTGCAGCTGACAATGAAGCGCCTGCATGAAGAAGCGACTGATTTATTGAAAGGTATGAGTCTGCAAGCGCGTAATCCCCTATTTCTATGTATTTTCCGACAATTGCAATCTTTACTTTCTTTTTTGGGGTCAGTATGTTGTCAACAAGCTTTTTCCATTCTGCCCAATTCGGCTGCTTTTTTGACTTCATTCCAAATTCTTTCAGTATTTTTTCTCCGAACTTTTCTTTTTCCAAATCAAGAGGAATCTGGTATACTGTATCGATGTCCGGCTCCGAGATAATATGATCTGAAACTATGTTAGCATATGTTTCAATTTTATTTTTCCTTGGGATGTCTAATGGCTTTTTTGCCCTGCAAATTATAAAGTCAGGGAAAATTCCTGATTCGCTCAATAATCTTATTGCCTGCTGCGTAGGCTTTGTTTTCATCTCCTCAATATGGCTCGGTATTGGAAGGTATGTAACAAGGATATAAGACAGGCTGTGTTTTCCGACTTCTCTTTCGAGGCTTTTCATTGCAAACAAAAATGGGATGTTTTCGTAATCTCCTATTGTGCCTCCAACCTCTATCAAAACAAAGTCGTAGCCATTGGAAGCATCTTTTATTCTCTTTTTGATTTCATCAGGAATATGTGGTATGAATTGAACTGTCTGGCCAAGGTATTCTCCCTGCCTTTCCTTATCAATCACAGTCTTGTAAACCTGGCCGGTTGTCATGTTGTTTTTTCTGGGAATGTCCATATCGAGAAAACGCTCATAAGTTCCAAGATCCTGGTCAATCTCTCCTCCGTCGTCTGTAACCCAGACCTCGCCGTGCTCTGTCGGCCTTAAAGTTCCAGCATCATAATTTAAGTAAGGATCAATTTTGATTGCTGTTACACTGTAGCCATGCTCCTTAAGAATTTTTCCTATAGACGCTGTTGTAACCCCCTTTCCTACACCGGACATTACTCCTCCGGCTACTACAATATATTTTACCAGAAGGATTCACCTCGAAAATCTTTAGAATTGATTTGAAAAAATCTTTGTTGCATTAATTGGAAATGAAACACGTTTTATTTATAGTTTGTGTTTTAATGAATAATCTAAATTTGTTTTCAGTATGGAAATTAATTAAGGATAAATTTATATTTTGGACAATATAACTAAAATGATGAAAACAGACTTAGTGGTTGCAGGATATATCTATTATAATAACAAAGTTTTGCTTGTGCATCACAAAAAGCTTAATTTATGGCTTCCTGTCGGAGGGCATATTGACCCGGATGAGACTCCGGATGATGCGCTGCACAGGGAAGTGAAAGAAGAGACCGGAATGGATATTGAGATTTTGAATCAGAGCAACTTTCCTGTCAATTACCCAGTCAAAAGGAATCTTGCATTGCCTTTCAATGTGAATGTGCATCCTGCAAATGATCATGATCATTGCTGCTTTTTTTATGTGTGCAGGGCTTTAAATCCTGAAAAGCTGCAGATAAATGAAGAGCTTAACAGCTTCCAATGGCTTTCAAAAGAGGAATTAGGAAAAAACCATGTTCCTGATGATGTAAGAGTAATGGCGCTGAAGGGATTTGAGATGATTGACAATATTTAAAAAGCAACGCCACATTATTGTTTCTATGGGATTTCAAATAAAAAATGCAGTCATGGCTTTGATTGTTGCAGATACTCTTATTTTCTTGCTGCAGATGGCGCTTGGAGACTGGTTTACTGATTCTTTTTTGCTTGCATCCAGTGATATTTATTCAAGGCCGTGGATTCTTGTAACACATATGTTCCTGCACGGAAGCCCTTATCATCTGCTGTTTAACATGTGGGGGCTGTTTATGTTTGGTCCGCTGCTTGAAGCGAGAATCGGGACAAGAAGATTCATCTCGTTTTATCTTGCAACAGGAATAATTGCCGGTTTTCTGTCGAGCTTTTTTTACACGAACGCACTGGGAGCAAGCGGCGCAATAATGGGGCTTGTAGGCGTCATAGTTATTCTTATGCCGGATTTGCCAATACTTTTGTTTTATGTGGTGCCTGCGCCGTTATGGGTAGGCGGAATATTTTTCGCGCTGATGGATGTTTTCGGTGTGTTTTTTCCGACAGGAATCGGAAGCATCGCGCACCTTGCAGGAATGGGGCTCGGATTGATGTATGGGCTAATGCTAAAGAAAGAAAAAAAGAAATTCTACAGGAAGTTTACTTCAAAAAAGCATCTTGAGAAGGATGATCTTGACGAGTATCTTAAATCGGGAAGAATCTGATTATTTTTTCATTTCGACAGGATGCATTGGCTTTTCCGTGTCATTAAACGGGAAAGGCCTGCTGTTTGTCGTGAAAGTCATGTACCTCATGAACCTGTAAGCATTAGGTATCCAGAGATTGCAGAATTCTGCAATTCTTTTGCTTCTTTTGCCTGAAAACAAAACATAGAACCAGTGGAATACTGAAATAACTTCCACAACTACTTTCCATAAGCCGATGATTATTCCTGAAACAATTCCAACAACTATCCTCATCCATGCTTCTTTTCTCTCTGACATATTGCCCATTGAATACAATTAGTATATAAATTTTATCAAGAAATCAACTTAAAAAAATAAAAAAAGAAAAAAAATAAAAGAAGAATTACTTCTTCTTTTTCCTGCCGCCCCTGTTCATCTTGGTTGCGACAACATTTCCTTTCTTGTCAACATAATACAAGTATCCGGTCTTTCTCTTGATTCCGCACTTGTGAAGCACTTCCTGCTTCTTGCTTGACTTCTTTCCTGCTCTTGCCATCGCAACTCTTGCGCAGTGGCCGTCTTTATTTACGAAGTAGAGGTATCCTGATTGCCTCTTAACTCCACACTTGCATACAACTTCTCCCATTTAATCACCTTTTGGTTTTAATTTAGATTTATTTTAACGTCTGTGAAAATGTTTTTGCTTATATAGTTTTTGTTTTTTGCCGTTAGGAAGTGCACATCAGTATACAATAAGGCTACAATTTCTCCTCAATAAGTTTAAAAATGTGGGGCGATTACCACCATTATGAAATTCACGCACATGGCTGACTGCCATATTGGATCCTGGAGGGACCCGAAATTAAAAGACATTAGCACGCATGCCTTTGTTAAGGCGATTGATATGTCAATAAAAGAGAAAGTTGATTTTATTCTTATAGCAGGGGACATGTTCAACACATCATTTCCAAGATTGGATAATCTTAAGTCTGTTGTTTCAAAATTAAGGCAGGTTAAGGATATGGGAATTCCCGTGTATATTGTGCCTGGATCGCATGACTACAGCGCTTCAGGCAAAACAATTCTTGATGTCCTGGAAGAAGCCGGATTATTTTTTAATGTTTTCAAAGGGTCTGTTGAAGAAGGAAAGCTGAAATTAAAGTTTACAGTTGACAAGAAAACAGGCGCAAAGATAACAGGAATGCTGGGCAAAAGAGGATCATTGGAAAAGATGTATTATGAAAAACTTGTTACAGAAAATCTGGAGAAAGAAGACGGATACAAAATTTTTATTTTTCACAGCGGAATTGATGAGCTTAAGCCAAAAGAGATGGAAAACATAATCTCGCAGCCGCTTTCCTTGCTTCCAAAAGGATTTGACTATTATGCCGGAGGCCACGTTCATATTGTAGAAGACAAACAGATTGAAGGCTACGGAAAAATTGCATATCCCGGCCCATTGTTCCCGAACAGCTTTGCTGAGCTTGAAAAGCTTGAGAGAGGCGGATTTTACATTGTTGAAGATGGCAATTTAAGATGGGAGCCGATACAAATCTATAATGTTGAAAAGCTGAATATCAAATGCGACCATAAGACACCTGACAAAATAAAAGATGAAATTTTTGAGCATTTCAAGAAGAAAGCGCTCAACAATACAATTGTTTTGATACGGCTTCATGGAGTTCTTGAATCCGGAAAAGCATCTGATATAAACTTTAGGGAGATATTTGAGTTTTTGTACCAAAAATCAGCTTATTTTGTAATGAAAAGCTCGCATGCTGTAATGTCGAAGGAGTTTGACGAGATAAAAACCGATGCGAGGAACACAGAAGATATAGAATCATTTTTGATAAAAGAGCATCTTGGGCAGATTAAACTGGATGATTTAAGCGTTGAGAAGGAAGAACTTCTTGTAAAATCTCTGATAAAACTCTTAAGTTCAGAGAAACAGGAAGGGGAGACTGTGCCTGATTTTGAGAAAAGAGTAAAAGAAGACGCAGGCAGAGTTTTGGAACTGGAGTTTTAAATAAAATGGCGCAGAAACTCATAATATACGGAGCAGGACTTACAGGGATTGGAATTGCAGAATATATAAGGCAAGAGTTTTCCGGTTTGTACACAGTAGCTGGATTTGTAGATGATAAAAAAGCAAAACATGGTTACCCGGTTCCAATAATAGGTAAACCAAGCGACCTTAAAGAATTAAGAGATAGTAAAGGGATTAATCAGCTTGTTCTCGGTTTTATGTATCCTACGGATGTAAGACTTCAAATGGGTTTGGAACTGCTTGCCGATGGCTTTGAATTTCCAACGCTGGTTGATCAAGAGATACAGGACAAGTTCGAAGTTTCATTAGGCAGAGGTGTGATAGTGTACAACAAAGCAGAAGTCAACCCGAGTGTTAAAATGGGAGACTTTGTAGCTGTCAATGCTTATTCCGTAATAGAATCATCTGAAATTGGAGATGGGGTTGTTATAACACCTCAAGTTTTTGTAGGTGCTGGCTCAAAAATAGGCAGAGGAACAATAATACAACCAGGTGCTAGAATAATGTACGGAGCAAATGTAGGGGAATTCTGCAACATAGGCCCTAACTGTGTTGTTGGAATGAATGAAACTGTAAGATATAAGACAACTATACAAAATTTACCTTAAAATTCTAATTATTATCTCATTGACTTCTTTCGGCGTTGCTTTTCCTTTTGTCTTTTTCATTACAGAGCCAACAATGAAGTTCAACGCCTTCATCTCGCCTTTCCTGTAATCTTCGACTGCTTTTGTATTTTCATTTATTGCCGCAATGCAGAACCTCTCTAGCTCGGATGAGTCTGAAACAGCTTCTAATTTTTCTTTTTTAACGTATTCATTTACATCAAAATCATTTTCAGCAAGCATCTCGATTATTTTCTGTCCGACTTGCTCTGTTATTTTTTTATTTTGTATGAGCTTCAATAAATCAGTAAGGTTTTTTTCTGTTATCTTTGACTCATGAAGTGTTTTTTTGCTGTAGTTCAGCACTCTTGTTACTTCTCGCCTTACCCATTTTGCAGCAAGGGTTGCATCGGCATGTTTTGCAACTTTTTCCAATAATTCTGCCAATGGCTTATCGCTTGCAATAACCTCTGCATCTTCTTTTTTCAAGCCGTATTTATCAATAAACTTCTTAACTTTATCTTGAGCAAGCTCAGGCATTTCGCTTTTTATTTTCATCAGCCAGTCTGCTGTTATATCAACAAGGGTTAAGTCACTATCAATTATGTAGCCATAATCTTCTTCTGTTTCTTTTTTTCTTAATGAGAATGTTATTCCTTTTTCAGAATCCCATGCTCTTGTCTCCTGATACAGGCTTCTTTTGTGCCTTGTTTCTTCTTTTTGCCTCTGTATTTCGTAAAGCAATGCCCTTTCAATTTCCTTAAACCCTGTGATGTTCTTTATCTCGACTCTTGTGTAACTGCTTTCTTTTATCGAGATGTTGGCATCTGCTTTTATGATTCCGCTGTTCACGTCAAAAATCTCAAGATAATCGAGAACCGTGATTAACTGCTTCATAAAATCCCTTGCTTCCTCTGCGCTTGTGAAATCAGGCTCTGTGACAATCTCAACAAGCGGATTTCCGGATCTGTTATAATCCACAAGAACGTAAGAGCTGTCTTTCATGCCGGCAGGATGAACAAGAGAAGCAGGGTCTTCTTCCATATGCACTCTGGTTATTCCAATTTCCTTGCCTTCTTTTAATTTCAGGATTCCTTTTTTTCCCAATGGAACTTCATACTGGGAAATCTGATAATTCTTTGCCATGTCCGGATAAAAGTATGATTTTCTTGAAAACACAAGCTCATTTGAAATGTCGCAGTTCAGCGCCATGCACAGCTTTAACGCAAACTCAACTGCTTTTCTGTTCAGAACCGGCTTTGAGCCTGGCATTCCTAAACAGGTTGGACAAGTTCGTGTATTCGGCTCTTCGTTTCCTTTAGTCGGGCAGCCGCAGAATAATTTTGTTTTTGTGTTTAGCTCTACGTGAATTTCAAGTCCAATTACAATGTCTGTTGTGAATTTTTTCATTTTTCCTTATTTTCGCATTTATTGCACAAATCTCTGTTTTTTTTGCTTGGTTTTACTCCAAATATCGGCTTTGCAATTAATCCGTACAAAAACCCTTCAAGAGGCACATTGCATTTCATACATTTCTTGTTCATTTTCCCTCTAATAAATGCCCTAATTGAAACAATTTCTTTTCCTGCAGATGGTCTCCTATGAACAAAGTTCCAATTGGGAGCTTGTTTGAGTAGCCTGAGGGCACGCTTAAATGGGGAAGCCCGCATATGTTCGGGCCAGTAAGCATGATGTCCATCATATAATTCTCCAATGGAGTCAGTTTTTTAATCTCGGAAAATTTTGGCGGAAGGATTGGAACAGCAGGGCTTACAAGCGCATCATATTTCTTGAATGCTTTTTTGTATTCTTTTGTTATCATTGTTCTTACTTTCATTGCCTTGATGTAGTACGCATCACGAAATCCGGACATTCTCGCGAATGTTCCCAGGATGATTCTTCTTTTTGCCTCTTCTCCAAGATTTGTGCTCCTTACCTTTGTGAAATATTCATTGAAAGACCCTTCTAATTTTTCAGAAGCGCCGTATCGCATGCCGCAGTATTTTGACAAATTAGTTGAAGCTTCTGATGTGCCTATCATATAATATGTTGCCAACCCGTACTTGATTGGCATTTCCAAACTTATTTCTTCGTAATGCACTCCGTTGCCTTCCAGCTTGTTTATTGATGCCCATACATTTTTCTCAACGTTTTTGTCCAATCCTTTGTCAAATGCTTCCTTTATGACTCCGATTTTCATTTTTTTGCTTGGAGTAAAATCAGTATAATCATCAACCGGAGCGTTTACAGAAGTGCTGTCATTTTCGTCGTATCCTGACAAGACTTCCTGCAACAGAGCAGTTTCATGGCAAGTTTTTCCCATCGGGCCTATTTTGTCAAGAGAATTTCCAAAATCTATCAGGCCGTATCTTGAAACTCTTCCGTATGTGGGGCACATTCCAAAAACATCGCAGAATGAGGCTGGCTCTGCAATGCTTCCGCCGGTTGATTCGCCAACAGAAACATGCTGGAAGGTTGCTTTTTTTGCGATTCCTGCTGCGCCTCCTGAAGAGCCGCCGCATGATCTTTCCGGGTCAATCGGATTTTTCGGTATTTTGAAGCCTGAATGCACGGAAAAGCTTCCGAAGCCGAATTCGTCTTGTGAAGTTTTTCCTATTATTATGCCCCCTTCGTTTATTATTTTTTCAACAACAGTTGCGTTGAAAAGCGGCCTGTACCCTTTGAGAATTCTTGAGCCGGCTGTGCTTTCAACGCCTTTAACGCAAATGCTATCCTTGATTGAGATTGCAACTCCAAACAATTTTTTGTTTTTTATGCTCTTGTCGCTGCTTTTGATTAATTTTTTAAGATGATTGGCCTGTTCTAATGCCAATCCTTCAGAAATTGTGTTGAAATAATTGTAGTCTTTGTTTATTTTTTTGGATTCTTCAATGACCTTATGTGTATGCTCGACTAAGTCAATGCTTCCGTTTCTTGCGCTTTCAATGAAATGTTTTATATCCATCTTTACTTGTCTGTTATGTAAACTTTGTTCATCTTGTCGCCTACTTTAATCTGCTCAACAGCATCCATTCCGGATACCACTTTTCCGAATACAGCATAACTTCCATCAAGGAAGTGTGCATCGTTAAGGGTTATGTAAAATTGAGATGTTGCACTGTTTGGGTCCTGTGTCCTTGCCATTGCCAAAGCGCCTTTGACGTGCTTTAATTCCGGTTTTATTTCTAATGGGATTGATTTTCCGGAACCTCCTGTTCCATCTCCTTTTGGATCTCCGCCTTGGACTACAAATCCAGACTCAACTCTGTGGAATGTTAATCCGTTGTAAAATCCAGAGTTAGCTAAACCTATGAAGTTTGTTGTAGTTATCGGAGCTTTTTCTGTGTAAAGCTCTGCCTTTATTGTGCCTTTGCCTGTTTCAATTGTAACATATTTCATTTGAATTCCTCCTGTAGATTCTTGGTTTGCCGATATTGCTGCTTTTTCAACTTGAACATCTTTTCCGTATGCATCATTATTTGCATTTGATGCGCATGAAGCAAGCATCAAAACCATTATTGTCAAAATTATTTGTTTCATACTGCTCTCGGCCCCTTGAAATACCCGTCTTTCTTGTGCTCTGTCAATGATAGGGCTTCGTCCTGCGTTAGGCATTTTTTCTCAATGTCATCGCGCATTACATTTTTTAGTTCAATCGGCTGGAAGTTAGGCTTGATGCCGTCTGTATTAACTTCCTGCAATTTTGAAAAGAACTCCAATGCTTCCTCCAATTGAGGAAGAAATTTCTTTATTTCATCTTCTGTTAATTTCAGCCTTGCAACTTCTGCAACGTGCTGGAGAAGCTTTCTGTCAATTTCCATAAGAAAAGAAAGATTACTATTGTTTATATATATTTTTGTTTAGAATCAAAGCCCAAAAGCCTTCTCAAACTCGCGCATCTGCTTCAGCTTCTGCACAAATTCATATCCCTTATCCGTTATTATGATGTAATCGTACTCATTTTTTTTTGACTTCTTGACAAGGTCTTTGCTTACAAGGTCTTCAAGGTAAGTCTTCATCTGGCCATGGGACATATTGGACTTGTACATCAAATGAGTCGGCTTTATGTGTCCGCCTTTGTTTATGATGGAAGACAGCATGTCCTCAATGATGTCAATTTTTGTTCTTTTTCCGTCCATGCTTGAGCACCATTATGAATGTAACCAATAATAAGGTATATCCTACAAGCTGCACTATTTCGCCTGCAAAATAAAATGATTTTGAAGCTATCTTAAGCAGGAAAAGGAGCTGGCTTAATGTGATTATAGAAAAGCTGGCTGCAAGCATGCCTGTTGTTTTTTCCTTGTTCTCCCTGTAGTTCCTGTAGTACCTGTGGGATATTATTCCAAAGAAAAGAAATGTTGTTAAGTAAAAAAGATAGTATAAGGGATACTGGTCTTTGGTAAACAATGCTGAGAGTGAAAGCAGGTAAGCCATCAATATTATATTTGCCTTTGACTGCTTCTCATATATTGAATAAAGCAGGAAAAGGCCTACAAGGGTAAAAATCCTGTAAAACAAATCCCCGCTGATGGACAGCACCTCAGAGGATTTCACTATTGTAGTAGTGTACTGCATTGAACGTACGGCTTCTGTATACAGAACTTTATAGTTTATTGTAAAGGTTATGAGTATTTTAGAAAGGAATGCGAGAGCCATAGAGTAAAAAGACAATGCCAAGAAAAGGTAATTGCGGCTTTTTTTTACAAAGTAGTATTTTGTCGCAGAAAGCGCTATTAGCAGCATAACAACAAGCGAAATTGAGTCTATAAATATACCCTTCCCAAAGAACCATTCCCACGCCATATATGATACTCTCGATTTTCCCTTTATAAAGCTTGTGAAATTGCGTTTCAGAACAATGCTTCATACAGTATATAAATAAGCTATCCAACCTAGATTATGGATTCAATTTAAAAAAACTAGAGGTGAAAACCCAAGTAACGATTGAAATCCATCTCCGCCCCAGGTATTACGACCCTCTTATCTGGGGCACACCTCCTTTTCTAAGTTTGAGTTTTCTCAGGAAGATTTAATCTGTTCGGCTTTGCCTCACAATATTTAGTGCTCGTGCCTCACTCGATTGCCAGTCGTTCGGCACTCGCCATACATTGCAATAGTAAATTAAGAAAATAAAATCTACCTGATAATCTCTCTTCTTCGCATCTTGGAAAGCATTCTTTCGAGATTGTCAATTTTTCTCATCAATTCAAGCTTTTCCCTGCCCATTTCGGCAAGATTTCTTGAGTGCCTTACAAGCTCAAAATCCTCTTTCTTGATGTTTCTGCTTATGTCAAGGAATTTGCTTAACTCGCTGCCTGTCATGTTGATTTTTGACAATATCTCGTCAACGCTTTTCCTTAGTTCATTGTAATCCTGAATGTCTTTTTTCAATGAATCACGATTTACTTCCAAATCCTTCTGCAGCTCTTCCTCAAACTTGTCAAGTATTTTTCTTTGGAGCTGGCCTTTCAAAAGCTTGAAATCATATAATTCCTTTCCAAAGTCTTCCTTAAGATTGCTTATTGAAGATAAATTTTCTTTGAATGTGTTTAGGAATTCGTCCTGCGACTTTTTTGTTTCCTTCAATCCGGCTTTTAGTGACTTTAACTCTTCCTTTAATTCAGAAATTATTCTGTTATTTTCTTCTATGTTGCCGTTTATTGCGTCCAAATCTTCCTTTGTCTTCATTAAATCCTTTATTTTCTGAATCATAGAAAAAGATAGATTTTAGATTATATATAAAGTTTGTGAATTGCAGTTTAGATTGTGCAGTACGACCCGTACTGGTCAGAAAGCCACTTGCAGTTTAAATCTGATGATTCGCAGGATTCTTTTGTGGACAATCCGAGGCAATTCTTTTGATTGCAGTAGCCAGGGTAGCCTGGATCTTCTTTCCATTCGCACTTCAAATTGCTTGATTCACATAATTCCCTTACAGTAAAGTCGTAACAAGACTTAGGGTTGCAAGAGGTATATCCTTGACTTTCGTACCATCCGCATGTCAAATCGCTTGACTCGCATTCGTTTTGTGTTTTAAAGTTATAACATGAAGTATCAGCACATTGCCCGATTCCGTAGCTTTCGTCCCAGTAACAGTTTTTGGAGTTGCATGCGCCTTTATCTTTTAAATCATAACATGAAAATTGTTTGCATAAGCCGTCGGAGTAAATGCACCCTTTGTCAGATTCGCATGTCTGCTTGTCATTTGATTTTTTAATGCAGTTTACAGATACACCAAAGGCGCATGGCAAATTCTGGCAGTCATCTCCTAAACAAATCTCGTAAGAGGGATAAGGCGGATTATTTTCCGGAAGGCTTGCCTGAACAATTGAAATTTTGCCTTTCTGGAAATTTTTATTGTTAAGAGGCATTACATTAGAAATTTTCTTTGAAAAAGAATCACCCATAACATTTATTTTTGAATCGGAAGCCATATCTGCATAAGGGTCTACGACAGCTATAATCTCCTTATTATCGCATGCCGACCCAAGGATACCATATTTAACAGGCAAGATAAATATAGAGTCATCAACTTTATCTGCAAATGACGTTGCAGTCATTGATAGTATCTCGTTTTCAACATCATTGTCCTCGAGTTCTGATTTTGAAAAGGAATACATCTTGATATAAAGCCCTAATCCTGTTTTGCGGTCTATACATACTTCTATTCTTGTCTTAATACTATTTAAGTCGCTGCTTGAACTTAACATACTTTGTTGGTCAGACATGTTAAGCAAGATGCTAATATTTTTTATGTCTATACTAAATTTATCGCATTTTTTTCCAATGTACTCCCCATTGCCTATAGAAGATACTTCTGTATTTCCGGGCTCCATGTTAGAAGTGATAGTGGTATAATCCAAAATCTGGGAGAATTCATTTGTTTTATCTTTAGCACATACAGGTTTACCATCAGGGTTAAATGGATCTTTTGAGCATACAATCATTTTTCCATTAACGTTGTAAACAGACGCCGTTATGCTCTGCCCCATCACACTTGCTTCCACCACTGACTTTTCATTGTCATTTTTCTTGAAGAGGCCTATCCTCATCTCTCCAAGCCCAAAAACCTTAAAGGCACTCATTTCCATTTTGTAAACTATTTTATATTCTTTAAGTTCATTAGCTTTTTCCATATAAGAATTATATTTTTCAGCAGGGTCTTTGCTGCATGCCGAGATAAACAATAAGAAAAAAACAGAAATAATTAAAAGGGGTTTTGATTGCATGGGGGTCTATTTTTGATTTGAGTATTTAAAGTTTTGGAATTACTTGTTTAGTAAGTAATTTTTAGATTTTTCAGCAAGTTTTATAAATTCAACAGCATTCCCAATACTATGAAATTTGCACAAGGAAAAAATAATTGTAATTATGCTAGTCTTAAATCTGTCGTCGTAGTAAGCTCATTGTGAGCAATTCATTGTCTGATATCTGAAAACTGGTTCTTGTTTTGGCTGCTTGGAATTTACGATTCTATAGGCGTCAAATGCAATTTCTTGATGGTGTCCGGACGATGAAGGGATTATTGTAAGGCTGATTTTATTTTATAAAAAACTGAAAAACAATAGCCGATAGGCTGTAAAAATGCGGAGGATAAAATGGGAATACAAGATTTAGAAAGAGTAGCATTAGAATCGTATAACGGAAATTTTGAAGCTATCACAAGACCCGATTCAATTTCATTATCAGCATATGAAAATTTTTTGGGAATAAGTGTTCATGAAAGAATTAGTGATTTTAGAACTGGTTTTCAATATCCAATACTGATTGGTGATGTAGGTTGCAATGTTGGAGTTGCTCTTGCCAAACTACAAGAATTAGAATATGTTGAAGCATTTGGAATTGACATTCAACCAATCTATAGTGAAGCAACTCCATTCAGAAGAGAGAGAAGGATTGTTGCAAATTTAGAAAACATGCCCGGAATACCTGACAACACTTTTGACTATTTGATTAGTTACAGAACATTGCATCACACGAGAGTAAATTTGTCACTGCCAGAGATACACAGAATTTTGAGGCCTGGGGGAGTAGCAGACTTATCCTTGCGTAATTGGTTTCTATATCAGGATGCAATAAAAAGCGCAGGATTGGGGAATAACCTTATCCTGTACTCCCTAGTTTCGGAACTCCATGGCGTTTTGGGTGAATTTGTTTCCCAACTTAAAGAAAAATATGGAAACATTTGGGACTTAGAACCAGAAGTTCATGAAACAAGGTTTGAACTTAAAAAACCCATTTAAAAAATTTCTGACAAATTTAATTTTTTATTTTTTTAACAAATACTTTTTCAATTTCTCGACAGCCATTCTCCTGAATTTCTTTTTTTCAGACGCGTCTTCCATCTCGCCATAAGTCTTTTTGCCGCCCTGCGGAATGAAAATTGGATCGTGGCCAAAGCCAAAAGTTCCCTTTATGCTGTTTGCAATTGTCCCGTTCTCTGTTCCGAGAAAACTTACGGGAGTTTTGCCTGGCTCACAGTATGCAACGGCGCTTTTGTAAACACATTTTCTGTTCTTGATGTTTTTCATCAGCCTTAAAATTCCTTCCAATCCAATCTTTTTGTGGACTGTGGCAGAATAAGTTCCCGGGAAACCATTTAACGCTTCAATAAACAGGCCAGAATCTTCGACTACAACTGGTTTTTTAAATTTTTCAGCCAATGCCTTTGCAGAATGCCTTGCAATCTCTTCAGAATCTTCGCTTCTTATCTCGGGATAAGATAATTCAATATGGTTTACTTTGATTGAAGGCTCAAGAATCTGCTTAAATTCACGAACTTTTCCTTTGTTGCTTGTGACGAAATTGATTATTATTTTTCCCATAATCTAAAGTGCAATGGATAAGTTTAATAACTTTATTGATAATTTTATTATTATGAAAAAGGGTTTATTATTATTGGTTTTGGGCTTTCTGATTTTTTCATTTGTAGCAAGCGCTCAAATTCCTAAAATTGATTCTTACGTAACTGACAATGCAGGGGTTCTTTCTGAAAGCGCGAAAGCACAATTGCTGAATGAGATTGTGGATTTGGAAAAATCAACAAAGGGTGTGCAGTTTGCAATCTACATAGAGAAAGAATATTCAAAAGATTATTCCCTTGAAGAATACACGCTAAAAATTGCAGAAGACAATAAAATAGGCAAAAAGGGCAATGACAACGGGATTTTGCTTTATGTTGCAACAGAAGACCGCGTATTCAGATGGGAAGTCGGCTATGGGGTGGAAAGCACATTAAGCGCATCTTTGCTCGGCAGAATTTCAAGAGATTACTTAATTCCAAGCCTTAAAGAAAATAATTATGAAAAGGGAATATTAGACACGTTTGATGTTGCAAAAAGGATACTGCTTGGCTCAAATGACGCAGATATAGTGAGGCTAAAAGAAGAAAAATCCGGCACAGGGAGTTATTTTCTTCTGATTTTTTTCGGGCTTTTTTTATTGATTATAGTAATGAGCATACTGCAAAGAAAAGCTAACGCCCATTCAAGCATAAACAAGCGCAATGACAGCTATTACAAGGGAGCTGCCAGCGGAATTTTCCTTGGAAACCTTGGAAGAGGCAGAGGTGGTTTTGGAGGCGGCGGGTTCGGTGGCGGTGGTTTTGGAGGATTTTCAGGCGGAGGCGGAGGATTTGGCGGTGGTGGCTTTGGAGGAAAATTTTAATCGCAAAGAATAAAAACACATGCTGATAACACACTAAAATGGAAGACAAAAAGATGGGTTGCCCGAGATGCTCCGGCATTATCGGAAAAAAATACATGAGGAAGATAAACCATGCATCTGGCGCTGTGCTTGATGTCTGTGACAAATGCGGAGGAATGTGGCTTGATGGACCAGAAGTTAAATCATTATACGGATTTTCACAGAAAAAATCAAAATCTCAAAAAACAAAGGTGAAAAGAAAATGAACAAGAAACTAATGCTCGGAATCGGAATACCGGTTGCAATAATATTATTATTAGTGATGTGGTATGTTGGAACATACAATTCTTTGATAAGACTGAATGAAGAAACGAACAACAAATGGGCCCAGGTTGAGACGCAGTATCAGAGAAGGGTTGACTTGATACCCAATCTTGTAAATACTGTCAAGGGCGCTGCAAATTTCGAGCAAAGCACGCTTACACAGCTATCCCAATTAAGAAGCCAGTGGCAGACTGCGCCGAATGTAAATGCAAAAGTAGATACTGCAAACCAAATAGAATCAACACTTTCAAAGATTCTTGTTATGGCTGAAAATTATCCGCAGCTTACAGCAACCAAGAATTTCCAGTCGCTTCAGGATGAACTGTCAAACACAGAGAACAAGATTGCTGTTGAAAGAGGACGCTATAATGAAGCTGTCCGTAATTTCAACGCAAGAATCAAGACTTTCCCAAGCAACATGGTTGCAGGCAATCTTGGATATACTGACCGGGCTTACTTTGAATCTGTGTCAGGAGCCGAGAATGCGCCAACTGTAAATTTTAATTAATTTTTTTTATTTTTTTATAATTGATGTTTAATTTATGGTACCTTATCGAATCACTTTAATTTTCTGATAATGCCTTTAGTTGCGTTAACCTCAACTAAATCACCATCTCTAAAAATAAGCGTGGCGTTTCCGGTTCCTACTATACATGGAAGCTTGAGTTCTCTTGAGGTTATAGCAGCATGACAAATTAATCCGCCAGTATTGGTAACGATAGCACCAGCTATTTTCATAGCGGGTAAAAGATCAGGACTCGTAGCTTGGGATATTAGTATGTCTCCTTTATTCATCTTGCTTATATCAGAAGGTATTTGCACAACCTTGACATATCCTTTTACCTTTCCTATATAAGCACACTGCCCTTTTGTTTCCTTAAGATGGAAAAAATCCTCAAGTAGATTCAGGCTTTTTGAAAATTTGCGGGCTTCTTTGCCTATTTTTAAACCAAGCTCGTCTTTAGACACAATAAAGCAAGAGAATTTTCTTCTTTCATTAAGCTCTGAAATACTGGGGGTTTTCTCAATTAAAAATTTTTCAACTTCCCACGGAAATAAAAAGCTAAATGCCTGCCAATCGCCTGTTCCATTTCTTCTGGCTAACTCCTTAAATAAATTTTCATAGCAGTAAAATCCATGATATTGCATATCCTTACGAAAACCTTTCTGCCAAATGACATATTGGGATAAATTGACCAGAAATCTAAGCCTTTTATTGAAGCGTAATTCTCTCATTAGCTTTTCCTGTTTTGCCTTAATATTTTTTAATTGCATAGGCAAGCTTAAATGAATATTATTTTTTATAGCGTCTTCCAGCTCATTTTCAAATGTTTTAAATGAGGCTGGGGGCCCAAGATTGTTGTAATCAATCCAGCAATATTTTTCGTATAATTTCATTAATTTTTTGCTTGTATCTTTCTTACTCATATTTTTTGATTTTTTAGCTATTAAGGATATTTCATAATCCTTTTCCTGCCTAAGGCTCATTTTAGTCACTAAAGTAAGCAAAGACCAATAATCCTCAAATTTCTTAGTATTTCCCAATGCAGACTTTACTTCATTGCGTATTTTATTTGATAGATGATTTCTTCCGTCTAATACAACCCCATTAACAAGAATGCTATAAACCTGATGATGGTGTTGTAATGAAATAATCTTATTGATTATTTGCGCAAGTTTATTGCTGCTCAGCGAGCTTAAATTTAATTTTCTAAGGTTTTCTCCGGTTTGAAAATATTTTTTTGTGTAGAAATCAATTTTTTTGTAAATGCTTAAACGCCATTTATCATCATTTATCAAGCGGTCTGCTGTAAAGTTAGCCGCTTTTTCAAATTCATTATTGTCAAAAATATAGCGGCACATCTGGTTTTCCATAACATAAATAGCTTTGGTTATAAATTTCCCGCCTCCGATTTTAGGAAAATCTCTTACAAATCCAGGGCCGTTATAGCTAGATAAAAACCAATGGCCACTGTATATCCTTTCAAAAATTTCAAAGCTCATAGTGTAGTTATAGGCCTAGATTGTAAGATAAATATTTTCTCATTCTTAATGCAAAATTCAATATCCTGCGGAAATTTATACAATTTTTCTATTTCTAACGCTGTTTGTGACAGCTTCGTAATGAGTGATTTTTTAAAACTAAACTTTAAGATATTATTTATTATTTTTAATGATTTTTTATCAATAAAATAAGTATTTGGAGTTACTTCTCCCGATACTAATTTATCCCCCAACCCTTCAGTCACCTCTATAAGAAGCCCTTTCTTTTTTATAGGGTTTACAGTAAAGATCACTCCGGCAAAATCTGCATTTACCATTTTCTGAATGATAATTGCCATTTCAATGTTTTTTATTTTCTTGCCTTCCATATAAGAGTTTACCCTGCCGGATTTAACTGAAGTCCAGCAATTTTTAATGGCATTCAATACTCTAACGTCTGAATCAATATTGAGAAAAGTGTCAAATTGCCCTGCAAAGCTCGCATTTTTTGCATCTTCTGCTGTAGCAGAACTTCTTACAGATACTTTTGAGTTTAGTGCCCTAAACCTTTTAATTGTTTCTTTCTTAACAGTCGAAGTCAATTCATTGATTTTTGTTGAAATGCAAAACCCAGCTGGAACATTAAATCCATTCTGTATAAGAAATCCTAAATTTACAGCTTTCCCTCCAAATAGATTAATTTCATTTTTCTTAATATCTTTTAAGTCTTTTATCATTACAACCCGCTACTTAGAAAACTCACCAACAATAGGGTTAACAATCTTCTGCAGATCTTTTGCTTTCATCTTGATGCTTTTAGTATGAGAGCCTGCGTTGAATGCGACAATATCGTTGTCTAAAACAGTTTTGTCAAAGTAAACTTTAACATCAAATAGATTGCCAAATGGCGGGACAGAGCCGATGTTGCATCCTGAAACCTGTTTTACGTCTTTTGGATTGGATAATTCTATTTTTTTGAACAAAGTGAGTTTCTGCAGCTTTTCAACATCAAGCTCTTTGTTTGCTGCAACGCATGCCTGGATAAAACCCTCTTCGGTTTTGCACACAAGAGCTTTTACCCCTTGTTTTAGTTCGGTGCCTCGAACTTCAGCAGATTCCCTGCTAGTATAAACTGGCTTGTGCTCCATAACTTCAAAATCTATCTTTTCCTTGTTAAGAACATCTTTTATTTTTGTGAAAAGGGCGTTTGGTGTTTCTTTTACAAAGTCCAATTTTATGTGCAATTCGCTCAATTGCTTGTCGCTTGGCTCGCTTGGACTTCCGTCCATCGGATTTTCAGCAGATTTGTTTTTTGGAAACGCGATTACTTCCCTTATATCGCTCATGCCCTGCATTAAAGATGTCAATCTGTCAAATCCAAGGCCAAAGCCTGCGTGCATAGGAGCTCCGTATTTATAGGCTTCAAGCAGGAATCCAAATTTTTCGCTTATCTGTTCCTGGGACATTCCAGTAACTTTAAACGTTCGTTCCTGCAGTTCTGGTATTGTGTTTCGCACAGAACCGCTAAACAATTCGCTTCCATTCATCACAAAATCATATTGATAAGACATAACTTTTCCAGGGTCGCTTTCAAGATATTGTATGTAATCTTCTTTCGGCATTGTAAACGGATTGTGGGCAAAGTCCCATTTTCCCTCTTCTTCGCTGTACTCGAACAATGGAAAATCTGTAATGAAGCAGAATGCAAAATCGCTCTTGTCTATTAATCCAAGGTCGTTTCCGAGCTTCAACCTTATCTTGTTCAAGACATCATTGACAACTTTTTCCTTGTCGGCTGCAAACAACAATAAATCCCCTGGCTTTGCATTTATCTTTTCAATAAGCTTTTTCTGTATTTCCTGCGGGAAGAATTTTGCTATGTTGCTTTCCAATCCTTCTTTTGTAACTTTCATCCAAGCCAATCCAAGGGCGCCGTTCTGCTTTGCAAACTCTATAAGCTCGTCAATCTGATTCCTGCTTAATTTTTCTGCGCATCCTTCTGCATTGAGCAGCTTTACAACATTTCCTTTTTTTACAACGTCAAGAAAAACCTTGAATTCAGAGTGCTTTGCAATTTCTGTTACTGTGCAGCATTCCATCCCAAACCTTAAATCCGGCTTGTCTGTTGAATATTTTTCAACTGATTCTGTATAAGGGATTCTTCTGAAAGGTGTTTTGACATCTTTGTTTAAAGTTGTCCTGAAAACATGCTTAATCATGCCTTCT
>JBBSWH010000010.1:0-57834 GCA_038046385.1 Nanobdellota archaeon | reverse complement strand
AAACGACCTGAAGGTCGGGGAATTAAACCCCAGTGCTCGCTACGCTCGCATTAAGAAAAGTTCCAAGTATCAATGCAACTAATGCTGAAATAATTATTTTATTTTGTTGATGTTTTGCATTCATTTTTTTCTCAATGAGTTTATTATTAAGTATGCAATCAATGCAAAAACCGCCCCGACAAAAAACCAAAGCGCGATGTTCTGCAACAATACTGGTGTTGATGATGAAACGTTTTGCGCTGTGCCTGCCATCATAGGCGCCGCTGCAATTGAGCTTTCGAATGATTTTGCCACCATAGGCTGTACTTGCGGAACAATTACCGAAGGCTTTGACAGGTATTGAATTACTAATGCAGCGCCAGATACAACCAATACAACAGGAAAAATATTCTTTAATTTTTCTTTTAATCCTAATGTCTTCTTTGGAGCTATTATAATATACTTGTTTGCCAGCTTGTAATGTGAAATTTCTTTTCCTTTCTTGCTGTAGTGAAACTCATCAGCGCTTACCAAACCGGCGTCCACAAGCTGCTGCAGGTTATAATGAACCGTGGATATCGGAATGCTTAATTTTTCAGCCAGCTCTGATTCTGTCGCCTCTTTTTCAGACAGGAAATCCAGCAGCTTCCTGCAGGATTCATTGCTGATTACATTCGATATTTTCTTTATCTTGCTGTCTTCCATCGAAAGCAGCAAAAAGTTCTTCTTTGCCATAGAAAACGTTAAGCTATGGGCTTATAAATAGCTTTTGATAGCTTTGAATCGGTTAGAAGTCAATCCGGTATGTACTGCAGGATATGGAATGTTGAAAATCCAAAGTAGTCAACATCATTGACAGCATCATGAAATTTTGTTTTGATTTCGTCAATCAATTCAAGAAGATGATTCAGATCTTTTACAATGACTTCTATTTCAAAATCGGCCCCCCCGATGGACTTGTTTATCTGATAAATATTCTTATGGTGCTTGCAGAATTCAAACAGTTCCTTGTTTCTTTTCGTGGATATAAGCTGCAGATCAACCCTGTACGATGTAAACCCAAGGGGCTCAAGATTCAATCCAATCTTGTAGCCTGTGATTATCTTTTTCTTTTCAAGGTTTTTTATCCTTGCCCTTACTGTATCTGCAGACACATTGAGTTTTTTCGCAATCTCCAAAGAGGATTGTCTTACATTATTGGAATATTTTTCAATTATCTTCCAATCCAGCCCGTCTGTTTCCTCTTTTTCTCCTGCCCCGTATACTCTTTCTATAGTGTCTGCCGGAGCGCTATCAAGGAAAAATTTTCTGTTGAAGTTATGAACCGGAGCGTATACTGCAACATTGTATGATTTTATTTTCGGCTTGTAGTCCAGCATTATTGAATCCCAGATATCATGAAATTCCGAGATTGCTTTTACTCCGAGAAAAAGTGCATAGTCCCACTTTCCGTGCATGCTCGTTATTGTCCAAACCTGTGAAAATTTTGATTTAGAATGCTCAACAAATTTCTTTCCTTCGCTTCCCGTCATGCTCTGGAATTTGAAATAAACCCTGAAGCTGAAAAATCCGAACTTGGACATATCGACAATTGCATTGTAGCCGGTGATTATTTTGTTTGCTTCCAGCTGCTTCATCCTGTAAAGTATAAATTGTTTTGATCTTTTCAGTTTTTTGGACAGTTCCTGCAAACTCATCTTGGAATTTTTGTCCAGCTCGTACATTATCTTCTTATCATACATATCAAGTTTTACTGCCATATTATTTTATAATAACTAATTTATATATAAATTTACCTATTTTATTAAAGAATTTTGTAAAAACATTTAATATTAAGTTTTGATTTCTTTATCCTGAAGTGATGAAAATGAACCATACAGCACCATCAACTAGCAGAGAATTTAAATGGAAATGTTTGGCAGGCAAAGAAAGATTGCCGCCTTATGCTGCTAGTATAGGGCAAATTCAAATTGTTGTATATGGCGGGAGCAGGGGAATTGAGATAGTATACAATCTTGAAAATAGCGCACCGGGAAAGGAACTACGGGAAGGCGCATCATTTGACAGAAATGGGAATATTGTTTCAGAATGGCATGCGAGTTTTGATTATGGAAGAACAGAACATGCAATGTTCATAAGGCAATTTTTACCGGATCTTATTGAATCTCTTAAAAGATATGCTGGCAATCTGGAAGTAAGGGCAAGCCTTGCAAATGTTCCGGATTTCGCGCAAAGCCTTGACGGATTGTTAAAAAGATTTGGAGGGCAATAAAATGACTAAAAGCAAACTGTTAGAACTGGAAGGAATAGTTAATCCGGACAGAGACTGGAGGCGCCAATTAGAAAGCCCACCAATAAAAAGGCCTGAATCAGAAATATTAATAAGAAAGGTTGAGGGATCCGGCTACAGCATTGATTCTGATTTTTATTTGGGAACAGAGCCGCAAAGATATACTGAGAACGGCAGTTATGTTTTCATAAACAGTCCGACGTTAGCTGAATTAAATTATGCTTATTTTGGGCAAGGCAAAGACGGCAAGTGGGTAAATCCTGATTTCAGGGATTTATGGAAAAAAAGCAAAGGGGTTGGATATTCAACTTCCTCATTTTTTTATAGGGATTGTTTGATAGTTTCCCCTGAAGTAATATTCATGAAACCAAGAGTCGATAGGGCTGCTCCTGATAATGGGCTGATGGTATTTGAAGGCGGAAAAGTTACAAAAGTTGAGTTGCCCAAAGAAGGCTGGGTTCTTGAATGGGATAAGCCGACCGGGTTGCCGTCTAATACTTCAAAAGAGTTTAATAAAGCAGAAAGGATTTTTGGGGATGATGTATGCTATTTTAATCCTGCCCATAACATAAGCTATCACCAAATTGTAGTCGGATTTAGAGGAAGAGAAGCCAAATTTAACGATAACTTAGGTCCATTCGTCATAAATCTTAATTCCGGCAGGGCTTTTGATAATGGTTATGCTAGTTTGCCTTGTCACAGAACAGGCAATGCGCATAATATAACGATTTACAGGAAACATAAGTAATTATTTTTATTTATAAACATTTAATCAAATTATTTTATAATTGCTAGTTTTAATGCTATTTTTTTGTTAAAATTAAAAAAAGCTAAAGCAGGTTAAATATACTTCTTTTATATTTATCCAGACAAAATACACTTGGAGGTGTTTTTATGGACAAGAGGGCAAAAATAGCTACGATAGCTACACTGGTTGTAGCAATGGCAGTGTTGGCGTTAGTTGTATATGCAGCGCCAAAGAAATGCAACAACGGGGCAGATGACGACAATGATGGTTTAGTCGATTATCCAAATGATCCTGGTTGTAGCAGCACAAGGGATAATGACGAACACAGCACATCATTAGTATGTGACAATGGATTAGATGCCGCAAATGATAGAGACACTTTAAAAGATTATCAGCTTAGCGGCGGTGACCCTGGATGCATAAGCACAACAGATTCTAACGAAATTGACGGAGTATGTGATAATAACATAGATGATGCATCAGATGCAGACAGCTTGGCTGATGGGTCTGATCCTGGATGTATAGGTACATCTGATTCAAGCGAAATAGATGGTGCCTGTGATGATTTAGCCGATAATGACAATGATGGGCTAGTTGATTTAATCGATGTTGGGTGCACGAGCACATCGGATTCAAGTGAACTAGGGACTGCAGCGTGTGACAATGGAGTTGATGAAGCAAACGATGCAGACACATTAGCTGATTTTAGGCTTAGCGGAGGAGACCTAGGATGTGTATCTGTAACTGACACAAATGAAGTTGATGGTCAGTGTGACGACACAGTTGATAACGCTGATGCAGACACATTGGTAGACTACCCAAATGATTTTGGATGCGCTTCTTACAGCGACACCAACGAAACAGGCCAATGTGAAGACGGTTCTGATAACGATGGAGACACTAAAACAGACTATTCAGTCTTATATGGGGATAGTGAATGCATAAGCTTGACGGACAATGATGAAAGCCCAAGGGACTTTTGCAGCGACTCTGATTGGGGTCAGATAACTAGAACCTTAGGAAGTGTAAGTGGAGAGGATGCAAGTGTTGGATTCAACAGCACAGACTTTTGCCTTGACTCTATTAATCTAAGAGAGTATTACTGCGGAAGCAAAGCTGAAGGATACAACCCATTGTCAATAGATGTTAACTGCGTTGTTAATGGGACAACAAGCTGTTCAGCAGGAGCGTGTGTATAAGAAATCGGCTTTGCCGATTTTTTCTTTTTTTCTTTTGATTTTTTATAAATAGTTTTAATAATCAAAATAGTTTTCTCTATACCATGGTAGTAAAACCTTGGGGAATTGAAGGAACTAGAATCTATTATTTGAATGGAAGGGGGCCTACCTATAAATCAATAGGCGTAGATGAAATTGTTGAAGATGCTGTTGCAAATAGAATAAATACAATTACTACAATAAGTGCCGGTAATTTTGTAGGGGCAATTGCAGGAGAGCTAAAAAGGCGCAAATTAAATGAAAGAATTTTGCTTGTTAATTTAACCAATAGGCCGCTGCAAAATTCGCCTTCCCTTGAGATTGTCATTGAAGATAGTTTAGTCTTAAGAGATGCAAATGAAAGGCAGGAGTATGTTGCAGCGAGGGTTCCAAATGCAGGAAATGTAAAAGATTATACTGATTTTATTCCAAAAGCGCTTGAGTTAGAAGCAAATAAAGTCTTAAGCACTGGTGCAAGTTATATAGGGTTAAGTATAGGTGGTGGGAAATTTTGGGTAACCTTGGATAAGTTAATAAAATCAAAAGGCAGTGCGGTAAAACTTGTAGGGATAGTCCCAGAGGATAATGGTATATTTAATGATGGTAACCTTTATGAAGATAAAAATGGGCTACTTCGTTATAAACAGTTCAAACCAGATGATATGCTTGACAAAATAAGCACGCCTTACACTTTTTTTAAGGAGGATATTCTTCAATCATTAAAAAGAGGGCACGTTATAATCCAAGCTTCAAAAGAACAAATTCTTAGGGCATGGTACACTGCCTATATGAGTCATCCAAATATAGACTATCCAATGCCAGAGCCTAGCGCAGCTGCAGCGTTTGTAGTTAATGATTCAGAAATTCAAAGAAGATATAAAATTTTACCAGGCCAATTGTTGGTTGTGAATACAGGGAACGGTTTAGGAGAAGATCTGTATTTGCACAGATCAAGATTTGATGGAGACGCCACCAAAGCCCGGCTATATGCAGAATTCTTGAAAAGGCTGCCAGAATTTGAAAGACAAGCTTCGGGAACTGATGAATGTTTAATGTATGAATGGGCAGTGGTTTTTGTCTCTGGCTCTGTGCCTGAACGCACAACTCTTAACGATAAATCATTCCTGGAAAGTGTCGCTAAGCAAGGAAGAGACGCAAAGACAAGCATTGAATTAGTTAAATTGTAAAAATAAGTATAATTTTATATTAACCATTATTAAGGGGCAAAATGCACGGATTAGAAGTAAAAAAAAATGATTTAGATGCGATAGTGGCAAGAATGAATGGCTTGCCCTACAGCCAGGTCATTGAAGAATTTGAAATTAACCCTCAAAGATTTTTATATGCAGTTACGAAGAAGCTGCCTGATCTTGTAGAATTGGCAGTGTCAAGTGGTTTTAGCTATTTCTTTATTGCAAAACAGATACATGGATTTAAAGATGATGATATTACTAGACTATTAGAGATGGAAGAAGAATTTCTGAGGCAACAATATAGAAGATTACAAAATGGCAAAAGCAAGAAATTCCCTGATGGGGCCTTCATGCACACGTCAATATCATCTAATGGGTTGGTGCCTCACGATAATAACATAGAAACTATTGTTTATATTGCATTAACTGAAAATCATCCAAGGCTCGCTTCCCAAGATAGAAATGAAGTCGTTGATGAATTGAGTAAGTTAGCATCCGAACATCGGTATGTGAAAAGGAGAGGCCAAAAAGAAACAACTTTTTTTCTGTATTTTAATGAGATTGGATTAGGCGGGATTATGAATAAACCATTTGTAAGTAGTTCCCCTTTGGTTATGTTAAAATATTTTGATAGTAAATTTCAAAAAGTGACTGGAAATGCTAGCGTATTCGATCTTAATCAACCAACTCATCTGCATGAATGGGGAGACCCGTTTGTGACTCCAAATGGTTACTTCAGCTCTTCAACAACGGTAGATGAAGCAGTTTACCATACTTTAACTAGGCATACTAGTGATAAACTACAAAAACTTTTAGGGTCTTCTAGACGCAAAAATGTGCTTAAAGGTATTGAATTAATGAGTCCATCTATAGTTTTTTTCCAGTCGCTTGGCTTTGGTGGTTTGATAGGTGCATATTACAAAAATGGTGGAACTGAAATCGCAAAAATCTTCCTTGAAAGTTTGGACAGGGCATTTAGAAGTAGGTATAGGGGACAGAGTCTCATGAACAGCTTGGTTTTCAACAGCAAAGGTGAATTAGTAAAAGTGGATTATTAAAAATTGTGATTAAAGGATTATAGATTTATAAAGGCTAAATCCAATTTTCTTTATAATTACTAGTTTTAGCACTATTTTTTATTAATTATTAAAAATTAGAGTAGTTAATTTTATATATAAGGATAACCAATGTAGTTATTAGGTGGTGGTAAAAATGAATGATTCAATTACTGACATAACAAAACCGGTACACAGAGATTTCAGGCCAGAGTCAACATGGACTTTAAGGGACAGGATTCAGGAAGGGATTGGAAAATATATTCTACTTGGTGCAGTTTGCTTAGCAACCGGCGCAGGCATGGGATATGCTGCAAGAGGATCCGATGCAGAAAAAACAAAACAAGAGATTGTTAAGGGGCTTGAAGGTTTAGCATATGATGCTGCAGAATCTGCAAGGCACCAAAGAACAGCAGAAGGGCAAGATGCTTTGCTAAAACTTGGCGGTTATGCTGAAGCGGCAGCGGATTTGATAAATGGGCATTTCAGAAACGTGAATAGCGTTGCTGCTGATCAAGCAAGATGGGAAGCTCAATTAAGAAAAAAAGCAGAGAAATGCGAATTGAGATAGAATCATTGATTATTTTTATTAATTATATTTTTAATAAATAGCTCCCCTGCCCTGTAAGAGCTTCTCACAAAAGGCCCTGATGCGCAGAACAAGAATCCGAGCTCCAATGCTTTCTGCTCAAGAAATTTGAAGCGCGAAGGCTCGGCAAAGCTTTTTATCGGCAAATGCCAGTCTGATGGCCGCAGGTATTGCCCAATCGTCATGATGTCGACATTGATATTTCTTAAATCATGGAGTGATTTGATTACTTCTTCATCTTCCTCTCCAAGCCCGAGCATTATCGCGGATTTTGTGTAAATTGTTGTATCCATTTTCTTGACATTTTCAAGAACTTTAAGCGACTGAATATAATTTGCGCGTGGATCTCTTGCCGTTCTCTGAAGCCTTTCAACAGTTTCTATGTTGTGGCCAATCACTTCCGGCTTTGCATCAACTATTTTCTTCAGCGCAGCTTCATCTCCCCTGAAATCCGGGATAAGCACTTCAATAATTATCTTAGGATGCTCTTTTTTTATTTCTGTTATGCATTCTGCAAAGTGCGACGCTCCTCCATCTTCTAAATCATCCCTGTCTACAGAAGTTAAGACAACATAGTCAAACAGCTTTATGTCAGAAAGTGCTTTTGCAAGCTTCTTTGGCTCATCATGGTCAAGCTGCTTCATTGGATTTCCGGTTTTTACAGCGCAGAATTTGCATCCTCTTGTGCATACGTCCCCCATCAGCATGAAAGTCGCAGTTCCTCCGTTCCAGCATTCTGAAATGTTTGGGCAGTGCGCAGATGCGCATACTGTATGCAGCTTATGCTTTTGCAAGCTTGCTTTTATGCCTGAGAATTCATCGTTTACAGCCAGCTTTATTTTCAGCCATTCAGGCTTGTTCAGCTTTTGTTCCATATTAAAAATAAAAAGTTATTCCCCTTTGGCCCAAGCCCTTAATTTTTCTATCTTCTGGTTGCCGCACAGCTTCTTTCCTGTCTTTTCGTTGTAGAACATCGGGATTCCGGCGCAGAAAGGGCTTCCGTCAGGGTTCTTGTCAACGCTCTCAAGGTATGCTGCGTTCTGAGCATCGTGCCATACTTCAATATGGTCTATATGGACTCCTTCCTTCTCCAAATCAGCAAGTATAGGGTCCATTTCCTTGCAGTGCACGCATTCCGTGCCTGAAAACATAATTAATCTTTGTCCTTTTTCTGCCATTTTTACATCACATAATATCAGCTGTACTGCTCATTTAAAAGTTTTTTGATTGCAGCAAAGAAATATAGCCTAAATCAGAACTTGTTTATTCCTTATCTTCAGTTATTGCAGTCTCTTTTGCAATGTGGGGAGGCGATGAAAACACAATCATCTCAGCCGGAGAATCACCGACTCTCTGCATGCTGTGAAGCGTTCCTGCAGGAACTACAATAAGCGAGCCCGGGCCTGCATCATAAGCAGAATCCCCGATTGTTGCTTTTACCCTGCCTTTTATGACATAAGCAAAGTAGTTTTCTTTCGCATTGGAACGAACCGAAATTCCGTTGTCAACCTTGAACAATTCGATGCTTGCGTCATTTACTTCAACAAGAGAAGTATACTTAAAATCGCCAAGGTCATTGTCAAGCTGTCCCATCTTCTTAGGTATATCGTAAACGCCTGCCTTCAGGGGCTTTAAGGATGCAGTTCTCCAGTTTCCCGGAAGTGAGAATCCTATCACTAAGCCCAGAATGAAAAGCAGAGTAAACCACATCTGCATTGTTTTTTTCTTCATTTTTTTATTTTCAGCGTGGAAGTTATATAAATACTTTACTACAGTGATTAAGAATTTTTACTACTTGAGGGAACAACATTTCAAAAACTTAAAGTTTTGACAGATTATATAACAACCCACCCTTCAGGATTCTTTTTCCAGTCCATTATATGGTTTAATTGGTCTTTTGCTATGTATTTTTTCTGCGCCGCTGTCTTTATCAGGCTGGAGAAATTTGTCAGTGTCAATAATTTTACGTTAACATTTGAAAAATTTTCCTGTGATTTTTTAAGTTCATAAGTGAAGATTGCAACGCAGTATTCCACAATCCCGTTTTTTTCGCGCACTGTATTTATTGTGTTTATCGAGCTTCCGCCGGTGCTTATCAAATCTTCAACAACAATATATCTCTTGCCAGCCTCAACAACCCCTTCTAATTTGTTTTCTTTTCCGTGTGATTTCGATTCTGATCTTACGTAAACCATCGGCTTTTTTGTTTTCTGCGCAAGCCATGCACCCCATGTGATTCCTGCAGTGGCAGTCGCTGCAAACCCGTCAAACTTTATCTTGTTCTTTTTGATCATTTTAACAAAAGAATTCACAATAAACTCGCGCTCTTTAGGATAGCTCATAATAATCCTGTTGTCAGTATAGATAGGGGACAAAATGCCGGACGCCCACGTAAAAGGGGGATTTGTTCTTAATGAAACAGCTTTTATTTTCAGGAGTATTTCCGAAACTTTAGTTGAGGAAATTTGCTGAACTTTGTTCGGCTTTATTTCGTCAGCTTTATTTGTCATACTGCACCTCTTTTGCTTTTATATCAAATATTTTTCCATCATCATAAGCTATGTTCCCGTTTACAATGGTTGTTACAGGCCATCCTTTTAATATTTTGCCGGAGAAAGGGCTCCACTTGCATTTTGTCAGCAAATCTTCTTCCCTCACCATCTGCCTTTTGCCAAGGTCAACGATTACAATGTCTGCGTCATATCCTTCTTTCAAAAATCCCTTGTTTTTTATCTTAAAAATCTTTGCAGGGTTTTCGCAGCAAAGCTCTATTATTTTTGGAAGAGTTATAAGATTTCTGTTGGAAGCATCAAGCATCAAAGGGAGCAGGGTTTCTTCTCCTGGAATTCCAAAAGGGTAGTTTGCCTTTTCTTTTTCTTCCTTCAGGTGAGGCGCATGGTCTGTTGCAATTGTATCGACTGTTCCGTTTGCAATTCCGTCCCACAATGCTTTCTGGTCATTCTCTGTCTTCAATCTTGGTTTCATCTCTGCAAACGAGCCAAGCTCCTGCAGGCTGCTTTTGTTCATGAACAGATGCTGCGGCACAACTTCAACAGAGATTTGGTTTTTTATTTGGTTATGTTTTGCATAATTTAATTCTTCTTCGGAGCTTGTATGCGCAACATGCAGTTTATTTTTTATCTTGTATTTTATCATGATATCAACAACTTTCTTCACATGCTCTCCTTCAGCATGCACAATTGTCATCTTTGACAGGTTTAAGATGTCTTTGATTGACTCTTCATCGTCCATCTGCATATCGCCTGTGGTGTGGTCCATGTAAATCTTGACAGCAGCAATGTTCTTTGCCCTTCTTATCTCGTCAAGATTGTCAGTTGTTGCTCCAAAATGAAAGCCATAGTTTACAATTGATTTTTTTGCAAGCATTCTTTTTTCTTCAAGCGCTTCAACTGTTATTGTATTTGGAATCGTGTTGGGCATGTCAATAATTGTTGTAATTCCGCCTTTGGCAGCAGCCATAGATCCTGTTAGAAAGTCTTCCTTGTGCGTTAATCCGGGTTCTCTGAAATGAACGTGCGCATCTATTAGTCCAGGCATCGCAAAGTTGTTCTTTGCATCCAGTATAGAATTTGCTTTCGGTTCTTTGCTAGTTATTTTGGATATTTTTCCGTTCTTTATCAGGATATTCTTAGCATACATCTTGTCTTTTACAATTATCCTGCAGTTTTTTATTAATAGTGACATTTTAAGCGTTTTCTATTTCTTCTATTTCTTTTAGCTTGGCAGTGTTCAGGCTGCAATGCTTTTCGCCTGTTGATTGCTTGTTAATCAGTATTTGTTTTTGGAACAAATCATTTATTGAGATGTCAACAATTTTCTCTCCTCTTAAATGTTTTGGCACGCAGTTTCTTAAATGAATGGTTTCTGTATGCGCTCCTCCAAATTTTCTCTTGTTTTTTAGCATTCTTATCATCTTTTTTTGTATGTCGGTTATTTCTGCTAAATCCAGCTTTGCCATGCCAGTCATGTTGTTAGTTATCTATTTAAAGTTTGCTGATTTGTTGCAAATATGTAATGCTAACATTACAAAATAGAAATATTTATATATCAGTTGAGTTTCATAGCAAATATGAAATTCCAGGACGAAACAACAATATTTAGGGAATTATTTGGAGACACTCCAAAAGTAAGGGTTTTGGAATACCTGCTGGAAGGAAGGGAGCTGGATCATTCTATAGGTGACATAGCAGAAGGAGCAGGCATAAACAGAGTTACTTTGTTTAGGCTATGGCCTGAAATTGAAAAATCAAAGCTGGTTGCGCATACGAGGAACATAGGAAATGCAAAATTGTTCAAGCTGAATGTAAAAAATTCTTATGTAAAGAGTGTAGTTGAACTGTTTGACAAGCTGATAAATGAAGAGTTCAAAAGAATGAAGGTTGAGAAAGAAGTTAAGAATTAAGAAATCTTTAATGCACGCTATGATATTCTTTTAAATCTACTTTCCTTCCGCTTCTTAGTCTTGCGAAGTTTCCGAATTCTTTCAATGAATTAAGCTGTTTTGAATTGAATATTGGCCCGTCCATGCACACTATTTTGTCATCCACCATGCACTTGCCGCAGATGCCAAAGCCGCATGACATGTATCTTTCAACAGAAGCTTCGCATTCAACTTTGTGCTTGTTGCATATTTCAAGAATTTTCTTCATCATTATTTCAGGTCCGCATGCCTGGACTAATTTTATCTTCTTTTCCCTTAATATTTCTTCAACAGGCTCTGTTGTAAATCCTTTTCTTCCAAAAGAGCCATCATCTGTTGTAACTATCATGTTTTTGAATCTCTTGGTGTATATCAGATACTCTTTGCTTCTTGCCCCATAAACCACAGTTGAATTTTTTGACATCTCAATAAGCGTTGCAACTGATGCTATCCCTATTCCGCCGGCAACAATCAATGAATTTTTCTTAACAGAAAAAGAATTTCCGTAAGGTCCCCTTATCCCGAGCTTGTCGCCCTTCTTCATGCTTAAGAGCGCATTGGTTGCCTTGCCTATTGAATGGCACGTGAATGCAAATTCTTTTTTGGAATGATAAGAAACAGCCATCGGCTTCTCGTCAATGCCAGGTACCCACACCATGATAAACTGGCCTGGCTTGCATTCAATAGATTTTTTGAAGAAAAAAGATTTCTGGTCTTTGCCTTCTTTTACAACATCAGCAATTTCCATCATTTGCGGAATGTCTCTTTTGCAGCATGTTTCTTCGCAGTTCATTTTTAGTTTTTTATTTGATTATTATATTTTGTTTAATGTTATTCGTTATTGAGTTTTTCCGTGCCTTCGGCACAAAATATTGGCTCGCCCCATTGCTCGCCTATTTATTTACTCAAAATTATTTGTGCGCACATCCCCTTATCTCGTCCAGATTCTTGACTTTATTTTTCTTCATCCATGCTTCCATTTCATCGCAAACTTTCTTGAAAACATTATTTCCCCTATAATAAACAGCAGTTCCGATTCCAACGCCGGTTGCGCCTGCCATTATCATCTCAATAGCATCTTTCCCGTAAGTTACTCCGCCAGTCCCAATTATAGGTATTTTTACAGTTTCATAAATTTCATACACACACCTTACTGCAATCGGCTTTAATGCAGGCCCCGATAACCCGCCCATTTTATTTGCAAGCACTGGCTTTCTGGCACCGATATCAATCAGCATCCCTGTTGCTGTATTGATTGCAGTTATCGCATCAGCCCCTGCTTTTTCAACAGCATGCGCAATCTCTTTGATATCAGAAACATTAGGGCTTAATTTGACGCTCACGGGGATCTTTCCAGCATTCTTTTTCACAATGCTTGTGACCTGTGCCGCAAGATTCGAATCAGCATGATACGGCTTTCCGTAATCAAGGTGAGGGCATGATATATCGACTTCAATCATTGCAGGCTTCAAAGTTGCCATCTTCCTTGCAACATCTCCAAACTGTTCAACCCTATAGCCGAAAATGCTTCCAATTACAGGCACGCTAATATTATCAAGCCTTCCAAAATCTTTTATCGCAGAATCGATTCCCTGCCCTGTTAATCCAACCGCATTCAGAAAAACTTCTTTGTCGGCAAACATTGTCGGATTCTTGTTGCCAAATCGCTCCTCGTGGCAGATTGATTTTAATGTTACGGCTCCTGCGCCTAATTTTCCTATCCTGTCAACACTTTGTTTTGTGACGCCGAGAATTCCTGAAGCTAGAATTGTAGGGTTTTTTAACTTTAGATTGCACAGCTTTGTTTGGAGCATTTTAAAATTGTCATCTTATCTCTATGTCATCCTTCGTCATCATCCTTTCGCAGTAATGGCATTTGATAAGCAACGGATCTTTTTTCACAACATAAAATTTTGTTGGGACCTGTTCATGGTTTGTTATGCACACCGGGCTTGAGCATTTTATTACATTATCAAGCATTTCCGGAGTTTTTACTTTTATCTTTTCCTTTACATTGTAACTCTTGATTATGTTGACAGTAGCATCAGGCGCTACAATCGCAATCTTGTTGACTTCTTCTTGCGTCAGGCTTTTTCCTGCAACCTTTACTATTCCTTTTTTTCCGAGGCTCTTGCTCTGCAGGTTTGTTGCTATTGATACAACTCCCTTGATTTCATTTAGTTTTAGTATTTCTACAACCTTGAAAGTTGCATCAGCAGGAATGTGGTCTATAACAGTTCCCTCTTCAATCGCACTTATCTTAAGCTCTCTTTTAGATTCTTCCTTATGAAAATTAAGGTCTGCTTTCTTTGGCTTAATTTTCACTTTCAGTTTTCTTCCTTTTTTTTCTTTTTTTCTTGCCATTTACATTTGAGTTCTACGAAAATGTTTGTGGAACTTGTTCCACTTTACTTGACCTTACCCAGCACAAGTGCTAGTAGCGCTTTTCTTACAGGTATTCCGTTTGCCGCCTGCTCAAAGTAAGCTGCATGCGGCGTCTTGTCAACGTCCTTGTCTATCTCGCCCACCCTTGGAAGAGGATGCAATATCTTCATGTCTTTCTTTACATTCTGCAAAAACTGCTCGTCTATTGTATACACTCCCTTGAATTTTTCGTATTCCAGCGGATCAGGAAATCTTTCTTTTTGTATTCTTGTTACATACAGCACATCCAATTCTTTGCTGAACCTTCCCAAATCGCTTGTTTTGTGATATCTTATTTTTTTCTCGAACAAAGCGTCAAGATAGTTTTCAGGCATCTGAAGCTCATCCGGCGCTATGAAGTAGAACGTTGGGTTAAAATGTGACAGTGCAATCGCAAGTGAATGCACCGTTCTTCCGTATTTCAAGTCGCCTACAAATCCGATGTGCAAATTATCAAGTTTGCCTTTTATTTTCTGGATTGTGTACATATCAAGAAGTGTCTGTGTTGGGTGCTGGTTTGCCCCATCCCCTCCGTTGATTACAGGAATGTTGGCTGCCTCTGCCGCAAGCCTTGCAGAGCCTTCAAGAGGGTGTCTTATTACTATTAAATCAGCATACTGCTCTGTCATCTTTATCGTGTCCCACAAGGACTCGCCTTTCTGTGTTGAAGTGACGTTTGAGGAAGAAAATCCGATTACTTCGCCACCCAGCTGCTCCATTGAAGACGTAAAGCTCAACCTTGTCCTTGTTGACGGCTCAAAGAATAATGCTGCCATTATCTTTCCTTTTAGAATATTGCTCCTTGGCTTGCTTTCAATCTGCCTTGCAACTTTTAAAACGTAGAGAAGCTCTTCCTTTGAGAAATCGTTAATCGATATTATATCCCGATTTTTGAAGTCCATTAAAAGACTAAGGGACATGCAATCATATTTAAAGATTGTGATTTAAGGTCTTAAATTTAAATAATAACCACTTTGTAATAGTAAAAAGAGAAAAGCTTATAAATAAAACTGATTTCTTGAGTATGGGTTTTTGTAAAAATGGTAAATATCCAAAGCAATTTATCAGTGGATGATTTAAAGGAAATGATGCTTACTGGGAATACTAGTATTAGTTCTATACCCGGACCACAAATAAAAGAAAGGCTTGACCAGACTGTTAATTCGCTTCTTAGGCAACCGGAAAGTGTATATACTCAAGACTTGGGAGATGGCAGAATTATTTATGTAGTTAGAAATAATACAATCATTTCTCCAAATGGCCTGTACTTAGGGGGTGTTAGGTGGAAAGGCTATGACAATGAAGAAGCTGCCTTAATGGATGCCAATAAACTGGCAAGAGGCATGAGCCATAAATGGGCAATTCTTAATTTAATGCTTAGCTCAATGACATTAGAAAATGCTGCATCTATTGAAGAAGTAAACGCTTCCAGAATTGGAGGAGGAAAATCGGTTTTACATGACCACCATTACGACCTAGGAAATTTTTCGCCAATTGGCCAGCCTTTATCTGAAATGAAATAAGGGGGCACCCCTTATAATCCCCTTCCGCCTCGTTCCTCGTCAAGTCCTCTCGACTCGGACTTGCCGTATCTCACTCGGCGGTAAATGTAGAAAGATGCCGTTGCCTGTCATCAATAATTTTTACATTATGATGTTCAAGCTGGTTTCTAATGTATTCTTCTGCTTGATTCCTATCTTTTCTTCCGGCGGATTCGTGATGCTCATAGCCCGCCCAAAAAGAACCGCGAGGGTATCTCTTTCTGAATCCAGGGTGCTCAGCGAAAATGCGCTTTGCTGAGTGGCCTTTAAGCATTATTTCTGCATCCTGTACGGAATATTCCTTCGGAATATTAACCGAAAGATGAGCATGATCAACTGGAAACTCCATAACACCAAATTCAAAACCAAATCTTTCGAGTTCTTTGAATCCTGCTATGCACGAATCTATCACGCTTTGCCTTCTAAAGCATTTGTATCTGCATTTTGGAAGAAATTGAAAAACTATCCAGTTGTTTCTTGTGTCTTCCGGATGTTTTTTATAGCTAAAGCTACTTAACCCTGCTTGAATCATTTTTTCTCCGTAGCACGTGGCGGCGCAGCCGCGCCGTTTGTGCTACAAATGATTTCAATAATTATTGAGAATAAGTTTTTTCCGCCAATTCACCATTGGGTCTTCCGCTACGCTACAGACCCAACGAACTCTTGGCGATCTTTAGAAAGGCGCGTATTGGATAAAATAGGGCCAATTCTTCGTAAACTTGATAAATATGTTTTTGCTCCTGATATGGGGACGCACACAGGACACGTGGATTATATGTCGGGTCTTGCTCCTGACAATGTTGCCTGTTTGTCAGCAGAAAACGATGGTTCTGGAGATCCTTCGCGTATTACAGCCAGAGGGGTTTATGAGGGTATGCTTGAAAGTGTCAAGCATCAATTAGGAAAAGAAAATCTTGATGGATTAACTATCTTGATACAAGGAACTGGCAAGGTTGGCGGATATTTAATAGATTATATCACCAGAGAAAATCCGCAAGCTAGATTGATACTTACAGATGAAGTTGCTCAAAGAGCGAGAGAAAAAGTTGATTCTTTAACGACAGGAGGCATAAGTGCAGATTATGCTCCATCTAAAGAGTCGTATGATCAAAGTTTTGATGTTTTTAGCCCAAATGCAGTTGGCCAAGTTCTTAATCCTTTAACTGTGGAAAGGATGCTAAGCGCAAACAGAGGGAAAAAATTGGTTATTGTCGGAGGCGCAAATAATCAGATTGATGATAGAAAAGAAAATACAAGGAAGGCAGTCGAAGCATTATTCCAGGACAATGGCGTGCTTTATGCGCCTGATTTTGTAGTTAATCTTGGAGGCATACTCAATCTAATTTATGAATTTCCTTCTGTAATGCAAAACTTTGGAGGCAAATATGATGGAAAAGTGCCTCTGGAAAGAGTTAAAGGAGTAAGGCAACTTTTAAATCAAATTTTTGAGATTAGCGAACAAAGAAGAGGATTTTCAACGCAAACGCTTGCTGAAAGGTTAGCTGAAGAGCATATTGCAAGATATGCAATACTTAGCGGGCATGACGCGAGGGGTTTGCTTCAGAGAGATTATATCCATAGTTGATTTTTAACTCTGTTTCTTGGCGCATCTGTCACAAACAAGGGTTCTATTTTTTATAATTTTATAGGCATTAGAAACTTTTATATATCAAGTTCTTGTCCAGCGCTAATATGGCATCAGTCAAAAAATCTGATTTTGTTGAAATAGAATATACTGGGAAGACCTCCGAGGGCATTATTTTTGACACAACAGAAGAAAAAATTGCAAAAGAGCACAATCTTTACAATAAAAACTCCGATTATTCTCCTCTTGTCGTATGCATTGGAGAAAACGCCATAATGAAAAGCCTTGAAGACCAGATTGTTGGCAAAGAAACAGGCAAGAAGCACACTTTTAGCATAAATGCAGAAGATGCTTTCGGCAAGAAAGACGCAAAGATGATACAGCTAATTCCAATGAGCAAGTTCAGGCAGCAAAAAATACAGCCAATACCGGGATTGCAGCTGAACATAGACGGCTCATTTGGAGTTGTAAGAACCGTCAGCGGCGGACGCTGTTTAGTTGACTTTAATCATCCTCTGGCAGGAAAAGACCTTGTTTATGATGTCAAAATAAACAAGATTGTAGAGGATGATAAAGAAAAATTAATCTCACTTCTTAAAATACAGCTTCATGCAAAAGACCCAAAAGTCGAAGTTTCCAATGGCGCTGCAACAATAACATTGAATGTAGATCTGCCAAAAGAAATCCAGCAGGGAATTGTAAAGATTGTTAATAGGATAATTCCTTCAATCAAAACCGTTGATTTTACTGCTGAAAAGGAGAAAAAGTAATATTTATATAGTTAAAACAAATTAATTTTGATTGAACATGGTATCTATAATCGAACAGGCAATAAAGGCTGAGAATGAAAGCACAGATAATCCTAAACTTCTTTCTATAGGCGGAAAACATACTCACCAAGATAAGGACACACAGGACATAGACGCAGAGCTTGAACAGCTTCTCGCAAAGCAGCGCGCAACAATAAAAGTTATTGGGTGCGGTGGCGGTGGCAACAACACAATCAACAGGATGACCGAAGTAGGCATTGTTGGCGTCGATACTATTGCAATCAACACAGATGCGCAGGATTTGCTTTACACAACTGCAAACAAAAAAATTCTAATTGGACGTGAATTGACCAAGGGGCTTGGGGCAGGTTCAGAGCCAAGGCTTGGTGAAGAAGCTGCAAGGGAGCAAGAATCTGAAATCAAAAAAGCCATGCAGGGATGCGACATGATATTCGTCACATGCGGCCTTGGCGGAGGAACAGGCACCGGAAGCGCGCCAGTTGTTGCTGAAATCGCAAAGAAGATGGGTGCTTTAGTTGTTGGTGTTGTTACAATGCCATTTTCAATGGAAGGTCACAGAAGATATGAGAATGCTGTTGTCGGCCTTGAAAAGATGGAACAAGTTGTTGATACTCTTATAGTTATACCAAACGATAAACTGCTTGAACTGGCACCTGACTTGCCGCTTCATACTGCATTTAAAGTTGCTGATGAGATTCTTACAAATTCCGTTAAAGGGATTGCAGAGCTTGTCACAAAAGCCGGCCTTGTCAATCTTGACTTTGCAGACATAAGAACCGTTATGAAGGGCGGCGGAGTCGCATTAATAGGTGTCGGTGAATCAGACAGTGAAAATAGAGCTATAGAAGCTGTTGAAAAAGCCATTAACAATCCGTTGCTTGATGTTGATATTTCCGGCGCAAACGGCGCTTTAATCAACGTAATTGGAGGAGAGGATATGACGCTTGACGAAGCAAGAAAAGTCGTTGAAACAATCACAGAAAAACTCGACGAAGACGCTCGCGTTATCTGGGGTGCCCAGATTTACAAGGACATGGAAAAAACAATAAGAACAATGCTTATCGTTACAGGAGTTAAATCAGCACAGATATTCGGCTCAACCAAGAAAAACGCATCTGACAAGAAGAAGAAAGAAATTGAGCAGCATCTTGGAATAGAGTTTTTGGATTAATTCTGCAAAATGGAAGAACAAAACACCACATCGTGGCAATATAAGACCAAGGCTTTTGTAATGGAATGTATAAGAGTATTAAAAATTACAAAGAAGCCGAATGCATACGAGTTCAAGACAATAGTCAAAGTCAGCGGGCTTGGAATCCTTGTTATAGGGCTTATTGGATTTCTGATTCAGATGGTTAAATTATTGTTTTTCTGATTAAGTTTCAAAACCTTTATAAACAACCTCCCCATCCAATATCTTAATTCTAGTTTTTTCCGAATCGAAAAGGGCTAGTTAGTGAAGCAGTATCATAAGGTAAAAAATGACACGGGAAAACGAAACGATATTCGCCAACCTTTTTGCGTCCGCAAAAAGCTTGACCAAAAATCCAGATAACAATTAAACAAAAATGACACGGGAAAACGAAACGATATTTGCATTAAGAACAACTGCAAACAGAGAAGATCAGGTTGCAGACTTCGTATCAAGCAACGCTACAAAAAAGAAGCTTGAAATCTATTCTGTAATCAGGCCTCACGGAATGAGGGGTTACATTTTCATAGAAGCAGCTACAAAAGTGGATGCAGAACAGGCTGCTTTTAACATACCTTATGCAAGGGGAATTTTAAAAGAACCAGTTAAATATTCTGAAATAGAACATATGCTTGAGCAAGTTAAGCATGAAATGAACATCCAGAAGAATGACATTGTTGAAATCATATCAGGCCCATTCAAGAGAGAAAATGCAAAAATCACAAGAATCGACAAGACAAAAGAAGAAGTTGTTGTCGAATTGCTTGAGGCAGCAGTCCCAATCCCTATAACTGTAAAGATGGATGCAGTCAAAGTCATAAGAAGGGACACTGCAGGCGAATCTTCTATTGAAATGGAAGAAAAAGATGATGAAGGGCTATAGATTTTTAAACCGATTTAATTTCCTAAACAAAAATGGCAAGAGAAAAAGTTGAAGCATTGGTTGAAGGCGGAAAGGCAACAGCTGCGCCTCCATTAGGTCCTGCTTTGGGTCCGATGGGAGTCAACATAGGCCAGGTTATTGCAGAAATAAACAAGAAAACCGCTTCATTCGCAGGCATGCAAGTTCCTGTCAAGATAATGATTGACAAGGAAACTAAAGAATTTGACATAACAATAGGAACTCCTCCGGCTTCTGGACTGATAAAGAAAGAAGCAAATATAGAGAAGGCATCTGGCAAGCCAAAACACGAAATGGTCGCTGACATTCTTATAGAACAAATAATTAAAGTAGCAAAGATGAAAGAAACAGCTACACTTGGAAAATCACTAAAGGAAAAGGTAAAAGAGATAGTTGGGACGTGCCAGTCAATGGGAATCCTTGTTGAAGGAAAGCAGGCAAAAGACACCCTAAGGGATATCGAAGCAGGTATGTTTGACGAAGAAATCAGAACTGAAAAGACTGAATTGTCAGCAGAAGAGCTTGCAAAGCTTGAAGTTGAGAAACAAAGGCTTGCTGAAGGCCTTGCAAAGAGAAGGGCAGAATTCGAAAAGACTGCAAAAGCAATCATTGCTGAGATGGCTGGCAAGACAAGAGGAGAAATCAAAGTCAAGTTGGTTGCGGCAGGTGTCCCAGATGAAATGATCAAGGAGTTGTTGCCAGTTGAAGCAGCCACAGCGGCAGGAGCCACAGCGGCAGGAGCAGCACCGGCAGCCGGCGCAGCGCCAAAGAAAGACGATAAGAAAAAATAAATTTTTTTTGATTATTTTTTTAATTCATAAGATATTTAAACTCTGTTTCTTGTTAATTTTTTAATGGCTGAATTGGGTATAGTGGGCATTAGCGTTCTTGTTTTGATAGTCCTTGTATTTGTATTCTGGCTGATAAAGGCAAGGCCATGGAAAGGATTATTGGGGGAAAAAGACAGCGACACCATAAAAGAAGACAGAAAAATAATGGACATAGACAAGGAAGCTGAAAAAGATGAGAAAGACGAGAATTACCATGCGAAGAAATTAAAAGGTGTCCTCTTAAAGATTTATGAAAAAGCAATTAAGCTAAAAGTTCCTGGAATTGAGAAAAAACAGCCTTACCTTGGATGGATTGAAAAAAACCTTGATATCCTGGCAGATGAAAACATAGAAGTAGACAGGGAAAGGCATTTGCTTGGCCAGATTAACACTGCAATAAACCTGTTTTTGAAAGATATGCCTGCAAATGACAAAAAAGTATTAAAATTAATTAAGGAAGCAAGGCAGATTCAGGTAAAAATCTACGGCGACATAGAAGAAGAAGGCAAGCTGCTTAGAAAAAAAGAGGCAGAGCTCAGGGAAGAGTTTGAAAAGACGCATGAAGATCTTGCAGATTAAAGTTTGTCAGTTCTTTTGCATTCTATATTGGATTCTTTGAGCAAAGCGATTATTCTCTGTTTTTCCGCTCCAAGCCCTTTCCAGTCCAGGACAACAAAATCGATTTTTTCGATTGTTTTTTCTATTGCTTGTTTGATTAGGTTTTCATCCAGCTTATCAATATTAAACTTCGGGCAGATAAAAGATAATGCAACATTTGTTCTTAATGCAATCTTGTTGAAGTTGCTGCAGTAGTGCGGCCCTCCGATGCCGAGCGCAATTTTATAATTATTGTTTTCGTTCTTTAAGCCGTTCATTATTGTATCGGCAATTGTTTTTCCGTTTTCTTCGTTTATCCATTCTGCTTCCGTGCTTCCAATCTCGACAAAAACAGAAGGCTTTTCTGTATAAGGCCCGTGATGCGTTGCTTCCAATGTAAGCTCGTATCCTGAATCTTTTGCTGTCTTGTTTAACTCAATAAACATATTTTTCAATAACAATGCAGAAGATGGGCAAAGCATTTTTTCTTTTCCGCCAAGTTCTGCAGTGCCCCAATTGCCGATTGAATGCACTGCAAATGACTTTGTGTTCTCTTTTGACCTGTGTTTTGAAGCAAAAACAAGAATGCCCGCATCAATTCTCTTGTCAATGTTTTCAGAATGGGTTAACTCACCATTTGTTAAATATAATTTTACTGTTTTACCCTCAAGTTTTGATTCAAAAATATCATTGCCGTCAAATTTATTGCTTGAATTCTTGAATTCATAATGCTTAATGAGATTTTGCCGTATATTGATTCCGGCAGGATCTTTCGAGGATGAGATTATTGCTACTGTTTTAATCATGGAGAGCTAGGAAGTCCAAAATTTGCAAGCATTGTTTCTGTTGTTTGGCCGTTATAGAAATTTTTTAGTACAGTTCCTTTGCTGGCAGAAGCTAAATGGCGCATTCTTTCATAGTCTACCCAGGGAATTCTTGTCGAAAGTAAAATATTTACAGGATAAGGGGGGCTTGGCTGCCGTAAAATAGCAACTGCTTCATCAGCCGATATGGGGTCAGATATAGCTACATTAATCGGCAAATGTGCCCTTATGTCATGCAGTTCTGCAGAATCTCCAACAGCAAGTATATAGTCAATAATAACGCCCATAAGGATAAGGAGATAGTGTTGCTTATTTAAATTTTTACAAAGTAATAATAAATAAGTATATAAATAAGCTGTTAAATAAGTACTTCTTTAATTTAAGCTGAAATTTAAAAGGGAAGTTATATAAATAAGTATTTTATTAAGTATTAAAATAAGTAATATGGTAGAATTCAGAAGAAAACTATACAAACGAGGTTCTAGCTATGAGACTACTATTCCAATACAGCTTCTTTTCGCTCTTGACATGAACAAAAAGTACAATGTGATTTTCGCATATGATGAAACATCAAACAAATGGGATGTAAAATTCAAGGAGAGGGAATGAAGAAATGTACAATGTCAAGCAAATCGAAGATTTGCGGACCTCGAAAATTTCAAAAATTTTCAATGTATAGCGAGCTGGTTATGGTGCCAGCGAGCTGTAACGTTTGTCCGAAGGACGGAAATAAAATTATAATTATGAATCATAATAAAAATTTCAAAAAATAAAATTATAATCATAGATTAAAATAAATTTAAAAAAAATCAAAACAATGAGGTGGATGTAATGAACAGGCGTTTTGAGGATGTTGTGGACGTATTAGATTATCATGAGCTGATGAGATTCAAGGAAGACATAGACCATGGAAGTATCTCAATAAAGAAGCTTCTCGAAGAAAAAATAAAAAAAAGATTAAAAGAGCATGAAAAAGTCTGCTCAACCTGTTCAGGAGAATTAAACTTTTACAAGACCAACAATTACACCATTGTATTTGGCCCTGATGATTTCAAGAAAAAGGCCAGCTTCTGCGGATTGGATTGTTTGGAATATTTCGTAATAAAACTCAAGGGAATGAGGACAAAAACAAAAGAGGACATAAGCAACACGCTATAATATGCACGACAAGACAGTAAAGGATGCCTTAAAAGAATTAAATTCGTCTGAAAAGGGATTATCGCAAAAGGATGCAGATGAAAGAATAAAAAAATATGGATTGAATGAGCTGAAGGAAGGCAAAAAAATATCCCCATGGAAGATTTTCTTCCAGCAGCTTAACAGTATGGTGGTTTACATTCTTATTGCTGCTGTTATAATATCCGTAATAATTGGCTTCATGAATACGAAAGATGTTTTTCCTGAAGAGTTTGTTGATGCAATTGTGATATTCGCCATACTTGTCGTGATTGCCGTTCTTGGATTTGTGCAGGAGTACAATGCGGAAAAGGCAATTGATGCATTAAAAAAAATGGCTTCATTGAAAGCAACTGTCCTAAGAGATGGTGAAAAAAAAGACATTGATGCAAAAAACCTTGTTCCTGGCGATATAATGCTTCTTGAAACAGGCGATAAAGTGCCAGCCGATTCGAGGCTGATAGAATCTTTCAATTTGCAGGTGCAGGAAGGCGCGCTTACAGGAGAGTCCCAGCCAGTCAAGAAGCACACAAATGAGCTTGATGAAAAAACGCCAATTGCAGACAGGAAGAATATGGTGTTTGCCGGAACTATTGTTGTCAGCGGCAGGGCAAAAGCGGTTGTTGCAGGAACTGGTATGCAAACTGAGATAGGAAAAATCGCAAAGATGATTGAAGATGTTCATGATGAAGAGACCCCCCTGCAGAAAAAGATGGACCAACTGGGCAGAACTATGGGTTACGCGACAATAGGCATAGCTACTGCAGTGTTTTTGGTTGGTTTGCTTGTTCACGAAGCCCCAATGGTCGAGATGCTGATTGTTGCTGTTTCTCTTGCTGTTGCAGCAATCCCTGAAGGCCTTCCGGTTGTAGTTACAATTTCATTGGCTGTAGGAACTCAAAGAATGCTGAAAAGAAATGCGCTAATCAGAAGGTTGCCGAGTGTTGAAACTCTTGGAGAAGTCAATGTCATCTGCACCGACAAAACCGGAACTCTGACAAAGAATGAGATGACTGTCAAGAAAATTTTTGCAAACAACAAAATCATAGACGTTGAAGGCTCGGGTTACGGCACCAAGGGAAAATTCCTCTATAAAGGAAAACAGATTGACCCATCAGAGCTGGAGATGGTCCTCAAGATAGGCGCATTGAACAACGATGCAAGCCTCAAGGAAGGAACAATAATAGGCGACCCGACAGAAGGCGCTTTGATTGTGAGCGCTGCAAAATCAGGTCTGATAAAAGAAAATCTTGAAGCCGAATATCCCAGAATAGATGAGATAGAATTTACAAGCGAAAGAAAGATGATGACAACAGTTCATGATCATCATGGCGAAAAGCTTGCTTTCGTTAAAGGCGCGCCTGAAGTCATAATTAAGCTTTGTAATTATGCTTATGTAGACGGAAATATAGAAAAATTATCTGATGGTGAAAAAGAATCTATTCTTGAAGCCAGCAAAGAATTTGCAAACGAAGCACTAAGAGTTTTGGGATTTGCATACAAAACCGTTACAGATACAAACCCGGAAAAGAACCTCATATTTGCAGGAATACAGGGAATGATTGACCCGCCAAGGGAAGAAGTAAAAATTGCAATTGAGAAATGCAACAAAGCAGGAATAAGGGTAATCATGATTACAGGAGACCATGAGATAACTGCAGGCGCAATTGCAAGGGAGATAGGATTAAAAGGAAAAACAATATCCGGAAACAAGCTTGACGAGCTGGAGCATCTTGATGATATTGTGGATGAAACTTCTATTTTCGCGCGTGTCAATCCTGAGCACAAGATAAAAATTGTTGAAGCCCTGAAAAAGAAAGGCTACACTGTCGCAATGACTGGTGACGGTGTAAATGATGCGCCTGCGCTGAAAAAAGCAGACATAGGGATTGCGATGGGAATATCAGGAACAGATGTTGCGAAGGAAGCGAGCGATATGATCCTTACTGATGATAATTTTGCATCCATTGTAAATGCTGTTGAGGAAGGCCGCGGCATATATGACAACATAAGAAAATATTTCAGCTATCTTGTTTCATGCAACATAGGCGAGGTTTTAATAATATTTTTTGGAACATTGGCGGGGTTGCCGCTGGTATTGACTGCAATACAGCTTCTTCTGATAAATCTTGTAACAGACGGCCTGCCGGCAATTGCATTAAGCGTTGATCCGTTTGAGCCGAATGCAATGTCAAGAAAGCCAAGAAACAAAGACGAGCCGATTTACAAAGGACTTGGTTTTATGCTTACAGCATATCCAATAATATTGACAATAAGCGCATTGTCTGTATTCTCTTGGTTTTACTTTGCCAAAGGGGACCTTATCCATGCGCAGACTGCAACTTTCGTGATGATTGCCATATCTGAATTGTACAGGTCATTCTCCTGCAGGTCGACAATATACCCAATAACCAAATTAGGATTTTTCAAGAACAAGTACCTTGTGCTGGCAGTTGTGTCTTCATTAACAATACTACTCTTGGGAATGTTTGTGCCTGCACTAAGAAGCTTGTTTGATATAGTGCGGCTTGGAACTGTTGAGATTCTTGTGCTGTTTGCAGTTGCTTCTATAGGGACAATTTCAATAGAGCTGCATAAGCATTTTATGACAAGAACAGAGCAGGTAGCATAAAAAAAGAGTAGATTAAAAATGGTTAAAAAAGGAAGTGGGCACGCAAGTAAGTTAGGAGATTCCCTTTTAAGATTCCTATCTTTTTGTTTTGTTCTGGCTCTGCTGAATGCAAACCAGGCGTTTGCCGGCAATTTTATCTCTGGATGGGACACAGGCAAGACCAGCGCAGGCTCGTCAAACAGCAGCCAGATCACACTTCCTTTAGAATCAGGAGGAACATACAACTTCAATGTTTCGTGGGGCGACGGAAACATAGACGCCATAACTGCATACAACCAGGCAGAAGTCACCCATAACTACAGCATTTCGGGAAACTACACAATAAACATCAGCGGAACAATAAGGGGATTCACGTTCAACAATGCCGGTGACAAATTGAAATTGATAAATGTCACCAAGTGGGGCAATATTAGTTTAGGAAATAGCGGAGGATACTTTTCTGGTGCAGCCAACTTTAATTCTTATGCCACAGATGCGCCAAATCTGACAGGTACGACGACGATGCTAAACGCGTTTTCGACTGCAACATCTTTCAATGGCAACATAAGCAATTGGAACACATCAAAAGTCACAAACATGAGAACTATGTTCTATCTTGCTACATCTTTTAATCAAAATCTAAGCAACTGGGATGTATCTAATGTAACAACTATGCTAAGTATGTTTCAGAGTGCGACATCTTTCAATGGCAACATAAGCAACTGGGACACTTCAAAAGTCACAACCATGGCAAGTATGTTCTACGGTGCTTCCGCTTTCAATGGCAACATAAGCAACTGGGACACTTCAAACGTCACAAACATGGGGCAAATGTTTAACTCTGTTACATCTTTTAATCAAAATCTAGGCAATTGGAACACATCAAAAGTCACAACCATGGGAGGAATGTTCTATGGTGCTTCTGATTTCAATCAAAACATAAGCAACTGGGACACTTCAAAAGTAACAGACATGTCAGTTATGTTCACCGGTGCAACATCTTTTAATCAAAATCTAAGCAACTGGGATGTATCAAATGTAACGAGCATGGAAAATATGTTCGGTAGTGCTACATCTTTCAATGGCAACATAAGCAACTGGGATGTATCGAATGTAACGAGCATGGCGAATATGTTCAACGGTGCAACATCTTTCAACCAGGATATAGGAAGATGGAACGTATCAAGAGTCACAACCATGACAAGTATGTTCTCTAATCAATTATCAGTCCCCAACTATGACAGCTTGTTGTCAGGCTGGTCGCAGCTGCCATTGCAGTCAGGTGTGTCTTTTAGTGCTGGTAATTCTAAATACAGTCCCGGTACAGTTGCAGCTGCTAGACAAAGAATTATTTCAGCATACGGCTGGACGATAACTGACGGCGGAGCTGTTGATTATGGCAGCAGCTTCATCTCAACATGGAACACAAGCGCAACAAGCAGCGGCTCATCGAACAGCAGCCGGATCACACTTCCTTTGGAATCAGGAGGAACATACAATTTCAATGTTGCATGGGGTGATGGAAGCAATCATACCATAACTGCATACAACCAGGCAGAAGTCACGCATAACTACTCCATTGAAGGAATCTACACAATAAACATAACCGGAACAATAACTGGATTTAGGTTCAACAACGGTGGCGACAGGCTGAAGATAAAAGACATAAAGAATTGGGGCAGTCTGAGACTAGGCAACAATAACGGATATTTCTATGGGTGCAGCAACATGAACTTTATAGGAAACGACACCCTCAACGTGACAAATACAACAGATATGCAAAACGCATTTACGAGTGCGACATCTTTCAATGGCAACATAAGCAACTGGGATGTATCGAATGTAACAAATATGCAAAGTATGTTTCAGAGTGCAACATCTTTCAACAAATCCATAGGTAATTGGAACACGTCAAAAGTCACAACCATGTATGCAATGTTCTATATTGCTTCCGCTTTCAATCAAAATCTAAACAACTGGGACACGGGAAAAGTCACAAGCATGAGCACTATGTTTACTAATACAAATTTCAATGGCAACATAAGCAGCTGGAACACGGGAATAGTCACAAACATGGAGAATATGTTTTCGGGATCAACCTTCAACCAAAACATAACTAACTGGAATACATCAAGCGTCACAACCATGTATTCAATGTTCAGCAGTTCATCTTTCAATCAAAGCTTAAATAATTGGAATACATCAAGCGTCACAAACATGAGGAATATGTTTCTGACTAATTATGCTTTCAATGGCAACATAAGCAACTGGGATGTATCAAATGTAACAACAATGGCAAGCATGTTCTTTGATGCTCCATCTTTCAACCAAGACATAGGAAGATGGAACACATCAAAAGTCACAGACATGGGAGGGATGTTCCTCTCGTGGAGTTGCGCTCCTTCTTGTTGTTCTTTCAACCAAAACATAAGCAACTGGGACACTTCAAAAGTCACAGACATGAATCGAATGTTTCAAAATTGTCCAAATTTCAATGGTAGCATAAGCAACTGGAACACGCACAATTTGGTAATTATGAATTGGATGTTCGGTGGTGCAACTAGTTTCAACCAAGACATAGGAAGATGGAACACATCAAACGTCACAACCATGTCCCTGATGTTTGATGGTGCCTCTGTTTTCAACCAAAACATAAGCGGATGGGACACTAGAAAAGTCACAGATATGTCATACATGTTTAGGAATGCCTTAGCTTTCAACCAAAACCTAATCAACTGGGATGTATCGAATGTAACAACTATGGTAAATATGTTCCAGTATGCCTCATCTTTTAATCAAGATATAAGCAACTGGGATGTGCACAATGTGACAACGATGGATAGTATGTTCTATGGTGCTACTTCTTTCAACCAAGACATAGTAAGATGGAATGTATCAAAAGTTTCCGACATGGATTATATGTTCTACACTGCTGCATCTTTTAACCGGGATTTAGGAAGATGGAATGTATCAAACGTCACAACCATGGTAGACATGTTCAACGGCGCAAACCTATCAACACCAAATTATGATGGTGTATTGATGGGGTGGTCTCAGCGGTCTTTGAAGTCAGGAGTATCCTTCCATGGAGGAAGTTCCAAGTACAGTCCTGGTGCAGCTACAGATGCAAGATTAGTTTTGACAGGAACTTACGGCTGGACCATAACCGACGGAGGCCAGGCGCCTGCAGTGAATATTTCGTTTGCCATTCCAACAAGAAGAAGTGGATCTGTTGCAACTAACATCGAAGTTAATGCAACTGCAGCCACGTCAGGAACGCTGGACAAAATAGTAGTATATGTCTACAATTCATCTGGGCTTTTCTCCCAAAACATTTCTTCATCTTCTCCTTTCTTTGTGAATATATCCAACCTAACTAACGGAGTGTATTATATCAACGCAACAGCAAACAACAGCCTTGGAGTTGTTAACAGCACAGAAACAAGAACAATCACAATCGACACCAGGAATCCCGCACTTTCATTTATTTCTCCAACGCCAAGCAACAACACAGGAGCTTCAGAAAGCTTTGTTGTCAATGTATCAATAACAGAATTAAACCTTGCAAACGTCACCTGGAACTGGAACGGAACAATAACAATTTTCAATCTTAGCAATGCAAGCATAACTAATCTGGGAAGCGGAAGCTGGCACTTCAACTACACCCAGGGAGGACTAATTGCCGGAGGAAGCTATTTCTACAATGTCACTGCTTCAGATTACGCAGGAAACCAAAATAATACAGAAACAAGGATAGTCCTCGGAAACGTCGCTCCAAGCTTTTCAAATATAATATATTCTCCAAACACTACTGCTAGAACAGACCCCGGTGTAAACATAAATGTAACTGCAAACATATACGACTCTGATAGAAATTTTGACACCGCAATTTTGCAGTGGAAAAACAGTTCTGCAGAGTGGGAATGGAGAAATATAAGCATGAAAAACTATACTGCCAACTCAATATCCACTGGAGTAAATGCAACCTTAGCTCTTCCTTCTTACGAATCAAACATCACCTTCAGGATACTGGCAAATGACACAGAAGGCGCCTCTTCAACAAGCAACAACTTCACCATTCAAAGCCTTTGGGATTGCACCTGGTCAGTAAATTCAGATTTAGGATCAACTGCAGGATGGGATGAAAATAAGTTTATAGGTAACATAACAATAAATAACACTGGAGATTCTGCTTATTCAAACAATAACTGCTCCCTGGACTTCAGGTTAACCTATGATTTGCCAGAAGGAAAGATATATTTTGATGATGTATACTACAAGCCTTCCTCGATTTATACAATTGCAGCCAAGAATAACAGATCTATAGAAGTAAAAGCGAGCTTTGGGACAGAAATAGAGGAAGAGAATGCTGTAATAACAACAACTGAATCGTCTGGAAGAACAAACACCACTTCAACAACTACAACAGCGACAATAGTCACAAACAAAAACGGGCCTTACCTTGACCAGACAATATCGTCATCTCCGAGCAGCGTTTATTTAACAAATGCCAGTTTTTCTTTGGAAGGGTATATAAGAAATCTTATGGGAGGAATAACTGTCAATGAGAATAACACGGCTTATAATGTCAGCTTTTATTGGGAATTGCCTTCAGGAACAATAGTCACATCGGGCAATCAATCCCATAATTTCACAAATATAACTGATTCTGACTTGCATTATAACAATATAGTTGCCGAGTTTTCTGAATTGGCTTCAGCAAGCTCCGGAGTAAAATCTGTATACCTCTATTCATATGGGTACAATATATCCGGCGGCCTGTTTATAGACGCAAACGGCAATCAAAACCTGACAGATTCTGCAAACATAACCTTTTTGTGCTACAATGCAAGCGACAGCGTCTGTGTAACTTCGTGCGGATACACTCAAGACTCTGACTGCACTGCACCGACACAAACAGTAGAAACAACCACTACTACAAGCAGTGCTGGAAGCGGCGGGGGCGGAGGAGGCGGGGGCGGAGGATGAGGCGTTGCGCTCTCGGCACAGCAAAAAGAAACTCTTTTCAAAACCAGCGAAGCATATGAGCTCGTTATAGGCACCAATAATGAATTTCCGATAGCAATGCAAAACCCCTTTAATTTTTCGATGCGCAATGTTACATTATCAGTCACGGGCATTTTGTCCAAGTATTTGAGCATCACGCCAGAAGGCCAATTGTCGCTTAAACCAGGAGAAAAAGCAGAATATAAAGTGCTTATAACCGCGCCTTCATATTTCATAGAAGGAACTCATCAATTAACGTTCGATATAAGCGGCAAATTGGTGTACGGGTTTGTTACAGAGGAATCTGTAATTGAAATGGAAAGAGATGTAGCCTATGAAAAAGTCATAACACTGAAAATTCTTGAGATGGACAGAAAAGCTGCTGAAATAGCGCTCATAAATGCGCAGGGATTGATTACAGATATGAGGATCAAAGGATATAATGTCGAGACTGTTAAGCCTATTCTGGCTTTGGTGGAAGATGCCTATAAAAAAGACTTGTTTGGTGAGATGAGCGGCCAGGCTGAAAAAATAGAAAAAATATTCAGCCTTGCTTCGGCAGCTGATGCAAAAATTTCCAGCATTAAGTCATTGATAGAAACATCAAAAGAGAGATATATTGAAGTATCGGAAAGCGAGAGGTCTGTCAATCTGGCAATCGCTGCTTTTGAGAGGGGCAATTTTGAGCTGGCAAGCCAAAGGGCTGAAGAGGCTGAATTGGTGTATGCCAGCGAAGTTAAGGGAGTGATACCCATTAAATGGTACCTTACTGAGTTTAAGCTGCAGATTCTTGGAGCATTTGCTGTTTTAATGATGATAGTATTCCTTGCCTCTGTCAGCGCTAAGAGGACATATCTAAAGCACGAGATTAGGAAATGCCAAGAAGAAGAAGATCTTTTATTGGGGCTTATCAAAGAAGTCCAGAGGGAAACCTTTGAAAAAAACAGCAAGAGCATAGAAGAGTATAATGAGGCATTAAATCAGTATGAGGGCAAGCTGGCAGATGTCCTGAACAGCCAGCTTTCTTACGAAAACAGGCTGGCCCACCTTATCACTTTCACTTCAAAGCACAAGATGCTATTGAAAGAGAAAGAAAAAATCATAAGCAAGGTAAAATCTTTGCAGACGCGCTATATTGAAACCGGAATGATAGACACAAGAATTTATCAGAATAGGGTAAGGTCATTAAGTGAGCGGCTGGCTGAGATTGAGGAGAATATAGCTTCTGAAGATGTAAAGAAAGCTATGCGTCGTTTTGGCGGTGGGAAAAAATGAGAAAAATAATTTTGGTTTTATTGCTTGTCCTTGCATCTGCAATGGCCAGCGGCTTGTCTGAAGATAATTATAATGCCAATTTGAGCATTTCAAGAGCAGAGAATATTGTTGCTGAATTGAATGCTTCGAATCTTCCTAATGCAAAGGCCGCTGACCTTCTGTTCGAGCTGGAGCAGAATTATGAAGTGCAGACAATCTTAGAGAGCAACAATGCCACTGCAGATTATTCTAAGATAAATGGTGTTTTAGATGAGATAATTTCTTTAAGCAAAGAAGCTTATTCTGCCCATGATGAACTGGTCGCTTTGAATTCTTTTATTGAGACTCAGCGTATCAGCGGCACCGATGTCGGTTCTGCCGAGGTATTTTACACTGCTGCCCTTAGGGAGTTCAACTATGAAAGGTTTGACAAGAGCAGGTCTTTGGTTGAAGAGGCATACAATGCAATCAGCGAGTCAAAAGCAGCAACTACAAAAGCCAAAACACTCTATAGAGCCACCACAAACACTATTGAAGAATTTTTTGCGAGAACGTGGCGCTATTGGGCAGCTTCTTCCCTATTATTTTTGCTGCTGTTTGTTTTGTCTTATAAGGCTGTTAAAAGGATTAAGCTGAAAGCCAGAATCAGGAGATTGGAGCAGGAAAGGGAAACTGTCAAAAACCTGATTAAAGAAATCCAAAGGAAGTATTTTGAGAAAGGGGAGATTAGTGAGAGCGAGTATCACATCAAAACAAAGAAATATGCAGAAATAATAAGAGACATCAACAGAAGAATACCCTTGCTGGAAGAGGAGATAGCGTTAACAAAAAAGATTAAGTCAAGGTATAGCTCCCTTTGAGCGGAGTGCCGCTTACAACCCATCCTTTTCCCCTTTTTATTTCTGCTTCGTATATACCCCTTTTTATGTCATCCCCCCTCATCTTAAGGATTTCCAATGCCCTCCCTCTTTTTCCGTGCGGGAGTATCACATTATACAGGACTATTATTCCGTCGCTCAAAAAGCTGATGGCCTCTCCATGCTCAACATAATTCCCCCCTGTATGTGTGGGGTTTGCAACTTCCCTTATCAAAAGGGAGCTTGTTTTTTGAGACTCGAGATACCTAAAAAATTGTTCCATATAAATCCTAAACCTGTTTTCTTCTCCGCTGAATGCTGATGAGATGGCGCTGATTGAATCAAAAATGATTATATCCGGGGCAAAGCTTTTCGGTATGAGCACTGGGTGGATGTCTATCAAAAGCTCTTTTTTAGCGTCGCTAAGCAGGGCTTCGACGCTTCTGGAAATATCCAATGCATTGATTCTTTTAATCTGAAGGGTTCCTTTTGCTTCCAATCCTTTAACATCCCAGTTAAAGACTTCCATGTGCTCCCTTAGCTGGTGCTCTGCCTCTTCAAAACTCATAATCAGGACTTTTTTTCCTCTTTTAGCCTGCTCGTAAGCAATCTGCAGGCAAAGAATAGTCTTTCCGCTGCCGGGCCCGCCTTCAACAAGTATAGAATTACCCTGAGGGATTCCCTCATGAAATAAGTTATCCAAGCCATGTATGCATGGCAAGAACTTTTCTCTGACCTCTTTTTTGTCCTTTTTCATCAGTACAAACAATAAGATACCTAAACTGGTTTATATAGTTTACCCAAAAGGGAAAAAATCCATAATGTCCTTTTATTTGGGGTTGTTTAAATTATTTGTGTATCAACATTTAAAAACAAAACGGGCTTTCTAGGAATATGGATTACTTTAGGCAGGCTTGTCTGGAAATAGTGGAAGAGCTGAAGAAGAATGCTCCTGAAACAAAAGAGCAGTTCAACAAGATAAAGGCAAAAGTATTGAACAATTACAAGTCAAAAATAGTTGCAATCCCTAAAAATGCAGACATCTACTTTGCAGCCTCTGAAGATGAAAGAAAAAAATTCAGGGAAATTTTATCATTAAAGCCGACAAGAACGCTGAGTGGCGTTGCACCCATTGCTTTGATGTCAGATCCATATCCCTGTCCGCACACGATGAAAAATATCGGGCCGTGCTCATACTGCCCCGGCGGCCCAGGAAGCCCGTTTGGGGACGTTCCGCAGAGCTACACAGGCAAAGAACCATCAACAAGAAGGTCAATAAGAAATAATTACGACCCTTACTTGATTGTTTTCAACAGGCTGGAGCATTATGTCGCTATGGGCAAGGTGCCTGACAAAGCCGAAATAATAATCCAGGGAGGCACTTTTACTTTTTTCCCGCCAATATACCAGGAATATTTTGTAAAGTACTCCCTTAAGGCAATGAACGACTTCTCAAGGCTCTTTTTTGCTGATGATGATCTTGATATGGATAAATTCAAGGAATTTTTTGAATTGCCAAGAGTGATTGAAAAAGAAGAGATAAGAACGAGCAATATTCAGAGAAAGCTTCTTGAGATAAAGCATCTCAGCTTAAGCAATAAAGATGATTTTGAAAAAGCCAATGAGATTATTTTTAAAAAGTCCGGAAACGAAAGTGGCCCGGTATTTAATGAAAATTTTGTTGAGTCGGAAACTAACAATGCAAACATTCTTGCAATAAAAAAAGTCAATCAGAAAGTAAAGAACGAAAACATTTCTTCATTGTCTTTAAAGCAGATTCAGAAAGAGAATGAAACTGCAGTTATAAGATGCGTCGGGCTTACAATAGAGACAAAAAGCGATTTTGGAAAACTGTACCATGGAAACATCATGCTGGAGTTGGGATGCACAAGGGTTGAGCTCGGAATACAAAGCATCTACAACGAAGTTCTTGAAGCGACAAACAGAGGCAATAGCGTTGAAGACAATATTGAGTCAATAAGAATTCTGAAAGACCTGGGCTTCAAGATTAATATGCACTACATGCCGGGCCTTCCATTAACAACAAGGGAGATGGACATGAAAGGGTTAAGGCAGTTGTTCGAAGATTCTGATTACATGCCGGACATGCTGAAACTGTATCCATGCATGGTGATGGAAGGCACTAAATTATACAATGACTGGAAATCCGGCAAGTTTACTCCGTTGACAACAAAAGAAGCTGCTGAAATGATTGCAGAAACAAAAAGATTTGTTGCCAGATGGTGCAGAATAATGCGGGTTCAGAGGGATATTCCTACTTATGTAACATCATCAGGAGTCGATAAAACAAATTTAAGGCAGTATGTTGAAAAAATCTGCAAAGAAAAGGGAATAAAATGCAAATGCATAAGATGCAGGGAAGCAGGAATTTCAAGAAGCGGAAAAATCGAGAACATGGAAATAAAAATCACAGAATATGAAGCATCAAAAGGGAAGGAGTTTTTCATCGAGGCTGTTGACAAAGAAAACGATGCTTTGTTTGGCTTTGTAAGATTAAGATTTCCGTCGCAGTTCTTAAGAAGCGAAATAACAGAAAAATCCGCTTTAATCAGGGAAATCCACGTTTTTTCAGCTGCTGTTCAGATTGGAAAACAAAATGAATACAGCTTCCAGCACAAGGGCATTGGAAAAATGCTGATGCAAAAGGCAGAAGAGATTGCAAAGCAAAATAATAAGAACAAGATTGTCATAATATCCGGCATCGGCGCAAGAGAATATTTCAGGAAGTTTGATTATGGGATGGAAGGACCGTATATGGTGAAAGAAATAAAATGATAGAAACAAAACCATTCCACAATGCAGCAGAAGTCGAATTCAAGCCAAAATTCATAGAAAGGTATTCTTCTTTAACAGACTGGAATGAATTCAAAACATGCTCTTTGTCTTTTCTTAAAAGATCAATCAGAGTAAATACATTAAAAATGCCGATAGAAGAGTTAAAGAAAAGATTAGAAGATAAATGGAAACTGGAACAGATTCCATGGTGCGAAGAAGGATTTTGGATTGAGCACCATAAGAAAGAAAGAAGGGATATTGGCAATTTGCCGGAGCATTCTTTGGGATATTTTTACATACAGGAAGCGGCGTCCATGATTCCTCCGTTAGTTCTTGATCCAAAGCCAAATGATGTTGTGCTTGACATTGCAGCATCTCCCGGAAGCAAGACAACGCAGATTGCACAGTACATGCAGAATAAAGGAATTCTGATAGCAAACGACTACACAATTGATCGAATGAAGCCATTATCGATAAACCTGCAGAGATGCGGCGTAACAAACGCCATAATTACTTTGATGGAAGGCCAGTGGTTTAAGAAGTCAGAGATTGCATTTGACAAAATTCTTGTTGACGCCCCATGTTCCGGCACAGGAACAATAAGAAAAAGCTTCAAGACAATAAATATCTGGAATCCGGACATGGTCAAAAGGCTTTCAATAACACAGAGGCAATTGATAGAAACTGGTTTTAATCTTCTGAAAGAAGGCGGAACGCTTGTTTACTCCACTTGCTCTCTTGAGCCTGAAGAAGATGAAGGTGTTGTTGACTACTTGATTAACAAATATCCAAACGCAAAAGTCGAAGAAATAAAATTAAATCTCAAAAGAAGTGCTACTGTTCCTGAGTTTGACGGAAAGAAGTACAATGAAGAAGTTGAAAAATGCTTAAGAATCTGGCCGCAGGATAATGACACTGAAGGTTTTTTTGTTGCTAAAATAAGGAAAGCATAGCTAAAACAGGAAGATTTAAATATGATAATCATATTAGTATGATTTGGTGATGTAAAATGGATAAATTTGAAGTAACAAAGCTTGGAGAAAGGGGCCAGATTGTGATACCACAAGAGTTCAGGAAAAGCATGGATTTGCACCAGGGAGAAAAATTTATGGTTATTGAGCACAAAGGCGCTTTGATATTTAAGAGGCTGCAAGCTCCAACCATTGAAGAATTTGATATGGTGCTCAGTAAAAGTCACGCCAGAGCCAAAAAATTAAAGCTAACTGAAAAAGACATGGAAAATGCAATTAAAAAGGCACGAGCAAAAAAATGAGAGTGGTTTTGGATACAAACATATTTGTGTCAGGTATTCACTGGAGCGGCGCGTCCAGCAAAGTTATCGAAGGGCTGCTTAAAGGAAAATTTGAATCGGTTACTTCTGATGAGATTCTTCTAGAGTTTTTGGAGACTATGCGGAGTTTCAAAATCCCTATGTCTGATGACAGTATAGCCTGGTGGGAAAACCTTATAATCAGCAAGTCAGAAATTGTTTTGCCAAAAGAAAAGCTTAATGTTGTCAAAAATGACCCAGATGATGACAAATTTATAGAAGCCGCTGTTGAAGGTGATTGTGATTGCATAGTCTCTAAAGACAAAAAGCATTTGCTCAAGTTAAAAGAATTTAGGGGAATAAAAATAATATCTCCTGAAGAATTTTTAAAATTATTATAAAATCAAGAAAATCTAGTTGTGTACCTTGACTTTTATTCCGTGCCCGTTCATCTGCAATTCTTTTATCTTTGTCTTCAAAAAGTCAATTGTCTTTGTGTTGTCCTGATGATTAAGTATGTTACCACATTCAGGGCACCTGTACTCAAGGTCAACTGCCTTTTCAAAACCAACACGAACGCATGCATTAGGGCATAAGTAAAAATTTCCGAAATTTGCTTCCTCTTCCTTTAATCTGACATTAAATTTTGCAAGCTTCTCCTTTGAAGTCTTGTCAATCATTTCCTTGACTCTTTTCTTGTTGAATGTCCAATAAGAGATATACCATCCCTTCTGCCTGTCTTTCTTCCTGTAATAAGAAACAAGGTTGTGGTTGTAAAGCCTGTAAAGAATATTCCTTACTTCGTGAATATCACGGTCAACTTTTTCTGCAATCTTAAAATCAGAAACATTCTTCTTGTCTTTTAGATAATCGATTATTCTAACAGAATCTTCTCCGATTATTTCTTTTACTGCATCGTTGACTTTTGTGTTTGTCAGTTTCATGTTTGTCCCTGTAAAAACGATTTCTCCGCCCCTATAAATCAAAGGAGTATAGAACACTTCATGCGAAGACTAGTATGTCTGCATGACGCACCTAAACACCTATAACAACCCCCATATACTAAGCTTTTCCCGGAAGTTGTAATATATAAGTTTTATTGTAGTTAGAAATATAGCTCAGAATATATAGGTTTAACAAGGTAAATTACTCATAAATCGCCTGTTAATAATGAGTGAATTTTGCTGCTTAATAAAGTTATACTTTATAATTTATATAAAAATATGAGTAAAAAAGTTACCTTTAGGTAGTAGTAATAAAAGAAAAGGCTTAAATATGCAATAAGATTACCAAAGAGATAATGACACAAACACTTGTGCAAAGGTCAGTTGAAACAGAATTTGGAATTTTTGATTATACTCCGTCTCCGCTTGAAGAGCTCGCTGAGCATCTTGCAAGACAATGGAAAGTTAACCTTTCAGATTTACTTCCTCGTCACGATTTTAAAGACGTAAAAGCAAGCCAAGATGGGCTGGTAAAGAGAGTTACTAGTGATGACGTTGAGATATACTATTCAAAACAGGGTTCTGAAGTTGAGATGAGAGGTGCTGTAAAAGGTTTACGGACTGCTGGTGAATGTTGGACTGCAATGGCAAAAGCGCTGTACGAAACTAATAATCCGGGAGAGGAATACCTTAATTTAAGAAAAGGCAATAAAAACGTAATAATAACTTTTAAGCCAGGTTCTAAAGAAGTTGAATTTGTTTATGGAGCTGCTCAAAATGCATTAAGAACTCTTGAAAATGCAGGTTACATCTCCCGCTCCGTTACTAAATCCAACACTACAATGAACTTCCATAATGCAACAGTGAGAGTTGACCCTGATGCTTCTGCCCATATTGCAGACATGATGGCTGCAATTGGTGTTGTTAAGCTTTATTTCGGGGCATAATAATTCTTTTTTCTTTATTTAACAAGTTTTTTATATTAGCTGCTGTCCACATTTACCATGTCAAAAGAAAAAAGCTGCGGAGCGGTTGTTTACAAGCGTCAAAAGGACTCTTCTGTTAAATATTTGATTCTTCATTACATCGGAGGCCACTGGGATTTCCCAAAAGGGCACATGGAAAAGAACGAAAAGGAAGAAATGACTGCAACACGCGAGATTAAGGAAGAAACCGGCATTGAAGATATTGAGTTTGCCGAGGGTTTCAGGGAAATTGTAAATTACTATTTCAAGAGCGGCGAGGAAACTGTTTTCAAGGAAGTTGTTTTTTTCCTTGTTCAGTCTGCTACAGATCATGTTGAAATTTCAAGCGAGCACATTGGGTATGCGTGGCTTAATTTAGAGCATGCAGAAAAGAAACTAACGTTCAACAACGCAAAAGTTCTTCTGAAGAAAGCTGATGATTTTATTAAAAAAGGGATAAAAGAATAAATTAAATTTTGATTTTAACAATTTTTTAGTTTACCGGTTAAAAAATCTTTCTTTGAATGTTTCAAAATAGGTTGGATAAGCTGTTTTTGTTTACCTGTCAGTTTCCGTCGCTTTTAGAATAAGGCCTATAACAAAAATAGTTACTCCTACAGAAAAGTATGCTCCGGCGCTGCTCCAGCCTAAAAAGTCCCTTATATAAAATAAAAGCGCAAAAATCAACAATATTCCTCCGAATCCGATTATTAAAAAAGAGGATAATTTTCTTATTATTCTTTTTTCTATCAGTATTATCTTATCATCAATTTTTTTCATGATAATTTCCGCTCCGGCTGCTATCTGAGGGAATACAATTGAAGACACTGCTTGGGACACATGCTTTAATCCGCCTTTTATTTTATCCATAACTCCGTGTTTTTTTTCGTTTTTGATGTTACATCGCCTCCATTCTACTGCTATCTGCAGAAATCATTGATTGATGCCTCTCAAACCGGCTTCTGGCCATTACAAAGGATACAGCCATCAAACCACCTAAAAGATTGGTAATCATGTCAAAATATGTGTCATATCTCTGTAAATCGCTCTTGATTACAGAAAGGCCGTCTCCGATTGCAAATATCCCTCCATTTTCCATTCCAAAATAAGCTGTGCCGATGAATTCATTAATTTCTACCAATGCACCTAAACCCATGAGCATTAGGATAACAAAAGTATAACGAAGAAACATCTGTTTTTCTGTGCTTATCTCTAAGAGCGCGTATGCAGCAGCAAAGCTGCTTATAAGATGAACCAGTTTGTCGTAACCGACTGCCCCAAACGCAAAATGCGCATAAAGCCCGGCAGCGCCTAGTAAGTTTACTGTTATGGCTGCAATACCTAGCAAAAATGCTCCGCCTGAAATTTTATGCCCAACATAGATATAATATAAAATTGCAAAAAATCCAATGCTTATCAAAAAATCTGCGGAGATTGACGGCCTGAATAAAAAGGAATATAATAAGAGCACAATGGCGCTTAAGAGCATTGCAGGATAAATGTATCTGCTGCCGTCGCCATAATATATTGTTTCATTCATTTTTAAAAACTTAAAAAGTGCATGGATTATTCCTGCTGTCCTTTAACAAGCCCAGTTTTTTCTTAAAGCGGCCTTGCTGCCGGCAACAAAATGCTGACAACTGCTGTTAAAACCCATATGACCACAGCTATAAAAAAAGCCTTCAGCCAGCCGATATTATACAGGCTGCCCATGGCAATAAGCCACCCTATTCCCCCAACCAATGAAGCAACCCAGCCTGTTCCTATAAAATAAAATGTAAGCGCAAATATTATTGCGCCTGAAAGCGCGGCCAGTATGGCTGTGCCAAATCCCTCTTCTTCCCCAAGTAATTTTGTAGCAAGATAGATAATAAGTGATGATATGCCTAAGCTTACCAAAAATCCAAATAATGCTCCTGAAACTGCCATAAATGAACACCTCCGTGCCTTGATTGTTTAATTGTCAATATTCTCTTCCTGTAATTGATTATTTAGATTAATTACTGCAAGCCGGTCAATTTCTTTCCACGTCTTTGCGCTTACGATAATGTACTCTTCCATTTTCGTTCACCTTTTTATTGGTTTAATAAAAAAAATTCCTGCATTTATCTTCTTATCCTGGTTGTTGTTGTTACTGAAGTGCCTCTAGGCAGCGTTGATTTGTTGGATCTTCTTGGAGCACGCCTAACATAAACAGGAACAACTCTCCCTCTTGGACCTCTAGGCCCTTGAACAGTTTTTACTGAACCAGAAGCTGCCAATCCCATTATAAATAAAACAAAACCAATGATTCCGGATGTGTACGCCCATCCTACCGGGACAGTTACACTGGCAGAAGATGTACGCGAATCTGTAGCCCCGTTTCCTACGGTAGTTGTATCTGCTTTAACTCCCTGCGTTGGCACAAGATACATTAATCCACCTATAACTAAAAAGATTACTCCGAATATTACTAGGCTTGCTTTCATTTTAATCCTCCAAGTTTATTATTTATTTTTTATTGTTGATTTATCCTGAATTTTAAATCTCTAAGTTTAAGCTGATGCTGCTGTCGGCACTGGCTCAGGCGTTGGTGCCGGTTCTGGTGCCGGTGTGGGTATTGGCACTGGTACAGGTGTCGGTACTGGCGCAGGCGGTATTGGCGGTAAATCATTGGTAGCTGCACCATTTTCAATAACTATTCTTTCGTGTTTCATTTTAATCCCCCTCTAAATCAGATTCTTCAGTAATTTCATTTCCTTTGATGGACAGCTTTGAGTCTTTTCTGATTTTAAGCCCTTCACCAAAGTTGCCGTCGATGTCCATGCTTATTTTTTTGTCTTCATCCATTTCCCCGTCACTAATCTCGACATTCGCTTTGAAGTCCTCATCATCTTTATCATCATTCTCTCTTCTTTCTATCTTAACATATGCTTTCTCTCTGGTTTCCAGCTTGATGACTGGGGCAAAGATATACAATCCATTTCCTGTTATGTGCAGTGATTCATCTGCAATGAAATCAAATTTTACAGTTGATGTTGAATCTTTGTTTACAGTAAGATTCCCAATAATTTTTAATTGTCCTGAAGGCATGCTCTATAATCTCCCTTAGAACTTCTTTGTCGTGTTCTGTCAGCTTCGGCGAATCAGGGTCTGCTTTTCCCATTATATAGGTAAAAATGGCTTGTTTAATATAAATATTCCCTATTTATACGAGTATAAACAGGGTGTTTTTATGTTTTTTACTTAACCCTTACAGGCCTTATACCCCTTAGTGCAACGGCCCCTATTCTAAACTGATTATAGGCAGAACTTACCATATCCGACAATCCCAAATATAAAATGTGAGTGCAGCCCAAATACCCCAAATAGGTGCAAAAGAACCGCTGCTGATACCATAAAAAATGCTATAGCATCAATATTCTTATTTTTAAAAGATAAAATAAGATTACAAAGAAAGCCATACCAATCAGGACATCTGCAAGAACAGACAGCTTGACCAGCGTTGAAATAATAAAAATCAAAAATGCCATAAGTGCGCTTAGCAGGATTATGGAAAAATTAAAATTTTTGCCTGAATATTGTCTTGTGGTGTGCATTTTAGCTTAATATTGAAATAATAATCCTTTTTCTCTTGAAATGCCCCTCAATTTGTTTTTTCTTATGAAAAGTACCTCCAATAGGTATAACAAAATGGGTATATATCGTGTATACTAAGCGCTATATTTACCTCTAGAACATCATTTATTAAATCAGCATAGATAAACCTATATACTTATAAACTATTTTTTATATATATCAAAATAAAAACGGAATTCATAATGATTAGCATGGAAAATGCACCAAAATATTATTTAGTATCCAAAAAAACCATTCAAAAAGAAATTTCCTTCCATCTGACAATTCTTCTTAAAGAGAAACTCCAATAATTTATTAAGATCATGAAATTTAAGGCAAATCATCAGCGGATAGCATTTGTTCTCTTACTTGTCATATTATCAATAGGCACTGTTCTGAGAGTTTATGACTTAGGGAATGGGGGCTATAATACAGATGAAGTATTCTCTGTCCATCATGCTTCCCTTGCGCTCAAAGAGATAATTAGCAATTCAGAAAATGAGCCCCATCCGCAGCTTTATTATATCCTGCTGCATTTTTGGATGAAAACTTTTGGTGATTCTGAAATAGTCACAAGATTATTATCTTCGCTTTTTGGGATTATATCTATTTTTTTGATGTATCGTTTAGGAAGGCTGCTGTTTAACAAAGAGACCGGAATTATTGCCTCGCTCATAATTGCTATATCTACTTTCCACATCACCTATTCGCAGGAATCAAGAATGTATTCTTTGATGGCCATGTTGACACTGGCTTCAATGTTCTTCTTCATAAAAATGATGCGGGAAAAGAGCATAAAAATCATTGTGTATTACCAACTATCAAGCATTTTGCTGTTGTATAGCCATATTTATGGATTTTTCATAATACTGTCCCAAAACCTATATTTGGCCATAATCTCGCTGAAATTCCCAAAGCAAAATCCGTATATCTCACTTAAAAAATGGATTGCTGTCCAAAGTTTATTGTTATTGGCATTCATTCCGTGGATTTGGATTTTTATTCATCAGATAATAGGAATAAATAATGGGTCATTTGTTAACCTAAACTGGCTTCCTTCCACCCACTTATCAGGCTTGTTATACATATTTTTTGTCTATGCTTATTACGATCCTATTACACTTGCCTTATTCTCTCTTCTTTCTTTGAGTGTTCTAATAACATGGAAAAAATATGAAAGAAATGTCAGAATACAAAGATCAGGCACTATCCTCTTTTTATTTTTATGGCTCCTAGTTCCAATACTGGTGCCTTTTGTCATATCAATGTTGGCATTCCCTATATATTATCCCAAGTACACCATATCATCATCTTTGGCCTTCTATATGCTGATTTCAAGAGGGATAAGCCAAATAAACAACAAGTATCTCAAAGGATTGGCATTATCAGCAGTTATCTTCTTATCCTCGGCCAGTATAATCTATTATTTGCTTTATTGACTTGTTGAAAACTAGCTCCCGCAATCTATTTATATAACCTAAAAAGCCTTCTGACCATACGATTTGGTTAAAAATTAAAAGGTGGTTGAAATGATAAACGTAGCAATTAACGGGTTTGGAAGAATAGGAAGATTGGTTATGAGGGCCGGAATCAAAAACAGCAACATAAACTGGGTTGCTGTCAATGATATAGCAGACGCAAAAACACTTGCTCATTTATTCAAATATGATTCTGCGCACGGTGTTTACAGCGGAACTGTAGAGAGCACAGAAGATTCTTTAATCATCGACGGAAAAAGGGTAAAAGTTCTTTCGGTTCTTGATGCAGCAAAATACCCATGGAAAGATTTGAATATTGATATTGTTGTTGAGAGCACTGGAAGATTCAAAGATCGCGCAGAATGCGAAGCCCATTTGAAAGCAGGAGCAAAAAAAGTTTTATTGAGCGCTCCTGGAAAGGGAATGGACATAACGCTTGTCATGGGAGTAAACCACGAGAAGTATGACAAGACAAAACACCATGTCGTATCAAATGCCTCGTGCACTACAAACTGCCTGGCCCCTATTGTAAAGGTCCTTAACGATAATTTTAAAGTGAAAAGGGGGTTTATGACAACAATCCATGCTTACACCGCAGACCAGAAGCTTGTAGATTCGCCGCATAAGGACTTAAGAAGGGCAAGAAGCGCTGCGGTTTCCATAATACCGACAACAACGGGTGCTGCAAAGACAGTCGCAGAGGTAATTCCTGAAATGAAAGGAAGATTAGACGGCCTTTCTTACCGTGTACCTACTGTAACAGGCTCAGTTACTGATTTTGTGTGCGAGCTTGAAAAGAGCGCAACAAAGGAAGAAATATTGAGTGCATTCAAGGCTGCAGCAGAAAAAATGAAGGGAATCTTAAAATACTCAACAGAGCCGCTTGTTTCTGCAGACATTGTGACAAACCCTTACTCGTCAATATTTGACTCGGAACTGACATACGTAATTGACGGCAACCTTGTTAAAGTAACCGCATGGTACGACAATGAGTGGGGCTTCAGCGAGAGAATGATTGACGTCATTAATCTTATGATGAAATAAATTTTTGTTTTTTAATTTATTTTTAACAATCATTAAAAAGGATTATTTCTTTCTTTAGTAAAATGTATAAGATAAAACAGCTTCCTGAAGATTTCATCGTCAATGAAATAAGCAGCGTAAAGGCAGAAAACGGCTTCTATTCATATTATAATTTGAAGAAGACAAACTACACGACAGTGGGCGCTCTTGAACTTTTATCTAGAAAGCTGGGAATGCCGCTGAAAAATTTCGGATTTGCAGGCAACAAGGACAAGAACGCAGTTACAGAGCAGAAAATATCAATCTACAAAGGCGGAAAAAATCTTGAAAATGAAAAATTCAGCGGAATTGAATTAAAATATCTTGGAAATGGTAAAAATCCGATTTCTCTCGGAGAGCTGGAAGGCAACGCATTCATAATAACAATAAGGAATCTTGACGAAAACAAAATATCAAAAATAAAAAATCTAAATGATAAAAAAATAACCATTCCGAATATTTTCGGCCCGCAGCGGTTCAGCAAAAACAATTCTGACGTAGGAAAATCCATTATAAAAAAAGACTTCAAAAAAGCTGCTGAATTGATAATGGAAAACGAAGGCTATGTCGAAGCGGAAATGAAAATATTTCTTGAATCGAACAAAAATAATTACGTCGGTGCATTAAAATTGATTCCTTTAAAAACAAGAAAGCTTTTTGTGCACGCCTACCAGTCTTTTTTGTTCAACAAAATAGCTGATGAGTACATTAAAGCAAATCCAAAAAAAGATGCAAAGCTCCCTGTGATTGGGTTTGATTTTGAAATAAATAATGTAGAAGACAAAAATCTAAAAAAAATAATTGAAAAAATTGTTGAAGATGAAAAAATAACAGCAAGGGATTTCATAATCAATCAGATGCCTGAGCTGACTTCAGAAGGGACGGAAAGGGATTTATTTTTTGAAATAAATGATTTAAAAATTCTTGAAGATAACGACGACGAATTAAACAGAGAAATGAAAAAGATAAAAGTAGAATTTTCCCTAAAGAAAAGCTGCTATGCTACTGTTGCTTTGGATTTTTTGCTGAGCCCTTAGCCTGCTTGCCTTCAATTTGTTCTTCTGCAGCCTCTTTCTTGACTATCTCGAATGTTTCAAGCACATTAATAACATCAGCATATACTTCTTTTGGCTTCTTGGTTGCGTCAACATCAGCAATGACTTTCTTTTTTCTGTAATAATCAACTAAAGGCGATGTTTCATTCTGGTAAACATGAATCCTGTTTCTTACAGTGTCTGGCTCGTCGTCTTTCCTCTGCACAATGGGGGAATTGCACTTATTGCATATGTCTTTTTTCTTCGGCTTCATTGTAACTAAATTGTACAGTGCCCCGCATTTTCCGCAGTTCCTTCTCTGCGACAGTCTGCTGACAATAGTTTCTTCAGAAGCAACTAAATTGATTACAAGGTCTATTTTTTTCTTTTATTTCCAGACTGTGTTAGACACAAATTCCGCCTGGTCTATTGTCCTTGGATAGCCGTCAAGTATAAATCCGTTCTTGTAAATGTCCTGCTTAAGTGTTTTTTCAACTACCTTGTTGACAACGCTGTCCGGCACCAAATGCCCTTTCTCAACATACTGTATAAGCTCGCTGTTGCCGCTCTTTATCTCGTTCCTGAATATGTCTCCTGTAGAAATGTGGGGAATCTTGTATTTTTCAGCAAGCATGTCTGATAAAGTTCCCTTTCCAACGCCCGGCGGACCAAATATTATAAGCTGCATTTTAACCCATATACCCTGCTATTTCTTCTTCTTGGTCTGTATCTTCATTCCACGAGGATTTCATTTTTCTCACATAAACAAGAAGTTCCTGTTTGATGTGATTCCACTCTGAAAAAAAATGCAATATAAATTTTGCTTCATTCTCTTCTGTATTGTCAAGCGACGTTTCTATTGATTCCCTTGCAAGCTTCATCATCTTAGAATAGAGTTGATTCATCTTGTTTTTGTCATCTTGTGTAAAAAATCTTGCCTCGTGCATTGAATATAAGTTGGATGTATCTGGCTGCAGCGCTTCCTCAAGCAATGAAGCATAAAATTCAAGCTTTTCCGATGCTTTTCTTGCAATTGCCCTTAAAAGAAAATCGGTTTCTTCTATTGAAGATGCTTCGAGTTCCCTGTTCAGCTCACTAAATTCGGGAAGCTTGTACTTCTTTTTCAAATCGCTGTACTGTTTTTCAGCTGAGACTTTTTCTGTGTCTTTTGTCATTTTGGTTATTGATAAAATAAGCCCCCGGGGAGAATTGCACTCCCGACCTGCAGATAGCTTGCATAATAGCTACAAGTTTCGGGCAAAATCCATAGATTTTACTGCCGCAATGGCTACTATGCTACGGAGGCACTTATTCTTCAGAATAAAAGTTTATTTAAATAGGTTTTGGAATGAAAATTAGCTATTATAGGTGGGCGAGGGTTGAGCGACTGGCATCGAGCGAAACCCGAGCTGTAATTGTTGTGAGCGTAGCGAACGGAAGTAAATGTTTAGAACATCAAAAACTCAAATCTATTCTTCATACCCAAACTGCCTTGCGAAGAACGGCTCTGGAACTGGTACAAAATTCTTCAGATTAAGATACTGCTTAAGCTTGGCGTGCACCCTGTAAGAATCCCTCCACAGCTCTTTTTCCATCTTGTCAATTTCTCCGTGGACTATTCTTTTTTCGTAAATCGGCTTCATATGCCTCATAAACCAGTGCTTGTCCCATTTATGCTGCCAGTCCAGCTCTATCCTTGGCCTGAAAAACATCTCAATCTCTCCTTTTTGCACGTTCATCTTCTTGCCCTGATGTACAACTTCAACATTCTGCAGGTATACTATATGGGCATCTATGTCTAAAAAATTCTTAAAATAGCTGCTGTACTTCCCTTCTGGAAATTTCTGAAGGCGCCACCAGAGCCAAATCTCTTTCCCGCCGCGATGAATTCCTCTCTGATAAACATTCTCAGAATACAATATTTCTGCATCCTCATGATCCTTATTCCCTTCCGGCCCAAGCCACCCCTCTTCAAGCAGCATCTCATGCATTGTAAGGTAAAGGTTTCTCAAGGAAAAAACATCGCTGTACTTGAGCTTGAATTCTGGTATAGAAACAACTCCGCCGTGTGCCATGGATATTTTCTTGAAATTAACTTATATAAAGCTTTCTATATATGGTAAACGTGCATTGTTTTGCAAAAGCTTTAAATTGATTAAGAATATTGGTTTTTTATGGCTCGCGTCCTGTCAAAAACGACCACGCACTAAAGTGCGTGGCGTGTTTTGAGCATGATCGGAAATCGCTTGCTTGCTTTGAGTTAAAACAGCAAAGTGTGTGCCTTTGCGATTTCCGACATATCAACCAAAGAGTTTGACACATGGGAAAGGCTTCTGCCAAAAAACCTTCAAAAAGAGATTGAAGAATTTATTAAAGAGCTTAAGAAAGGGTCAAAAATAGGGCAGCCGCTTGGCTATCCATTTTTTCTTGAAAAAAGAATAGATGGCAGGCGTGTTTATTTTTTGGTTTATGATGATATAGATACAGTATTGCTTATAACAATCAGCGATAAAAAAGCACAGCAAGACACAATAGACAGAATAAAAAAAGATTTGGATTATTATAAGGATATTATCAGAAAAAGGCTTTAGCGCTCTCTTAGGCTGCCTTGAGCAGCATCTTCCAATCCGCGCTTTATGCTTATGGCCAGTTCATCTTTGAGTATAAGCTCTAGGCGCTTAAGGTACTCATACTCGTCCTTTGGAATTGTTATTGTTTCCATATATGCTATTTTGTTTATCCGATATAAATAACTTTCTGTCTTTTTTAGTGCCTATTAATTAGATAATTTTTTAATATAGACATTATTAGCAAACCACATGTTAATAGGAATTGTTGGTAAACCAAGCTGCGGCAAGAGCACTTTCTTCAAAGCCCAGACTCTTGCAAATGTTGAGATAGCAAACTATCCTTTCACAACAATAAAGCCGAACCACGGCACAGGGTATGTCAGGGTAGAATGCGTTGACAAGGATTTTAACACAAAATGCAACCCAAGATTTGGATTTTGCATCGATTCCAAAAGGTTTGTTCCTGTTGAATTATTGGATGTAGCCGGCCTTGTTCCTGGCGCGCATGAAGGCAAGGGCATGGGAAACCAGTTTCTTGATGACCTTAACCAGGCAGATGTCCTTATACATATAATAGATGTTTCCGGCTCAATCAATGAAAAAGGCGAGCCGGTTCCGCCATTAAGCTATGACCCATTGAATGATATAAGGTTTCTTGAGCATGAGCTGGACATGTGGTACTTAAGATTAATACAGAAAGGGTGGGACAGATTCGCACGCACTGTTAATCAGGAAAAAACAGAGCTTGCAAAAGCAGTTGCAAAGCAGTTAAGCTCATTCAGGGTAACTGACAAGATGTTTGAAAGAGTCATACAGAAGTTCAACCTTGCTCCAGACATAATGAAATGGGATACTAACATTCTTTTGAAAATAGCCACTGAATTAAGGAAAGAGACAAAGCCAATGATAATTGCATGCAACAAGATTGATGTCAAAGGCGCTTCTGACAATTATGAAAGGCTGAAAAAAGAATTTCCGGACTATATTGTGGTTCCATCAAGCGCAGAAGCCGAGCTTGCTTTAAGGGAAGCAGCAAAGCATGAGCTGATAAAATACATTCCAGGGGATAGCTCTTTTGAGATGCTGAACGAATCCAAACTCAATGATAACCAAAAAAAAGCCTTGAATTTTATTAAAACCGAAGTTCTTGAAAAGTTTGGCTCAACAGGAGTCCAGAAAGTTCTTGACACTGCTGTTTTTGAGCTTTTGAAGTACAAGGCGATATTCCCCGGAGGAGTAAGCAAGCTCGAGGATCAGCACGGCAACAGGCTTCCTGATTGTTTTTTGATGCCAGGAGAGGCAACAGCATTGGATTTTGCTTTTAGGCTGCATACTGATATAGGCAATCATTTCATAAAAGCCCTTGATGTCAAGTCAAGAAGGCCTGTTGGAAAGGACCATCTTCTGAAACACCGCGATGTAGTTGAAATTGTAACAAGCAAATGAGAATAAACGGAATTGTAGCAGCAACTTTATGCACACTCTTGGCACAGGGTCAGCAGCAGGATTCAAGCGTTGCAAGGCTTGTAGAAAAATTAAGGAGTGATGCACCGTAAAGCCAGTGTTCTATTAATAGGAAAGATTATGATTTAAATGAGAGCAGTTCTTTGGTCGGCCAAGAATTTAGAAATATGGTTGTAGGATATATGGAAGGCACAGATGTGCCTGGCAAGGTCCTCGGGATTGGAATGTATAACACAGGAAAGGTCACCGCAGATATTGTTATAATTATTGAAAAAAGTGATTCTGCAGGGAATTTTGATGGAACTCCTGAAGTTGTCTGGAGAAAAAAACACATGAATTTATGGAGCGCAGCTCACTTAAAGGAAGACTTTGAAAAAAACCCCTGTAAAAAGGCAATGCAGATTGAAGCAGAAGGAACAAAACCGGATGAAAGATACATAAAACTGTATAATTCTGCTGTCCGTGCTGCGCTTAATTCACAGCACTAATCCATTAGTTTTATAAATCCTTGAGGTTTCTATTTTTTGCGTCGCGCTGGTGGTCTAATGGCTATGACTGCGGCCTTCCATTAATTTAGAAGGCAGCCGCGTGTCCGGGAAACGTTTGGGACTGGCGTTCGGAAATTCGAATCCCGGCCGGCGCATTTCAGTCCCTTTTAAATTTCTAGGATTTATTATCTCTATAAACTTATTGTGATGGGACTTTGGAATGTTTATATGGTAGATATTCTTCCTATTTTGTCTTTTTTCTATGTAAAGGTATACTTTATGGCTTATTTCCAAATAGTCTAAAAAATTGCTGATATTCCGGATTAACCCTGTTGAAACTGATGCAAATTGTATTTTTTTATAAGACAAGTGCCCATCACTGTCTAAACTCCCTCTTAAAAACCCGATTGCAAATTCTCTGGAGTGATTGTTTTCCTTTAACATTACTGAATAGGTTTTACGATAATCTTTATCCCAGGTTAAGTAAACATCAATAAGCTCTTTTATGGCTTTTGAGTAATAGCATAGGTTTAGGCGATTATCATCCCTGTAGGCTCTTGGTTTTTTGCCAAAGAGTTTAATTAGCACATTATCAACAAGGTTTTCAACATACTTTTTTTCGGTTATATTGAAATAAAGGAATATTCTATATCTATAATCTTTAGTTACATTTACACAGCCATCCCCTGCAAATAGCCCCATAAACTCTCCAAGCAACTCATCATCCCTATTGAGTACGCAAATTGGGTTTGAAGTTTTCCCGCGTATTTTTCTAAAATGGTAGTAAACCATAGTTTTGCTTCTGCCAATCTTATTGGTTATGCTGTTTAAAGACTCCCCTTCCTTGGTCAGTTGTATAATTTTTAGTATTTGTTTTTCATTTAATTTGCCCATTTTTACACTCTTTTCTGATTTTTAGAAGAAAATTAAGTTTATATATCTTAGGCGAAGATGTCCAGTGGTCAAAATACACCTTACGGCGCATATCTTTCTTTAAAGCGATATATAATTTATATAATTTTATTGAATTTGTTAAAAATCGGGTTAGGGAAAATTTGTTTGTCCTCTATAACTTATTTACTATATTGAAAAGAAGTATATAAGCATTGCCCTGTTTTTTCAGTAATCTTTTTAAACCCCAAATATAATGAGTATATGATTATGAGTAATTCAAGTTATAGAGGGTCTACAGTAGCTCACAATGATAACTATCTCTCAACCCAGGCCGGGCCTGGGAATGGTGGGGCAATTCCTTTAGAGGGAAGAGTTTCAAATAATACTACAAACAGAAGAAGCACAAACTCTGGAAGTTACAAATTGATATACTCTCAGAGTCCATATTCTAGCAATAGGACATATTGATTTCTTGGTTGATGCCTATATATAATATACAGGTATATTCTTCTATACTTAATTCTAACAACATTTTTAAAGAAAAAAGCCTATCTGAATAAAATGGCAGAAGCGGCTGAAAGCGAAGGTTCAAGCGAAGAGCATGAATCCCTTGAAGATAAGGTAGCAGATAAAGCTGCATCAAAAGAAACTGGTAAAAGAGAATACGGGTTAGGAAAAAACGCAAGTGTTGATTCAAAAGTTATTTCTTTAAGCAAATACAAATCTATGAAGCTGGCTAAACCCCATAATTCTAGCCATAGTTCTGAAGGGGGCCATTCCGAGCATAATCGCAAAGAAAAAGCCGATGACGTTCACGGGGCTGTTGCCATAATCTATTTTGAGGATCCTGAAACAGGCTATGTTGAGGCTGTGTTTGAGCCAAGAAGCGACAAAAGGGCAAATGGAGACTTAAGCCTCATAGGAGGCACACGAAGCTTTTACGATGATGATGCAAGAAGCAACCTGCTAAGGGAAACAAAAGAAGAGGTTGGCGACAAAAAAGCAGCAGAAGCAATAGTTAATGCTTTAAGGGAGAATGGCACGATTTACCATATACACCAGGCTTATTGGGAAGGAAAAAATGCAAGCACTCATATATATGCAATAAAAATAACTGACAAAAAAGAGTGGGAAGCTGTAAAGCACACACCGCTTATTGATGGGCACCATCATGAACACGCAAAAACTCTGTCGCTTGATGAGATAATGAAAGGTAATCATAAATTTGCCTATGGCTTTGGCCCTGTAATCAAAAGCTTCTTTTTAGAAAACTATGGGAATAACTATAGGTACGGCTTAGGGAAATCAAACCCTTCAGATTCAGGAGCGCATCATTATTCTATTGATTCTGTAGTAGCTTACAAGCCGGTTGTTTCGCAGGCAAAACCGTATTCTGATTCCGGAACAGTGGGACCTGCAAAATTGTCTTACAGCCCTGCAGGGTATCAAGTCTTTAAGGCTGCTTAGAAATTCTATTGTAAAGTTAGGTTTGCTCCCAAAGTTCTTACTACTGCATCTAAAGTTGCTCCAAAATGTGCTGGTTCCTTAGATTTTATTTCATCTTGCAGGGTTCCGCGGTATTTCTGAAGTGATGTTAAAAGTGGCAAAATCATCCCTCTTAGGGCGTCTGCGTCCTGTTCTGATATGTTTCTTCCGTTACTATTAAAAAATATTAATGCTTTTTTATGCCGGTACGGTGTATAATCGCTAAAAGCATGTCGTATTCTAATTCCGCTTTCAGTTGGAGCCACTACAATACTATCTATTGCCCTTGCAGAATCAAGTCTTACACCATAATTAAAAAATATTGATCCAATAGGCTGAATTGCTCTCCATTCATAATTTCCGCCTGGAGCACTTGCCTGTTCTCCGCCTGCCATTTTAGAACTAAATAATAGGATTCTTTTCTGATGTAAACTCAACAATCTTTCTTTTGTTGTGTGTGATTGTTTTTGTTGTCTTCCTTTTAGGAGTTGTAGTTGTGATTGTTGTTTTTTTAGGTGTTATGGTCTTTGTAATTGTCTTTTTTGGTGTTTTTGTCTTGATTGATTTCTTTGAAACTTTTCTTGAAGCGGCTCTTGAAGCCCTTTTGACAGTTGGCTTTCCGTCTATCTTCCTGTTCAGTCTTGAAATAAGCCTTCTCTGTCTTGTTACCCTTTCTTCAATCTCAGAGTCAAGCCTTTTAAGTGATTTTACTTTCCTTCCGATAAGCCTTTTGACCTTCTTTATCTGGTCCTCTGTGTTTCTCATGCCAGTGTTTAGCTTTCTTGTCTGGAGCGATTGTTTCCTCAATCTCGGCATTATCTCCTTGACTGTTGAGTTTGTTTTTGAAACTGATCTTGATGTTCTTGAAACACTGCCGGATATTGAGTTAATCTTTCCTTTTATTCCATTCAATCCGTTGTTTATGCCATCAACTGATTTCCCTATGCTGTTTATCTTTGACTGCAATGCTGAATTGTCTGCTTCCTGAATATTGATTGTAGAGTTGGCTTTTGCAAGCTCATTCCTTATTTCAGAAGTCTCTGTTTCCAGATTGGAAAGCCTGTTTTCAATGTTTGAAATTGATAGCTGGATTGTCTGCACATAAGCGCTTAAGCTTGAGATATCATTGCTTACCAGGGCAAAAGCTTCTATAGTTCTTTCCCTGTGCCCCAAAAATTCTTTTTTCAACCCCAATTTAACCACTATTAAATAGCAAAAAAGTATAAGTATTTAAAGTTATTGGTTTTTTAAGTATGTTTTATAAAATCTCCCTGATTACCTTAGGTTATGATAAGCATAATAATTCCGGCATGGAATGAAGAAGAATGCCTTCCGAAACTGCTGGATTGCATCAAAAAGCAGTCATATAAAGATTATGAAGTCATTGTTGCAGATGCAGACTCAAAGGACAAAACTGTAGCCATAGCAAAAAAGTATGGCTGCAAAATTGTGAAGAGTGGAAGCTTGCCCGGAATTGGCCGCAATAATGGCGCAAAAATAGCCAAAGGAGATATTTTAGTTTTCTTTGATGCAGATGTGCTGCTTGACAATGACTTTCTCAAGAATTCTATTAAAGAATTTGAAAACAAAAAGCTTGACTGCGCAAGCGTCAAGATAGTCCCGCAGGGAAATAAAATCATAGACAGGTTATTTCTTGGCGCATTCAATTCATGGGTTATTGCAACCCAAAAAATCTGGCCGCATGCAATAGGCGCATGCATTATATGCAGAAAAGAGCTTCATAGAAAAATCAAAGGATTTGATGAAAAAATCGCTGTTGCAGAAGACATGGAATACGTAAAACGATGCTCTAAATACGGAAAGTTCAGGATTTTAAAAAATTCAAAGGTTTATTTCTCAATGAGAAGGTATGAAGCCCATGGGCATTTGAATGTCGCAATGAAGATAGTGCTTGGAGAATTCCACAGGGTTTTTGCAGGAGAGCTGAAGAAGGATGTTTTTAATTATCAGGTTAGGTATAGGAAATAGTTTATCCTTTCTAAATCTTCAATCCAATAACCTGTGAAACCCCGTCTTCGTTCATAGAAACACCATATAAAACATCTGCCTGTGATATGACGTGGTCATTGTGCGATATCATAACATATTGCGCCCTGTCAGCATATTTTCTTATTAGCTTAGCCAGCTTCTCGCTGTTGTGCTTGTCAAGCGCAGCATCAACCTCATCCAAAACATAAAATGAAGCCGGCTCATGCTCCTGTATCGCAAATATCAGAGCCAGTGCCGTCATTGTCTTTTCCCCGCCGGATAACCCCCTTATATCAAGGAACTTGCTTCCCGAAATCTTGACATTTACACGAACTCCTCCTTCAAACGGATTGTCCTGGTTGTCAAGCACAAGGTTGGCTTCTGCCCCTTTTGTTGTGAGCATTGTGAAGAAGTGCTTGAAATTAGTATTCACAATTTCAAAAGTGCCCATGAAAAGCTCTTTTTTCTTTCCCTCAATCTCATTCATCATCTGCATTACATCTTCCTTTTCCTTGGCCAATTTGTCTTTCTTTTCAAGGAACTCCTTGTATTGCTTTTCCGCGTCATCATAAACTTCAAGCGCCCTCATGTTTACGCTTCCGATGTCCTGCACCATCCTTTCAAACTTCGAGATTTCATTCTTAAGCTGCTGCTCGTCTTTTTCTGTATCCAATTTAACGCCCTCATATTGCTGGAATTCCTGATTCATTGCAGCAAGCGACGCTGATGACTCTGCATTCTTCAAAGAGTGGAAATTCACTTTTATCTCTGACTGCCTGCTTTCCTCAATCAATTTGTCTATTGAAAGGTCATTTTTCTGGATTTCCTCGTTTATCTTGCCCTGCCTTCCGAATAATCCTTTGAATTTTATGTAGAATTCTTTTGCGAGCATCTCTTTTTCCTTCAAAAGTGCTTCTTTTTGGGCCATTGATTCCGTTAATTTGGCCATTTCTTGCTTGAATGATTCTTCGTCCTTGTCTATCTGCTTCATTATTTTGTCGGACTTCTCCTTCTCCGGCATGAATATGTTGATTATCTGCGCATCGATGTTCTTTATTTCAGAAACTGTTTTGATAAGATCTTCGCTTATCTCCTTGAATTTCTGTTCAAAAGTGTTAAGCTCTGCAAGAAGTGTTGGATTGTTCAGCTGGGCAATTGCATTTCTAAGCTTCTGCTTTTCAACCTTTAGATTTGTCAGTTCCCTGTTAAATTCTCCAATCTTGTTATTTGTGATGCTTATATTCTTGTCAACTTCCTTTTCCTTCTCCAAGGCCTCTTTTTCCTGCTGCCTGTTAACTTCTATGTCGCCTGATTCAAGGTGCATGGAAGTCTCTGACTTTATGATTTCACCTTCCATTATTGCCTTCTTTTCCCTTAGCTCTGTGATATTCGTTTCATTTTCACTTCTCCTTTTCTCAAGCACCGATATGACATTTTCAAGCTCTCCAACTTTCTTTTCGTTGATTTGAATATTTTCCGTAACCTCTCTTTCCCTGAAGCCAAATGCCTCTTTTCTTCTTTCCCTGAAACCGCCGTGCATTGCGCCGGAAACTTCAGCTGTGTCTCCGTCAAGCGTAACGAATTTTGCCTTGCCAACCCCGATTCTTGTTGCAACGCTTATGTCATCTACAATTAGAGTATCAGAGAAAACATATGAAAATACTTTCTTGAACTTCGGCTCGAATGTCACAAGGTTGATTGCAAGGTCATGAACACCTTTTGCTTCAAGCAGTTTCTTGATGTCCGGATTTGCGTCTTTTGAAAAAAGCTTGTTCATCGGCAAAAATGTTGCCATTCCGAGCCTATTCTCTTTCAGGTACCTTATCAGTTCTGCTGCGAGCTTGTCATTATCCACAACAATGCTCTTTACTCTTGGCCCGGCAGCCACTTCAATTGCAACAGCATACTTTGAGCTTACGTTTCCCAAATCAGCGACAGTTCCGTAAATCCCCTCTCTTTTATTTTTTAATTCCAGAATCTTGCTTATAGCCAAATCGCCTCTTGCAAATTCCTTGATTGTGATATCCTTTGCATGCAGCTTTGCAAGCTCCTCATTCACAGCATTCAGCCTTTTTCTTGAATCTGACAATTGGACAGACAATGAAGAGTCTTCATCAAGGCGCTTATTCAGTTCTAAAGTCGTTATCTTGAAGTTCTGTCTCTTATCCTTCAAAAAGTCAAGCTGCTGCCTGTACTCTTTCTCAACATCAATAACTTTTTTTATCCTGTCGTTTATGTTGTTTATCTCATGAGCAATCCTGTCTTTTTCCCTTATCATGTTATGCTGGCTTTCCCTTAAAGTGGTTATCTCTTTTTGCAGCTCATCGGCTTTTTTGTCAATCTCTTCGACTTTTTTCTCTATCTCTCCGATGTTTTCAAGGTTGTTTTTCTCCTTGAATTTGAGTATCTTTGAACTTATAATCTCTCTTTCCTTGTTTTTGTTCTCTATCATCCCTTCAAAATTCTCTTTATCCTTCTTGAGCTGATGTATCCTTGAGTCCATGTCTTCCATGCTGGATTTCATGTCATTTCTTCTTTGGGTTAATTTGCTAAGCTCGTTCTTCAGCGTTTCAATTCTTGAGTTGTTCTTTGTAAGCTCAATCTTTAAAGTTTCAACATCCTTGTTTAGCTTAACCTGCTCTATCTCGCCTTTTTCATCTATCTCCTTTGAAATTGCTTCAATCTGCTTCTTCTTG
>JBBSWH010000009.1:0-111038 GCA_038046385.1 Nanobdellota archaeon | reverse complement strand
GGGATTGTAAATTCATGCTAAAGCATGGGGTTTTAAACCCATGAATTTACAATAAGCTTTGCAAATATTTATAAATAAGCCCATTAAAAAAATAGTATGGACTTAGCTCAAACATTGGGATGGATTGCCACATTTTTATTTTCTGTGATGATAATCCCGCAGATAATAAAAACTTTAAAGATGAAAGATACCAGCGGAGTTAGCCTGCTGCTTTTTGTAATATATCTTGTGGCAAACTTTATTGCCTTGGCTTATGCTTTGATGATAAATCAGATGCCGCTTATAATCAAATATGTAATTGCCATCGTAACTACTGTGTTTTATATAGGGGTATTTTTCTACTTTAAAAAACCAAAAAAACAATAACTGTTTCTTTATTTCTTTGAGTGTTTTTCATAAAGCCTATAGAAGACAGTTTAGTAAGATTTAAGTAGGGGAAAATATTCTGAAACGTATGGTGCACTTTTACGAATCGATTCTTATTGACACTGTAGACGGCTTCCAGTGCAAGTCATATTCCAATCAGCACCCTAAAGGGTATATCATTGTAAAGCCAAAATATATACCAAAAGACGCCCTTGACCTCAAAGGCCTGAAGTACCGGTTTCTTTTTGAAAAGTGCATGATACGCTTCAATCTTTTTTCTGACAAGGAAAAGCTAAAAGAGTCCATAAAGCAATTCAAAAAAAAGTTTCCGGATTATATATATGAGTGCAAAGACACCGGCAACTGGTATTTCGCTGTTCCCACAAAAAAAATAAAAACAGTGCATGACTCAAAAAAAGGGCTTGTGGAGCTGATGAAAGTCCCTGAAAAAGACCTTGACCAATACCTGACACTTGTAAGGGAGCTTGTGGAATTTTTGGCAAAGAGCGGCGTAAGCATGAATAATCTTGGCATAACACATTCAACTCTGCTTGGAAACTACACTCCTGGAAAATCAGACATAGACATCATAATCTACGGAAAAGAAAACGGATGGAAAATACTTGACTACTTAAAGACTGCAAAACACGAGAAGCTTCACTGGAAAACCGACAAAGAATGGGCAGAATACTACAAGGAACACAAAACATCAGAGTCAATGCATTTCACAGAGCAGGAATATGTAAGCCATATGAGAAGAAAAAGATATGAAGGCATGTTTGGAGGAAATGTTTTTACATTGTTCACTGTTGAAGAGGCCAAAGAATCGTGGTTCAAATGGGGTGAAGAAAAATACAGGCCAATAGGAACTGCTACAATAACAGGTAAAGTCACAGGCCACTACAACAGCCTTGTGAGGCCGGGATGCTATGAGATATCTGATGGAAAAATGATAAAAAGCTCAGGAGAAAATTTAAATATTGACAAATCCATTCCTATAACTAAAGTAGTTACGTACTCCATCCCATTTGTGCAGCAGGCGCTGAAAGGGGAGCAGATTACAGCATGCGGCCTGCTTGAGCTCGCAGCTCCAAAAAAAGGAAAAAAATATTACAGAATTGTCGTTGGATATTTTGACGCCTACATAAGCGACAGAAGAGAAAAAGAATTCATAAAATCCGAGATCTAAAATGCACTTCTACGAATCTTCAATAATAACGACAAAAGACGGGTTGCACTGCCAGGTTTACGGCAATGAGCATCCTGACGGAAGGATTTTAGTCAAGCCAAAATATATTCCTACAAATAAAATTTCCTCTGATGCATTGCCTTACAGATTTATCTCCGGAATGAAAATGAACAGGCTTGACCTATGGATAAATCCAAGTGAGCTGAAAAAATACATTGATGATTTCAGGAAAAAATACAGGCATTACATCTACAAAAGCAGTGTCCACGACATAAGCCCACTTTTTTTTGCAGTGCCTAAAAGCAAGATAGAGCGGGAGTATTCTCCAAGAAAAGGATTGTCCGGCTTGATGAAAATACCGGAAAAGGATTTGGACCTGCATCTTCAAAAAGTCACAAAGCTCATAACTTTTTTGCTGGAAAGCGGCCTTAAGCTGAATGATTTTGGAGTTACATACTCAACTCTTATGGGGCACTACTCCCCGAAAATATCTGACATAAACATAGTGGTCTACGGCAAGGATAAGTTCTGGAAATTAATGAAGTTCATGGAATCATCTAATAACCGGAATTTAAGATGGAAAACATATGATGAATGGGAGCATTTTTACAAAAAGCGCAACAGGCACATGGTGCACAATAAGGAGATTTACATAAAAAATATGCACAGGAAAAAATCAGAGGGTTTTTTCATGGATACGTTATTTATCATTTTTGCTGTTGAAAATAAAAATGAATCCTGGTTCGAATGGGGCAGGGAAAAATACAAAAGAGTCGGCACGGCAAAATTTTACGGCACTGTAACCAGCAACAAAGATTCTGTCGTGCGTCCGGGATGCTATGGAATATCCAATTCCAGATTTATCTCAGGAGACGATGCATGCAAAAATCTTCCAATAAGCAAGGTAGTTTTTTATTCGAGGGACTATTGCATGCTTGCATATCCTGAAGAAAAGGTTGAGGCAAGCGGCATTGTTGAGGAAGTAAAGCCAAAGCGAGGCCCAGTATATTATAGGATTGTTATGGGATACTTTGACTCTTATTTGACTGAAAAGAGGGACAATGAGTATATGAGGGTAGTCCACGATTAAAATGCAAAAGACAAAAGAAGCAATAAAACTGTTCAGCGAGAAAACAGGCACAAGGAAGGAATGCAGCCTGTGCAGGGAAGCAAATTCTGCAGTGGGCAAAAATACAGGGTATGGCACTGTAATCTACAAAATCGGGAACAGAAAAAACGGGTGGTTTGCCACTTTGTCTCCGAAAACAGGGGGATTAAAATCAGACTTTACAATCCAGATAATGCCTATGCTGCATCTTACTCATTTTTCCCAGATAAGCTCATATCCGAAACTTGCAGAAAATTTTGGAATGGCGTTTGCAAAGCTTAACATGGCAATGGCATCAATAATGATAAAGGATGAAAATCTTCTTTCGCATACATCTGAAAAAAACAAATCAGTTCCGATAGCAGCATACGGAAAATGCACTACCTGGGAAGACAAGAAGGAGCATTTGCACATCAAGATATTCCCTTTCAGGGGAAATATAGGCCAGCCGTATACTGTTGACAGCTCTTTCGAGAAAAAAGAAATATTCAAAGAAAAGGCAGGAGAAGAATTTGTGAAAATGAGTCCGGTTAAAAAAACAATAATTAATCCGGAAAAATTCAATAGGCTAGCAAAAGATATTGTAGGAATATTAAAAAATAAAAGTTTCTAATTAAAATGATAGATCTACAAAGCCACACCGTTGCATCGGACGGGGAATTGTCCCCTGAAGAGCTTGTTGACCTTGCAGTAGCCAAAGGGATTAAAGCAATTGCAATAACAGATCATGACACACTTGCATCAATCAAAAAAGCCGTCGATTATTCAAAAGCCAAAGGAATAGAAATTGTTCCCGGAATAGAGCTCAGCTGCGATGATCCTTTGTTTGGCCTAGATAAGATTGATGTTCTTGGGCTTCTTGTGGATTACAAAAATAAATACCTTATTAAGCTTACAGAGCATATCAACAAAAAAAGAGACGAGAACAAAAGAGAGGTTATAAAGAAGCTCAATAGCCTTGGCTTTGAAATTGATTTTGACGAAGTGAAAAAAACAGCAAAAGGGACTTTTGGCAGGCCCCACATTGCCAAGTTTCTTCTGAAAAAATATCCTGATAAATTCAAGTCAGTGGCTGATGTTTTTGACCAGCTTATAGGCACAGGAAAGCCTGCTTTTGTAGGCACAGAAGGAAGAGTGTCGATAAAAGAAGGAATTCAGACAATAAAAAATGCAGGAGGAGTTGCAATACTTGCCCATCCGGGAGTATATCCGAAAGACAGGTCATTGAAAATAATAGATTTTTTCATAGGTGAAGGGGGGGATGGCATTGAAACCTATTACCCCTACCATGTAATCTGCCCTCATCTGCATCTTGACGCGAAAGGCAACATCGGCCTGATAGATTTTTACAGGAACATTGTCAAATCAAAAAAAATACTTGAAAGCGGCGGAAATGATTATCATGGAAATTACAGGTCTAAGCTGGGGGAAGTTAATGTGCCTGACATTGTGCTTTATAACTTAAAGAAAAAAAAGTCTCCTGAATAAAATAGATCAGGTGTTTCTTACAACCCTGTTAAATAAAGCTTTGTCTTCTTCATCAATAACCCGCAGTAAAAATATCACAGCCAGGTATACCGATGCGCCTATCAATATTGCAGCGGCAAGATTTCTGATGTAAAATAATATGATTGCCATAGCCAAAACGGCAATCACAATCTTATAGGAAAACTTCTTCAGGAACTTGAAATTAATTCCGAATTTGGCCATGAATGAGCAGTATATTGCTGTGAATATTATTTCTGTGATTAGGGTGGCAAAAGCAGCCCCCATGATTCCGTAAGCCGGAATAAGGATAATGTTCAGTATTATGTTTATGGCAGCAGCTGCGCCCTGGCCGGCAAGGCGTTTATGCTGCTGGTCAGTTGCAAGAAGTGTGTATCCGCCGATAGGATTAAGAAATTTCAGCAAAATGTATCCTGACCATACCATAAGCACTGCAGCAGACTGGGCATACTGCTGGCCATACAGGAAATTTATTATTTTATCAGACAAAACAAACAGCCCTGCTGCTATCGGGCACCCGAGCATAAGCATGTACTTAAAGGATTTCTCATACACCCAGGCCAAGGATTTTTTTGATGTGATATAAAATCTGGAGATTGTCGGATATATAGAATTCGCGTACATCAAAGGTACAAAAATCAGCGCTATGACTATATTGGACGCTGCCGAGTAAATTCCAACTTCTGCATTTGTGCGCATTTTTGACAGCATCACTACATCAACATACAGGTAAAGGGTTGCAAACAGCAATGAAAGGAAGAGTATGTATGATTCTTTCAGTATTGATTTTGAAAATTCAAAATCCAGCCTCAGGTCAACTTTCGCAAATTTTGCACTGACTATTACAAAGGCAAAAAGAAGCATTATAAATTCTATAAGGGGAAAAATAAGGGAAGCTGCAATTATCCCGTGCCCGTTTTTTGTCAGATAAAGGACGAGGCCGGCAATTGATAATATCCTAATGACCTTTAAAATCATCTCATAATGCATTTTTTCAAATGCCCTGAAGATGGAGAAATGCAGTTCTGTGAATGACTGCAGCGCTGCGAACAGCAGCATTATTGATGCAACATAAACTGTCCTTTGCGGATATCCCATAATATTAAGGAACATGTAGCCAAGCGCAAGGCTGATGGCGGCAAGCACTGCCTTTATTGCCAGGCCGTGCGAGAAGAATTTTGAAGCTTGCTCCTTTTTCCTGCTTATCTCCCTAACAAACAGCGTCCCCATGCCAAAATCAGCCAATATCATGAAAATAAGGCTAAAGGAAATGCTGAAGCTGAAAATTCCAAAATCATCTTTGCCGAGAAATCTTGCAAGATAAATAAAAATAAGCGCCTGAATGATTTTTGATGTTATTTCTGCTGTAGCGAGGCTCGCAAAATTGGCAGTTATTCTCCTTGCAGTGCCGAATTTCATATTATTTCCCAAAAAGCTCCTTGTAATAATGGTCTATTGTTTTTCCCCTGTAGTTTACAATAAACGCCGCTGACTGCACTATGGCAGAAACAGAGCCATATATCCATATGTAATAAACAAATGATGAATACGGCGTGAAGTAGCCCCTTTTTATGTTTAAAATTTCAATTATTGCCAGAACCGTTATGTGAACTATGTTTGCAGGGTAAACCCATATTGCCCTGAATTTTTCATAAAGGGAGTAAAGCATGCCTCCGAATAATGAGCCGCCTCCCTGTATGTTTGTTGATTTTAAGCTTATTTTCTGCCGCTTCCTTCCTTTTTTTATTTCGCTTAATCTCTCATCTATTACTGCATCCTTTATTGATTTCAGAATTATCGGCATCCCGAATATGGAAGCGAGGAATCCAAAAATCAAGACTGATTTGGTTCCTGTTGCAGTGAAAACTCCGAATGAAATGGAAAAAAACAATGAGGGCACTGCAAGGTTATGGTAAACCTGCTCAAGAAAAGTCCCTATAAGCCCGTCTTCCCTGTTGTAGCGCGCAACTTCCCCGTTTACATTGTCAAGAATTATTGTGAAATGAATCAGAAGTATGCCGATAAGAATGTTCCATAAGCTTCCTGTTGCCATTATGATTGAGCCGGCTATGACTAGGAGCATCATAAAAATAGTCACATAGTCTGCAGAAAGCCCGGTGTAAAGGTAAAGTTTTGTGATGTATATCGATATGCGTGTTGAAACCAGCTGCATGTACATCGGCTGTTTTTTTGTCTGGCAGATTGCCCTTAGCTCTTTTATTGATTCCATTTTAGCTTGTTCCTGATTGTATCGTCCAGTTTTTTTGCAAGATTCTGCCATGTCAGCTTTTTTAGCGCATTTCGGTAATCAGGCTTCTTGCTGCTTTTCAATGCGTATATTAACTTTTCTGCCATATCTTTTTTGTTGTTGGGCTCGCACAGCAGCTTATTGTGCTTTGAAAGGATTGAAGATGCATCTCCCACTTTTGTTGCAACAATTGGAAGGCCTGCTGCCATGTATTCAACAAGCTTGTAAGGAAAGCAGTATCTTGAAAATTCATTATTTATGTTGGGAAGCACCGCAACATCTGCCGCAGATAATGCATCCATTAAGTCTTTCCTCTTGGAATATGATTCATAAATAATATATTTACGCGTTACATCAACATCGATTATTTTGCCGCTTAGCAGCAGCCTTGCATCCGGTATTTTTTTTGCAACATCTTCAAATGCTTCCACAAGAACATCAACGCCCTTAAACTTGCTTATCTCGCCGGCGTATATTGCAATTTTTCCGTTTGGCAGGTTTAGTTTTTTTCTTGCGGTTTCTTTGCTGATTTTGCTGAAATCTTTTGCATCAAAGCCGTTCTGTATTGTAATTGTGGCCCTTTTCCTGAATTTTGAAATGTGCTGGTTCAGGGAATCGCTGACTGTCAGGACAATATCTGAATTTTTGACTGCAGTTCTGTCAAAGTGCCTGACAAGCGGGTTTTTGTGGCTTTCATAGGAGCTGTAATCATCCTGCATGTCATAAATACAGGGAATGTTAAATTTTTTTGAGTATCTGTATCCGAGGATTCCCCACAACGGATCGGTTGAGCCTACAATAACATCGTAATTATTTTTTTTTATTAGCCGTATCAACTCTTCTGAAAATTTAAAATGCAGTTTTAATGAATAAGGCCTCACATGATAGTTTATTCCTTTTCTCTTGATGTCCTTTCTTTCGTGTTTTTTATAGTCCGGGCAAAAAAAGTCTATTTTGTGCCCGAGCTTTGAAAGTTCTTCAAATAATCTTACTTGCCTTCCAAAATTCTCAAGAACCATGTCCTTATTGGCGCCGAAGCGCTTCATCAGAACAAGAATTTTCATGTCAAAAATCACCCGGATTTTTGAGCATCATCAGAAATCGAAGATTTCTGAGATTTTAGGTGTGATTTGTACCATTCAATGGTTTTTTTAAGGCCTGCATCTATGCTGTATTTTGCTTCCCACTTCAGCATATTTTTTGCCTTGCTTGAGTCAAGGTACTGCCTGTCAATCTCGTTCTTCGCTTCGCCAAGGATTTTAGGCTTTGCCTTGCTTCCCATTATTTTTATTATTTTGCTGTAAAGCTCAGTCACGCTTATTGGCTTTCCTGTGCCGAAATTGAATGCTTCCCCGACAATTTCTTTTCTGTGAAGATTTTCTGCAAGAGTAATGTATGCGCTGACTGCATCTTCTATGAACATGTAATCCCTTTCCGGAGTTCCGTCGCTTCTTATTACCGGCTCTTCCCCTTTAATCAGCCTGGTTATCACATCCGGGATTATGCGGCTGAAGTTCATATCTGCCGGCCCATAAGTGTTGGCATTCCTCGTTATTGCCAGCGGAATTTTGTATGTCATAAAATAGCATCTTGCAAGAATTTCTGCGCATGCTTTGGATGCATCATAAGGATAATACCCGTTCAGTGGGGATTCTTCCGTATACGGCAATTTTTTTTGCTGTCCGTATGCCTTGTCTGATGAGGCTATAACCAGCCCCTTTATCATCTTTGAATTTCTTGCAGCCTCTAAAATGTTCCATGTTCCTTTTATGTTTGATTCAAATGTTGACAGCGGGCTTCTGTTTGCCGGCCCTACAATTGCCTGTGCGGCAATGTGAAAGCAAAATTCTATTTCATATTCATTAAAGCACCTTTCGCAGTCCTCAAAGTTTACAAGGTCTCCATGGATTATATTGAGTTTATTTTTTAATCCGAGAACATCGATATTGCTCTGTTTTTTTATATCACGAACAATAGCAGTGACTTCTGATCCCCTGTCCGCAAGCTCTTTTGCCACATGGCTTCCGATAAATCCATCCGCTCCTGTCACAAGGACTTTTGTTTTTTTCCAGTTTATTTTATCCATGGCGTTTCTCCCCGATTGTGCATATCATTAAGCTCAAGAACATCTTTTAAAGTATTCATCGACTTCCAGAATCCATTGTGCCTGTAAACTGAAATCTGTTTTTTTGCAGAAAGATTCTCAAAAGCATCTTTTTCCAGTTCCTGCCGGGGATTTAAGAAATCAAATATTTTTTTGTCCATAACATAAAATCCTCCGTTCATCCAGCTGTCAAGTTTTGGTTTTTCCCTGAATTTAACTGCTTCATTTTTTTTGTTTATGTCTATTACTCCAAAAGGGGAAACTAGCGGAACTGCTGTAAGAGTGACTGTTTTTTTGCTTTTCTCGTGATGCAGAACAACTTTATTTATATCAACGTCGCTTAAGTCGTCGCCATAGGAAACAAGAAAAATCTTTCCTTTTATCATTTTACGCACTTTAATCAGCCTTTCTGCTTTTGTAGAGTTCTCTCCGGTCTGCGCAAAAGATATATTCCACTTTTTGCTGGCCTTGTTGTTCTTGAAATAATTCTCTATTTTATTGCCTTTATAGCCAAGGCACAATATGAAATCGGTATGCCCATACGAAGAATACATCTCCATCAGATGATGGATTATGGGCTTTTTGCCTATTGCCACAAGCGGCTTTGGTATTTCCTCTGTATACTCGCTTAGCCTAGTGCCCTTGCCCCCGCAAAGTATTACAACCTGCATATGCTAAGTTTAGCTATTACATTTAAAAAGCTTTTTAAAAACACGTTCATAAGGCATTTAAAGGGTGTAAAGCCCGGATAAAGCATGAAAAACAACGTACTTGTTATGGCAAGCACATTCCCAAGGTACTCGGGAGACTCCACTCCAAGGTTCGTTTTTGACCTCTCAAAAAGGCTCATTTCAGCGTTTAATATAGTTGCGCTTGCGCCGCACGACAAAAACTCTTTGAAAATAGAGAAAATGGAAGGGCTTGATGTGAGAAGATTTGCATACTTCAAGCCGGAAAGCATGCAAAAGATTTGCTATGGTGGAGGGATTATACCTAATATGAAAAACAGCTTGCTTGCAACAATCCAGATGCCTTTTCTTATAATTTCAGAATTCTTTGCTGCCAAAAAAATAATCAAAAATGAGAGGATAAACCTTGTTCATGCTCACTGGATGCTTCCCCAGGGCCTTGTGGGGGTTTGGCTGAAAAAAATCTATAATGTTCCTTTGATTGTTACAATTCACGGAAGCGACCTGTTTCCGCTGAAAAACAGAATGCTTATGGGATTGCAGCGCTTTGTCTGCAAAAATGCCGATTTTATAACTGCAAATAAGGCTGCGGCTGATGAACTTGTCAGTAGATTTCCTGAATTCAAAGAAAAAATTGCAGTAATCCCTATGGGAGTGGATATTGACATATTCAAAAAAAGAGCTATAAAAAAGCCGGCGAAGTATTCAAAAAACAAGCTGCTTGTTTTTGTTGGAAGATTAAGCGATCAGAAGGGCCTGCAGTATGTTATAGAAGCCATGCCTGCAATATTAAGCCATGATGATTCTGTAAAGCTTATAGTCATAGGCGAAGGGCCTTATGAAAAAGAACTGCGGCAAAAAATTAAATTAAACAGTGTTCAGGGTAATGTTGATTTTCTTGGTGCGCTTCCGTCATCAGACGTTTCAAAATATTACAATATGGCCGATATTTTTATCCTTCCGTCATTGTCAAACAAAACCGGAACAGAAGCCCTCGGATTATCGCTGCTTGAGGCAATGTCTTCCGGCTGCGCCGTCATAGGAACTGATGTTGGCGGGATAAAATTTGTTATTAAAAACAGCGTCAATGGAATAATAATAAAACAAAAAAGTTCAGATAAAATTTCAAAGGCTGTTGTCAGTCTGCTGGATAATCCGAAAAAAAGGGAATTATTGGGAAAAAACGCATCAGCATTTGTAAAAAATAACTACTCATGGCAAGAAATCTCAAAAAAATTTGAAGATTTGTACAAAAAGGTGCTAAAATGAATTTAGGATTGGGCATAAAGCTGCTTATTTATAGGGCTTCGTCGTCAAAGATTGGAAAATCCCTGCTAAGTTTTATGTCTTTTGGAATAAGCGTAAATGGCCTTAATGGAAAAAACAAGCCAAAAAAACACAAGTTCATTGTCGCAATAACAACAGACACAGAATCAGGATATGTTGAAGGCAGCGAAAGAAGAGTCTGGCAGATTGAAAATCCAAAGGCTTATCAGGGGTATTATTATGGCATAGGGAACCTGCTAAACATTTTTAAAAAATATAAAATAAAAACAACATTCTTCATATCAACAAACTGCTTTTCAAGCAAAGGGAAAGAATTGATATTGATAAAAAAGGAACTAAACAAATTAATAAAAAACAAGCACGAGATTGGGCTGCACCTGCATCCTGACTCTGACCTAGCGCTGCAGCATAAATTGTCAAGGAAATTTCCTGCAACAAGCGCTTTCTTCTATGATTACGGGGAAAAATTAGAGCTTGTTTCAGCTGCAAAAAAGCTTGTAGAGGAGAATATTGGAGCAAATGCAGAAAAAAACCTTGTAAGCTTCAGGTGGGGCAACTGGGCCATTGACACAGACGGGGCTAAGGCAATCGGAGAATTTGGGTTTAAAATAGACAGTTCAGCAGTGCCGGGAATCAAAGGCCATTCAGATGACACGATGAAATATGACTGGAGCAAAGTCAGCATGCATTATCCTTGGAAATTAAGCACGTTAGACTACCAATCTATATCTCATAATTCAGGTGTAACAGAGATTCCTATTGCAACTTTCAGCTTTTTTGGGATAAAAATGAGAGCAGATCCTGTGAATTCTGTCCTTCTTGAAAAAGCGTTCCTGGAGTATTACAATAATGCTGACAGGTCAAAAAAGCCGTTTGTTTTTGTTGTCATAACACACAGCTCAGAAGCCACAAAAAAAGACGGAAGCGCAACTCAGGTTTGCAAAGACCTTGAAAAGTTCATATCATTTGCGAAAAATCATAAAGATGTTGAATTTACAACATTGAAAACAGCCGGAAAAGTATAGAAATTAAAATCAATTCTGAAAATTGTTCTTCATCATGTCGGCTACAAAGCCGAATATTATAATCTGCAGCCCGATGCTCAAAACCAGAATGTCAAGCATCGTCAGCGGGAGATGCCTGTTTATGCCCTCTGCAAACAGCTGGATATAAGTAAGATAAAGCCCAAGAACAAATCCAAAAGCAAAAATAATTGCGCCGATGACACCAAAAAATTTCAGCGGCTTGTAATCCCGGTATATCCTTATTATGTTTATCCATGCCCTTGTCGCATATCCAAAAGGAGTGCTTATCAGCCTGCTCTTGTCTTTTCTTTTTGCAAAGTAAATTGGAATTTCTTTTATCCTGAATTTCTGGCGAACTGCTTTTATCACCTGCTCCTGCGTATAAGTGTGGTCAGAGATAATATGTATATCATTTGCGACTTCTTTTGTAAAGGCCCTAAAGCCAGTCTGTGCATCTGAGATTTTCAATTCTACGATGTTTGATATAACCCTTGAAAATGCAATGTTACCCATTCTTTTTATTAGGGGCATGCTCTCGATTTTTCCCTTGAATCTGCTGCCAAGAACAAGATCGTTTCCTTTTTGCACTTCATCAATAAGCTTTGGGATTTCTTTTGCAAGATACTGTCCGTCAGCATCTGTATGAACAATAATGTCTGCTTTTAGCTCAAGCGCTTTTTTTATTTCTGACTTGAATGCCTCAGCAAGACCGTAGTTTTTTGGATGGGAGTATACTATGGCTCCTGCCTTTTTTGCAATCGCAGCAGTCCTGTCTGAGGAGCCGTCATCAACCACCAAAACCTTATAGTTATACCTGCGGCCTTTCATAACTGCGTGTATGTCGTTTATCACTCCGGCTATTGTATCCTCTTCGTTATATGCCGGTATTGTCACTGCTATTTGCATGTAGCAGACTAAAGAAGGACGATTTAAATATGTTTCTAATGGGCATATGTGGATTAGTTTTACGGATTGACCATCCTTATCCTTAGAATTCTCAGCGCATACTGGACCCCGAATTTCAGGAATTTAAACAAAGATTCGTTTGATTTTGATGTTCCCTTCTTCCTGTCCTCGAAAACATAGCCTACTTCCCTTATTTTTAGGTTTTTCCTTGTGCATTTATAGAGGAACTCTATGCAGTATTCACCGTGCCCTTTCGGGTCAAAAATAACTTTTTCAAGAACGCTTTTTTTTGTCGCAACGAATCCGCTGCCGTAGTCCTTGACTTTGAAATTAAGGACAAAATTTGCCATAAGGTTTATTGCCCTGCTTGTTATCACCCTGAGAGCATCTCTCTTATCTCTTCCTCCGGGAGCATATCTTGAGCCGACAGCAACGTCATAAATATCAAGGGATTCTATCATTCTGGCAAGGGCTTCCGGAGGCATCGAAAGATCGCAGTCCATCCATGCGATTATATCTCCCTTGGCTGCTTTGATTCCGCGATAAACAGCAGAGCCGACCCCGCGTTCTTTTTTTCTGATTATAACGCGGGTGTTTTTCATCCTTTTGGCTTTCAGACCGGTTCCGTCCGGGCTGTTATCGTCCACAACTATTATTTCTCTGAGATTTTTTATGTTACTGTTTATTCCGTTTATCATTTCAGCTATATTCATTCCCTCATTATAAGTCGGGAGTATGACAGAAATATTTTTTTGCATTTTCAGTTTGGGTTTTTATTGAAAAATAGGAATATAAAGATGGGTATTTAAATTTATTTTATTGTTTCGGGATTTTTTCCGCTACTGCAAATATTGACACTCCAAACGGAAGGTTTGATTTTTTCATTATGGCTCCCTCAAGCGCCATTATTCTGTAAAGCATGCCGTTCACAAAGCTTCCGGATTTTTTTATATTGGATTTTGCAGGTTTGCCGGAGTTTATTGCGTTGTCAAGTGCCCTTGCAATGTATATCGCAGGATATAAAAATGTGTTGAAATAGCTGATTCTCCTCAGTTTAAAGCCAGACTGCAAAAGAAGCCCTGACATTTTGTCTTTGGTATATCTTTCCCTTACATGAGTTGCAATGTCGTGCCTGCTCTTTACCCCTATATCAGCTGCATCTGTCAGGATTAAAAACCCATGCGGCTTTAGCACATAGTGTATCCTTGCCAGGGCATTTTTGTCGGAGTTTATTGCCTTGTGGTAAAGTACGTCAAACATGCAGACTGCATCAAAAGTGTTTTTTTTAAATGGCATCTTCATTATGTCCGCGTTCACTAAATTTTTCAGCCCTCTTCTGCCGCAAAATCTAAGCGCTTCAATTTCGTAATCCAGCCCGACAACATCCCCATATTTTTTCAGGGAAGCAGTCATTATGCCTGTTCCGCAGCCTATGTCAAGGATAGTGTTTTTATTGCCAGTTATGTATTTTTTGATTTGGGAGGAGATTATGTTTCTCTTGCCTTTGAACCACCAGTGTTCATTTTCTGTCTCAAACATCAAAGAATATTCTCTTTTTTCCATTGCGTCAAAATTGGCTGTTATTTAGATAGCAATTTATTTAAAGAGATATAAAAGGTTTGCCTTTATGGCGGAAGATTGGGAAGGCTTCTGGAAATCTGGAAGCGTTTTGAACCGTATTGTGGATTTTGCAAGAAAACATTATTTTGCAGGCGTGCCATTAGGTTATCTGGGCAATTTAAAAAATAAAAATGTGCTGGAAGCCGGATGCGGCACGTCAGAAACCCTGGTTGTTATAGCAAAAAAAGCCAAAAAGGTCACTGGAACAGATATATCAAAAAAGGCTCTCGACATATCAAAAAAAAAATTTTCAAAGAACGGCATCCGGAAGGAAAAATACTCCCTTCTTATAGACAATATTCAGAATATGAAATTCAGAGACGGCACATTTGACATAGTTTTCAACGCAGGGGTCATAGAGCATTTTGATGATGATAGGATAAACAGCAGGCCGCTGCAGGAAATGATAAGGGTAACAAAAAAAGGAGGGAAAATAGTTGTGCTTGTGCCGTCCGTCTATTCTCCATACTACTTATACTATATTTTTTCTAGAGTCCCTGGCCTCAACAGAATTTATCCGTGGGACGAGCACAGGTTTTACAGTTACAGGATGCTTTCTAACCAGGTTAAAGAGCTTAATGTAAATTACAAAATCAGGCTGGACTGGAAAACCATGTTTTTGTACATAGTTGCTGTCATAGAAAAATAGGAAATTGCTTGCGATTAAGGGGCTGCTGTTTTGTAATGTAGCGCTTCAACGTCAAAATATGTTTTTTTCTCTGAGAGCATGTAATTTCTGCTGAGATAATCTTTAATATTGCCTTTTGGATCTGAATATTTTGTAAAAGTCAATATCACCCAGAAATCATTTTTATCTTTTAATTTGTTTTTTAACTCATCAACGCTTGTAACTCCGTTTATGTTCTCTTTCTCTCCGCTGTAGTATTTGTATACTACCTGAGCTGATCTTATGTTAAGGAACACAGGCTCGTCCGCAGGGATATATTGGGATATTTCTCTTATCTGTTGTTTGTCCGGATTTGCATAATAAGAAAAAACCGGAAGAGCTGACAGCAGGATGACTGCCGCCACTATTGTTTTGGCTTTTTTTGTGCTGAGGATTCCAAATGAAACGGCGAAAATAAACGCAGGTATCACGTAAATAACCTGTTTGATGCTGAAAAGGTTGATTATTGGGTGCAAAAAGGAGACTGTTAAGGCAAAAAGTATTGGAAAAACCATCATCAATAAAATAAATAAAAATATGTTCCTGTTTTGAAATAGCTTGGCAAACCCAATCAAAAAGAAGGCCATCATAAGCAATAGTAAAGCTGCTGTAGACAATAGCAAAAGCCATTCAAATAAACTGAATTTGGCAAATGAAAATTCATAAATCTTCTGCCGCATTGGTTCGCTTGGGTACATCCACGTCACAAGCCTTATTCCAAACTCTGCAAACTGCCTTATGTCTGGCCTGCCATAAAGCCTTACAGTATCGGTTTTGCTGAAAATTGCCTTCCCTATTATCGGAATGTAAAGAAGCGCCAGAACCAAAAAAAGAGCCAGAAGCTGCCAATATATTTTTTTATGCTTTACAAAATTGCTGTATGATACGTACAGGATGTAAATTCCTTCAAAGCAAAGGAAGATTATCCATGAAAACTGAGAATACACAATCAGGGCATTTGATATGAAGAGTCCTGCAAGAAATCTGGATTTCTGGGCTTTAAGGTATTTGAACAGCATCAAAACCGAAAATAAGCTGAGGAATAGCAGGAATATATATTGTCTTGCTTCCTGTGAGTACCACAGGAGGGTAAGGTTTATTGACGCCAAAAAAGACGACAAAAGCGCGGTTTTTGGATCAAATAATTCCATCCCGATGTAAAATACCAGTAATATTGAAAGGAATCCAAAAGCTGCGGAGAATGCTCGCAGTGCAAATTCATCTGTTCCGAAAAATTTTGACCAAAAGCTGAGCAGAACATAATATGCCGGCAAGTCATCATTATGTGCATAATAATCCGGCAGTATCTGCCCTTTTTCTCTTACGTTTTGTATGATTTCTAATGGGGAATATTTTTTTATTGCAAGGCCTGTTGCGCCTTCATCGAGCCAAAAGCTTTCTGCGCCAAGGCTGTAAAATCTCAAAAAGAAGCCCAATAGCAATATTAGAGCCAGCAGCGTAGTTTTGTTTTTTATAATTTGTTTCATAAAATTAACCGGGAGTTTATAATTTTATTATAATCTTTTTTTTATGGATTTAATGGAGTTGGCAACGTAAGTTATCTGCTCTTTTGTAAGGTGTGTTGATGACGGCAGGTAAAGCCCTTTTTTTTGAAGTTCGTCGCATACAGGATATTTTCCCTTCAAGTCCGGAAACCTTTCATCTTTGGCCGTGTAAGCCGGCTGCTTGTGCATGCCTATGAAAAATGTCCTTGTTTCAATGCCATTTTTTGCCAGTTCATCCCTGATTTTCGGCATGCTCATACCAAAATCTTCATTTGCAAGAATCCCGTACATCCAGTAAACATTCTTCGCCCATTTTGCCTCTGGAGGGGTTTTTATTCCTTTCACATTGTTGAGTAGCTTGTTGTATAGTTTTGCATTTGATCTTCTTTTTTCCACATATTCATCTATCTTCTCAAGCTGAGCAACTCCTATTGCAGCCTGTATGTTGGTCATCCTGTAATTATAGCCCACTTTCTTGTGCAGAAATCTTGGCTCGCCGAAACAATGGTTTCTCAGTGATTTTGCATTTTCTGCCCATTTCTTGTTGTCTGTGACTATCATTCCGCCTTCCCCTGTTGTCATTATCTTATTTGCGTAAAAGCTGAAGCACGCAATGTCTCCGAGGCTGCCTGTTTTTTTTCCGTTATACTCTGCTCCGTGCGCTTCGGCTGCGTCCTCTATTATTGGAATGCTGTGTTTGTGCGCTATTTTCTTTATTTTGTCCATATCGCACGGGTGCCCGTAGGTATGCATTACCATTATTGCCTTAGTTTTTTTTGTTATTTTCTCTTCAATTTTTTCCGGGTCCATGTTCCATGTGCACATTTCAGAATCCACAAGAACCGGCTTTGCTCCGGCATATATTACGGCATTGCACGCGCCAATCATCGTAAAAGTCGGGATTATTACTTCGTCCCCTTTTCCTATTCCCATTGCCTCAATTGCGAGATGTATTGCCGCTGTTCCGGATGAGCAGCTTGCCCCGTGTTTTGCATTGCAGTAATCGCTGAACTTTTCCTCAAATTCTTGTATGAACTTTCCTGACGAGGAAACCCAGCCTGTTTTAACGCACTCTGTTACATACTTCAGCTCATTGCCCATTAATGTTGGCTCGCAGACCGGTATTTTCATTTTAGAAATCTTTTCTCCTCTTGTTTTCCCCTGTAGGGGCCCTGCTTTATTTCTATCATCTTGGTTTTTTCAACGCACTTTAAATCATGCGCACAGTTGAGAAGTATCATATCCCCGCCTGACAATGAAACTTTCTTTATTTTTTTGTTTCCTTCAAATATGTTTATCTGCACCCTGCCGGATTCCACATATATAAATTCCTGCACAGGAATATTCAGCAGCTTATCAAACGGCACGTGCTTGTGCGGCTTGATGAAATCGCCTTTCTTCCTTAGATGCATGCCAAGCTGCAGCGGAAAATTGTCAGGAGAAACAAAGTTAACTCCTTCTGTGCCATACCCTTTTCTTATTATTATAGCCAGAAGCCCGTTTTTTGAATTTATCTTCTCTGTTTTATTCTTCCCCATCGTATGCTGACAAGCGTAAATCTTAGTATATAAAGTTTCCTTAAAGCATAATATGCAAAATAGGGCGTTATTGAAAAGTTGAAGGTTGCCATCAATACAACGAAAATCAAAGATTTTCGGGGTGATCGAAAATGCAAAGCATTTCTCGACATGCGAAGCTTATCAAAATAGTGAATTAGGCATTTTTCGGAGTAAAGCAAATCCCTAGGATTTGCGTATGCTCAAAAATCATTGATTTTTGACATTCCAGAGAGAAAAATGCAATTTAACAATAAATCCCAAGCTGAGCGATGGCAACCCAAAGCTCAAAGCTGCGAACTTTTCAATAACACCTAAAATAGAAAATATTTAAATACAGTTCCTTTTCTGTAAAATTATGAAGAAAGTTGCTTTGATTACCGGAATTACTGGGCAGGACGGGTCTTTTCTCGCTGAATTCTTGCTTAAGAAAGGCTACGAAGTCCATGGGATAGCAAGGCGCTCAAGCTCATTCAACAGGGAAAGGCTGAAGAGCATCTATGACTATGACCATGAAGAAAGGGGCAAATTAACGCTGCATTACGGGGACATGACCGACTCAAGCTCCATAATAAAGATTCTTAAGGATGTAATGCCAACTGAAGTTTACCACCTTGCAGCGCAAAGCCACGTAAAGATTTCTTTTGAGATACCTGAATATACGGCAAATTCAGATGCACTGGGAACTTTAAGGATTCTTGAGTCAATAAAAAATCTTAACATGGTGGATAAGGTAAGGTTTTACAATGCATCCACAAGCGAGCTTTATGGCAAGGTTCTTGAAGTCCCCCAGACTGAAAAAACGCCTTTTTATCCAAGAAGCCCTTACGGAATAGCCAAGCTGTATTCTCATTGGATAACCATCAACTTCAGGGAAGCTTACAAAATGTTCTGCTGCAACGGCATACTTTTCAACCACGAATCTGAAAGAAGGGGGGAAAATTTTGTGTCGAAGAAAGTGACGCAGCAGGTTGCTAAAATCAAGCTCGGGCTGGATAACCAGCTTGTCCTCGGAAACCTTGATGCAAAAAGGGACTGGGGTTATGCAAAGGAATATGTAGAAGCAATGTGGCTTATGCTGCAGCAAAAAGAGCCGGAAGATTTTGTTATAGCAACAGGCTAAAACCACACAGTAAGGGAATTTGTAGAAAAGGCATTTGCAAGAGTTGGCATTAACATAGTATGGGAAGGAAAGGGGATTAATGAGATAGGAATTGACCAAAAAACAAAAAAAACAATAGTGAAAATTGATCCGGTTTATTTCAGGCCTACTGAAGTTGAAGAGCTTCTTGGAGATTCATCTTATGCAAAGAAAAAGCTCGGATGGAAACCAAAGACCACTTTCAGCGATCTAGTCAATCTTATGGTCGATTATGACATTAAATTAATGTCAGAATCTGTAAAATAAATTATTTTTGATTTTATATACAGCGAGTTATTTCTGCACTTTGAAAATGCTGGTTTTTGTCCTGTTGTTGCTGTAAACCGTCTGGGGATTTTTGTTTTCAATCCTTGTTATGTATGCATCAGGCAATACGGACTGCGGCTCCAGTTTGAATTCCTGGTTTACCCACACATAATCATAATCATTTGAATCTATGCTTAAAGAGGGAAAAACCGATTTCCTGTCTATGCGCAAAGGAATGCATTGGCTCCCCATCAGGAAGACTGCGTCCTTGCTGGTGTTGGATTTTACCCATTCAAAATCATCTTTGTAAAGGTTCCAGCTTTTTGTGGCTGATGTGAATTTCACAGACTCCGCAAAAATGAATCCTGCAACTGCAACAATTATAATCAGATTTATTATTTTTGAATATTTTGAGTATTTTTTTAGTATCCTTTCCATTCCGTTTCCGTAAATAAATGCTGCCCCGATAAGTGCCGGAAGCATTATTCTTGATACAGCCGGCCTAACGTTTAGCTCAAAAAGGAAAAACAAAACCATAAATGATGCAATAAGCACATAAAATATTTTCCTATGCCTGTTCTTGCCGAATCCGAAGAAAAGCGGAACGACAAAAATAAGAGTTCCTGCAAGAAACAGCGATATCAGAAACCATATGTATGGAGTATTGTAAAAGAACAAAAGCCAATAAGCTCCGTCAGGCACGCCAAAAAAGCCAAGATAAATCATGATATATGTGTAAATGGAAGAGAGGTTGACAAGGCTTATCCCTGAATAAGCGCCTCTTGGAAAAGCTTCGTATCCGTGGAACACAAAATTAAGGAAAGGCCATATAGGATTATGAAGCAAAATCCAGTTCCTGATAAACCAGGGCAGGCTTATGATTATTGGAATTGATGTAACTAATATAATATTCTTCCAGCGTGAATCTTTGCTGCTTTTTATCCAGGCTATGTACATCAAAACCGGAATAAGGAAGACCGCGTTGTATTTTGCCAGTATTCCAAGGCCAGCCATCACTCCGCTCAGCACAAATCTTTTGTCGATGGCAAAATAGATTGCTGCGATTGTAAAAAATGGGATTATTGAGTCAACATACCCAAGAACGCTGTAATCAACTGATATTGGTATGAATGCCATGAACAATATTGCATAAAATGATGCCCTCTCCCCCATCATCTTGCGCAAAAGCTTGTACGAGAAAATCAGCGCAAGGCTTCCAAAAAGGAATGGGGCTATCTTGAGTCCGGGTTCTCCAAATAAGGAATAGAAAAATGCTGCAATTATATGGAAAAGCGGCGGCGGCCAGAACGGTTCATCTCTTCCGACCTGCTCATATAAGGGAAATTTTCCTTCTTCCGCTATGAATTTTGATGCGGTATGATGCCAGCAGGCATCTCCGGAAATTGTATGGGTGAATAAAAGCATTGCCCTCAGAAGTATTCCTAAAATTATCACAGCAACTGCCGCTCTTGAGTAAAATCCGGATTTCATTTTTAGGAACTTTTTTGTTAAGCGTATGCTCAGTCAAAAAACCTGTATTTTATCAGTGTATAGACTGCTTCTAGCCAGTCCCTGAACCTTATTTTCTTTCCTTCTTCCCTTGATCTTGGATTGTATGATGCAGGCACTTCATAAATAGGTATCTTATTTTTTGCTATTTTTGCCGTTATTTCAGGGCAAAATTCAAACCTGTTGCACTCAAGCTTGATGCTTTTTATTGTTTTGGTGTCAAAAACCTTGTAGCCGCAGGGCTCGTCAGTTATTTTTGTTCCATAAAGCGTGTTTGTTATGAATGTCAGCGACCGTCCTGCAATGTAGTAAGCCCATTTTGAGTATCTTGATTTTTTTTTGCCAAGCAGCCTTGAGCCGTAAACAACTTTGGCTTTTTTTTCAATTATCGGCTGCAGTAGGGACTGATATTCATTCGGGTTGTATTCAAGGTCTGCATCCTGCACAATAACCATATCTCCGGTGACATGCTTTAATGCTGTCCTTATTGCAGCTCCTTTCCCCAAGTTATTCTTATGCCTGATTATTTTTATTGAAGGGTCTTTTATTTTTGCCAGTATTTTTTCCGTGCCGTCTGTAGATGCATCATCAACTATTATTATCTCCTTGGATATATTTTCCAGTTTTGCGTTCTTTACCTTCCTGATTACATCGGCTATTGTTCCTGCCTCATTATAAGCCGGAATTATAACAGAGAGTTTTTTCATTCTACTGCTAATTTAACGTACATTTAAAAAATTATTGGTAATATTTAAATAAGCGATAATTTACACCTAATCCAATGTATCTTTTAACAATAGCATTGTTCTTTGCCTGCACATTTTTGCTAGGTTTTACGTTGTCAGCATTTGCAAAAAATTCAGACAATTTTCTGGAAAGGAACCTAATGAGGCTCGGTTTCGGGCTTTCTTTCATGCCATTTCTTGGGATTATCCTCAATATAATAAGAATACCTGCAGACTGGAGAATAATTTTTTTGCTGAGCGCAGCCTATCCTGCCTATTATCTTATAAAGAATTATAAAAATTTCAGTTTTTCAGTTAAATTGACCAAAAGTGACCTTTACATTTTTGCAATGCTTCTTTTATTTGCAGTGAATTTGTATGTTTATATGTCCGGCGCCTTCAGCTACCCTTACCTTGAAGACGACGATTCGTGGGCCCACGCATTCGGAGTCAAGTATGTTTCAATGAATCTTAATGTCTTTGACAAAGAAACCGATTATGTCAGTTACATAAACCCATACCCTCCAACTTATGATATATTGCTTGGCATTCTGCACCAGACAAACGACTCTGTTTACTGGACTATCAAATTCTTCAATGCCCTGATTATATCGCTTAGCACAATTTTCTTCTACTTTTTTGTAAAAGAAATTTCAGGGAGCAAAGACAAGGCATTGTTTGCTGCATTTGCGCTTGTTTCAATACCCGCATTCATGTCGCATTTCATATGGGCAATTTCCATTGCAGTTCCGCTGTATTTTGTTGCCTTTTATGCTCTTGAAAGAATCAAGCACGACAAAAAATGGTGGATAATAGCCGGATTGGTTATGGCAACTCCGTTCACTGCAACTCCCACCCACAGCACTTACTTTGGATTATTTTTTGTGTTTTACATTGCTGCGAAAATGATATCCCAGAGAAAACTTGCCCTTTATGAGTGGCTGGCCGGAATCATGGGAGTTGCTGTTTCATTTGCATTTTGGTGGCTGCCAATGATAAAGCAGCATGGGTTTTTCGGAACTTTAAAGGGGCTTGGAATCCTTGTGAGCGCAGGGACCGGGGCATTTAGCGTGGGCGGAACCGGCGACAGGGTTTATACTGTCAGAGATTTTCTTTTTGCCCAGAGCCAAAATATGATAAATAACCCTGTGGGAATAGGGTTTGTTTTGTCAATTCTAACGATAATTGGCCTTGTTTTCCTGTTTTTAAAGCTGTCAGCCAAAGGGGATGAAAAATACTGGCTTGCTGTTGTTCTTGCATGGTTTATACTTACCTTTTATGCTGTCAATGCAACAAAGCTTCCAATAAAAATCTCGCCTTTCAGGGCCTGGATGCTGCTTGCTATTCCTGTCTGCATGCTGGCAGCAGAAGGCGCTTCAGGCATCATGGGCATTGCAAAAAAAATATCTGGAAATGCTGGAAAATATATTTTATTAATTTTGATTATTGTTGGCGTGTATTTTACATCGGGCCAGCAGAAGATTGCAGTTAACACAGCACAGTGGCCTCCTGGCGCTTTCTGGACTTCAGGAGAGGAGGTAGGTGCGTACATATGGATGTATCAGAATCTTCCGAAAAACTCGCAGGTTTTTACATACTGGAACGACGGCCCTATCATAGGCATGGACATGTACAACTGCCATTGGTGCCAGGATATACGGAGTTATATGAAAACCGGATTTAACCAGAGTGCGCAACAGACACACGATTGGCTGAAATCGCATTCTTATGAATATATTATAATAGACGGGCAAACCATGAAATATTTTGGCGCGGAAGAAACAAACAGCAAGCTAAAAGGGTTTGGCGAGTCAGGCTTGTACAGGCCAGTGTTCCAGAATAATGGGGCAGTAATACTCAAAGTTTGATACTTATAGGAAATGACTTTAATTTTCGGATATATTCGTTATTTCCTAATAAGCAAACCACAATAAAACATACGAATATTAGTGTGATTTGCTATAATTCAAAATATTAGAAAGATTGAGGTTATTGCGTATTCAAAAAAAGATGTGAATTGGTATTTGCTATTCTTGGTTCGCGGGTATCGGGCGTGAAATCTCATGGAATATGTTAGGATGATATATATAGATTATTCTTTTTTATTTATAGCATCAACAGGGATACCTAAATGTTTAATTTTATTTTTTTTGATCATATATTCATAAGCTTTCACTAATTTTTTTGCAGAATTTGGGACACTGACTCTTTTACTTCTTTTTATTATCTTGTTTTTATCCCATTTCTTGTTCAATGCCAAATTTATCTTTTTTGCTAGGTCTACATCATTCTTGGGCATTGACAGGTATCCCACATCTTTATTGATTAACTCGGGGATAGCTGCAACATTAGAAGCAACAACAGGTTTTCCGCAAGCCAGAGCCTCGCACAGGACAACCGGGAGTCCTTCATTTAAGCTAGGTAAAACCAGAATGTCGCATGCATCTAAATAGATAGCAACTTCCTTGTTAGGCATTTGCCCTAAAAACCTTATCCATGGCTCAATCCTCAACTGAGATACTAATTTTATCAAATCGTTTTTCATTGTACCTTCCCCTATCAAGCAGCATAAGACATCATCCCTATCCTTGATAACGTGGCTCATTGCCTTAATGAGGTACTCTGGTGATTTTCTTATAATTAAGTGACCGATAAAAAGAATTATTTTTTTATTTTGGGGCAGGCCCAAAATTTTTCTTGATTTTGAAGTGTTCCTTGGCCTGAATTTTGCTATATCGGCCCCCATAGGTATCAGATAGATTTTTTTGTCCCCTATATCTAATTTTTTAGCAATATTTTTTAAGAAATTGCTCTGGCTGTTTATAGCATCAACATTACTAAGAGTGTATTTGCTTAACATTTTGGAAAACATTTTTTGTGCATATTTTGTCATATCCTCGCCATGTATTGTCAACAGAACAGGCTTTTTGTACTTGTTTTTGATTCTAATCCCTATGAGTCCGTCTCCAAGCAATCCATGTAAGTTTATTATGTCAGGGTTCCAATCTTCCATTAGATTATCCACAGTTTTTTTGGTAGAAAAATATGAAATAAATGCCTCAAGGCTCAAGAAAAAATTTAGAAAACTAGGTACAAATAGGATTCTTGGGAACATAAAACATTTTGGATAGTAAACTTCTATGCCATCCACATAATCCTTATGCTTTATTGTAGAATATTTATAATACGGGTTCAAGAATTTTATTTTTGGTGCATAAGGATAGGGAAACAGCACTTTCACCTCACAATATTTTTTTAGTTCTCTTAACTGATTGATAATCCATGGTGCTGCCAAAGGATTGAATTTAGTAGGAAAGGCAGACGAGACGATTAGGAGCTTGATTTTTTTTTTGACCATTATGAACCGCTAATTTTTATTGGAGACGTGATAAATTAACATTATTCTTAAACATTAGTATTTGAAAAAATCTCTTCAGCGAGTTCCTTAGCTATATATACGCAATTAACAATCTTTCCACCTAATATGGACCAGCATCCAAATCCATGATTGGTTATGTCTGACGGTCTGGCATCATCAAATTCCCTGTAAGCATTGACTGCCCTAAATACATAGCGAGACTCTATAATCTCTGCATCTTTAAGAATGGGGAACCATTCCTCGCTTTTTTCCATAATTTCCTTTTTCCTGCTCTGTGGATTAATAACTTCGTCTGGCAATCCGTTCTTTGGAACATATCTCTGATGGATGGATTCTTTGATGTGGACTAAAGTAAATGTGTTTGAGTGTTTTATGGGAACAAGATTAGTAAATGGTCCATCCATAACTGCTAGAGAAATCTTGGGTATTGGTAATTTAACAACCAATGCCTCGACGAGATCTATGCGGATTGGCTTCATATGAAAATTCAACCAATAGCAAAGTTGGTTATGATTGCCATATGTTGTATTAATGATATAATCGAAATATTCTTCTTTGGCACCGTCATTGCAACTGATGACTATCTTTTTTTTACCATTTTTTTCTATGCTTGCGCCGATTACATTACTATTGACTCTGATTTTCACATTTTTACTTGAAGATAAATACCCCTGTACCATATCCTTCAACTTATCGAAATCATAAATAGGCTCAAAAGTCTTTATGCAGGCATCTATTTTGTCCCTGTTAAGGTATTTTGAATCGGGAAATTCCTCAGTAAACGGCAATTCATTTTTTCTGCAAAATTCCAAATAATCCTTAGAAGAGGTTTTGGATCCTTCTTTAGCAACACTATAATAAGTTGGAAAATTTCTAACAATTGCGTCATTATAAAGAGATTCGAAACTTGGAATTGCCTTTCTGATGTCTTTTACTGTCTCAACGCTCCTTGGATAGTGATAACCCCAATGGTGACGATACTGGTTTACATAAGATGCTTCCATCATGATATCTTTATTTCTTTCAAAAATAGTCACATCACAGTATTTATCCATTTCAATAGCACAATTAGTACCGAACAATCCTGCCCCTATAATTGCGACCTTAGGCCGGTTATGATTGACAAGCAATTTAGCTTTTTCTGCTATTTTTACTATTCTTGACCCAATTTTACCGTCAGGATAATCAATATTCCTTTCCCTTATCGCCCTTAAAAAAGTAGATAATTCTTCCTCCAATGGTTCTTTAGTCATTTCTACTGGAATCTCTTTTATAGAATCCGAACCTATGACTAGGATCTTATTGTCATGAAGATTGCATTTAATGGTCCTATCTGAAAAATATAAATCTAACGTCCTGATTTTTTTATTATCTTCCCAGCCTAAATTGAATATACAATCAGTTTTGTTAGGATATCTGAGACTCACTATGTTTACCCTTTTTTTAGCCTGAGTCCAAACAATATCGGGAGCATCTTCGAAGAAATAATCAATAACATCAAAGTAATGAGAAAGCTCTAATAAAATTTCCCTCCCCCTGTCATTGCTAACAGGATTGATGAATGACCCTTTTATCATATAAGGCTTATCATTTGAATCTGAAATGATGGACTTGATTTTTTTGACAACTGGATGAAATCTGTAGATATGGGCAACCATTAGTATTCTATTATTTTTTTCCGCAATTTGGGCCAGATTTTCAGCATCAACTGAATTGGAAGCTAGTGGCTTTTCTATAATCACATCAGCATAATTTAGGCATTTTTTTGCAATTTCAAAATGAGTAGGATATGGCGTAACTATATCGACTGCATCAACTTGCCTAAGAATTTCAGGTGAAACTTGAGTGTAGACGGGAATTCCGTATTCTTTTTCAATATTCTTTTTGGATTCTTCTGTTAACGTAACTGCTCCAAAAATAATAACTTCTCCGTTATTTTCAAATTTTTGCAATACTTTAAGATGATTTTTCCCAAATGCCCCTACCCCCACAAGAAGAATCTTTGGCACAGCCTTATTTACGTTTCTTTCCATTTTATTCTTATACTAAATATTAAAGAGTAATGATAGGCGTTTATAAAGTTTTGTGAGATGATGTTTCACAAGATATTTATATCTATCAGGAGTATACAGGCAGAATGAATGTAATTTTAATAGTTGTCGATTGCCTTAGGTCGGATCATCTTGGCATAAACGGGTACAAAAGAGATACGACTCCAAACATAGACGGGCTTGCAAAAAATGGCGTCATTTTTCCGAATTGCATGGCAACAATACCAAGAACAACCCCTTCAGTGGCCTCGATTCTCACGGGACTTTATCCGCATTCCCATGGAATAAGAGAGCTGTACACTGACAGGCTGAAGCCTTCTGTATCAACATTGCAGGAAATACTGAAATCCCATGGATATAAGACTTCTGGCCATTCAATAGATATAAGGAATTCCGGATTAGAAAAAGGATTTGATTCTTTTAATCCGCTGTCATGGAAAATAATCAACAAGATAAGAAGGTCAATGATAAAGGCAGTGAAGTGGAAGCATAAAGAAGGCACTGGAAAAGCCCTGACGAATTTTGCAGTGAAAAAGATAAATGAAGCAAAAGGCAAGAATTTTTTTCTTTATCTGCATTATGTAGACGCGCATTGGCCCTATGATGTAGAACACCCTTACAGTAAAATGTTTGATAAGGAGTATACTGGAGAGCATATCTTCATGAACCTTAAAAAAATCAGGAGAAGCGACTTGATTTTCAGGAACAATCTTTCACAAAAGGAGATAACGCATGCAATATCCCATTACGACGGCGCCTTAAGGTATATTGATTTCCAGATAGGCCGGATAATCAGCCACCTTGAAAAAAAGAAGCTGATTGATGAGACCCTGATAATTGTCACTTCAGACCACGGCGAGTCTCTAGGGGAGCATAATATTTACTTCAGCCATGGAGACTATGCATATGACGCAGAGCTGAAAGTCCCGCTGATATTCAGCAAAAAGATTCTTCCCGATTCGAGGTATGATTTCCAGGTGCAGTCCACCGACATAATGCCAACAATATTGGATATTCTGAAGATGCCGCTCATAGACAAGATTGACGGCAAAAGTCTGGTAAAATGCGCCGAGAAGTCAGAATGGAGAAAGCTCTCGTATGCAGAAGGGGGGATAAGCTACTTTAAGGATAATAGCAGGCATTACATAGACGGCATAAAGGGCAAATGGCGCATGATAAGGTCCAATGAGTGGAAGCTGATTTGCATACCGCATCCCGAAAACAGCATTTTCGAGCTTTACAACATAAAAGAAGATCCTGATGAAACAAAAAATATGATAGATGCGGAAAAGGAAAAGGCAGATGCGCTCAAAGCAGGCCTTCAGGCATGGATGCGTAATGAAAAATCAGATGGGAACGAGCCTGACTTGACAGAAAAGTCAAAAAAGCTGCTGCGCAGCCTCGGATATATGGACTGACTGATAAATTTATAAATTACAGATATTAATCTTTCTTATGCTCAGTTTTTTGAAAAGAAAAAGGCCCAATGTAATAATGATACTGATGGACGGGGCAAGGCACAACACTTTAGAAAAAGTGCCTTACTACAATGAGCTGAAAAAAGAAGGTGTTTTTTTCTCGCAGATGATAACTTATGCGCCTTACACGATAGCCTCATTGCACGCCACATTCTCAGGAGTATATGGAAATAAAAACGGAGTTGACGGATACTACAAAGCATTCAGCTTCAAAAAGAAAGAATGCTTTACGCTTCCTCAATACTTAAAGGAACAGGGATACTATACTGAAGGTGATTTGATACGCGGCGACACTGTTCCTTCTCAGGGGTTTGACAAGCTGACTGTTCATGACGAGTTCAATGATGACTTAGTAGAAAGACATTCGGAAATCCTAACCAGAATAAAAGGCAAGCTTCCTTTTTATCTTTTCCTTGACTACAGCAAGCTGCACACAAGCCTTGTCAGCAATGTGATAAAAAAATACACCGATTTCGATGAGGAATACTTCAAAAATAAGGATAAGAATCTGGAAAGCTACATAAAATATCTTGAGGCAAGCGCGGTTTATTTGAAATCGATAATCAATAAGATAAAAGAATTGGGGCTGTGGGAAAATTCCATAATAATTGTTTTTAATGATCATGGGGCAAGCATAGGGGACAAAGTTGGGGAAAAGGCTTACGGCTCATATCTTTATGATTATACTATAAAGTGCTTTTTATATGCCATCGGCAATGGCTTCACAAAAGGGCTTGAAGTAAACGGCCTTGTAAGAAGCATAGACATAATGCCGACGCTGCTTGATGCTCTTGGAATCAAAGAAAAATCAGATTATATGAAAATGCAGGGAAAAACTTTCCTTCCGCTGATAAAAGGCAAAAAAGACGAAAGAACATCGTATTCCGAAACAGGAGGCTTGGGGGGCCCAACTCCGTCTCCTGAAAAACATAATGTCAAGTGCGTAAGAAACAGCAAATGGAAGCTTATAATCAACGAAACCAGCGGAAAAAACGAGCTTTACAATCTTGAAGATGACCCGGAAGAAAACATCAGCTTAATCGGAAAATTTCCTGAAATAGAAAACTATTTAATGGGATTGCTGGATTCTGAGCAGTAGATTGTGTGTTTTTCAGGCTGATACCTATGGATAAAATAGACTATTCAAAAAGCGACGACTGGATGAAAGACAGAGATTACATACGGCAATTTGTAAATCTTGTTAAGCTTGACAAAAACAATTATGTTCTTGACGCAGGATGCGGCAGCGGCTATGTAGCCGAAGAAGTAAGGCCAAAAGTGAAGGATGTTCTGCAGATTGACTATGACTGGGCCATGCTAAGCAAAAACGCAATGGTGCATCACGCCTCTACCTTAAGGACAAGCATACTTGACCTGTGGATGATAAAGGACAGTGTTTTTGACGCAATTTTCTGCAGGTCTGTTTTGCACAGGCTTGAAAATCCTGAAAAAGCTTATAGCGAGCTCATCAGGGTGCTTAAGCCACGTGGAAAAATTGTCGCAAGCGTGAGCCATCTCCCTGAAGAAGTTGCGGAAGAGTATAAAAAAATGATGAGCAGCAAGGGAAAAAGGTCGTACCTTACGCAAAGTGAGTGGCGCAGCCTGCTCCTCAAAAAAAATGATGTAAAAATAATAAAAGAAGGAAAAATAAAATTCAATATCAACCTTAATGTCTGGGGCCTTCTGAAAGAGCATGAAAACGCAAGCGAGAGTTTCAGAAAATTTTTCAAATTAAAGAACGGCATAATAGAATGCAGCCATGCTTATTTCATTATTGAGAAGCTATGACTGCCTGAATATTCTTTCGTATACTGACTTTAATTCTTCAATGCTTATGACTTTAATAAGAAGAAGCAGTGCAATATAAGCCAACGATGCTGCTGTCAGCGACAATGCGGCCTCAACCCACACATTAAACATCATCAATTTTTTTAATGTGAATATTACAAATATGAATGCCATTCCGGATAAAATGGACATAGCCCAGTTTCTAAACGGAAGCTTTATTTTTATGTATTTTTTTATGTAAAAAAGCCCGATTACCATCATTATCAGGTAGCTTACGGAAGTTGAAATTGCAGCCCCTTTTATCCCTATTAAAGGAACCATAATCAGGTTTCCTATCAGGTTAAACACAGCTGCGCTGTAAATTATTTTGCTGTTGATTTCCGGCTTGCCTATGGCAGCAAAGAAGTTTATATTAATGCCGTAAATAGCTGCAAATATCATTCCTATTACGAGTATTTTCAATGCCATGCCTGCAGCAGCATATGCGCTGCCAAAGAACATATTAAGAATAAAATCTGAAAATGAGAAAATTGCAAATACCAGCGGCACTATTGCTATAATGGAATACTTGTAAAGCTTCTCTATCCCTGCCTTAAGAATATGCTTCTTGTTTTCTGCCCACAGCTCTGCGCTCAAAGGAAGCATTATTCCCCCTATGGCTCTTGGAAGATAAAGCAGCAGCTTTCCTGTTGGAAGGGCAACACTGTAAAGACCGACGCTTGCCAATCCTGAAAAATATGTGAGCACCATGATATCGATGTTTCCCAGTATTACGTTTCCGACGCTGACTGCCATGACATGTATCCCGTACCTTACCATCTCCCTGAAGAACTTTGCATCTTTGACTAGGTTGGATTTTGAAAACTGCGGGAATGTTTTTCTGAAAAGTATGTTTCCAAAAATCATGAGAAGAATTATTGGAACCAGTATGTATGCTATTGCCGGGCTTAATATTCCTGCATTGAGCTTAAACCCTATCAAAAGCACTGCGATTATCAGCATCATCCTTACCAAATCTATCACGGAGAAATTAATCATGTCCTTGAATCCCTGGAACGAGTATTTCAATATCAGTGTAAGGCTGTCTATATAGAAGGCAACCAGCATCAACCTTAGAAGAATTACGGCTTTCTCGCTGTGAAAATAATGCACGCTAAGGTAGCTGGAAAAAAAATAAACGCTTCCGAGTATTATCGTATTGTTTATCAGCTGGATTACAGTCGCATACACAATAGATGATTTGGCATAATCATTCTTCTTCTTGCTTAAAAATTCCGGAATGAACTTTACAAGAGCGGTATCGACTCCAAGAGCCTTGAAGACGTTAAGAACGCTTAAAAACGAGAAAATAGAATAAAATAGACCGACATCCTCAAGGCTTAAGTTCCTTACCATCACAAGCCTTACGAGATATCCTAAAAATGCAGCCACTATTGAAGTTGCAAATACTATTGCCGCCCCCCTTACTGCCAGTTTGGTGTAGTTCATTTTATCTCATAAATGGATATTTTTTCCTTTGTTCCAATTTCTTTTGCCAATTGCCAGTTCAGAGGTATGCTTTCCGTTTCTTTTGGAAAAATTATTGTTGGGTTTGCCTCCCTGATGTTTCTTATCATTTCCGCATTTATTATTGCATAAGAACTGCTTATTTTTGACATGTCATCCGGATATTGCCTTAAATCAAGGCTGCTTTTAAAGCTGGATATGTAGCCCAGCGCAAGCACAGACCTTTCATCAATGTAAATTGGCTTTTGAAATCCTGAGATTTCTAAACTAAGCTCCCTTAATCTTCCGAGCTGGTTTCTGTTGTCGTGCAGGTGTATTGCAAAGACTGATAATAGCAACAAAAGTCCAATAACAAAAAGCATTAATTTTTTATTTTCAATAAATCTGTTTTCTTTTAGGAACACTGCAACCAAAAGCAATGCAGGAACTGTTGCTATCATTGTGTACCTGTCAACAGCGCGGAATGGTATGTATGATGTCAGGCTGCCGGAGCCGAAGCTTAAGTAGGTAAGCAAAGAAATAAACCAAAGCAAAAGAAAATATGTTTTCTTTTTCCTCTTAATCAGAAAATATAATGCAGCAATAAAAGCCAGGGTATAAAATCCTGACAAAAGCCCGTTTGTGAGGAACATCCACGGATAATGGAATAATCCTGCAGGAAAATCTAGCCTTCCGAAGTAATTGTGCAATGCAGAAGCTTCCTTAAGGTAATTTTGCGATGCTGTAAACCTGAAGAAAGGATCTCCGGTAAGATTAAAGAAAACAAGCATTTCAAATGCCAGCACAATCAAGACTCCGAGCGGAACCATGAGATACTGGAGCTTTATTTTTCTGCTGTAGATGATATAAGCAATGAAGAACAGTGCAATAAGCAGTGCGCTTTCCCTTATTAAATATCCAATCCCTATGAATAATCCGGATAGCAGGTAATTCAGGCATCCGGATTTGTTTTTTATCTCATTGTACAGGAAAACATAAACTCCAAGAGACATAAAAAATGCTGATGGAATGTCTGAAACAACCTGTGTAGAATAAACAGCATCCAGCGGGAAAAAAGACAGCAGGAAAGCTGCTATTAATCCTATATTCTCATTAAACAATAGCTTTCCAAAATAATAAATCAGTATGATTCCCCCTATCGAGCTGAGCAATACAAAAAATACAGATGAAAAATCACTGATTCCGAAAATCCTGTAAGATAAAGCTGTTGCATAGACTATTCCAATTCTCGTAGACAAAGTTAAAGTGCTTCCCTGGTCAATCCCTTTTCCGAGATTTATGTCGTTTGCAGCCTTGCTGTATGCCAGCGAATCTGATATTGCCATGCCTGTAAAGAATGCAAGCCTCAAGATAATCCCAAATAAAACTATTAACGCCAGCAATAGTTTTTTGTTTTTGTAAATTGGAGTTTTTTTCATTTTGATTTTTTTATATAATTCTGCTCCATAAGTGCTTTTCGCTGAAATGCTTCAGCAGTTCTTCGTCTTTAACTTTTCTCATCTTCTGCACTTCATTTCTTTTTCTGAATACTTTAACGATGTTAAATATCATCCAAAGAATTGCCTTTAACCTTGCAAATGCATTTCCTATATTTAATGTCAAAATGTCTTTTATTATTGCAATAATCCGCATCAGCAGGCCGTATATCTTAAATTTCATTATGCTTTTGACTGACATTGTCTGGTAAAATGTCCTCATAAGGTTTCTTTCCATCAAAAAGGTAAGGTATGATGGTTTATGCACTCTTCTTGACATTGATCCTGCATGGTAAACAATTGAATCTGGTATGTAATAGACTTTGTAGCCCATCAGTCTTATTCTTAATCCTAAATCAACATCTTCCCCATAGAAAAAATAATCATTATCAAATAAATATCCCCATCTGTCAATAAAATCCTTCCTTATCAGTCCCGTTCCAATGTAGGGTATCTCAGCCGGCTTGCTTCCAAGAGTATTGTCCTTGAAAGTTCCTGAATAAAAAGATCTTGAAAGCCACGTTCCTGCTAAATCGATTGTCTTTTTATCGTATATGCTTATATATTTTGGCGCCGCCTGCACTGCGTCATTGTTTTTTTCTAGGAAATGTACAAGTTTGTCCAGCATGTCTTCTTTTGCTTCAATGTCGCAGCCGGTAAAATATATGTACTTTGCATCTGATTTTTTTATGGCATAGTCATATGCAGCTGTCCCGGCATTTTCCTTTAGCTCAATTACTTTTACGTCCTTGAATTTGTTTTTTATTGATTTTGCGCCGCCTATTGAGCCGTTGTCAACGACAAAAATGTCATATTTGTATTTTGTTTTCAGCTTTTTTATTGATTGTATGGCATTTATTGCCATGTCTGAGTCATTGTATGACAGAATCACAAAAGATATTTTAATTTTCATTTTAGTGTCGATGCAAATTCTTTTATTCCCTCTTCAAAAGAATACTTTGGCTTAAAATTAAAGATTTTGTTGAAGCTGTTGTCTGTGCTGAATGATATGTATTTCTGGTCTTTTCTTTTTTCTGTATAAGTTATTTTTATTTTTTTGTTCAAAGCCTTTGCTGTCCTTTTTACTGTTTGGGCTATTGTCATGTTATCCTGCCCGAGGTTGGATATATTATTTATTTTTCTGCTCTTCAGGCATTTTATCAGGGCATTTATTGTGTCTTTGGCATACATCACATTGATTATGTTTGTGCCATCGCCGTAAACTTCTATTGTTTTGCTGCCTTGCAGTAATTGCCTTGCTAATTGTGTCATGAACTTATGCTCCGAATACTTTCCGAATGCTCCCCCAAATCTTATTATAGCATAATTCTTTATTTTTTTTGTGTTGCAGAATGCAATGACACACTGCTCCCCAAGCAGCTTCGAGATGCTATAAGGCACATGCGGATTCAACGGTGTTGAAACCGTTACTTTTCCGCTATTGCCCTCGTAAACAGCTGCAGATGACATATAGATTATCCTGTCAATATCAGAATTTTTGAGGAAATTAATTAAGGCAAATACATTCGCATTCAAATCTTTCATCGGCTCTTTTATCGACAAAGGTATGTTGACATTTCCAGCTAAATAAATGCAGTTGTCAAAATGCCCGTGCTTCTTGAAAAGATGTTTTACTTCATCTTCATTGTTTAAGTCGCATTTGTGCAGCGTTACGTTGCTTAGCTTCTTTTCTTTTACAAAATTTTCAACATCTTTAGAATTATTGTAAACTGCAACAATTTCTAGATCTTTTGGCGCAAGCTCAAGGAAATTTTTTCCGATGAAGCCTGATGCGCCGGTAAGCAATATTTTCATTTTTGCTTTTTATACCACTCGATTGTATTCTTTATGCCTTCTTCAAAGCCCACTTTTGGCTTAAAATTGAGAATTCTTTCTGCCTTCTTTATGCTTGGAACCCTTATCTCAACATCAGGGTATTTTATCTCCTTGAATTCTATCTTTGATTTTGAATTTGCAAGCCTTATAACAGTTTCAGCTGTCTGCAGCGTTGTTGAAGTCGCCTGCGGCGTTCCTATGTTGAAAACTTCCCCTTCAGATTCTTTTGTTGTCAAAACTGATTCTATTGCATCTACCATATCCGTTATGTAGCACCATGACCTTACTTGCGAGCCAGGCTCGTGGACTGTCAATGGCTCACCATTTACGGCTTTAACAATGAAATTGTGGATTGCGCCTTCCCCAACCTGCCTTGGGCCATAGACATTAAACGGCCTTAAGCTTGTAAACCTTATCCCGTGCTCCTTGAAGTAGCTGTAAGCCATAAACTCGCCTGCCAATTTTGACATGGCATATGTCCATCTTGGCTGGCCTACTGCGCCTATTGTTGTAAATCCGTTTTCATCAGCCTGGTATATATTTGGGCCGTAAACTTCGCTTGTGGAGAATGAAATGAACCTTTTTATTCCTTTTTTCCTGCACGCCTCGAGAAGATTATAAGTTCCAATCAAGTTTATCTTTAATGTCAAGGCTGGATGCTCGACAACAGTTGAAACTCCTGCAATTGACGCCATGTGGATAACAGTATCAGAATTTCCTAATGACTTTTCTAATTGCTCTTGATCCAGAACATCGCCTTTTATTATCTTGAGATTCTTGTGCTTTTGAAGGTCAGTGTATTGCAGCGCATTCCTGTGCATCGTGTCGTAAACGATGATTTCATTGTCATCTATCAAGCGTTCGATTAAATGGCTTGCAATGAATCCAGCTCCGCCTGTGATGAACAGCTTCTTTCCCTTTATTTTCATATAATAACGCTCTATTTAATGCTTTAAAAAGCTTATGGAAGGAGGTTCTATTGGCAAAGTTTAAATAGTGTTTATCGAGATTTGGTGTTGGGGGTTATGAATAATAATGAGTAAACTGATAATTATTGGTTTGTTGATACTGTTACTTTTATCAACTGGTTCTTTTGCTTGTCAATATAATCTACAAGAAGAATATCAACAACTAGAGATAGCACTAACGTATCAAGATTCTTCAGTAAAGATTGCAGACGCATTGGTATTTTCAGATTTTATAAGTGTGAATAATAAAAGCATTTTTACGGTGTTTAACCCTAATCCATACGAAATAAAAGCATTTATTACTTATAGTATAGAAGGTTTTATTTCTGATGTATCAACTTCTTCATCAAGAATTAAAGCTAAAGATTATGATAAAATAAATGAAATATGTTTTAAAGATAATGTTTATGGAGAATGTAGCATAAAAAAAGATAATATCACTTATTATCTATCCGAACCAAAATTTTTGGTTCCTAAAGAAATAAATGTAACAAAAAAAAGGGATGTATGTAAAGTATGCAATGGTGTATCTTGTCTAGATGATGGTGCTGAATGTTCCACAAAAGAGGAGTGTGGTGGGGGGTTTTGTGTTGAGAAAATCTGCAACAATAAACCAGAATGTTATTTAGATAATTGTAGATGTGAAAGATGGGATATGATTCAATGTAAAAATAATAGATGTGTATACAATAATCTGCCTGAAGGAGATATCCCATTTTGTGGCCCTATTGAATGTAAAACTAATTTTACCGATGATAGTGGTAGGTGTGCTAAGTCTCCAACACAGATTGAGGCAGAAAAAATAAAACGAGAAAGAACTAAAACAATATTAGGTATTGCTTTTGTGGTACTTCTTATTATTCTCATAATATCCTTAATATGGTTGTACAACTATAAAAATAAAAAAAGATGGATGGAAAGAGAAGCAATACAAAGAAAGAAAGCTAGAGAAGCTGCAAAAAAAGAATATGAAGATGCAAAAAAACGTCACGAGAAATCCCATAACGAATTAGTAAAAAAACAAAACATATTGGTTCAAAATATTAAATTTCAGGAGGAGGCTTTAGAAGATAAAAAAAGACAACTATCTGATTCAAAAAGTATGTTAACCGAAGCAAGGAGTAATTTAGATAAGACACAAGAAATGAAAGAAAAAATAGAATCTGAAAGAAAAGATATTGCTGAACGGGAAAAAGAATTGTTGGAATCTAAAGAAAAAATTAAAGATTTGACTGTACCAAGGCCTAGTCCTACTAGAGGTTTTTGGGAATGGAGAAATCCAAATATAAAGAATGCATATTATCCCTGTTTTGTTAACAAAGATGAAAATGGGATATATACAGTAAAAACAGATACTGAAATTCATAAATATCTAGCAAAAAAAGAAATATTTGACTTTTACTCCAGGTGGTTTAACAAGCATTATCCTGGAAAAAGTTTTGAGGACTTGGTTGTGCACCACGTAGATAAAGATATTTCAAATTATGATTTATCTAATTTAGCAATTATAACTCATAAACAACACGAAAAATTGCACAAAAAAAGTCAACATATGAATTGGAAATCGGGAATTGAAGAATTAAAAATATTAGGTATTCATCAACCGCATATAGAAGAACTAGGAGGTAATTCCATAACCGACCCTTTCGAAATTTTAGGAATTCTAAAAAATTCTAGCAAAGAAGAGATTACATCTGCTTATAAAAAATTGGCTAGCTTAAATCACCCAGATAAAGTAAACCACTTAGATAAACAATTTCAAATTTTGGCAGATAGTAGATTTAGAAAAATAAATGAAGCTTATCGTAAACTTATTGATTAATGTTTCATCTTAAAACATTCTTCACATCAACAACCTTATCCTTCATCTTAAGTAATTTGCTTTTCAAAGAAACTTCCTTGTTCATCAGTATCAAAACATCCATCTTTCCAAAGTCATCAAGATACTTGCAGCCGAACTCTTTCAAAGTTTCTTCTGCAGAATAAAGCAGATCATACCCATAAACATCATATCCTTTCTTCTGAAGCAGTTTAATCATGTCAACAGAGCGTGAATATGCCTTTTCCTTGACGCCTTCCCTGTAGCTTAGTCCAATCACTCCGACTTTCTTCCCACCAATTGCAGCAACCTTGCCAGCATAGAATTCAATCATATCATCATTCAGTTTGCGTGCAACTTTAATCAGTGGAACATCAAGTGAATTAATTAAAAACCACGGATAGACTGGAATACAATGCCCTCCGACATTCCCTGGCTCGTGTATGTTGCAAAACTGGTGATTTGCAGCCTCTTTCATCTCCCAGAAGTCTATTGAATAATGTTCAGCAACTTTAAGCAATTCATTGGCTAAAGCAATATTGACATCGCGATAAACGCCTTCAGATACTTTCGCAAGCTCTGCTGTTCTTGAATTACTAACCTTGACAGGGTTTGCAAACTTTGAATAAACTTCAAATGCCTTTTGCGAACTTTTAGCATCAACCCCTCCAACCAATTTTGGAAATTCCTTAAAGCGTGAAATAGAATATCCCGTCATTATCCTCTCAGGAGAATATGCAAGGTAAAAATCAGAACCACATTTAAGTCCAGACTCTTTCTCAAGTATCCCTTTCACAAAAGTCTCTGTTGTCCCAACCGGAACAGTTGTTTCAAGCACAACAACATCATTCTTCTTAAGAGAGTTTCCAATATCAGTAAAAGCCTTCTGTAACAAAGAAAAATCGCATTTCTTCGCGGAATCAATAAACAAAGGAACAATCACAATATGGGCAGAAGTTTCCTTTACAGCATCGGCAGCATTTGTAGTTGCCTTTAATCTCTTCCCGCCGTATTTCTTAATTAAAGAAGATAATCCGGTTTCTTCCGGTATTGGATTAACTCCATTGTTAATGTCGGCAACCCTTTTAACATCAACATCTATTCCGATAACATCAATTCCTGCATCTGCAATAACCGCAGCCAATGGCAATCCTGCCTTTCCCAAGCCGGAAACGCTTATTTTCATAATTCCATCACTTTATTCTGTTTAGATGACTCAAGGAACTTCTGCGCAACACGCAAAGCTTCAAGCCCTTCATTGCCAGTTACAGGCACTTTTTTGTCGTTTAAAACACAGTCAACAAAAGCATCAAGCTCATTGCGAAGTGGCTCGCTTTTCTTCACATCAATAGGAATTTTCTTTCCTTCCATCACAAGCATTGTGTGGCTTTTGTAGTCAATATTTTTCTTGACAAAATCGTTCTCATAAAAATCAAGATCCTGGGTCAGATAATTGGCAACAAACATTCCTTTCTCGCCTGTAACCGTTATCTCCCTGAACTTCCTAGGCGTAATCCAGTTTGCATTGATAACACCAAGCACATCGTTGCTGAATCGTATTGTCCCTATAAGCAAATCTTCGTGTGTTGAGTGTATCTTCCTTTCTGTCTCTGCATAAACTCTCTTGACATCAGAGTCAATAAGGTACTTCAGAATGTAAATCTCATGGATTGCAATGTCTATGATAACGCCAACATCATAAATTCTCTGAACAGAAGGCCCCATCCTGTTGCAATGGACTTTGTATATCTTGCCAAGCTCTCCCCCGGCAATTCTTCTTTTCAGTTCAACAACAACCGGATTAAAGCACTCAATGTGGCCAATCATTAGTTTTACTTTATTTTTCTGCGCTTCTGAAATTATTTCTTCTGCTTCCGAAACAGTAGTCGCAATCGGCTTTTCAACAAGCACATTTATTTTCTTTTTGATAACTGCAATAGAAACTTCACGGTGAAATTTTGTCGGAACGCAGATTGAAACCGCGTCAAGCTTCTCTTTTGCAAGCATATCTTTGTAATCAGAATAGTATTTTGCGCCGTAAAGCGCTGCAATCTGCCCGCCAACTTCTTTGCTGGAATCGCATACTGCAACAAGCTCAACATTCTTCATCTCAGAATAAACTCTTGCATGGTTCTTGCCCATTGCACCTGCTCCGATAACTGCAACTTTAAGTTTCATATTTCCTCGAATGCTTTTGCTATTGTTTCAAGCTCTTCTTTTGTAAGCTGCGGATGGATTGGCAAAGACAAAACCTGCTGAGAAAGTTTTTCTGCAACCGGAAAATCCCCTTGCTTGTATCCGAATTTTGAAATGTGCTTAAATAAGTGCAGCGGCTTTGGATAATAAACTCCGCTTCCAACGCCTTTCTGCTTAAGATGTTCCATAAGCCCGTCTCTTTTCATTTTGAAATCATCTTTTACAATAATGGTATATTGGTGGAAAACGTGCGTACAGTTCTTCTGAACAGCAGGAACTTTTATTCCTTTTATTTTCCCAAGGCGTTTGCTCAAAAAAGCTGCATTGTCTATCCTTTTTTTGTTCCATTCATTTATCTTCTTCATCTGCTCAAGCCCGATTGCAGCATTTATGTCTGTCATCCTGTAATTGTATCCAAGGCCGAAATATTCGTATCTTACTTTTTCGCTCTGCCCATGATGACGAAGCTGTTTTGCAAGCTCAGCGTATTCTTCATTGTCTGTCGTGAGCATTCCGCCCTCTGCTGTTGTCATGTTTTTTGTCGCATAGAATGAAAACGTTCCAATATCCCCTAAAGAGCCGCATTTCTTTCCGTTAAAATCAGCGCCAACAGCCTGGCATGCATCCTCTATTATCTTAAGCCCGTGCTTGTCAGCAATCTCCTTTACATCATCATAAGCATAAGGGTGCCCATAAAGGTCAACAGCAAGTATTGCCTTTGTCTTTTTTGTTATTTTATTTTCAATCTGGGAAGCATCAATGTTGAAATTATCTTCTTCTATATCAGCAAAGACTGGCTTTGCATTCTGCATAAGAATGGAATTTGCAGTTGCAATGAATGTAAATGGAGTTGTTATGACTTCATCATTTTCTTTCACGCCTGCTGCATAAAGCGCAGCGTGCAGGGCTGCTGTTCCGGAATTCATTGCTACAGCATATTTTACCCCAGCAAATTTTGCAAATTCCTGCTCAAATTCCTTTGTTTTCGGCCCCTGCGCTATCATTCCTGATTTAAGGACATTAACAACAGCATCAATCTCCTCTTTTCCGATAGAAGGCTTGGAAATATTTATCATTTTGTTATTGTGGTATGCTTGCACTTATCGCATTTCAATACTATCTTGGATTTTTCCATCTCTGGATTTTTTATTTTATGCCCACACGCGCATACGAAGCCCATGACTCTTGCAGGATTCCCATACACCAAGCGGTAATCACCAACATTTTTTGTTACAACAGATCCTGCGCCAACCATTGCAAAGGTTCCAATAGTCAAATTCGGCAGTAAAACAGAGCGTGCGCCTATTGAAGCTCCTTTTTTTATCAGAATCTTTCCGGCATTCCATTCATTTGCTGATTTAATTTTCCCGTCTCTTGTGATCGCCCTTGGATTTGTGTCGTTTGTAAAAACCACATGGGGCCCTATAAAAACTCCGTCTTCAATTTTAGAATCAAAATAAATGGAGCAGTTGTTCTGTATCTTTACATTGTTGCCTATTTTGATATTATGGTCAATGTAAACATTCTTGCCAAGAATGCAGTTTTTCCCTATAGAAACATTTTCCCTTACGTGGCAATGGTGCCATATCTTAGTTCCATTTCCTATTTTTGCATTTTTTGCAACATCTGCTGTCGGATGTATGAGAAATTTTGGCATAATCGATAAGCGCTAAAATGGCTTTATAAAGCTTATGATATCAAATACTATTAGTATGCAAAATCATTCTGTATATGCCCTGTATACCTTGTCTGCCACTTTTTCTATGGAGAAATTCTCAAGAATCCTTTTTCTTCCGTTTGCTGCAATTTTGGAGGCAAGCTTCTTGTCTTTCATCAGCAGGATTATCTTGCTTGCCATATCATCAACATCAAATCTTCTTGAAACCAATCCATAATTTTTGTTGGGAATTACAAATTCGCAGCCGCCGCATTCCATGGCAACAACAGGCTTTCCGCAAGCAAGCGCCTCGTTCACAGCAGGGGTTATCTCCTGATAATTGGCAAGGACAAAAATGTCTGACATGTTGTAAATCGTTGCAAGCTCATTGTGGCCTTTCTTGCCGAGGAACCTTACATTATCTTCCACTCCGAGCTCTTTTGCAAGATCCTGCAGTTTTTGTTTGTAATAACCCTCGCCAACAATCCATAATTCTGTGTTTTTATGGCCGTTGTCAATAATCTTCTTAAGTGACTTTATTATTAAATGATGTCCTTTAAGCTCCAATAATCCTCCGACAGAAAGCAGGATTGTATTTTTTCCTTTTTTCGTTTTAATAGGTTTAAAACATTCAACATCAGTCGCATGGCCAGTGATTATGCTCTTTCTCCTGTCGTCAATAAGCCCTAATTTTAAGCACCTTTCCTCTGCCTGAGGATTTGAAAATACCACAAACTTGGAATAATCGTATGCCTTTTTGACAAAAGGGCATAAAAAGAATTTTGTCAGCTTAAAGAAAAAGAATCCTTCAACGCTCTGTGAAGTCCTTAATACAAATCTCTTGTTGTGCCTTTTTGCTGCTTTGTATGACTGGTATGCAAAAGCATAAAATTCAGGATTATTTGATGTTATGACATCAAACTTCTTTAATTTTTCGTCAAGTTTTTTATAATAAAACCTCGGGATTCCGAGCAGGAAAAGAATTTTGTCGATTCCGGTTCCGTAATCAAACCCTTCAATCTTCTCTATTTTCAGTTTTTTGTAATCTACTTTATTCCTGCTGTCCGTAAAAAGTGTTACATCAATATTCCTGTTTTTGATAAGGTATTCATATGTCTTGAGAAAGTTAAGAAGTGAGGAATGAACATCAAAATGCGTCGGCATTACAATAGCAACTGTCAGTTTTCCCATGCTTTCAGCTAATAGGAAATTATTTAAATAGATTTGGGTTGCGGAGTATCATGAAAATTGTCAGCATAGTTGGAACAAGGCCGAATTTCATGAAGATTGCCCCGCTGATAAAAGAATTCAAAAAAAGAAAAATAAACCACATTCTTGTCCATACGGGCCAGCATTACGATAAAAAGATGAGCAGGCTTTTCTTCGATGAATTAAATTTGCCAAAGCCGAATGTTAATCTTGGAATCAGCTCAGGAAACAGAATGGAGCAGATAGAAAAAATGACATCTGAGATTGAAAAAGTGCTGAAGAATGAAAATCCTGATTTGGTTGTTGTTGTTGGTGACGTAAACTCTACATTTGCAGGGGCGCTTGCTGCAAAGCACCTTGGAATAAAGGTTGCGCACGTTGAAGCCGGATTAAGGAGCTTCGACATGGAAATGCCTGAAGAGATAAACAGAATCCTTACAGACGGAATAAGCAATTTTCTTTTCACAACAGAAGAAAGCGCAAGGAAAAACCTGCTTAATGAAAAAATACCAAATGAAAGGATTTTCTTTGTCGGTAATGTGATGATAGACACGCTTCTTCAGCACAAAGAAAAAGCTTCCAAATCAAAAATTCTTAAAGATCTTAAATTAAAGAAAAAAGAATACTGCGTATTAACGCTGCACAGGCCCAGCAACGTAGACACTAAAAACGGCCTTAAAAAAATAATATCAATACTTGAAAAAGTCCAAAATAAAATCAAGATTGTTTTTCCGGTTCATCCAAGAACAAGAAAAAATATTGAGTCTTTTGGCCTAAATAATAAGATATCATCAATGAAAAATTTGATTGTCACGGATCCATTAGGATACCTTGACTTTCTTTGCCTGATGTCAAACAGCAGGTTTGTTTTGACAGATTCCGGCGGTATACAGGAGGAAACAACGGTTCTTAGAATACCGTGCATAACCATGAGGAACAGCACAGAAAGGCCAGTGACTGTAAGCCAGGGCACAAATTTGCTTGTTAGCACAGACAGCAAAAAAGTAATAAGCAAATCTCTTGAAATAATAAGCGGAAAAATAAAAGTAAAGAATAAAATCCCTAAATTGTGGGACGGAAAGGCTACTGAGAGGATTGTAAGTATTATAGAAAATGTTTGCTAAGGCGCTATGAAAGAAATTGGTATAGGAACTGATATAGAGGATATAAAAAGGTTTAAGAAATTAAGCAGGATAAAAGATAAAATATTTTTGAAAAAGATATATACCGGCAAAGAGCTTGATTACTGCTACTCAAAAAAATCTCCGGGACAGCATCTTGCAGCAAGGTTTGCCGGAAAAGAGTCTATAGTTAAGGCTTTGTCTTCCATAAGTATTAAATCAAAAGTCTCGTACAATGACATTGAGATAACGAGTACTGATGACGCTCCAAAAGCAAGTCTAAACAAATTCAAAAATGTGAAGATTAAAATAAGCCTATCCCACTGCAAAGACAAGGCATTGGCATTCGCAATTGTCATGAAAAAATGAAAAGAATAATCCAGATAATAAAGAAAAAAAATCCAAAAAACATGCCGGACTACATCAACCTCTACAAACATCTGAATTCTGAAATTAAAAAAAATAAGATAAGCGGCAAGAAGCTGAAAGTTGCCTTTCTCTCGAGCTTTACTTCAAACGGATTTAAAGAATCTATCTTTGTGAAATGCTGCGAAGCAGGCATAACCCCAGATATTTACATCGGGGGATATAATCAGTATTCCCAGGAAATCCTTGATGATTCGAGTGATTTGTACAAATTCAATCCAAGCCTTGTGATTCTTTTCATTGACACAAAATCAATTCTGCAGGATTATTTCCTAAATCCGTATTCCATATCATCCGGCAAGAGAAAAACATACATAAATTCAAAATTTAATGACATAAAAATTCTTATTGAAAAACTGGAGAAAAAAACAACTGCAAAAATAGTTGTGCATAACTTTGAAGTTCCTGTTTACTCCCCTATAGGAATTCTTGAAAACCGGCAGGATTTTGGGTTAAAAGAGTCTGTTGAAAAATTAAACTCTGATTTAAGGGATTATTGCAAAAATAATCCAAAAGTGTTCCTGTTTGATTATGAATCGTTCTGCTCAAAAATCGGCAAAGAAAATACAACAGATTTCAAGATGTATTACATGGGAGATATCAGGCTAAGCATTCAGAGCGTTCCTTATTTGTGCAAAGATTACATGGGTTACATAAAGCCGTTGATGATCCTGACAAAAAAATGCATCGTGCTTGATCTTGACAACACGCTTTGGGGCGGAATAATAGGAGAAGACGGAATTGAAGGCATAAAAATAGGAAACACTCCTGAAGGAAGGCCGTTTACGGAGTTCCAGAAAGCGCTGCTGGCGATGTTCGAAAGAGGTGTGATACTTGCAATAAGCAGCAAAAACAATTTTAATGATGCAATTGAAGTTTTTAAAAAACATCCCGACATGGTCTTAAGGGAAAACAATTTCGCATCCATGAAAATAAACTGGGATGACAAAGCATCAAACATTGCAGAAATTGCAAAAGAGCTTAACATAGGCTTAGATAGCCTGGTCTTCATTGACGATGATAAATTAAACAGGGATTTTGTCAGGAAAATGCTTCCCGAGGTAACTGTTGTTGACATGCCGGAAGACCCGTCGCTTTACCTAAAAACCCTGATGGAAACAAATGACTTCAATTTATTCAGCATAACTGAAGAGGATTTTAAAAAAGGAAAAATGTATGCAGAGCAAAGGAAAAGGGCAGAGCTTCAAAGCTCATCAAAAGATATAGACTCTTATCTCAAAAGCCTTGGAAGCGTTGTTGCAATAGAAAAAGCCAGCAGCTTCAGCATTCCGAGGATATCACAGCTGACTCAAAAAACAAACCAGTTCAATATGACAACAAAAAGGTATCTTGAAGAGGATATTCAAAAAATGTCAAATAACAAAAATGAGATTGTAGTTTCTGTCAGGAGCAGGGATAAATTTGGGGACAATGGGATTGTAGGAGCAGCAATCATCAAAAAATCTGCTGATGAATGGGAAATTGACACATTCCTTCTGAGCTGCAGGGTTATTGGAAGAAAGATTGAAGAGTCTATGCTCTGGTTTATAATAAAAGAAGCAAAAGCCAAAAAAGCAAAACAGCTAAAGGCATTTTTTATTCCTACAAATAAGAATGAAGTTGCAAAGGATTTTTATAAGAATAATGGGTTTAAGCTAAAGGAAAAGAAAAATGGAACGGAGCTGTGGCAATATGACATTTCAAAAAAATACAATGCCCCTGATTTTATAAAAGTGATGGAAAAATAAAATGGAAAATTTAAAGTCAATAATGGCTTCTGTGCTTAGAATAAAGCAGGAAAAGCTGAACGACAGTTTCAGCAGGGACAATTCAGAAGAATGGGATTCATTCAATCACCTGATGCTGATGAGCGAGATAGAAAAGAAAACAGGGATAAAATTCACTATAAAAGAAATAGAAAGCATAAAATCATTTGGTGACTTAAAAAACTCGTTTGAAAAAAAGGCCAAGGCAAAATGAAAGGAAAAATATTTTCAGAAATAGGCATTGGGGACGAGGCAAGCTTTACTGTAAAGTGTGATGAGAAGCTCCACAATGCCTTCTCTAACCTCTCAGGGGACAAAAGCCCAATACACTGTAATGAAAAATTTTCATCAAAGACAAAATTCGGAAAAAGAATAGGGTATGCTTTTCTCCTCACGAGTTTTGTATCACGGCTCTATGGGGAATACCTTCCCGGAGGCACTTCAGTCTGCATAAAGCAGGATGCTGAGTTTGTAAAGCCCTATTTTATAGGCGATGAATTAAAAGTGGTTGGAAAGGTTACAAGAAAAATTGAGTCTACAAAATTTGTAGAGATAAAAACAGAGATATACAGAAACAAAAACGAGCTTATATTCAGGGGCAATGGAATCGTCCAGGTCATATTCAAAAATGAATGAGCCGCTGTATGAGGCAAACGGTGCAATATTAAGGAAGATAGACTTCCAGAAAAGCCTGAAAAAGGCAGGAATAGAAAAAGGAGATATTATTTTTGTGCATTCCGACATAGGGTCTTTTGGAAAACTACTTGCTTCTGGCAGAGAACTGCTTCTTGGCTCGCTTATCGAATCGCTTAAGGAATCAGTAGGCAAATCAGGAACAATAATACTTCCGACATTTTCCTATAGCATAGAAAAAAAAGAAGTCTTTGACCCTGATTCAACAAAATCTTCAGTAGGCACATTGACTGAATTCTTCAGGAAGCAGAAAGGAGTAAAAAGAACATTGCATCCAACACATTCTGTTGCTGTTTGGGGAAACCTAAAAGATTATTTTTCTGAAAAAGGCGAAGATACGTTTGGGCCTGATTCTGTGTTTGCAAAATTGCACATGAGCAACGGCAAGGTTGTGTTTCTAGGCGCTCCTTTTCAGTCGCTTACATTTGCGCATTATATCGAGCAGATGCACGGGGTTCCTTACAGGAATATTGTAAAAATAAAGGGAAAAATGATTGAAAATAAAAAACCAAAAGACTGCAGTATAAAATACTACGAGAAATACAGCTATTTCTTCACTTCATTGGCAAAGTTTGAAAATTGCTTAATTAAAAATAAGACTATGAAAGAAGTGCAGCTTGGCAATGGAAAGATTATTGCAGTTGAATCTTCCAAACTGTTTGAGGAAGGAACTAATCTCCTCGGCAAGGACCCTTATTTTTTCCTGAGAAATGACGGTGCCTTCAAGATTTTCAATATAGCAATTTACCCTTTCATAAAATACTTTAAGCCTTTTGCAAAGATTATGGACAAGATATTTTCTAGAATTGTCCTTAACAGGCAGCTATGACAAAAAGTTTCCGATTTTTTTGTATTCTTCCAGCATTAAAGCATCAACAAAAAATTTCGCGCCCCAGTTTATGTAGCAGAACGGCGCATACCAGCCGTAAATCGGGTAAGCGCCCTTTATACCTCCCCTTATTCCGCCATGGCCTGAATTTATGTTTTGTGTTGATTTTACAAAATTGTTGGATTTTTTTGCAGCTTCAAGGTATTTCCTGTCTTTTGTAATATAATAAAGCCTGAGCCATACAATTGACATCTGGCAGTTTCCTGTCAGGCATGACCATGAAACGCTGCTTTTCCATTTGCTGTCAAAGCTTCCTGCAATTGAGCCGTCTTCTTTCATCATGCCAATAATCTTGTCTGATGATAGCTTTGCAGAATTAATGTATTTGTCGTTTTGCAGAGAAATTCCGCATTCGAGAATTCCCTGTATTGTGTATGCTATTGTATGCAGCAAAGGCTCCTGATTTTTATGAAATGCATTGTTTTCAAACCATCCGTTTTCATTCTGCTGATTCAGCGCCCAGTCTATGTTTTTTGCTGATGATTTTGCATAATTTTTATTGCCGGTTATTTCATATGCTTTCAGCAGCGCCCATGCTGTTCTTGTGTTGTAAGTGTGTATTGTCTCAAGATACTCTGATTTTTGCCAATGCCCTTTTGCGTTCTGTATTTTTACAAGCCAGTCTGCAGCCATTGCAGCAGATTTTCTGTACTTTTCTTCTTTAGTCTCCTGAAACGCCCTTGACATTCCAAAAAGAACCTGGCCTGTGTTGAATATAATGGGAAATTCTTTTCCGTCCGCAGTTGCTCCGCCTGGAAATGCGCCGCAATCAAGCTGTTTTGTCAGTTCCCATTCTGCCATTCTGATTGCAGACTCTTTTATTATTGGGTTTTTTGTTTTATTGTAATAGTTGTACATTGTCGGGATTATGTATCCGGTTGTCTCTGAATAAGATCCGTGCCATCCCCTGTACAGAGAATACATTTCAGAAACCCCGCCGTCGCTGTTTGCTTTTTGCGCATTCAAAATCCATTCAACAGCTGATTTTATATGGATAGAATTTTTTTCTGTTTTGTTTCTGATTCCGAGAAAATCCTTCGATATTTCGTTTGCAAGAAAAAAAGGCGAGCCTTTTGCAATAAGCGAATATGAATAATTTAGATATTTTAAAATTGTCATTTCATTGTCTTTTTGGCTTTGCCAGCACTATGAGCATTTCTCCGTCTTTGTTGCTTGCTTTTCTATAATTATTAAGCTGCATCGCCATTAAAAAAAATTTCAATGCATAATTGCCTCTTTTTTCTGAATATGGCCCTATCTCGAGTATTTCATAGCCGCAGTTTTCAAAAAGATTCTTCAGTGATTTTGCAGTGAAGTTGTACACATGCGGGTGGTGCTTTATTGAATTATCCAGTATTCTTGGATTTTCGCAGTTTGGCACCTCAATGAATACCATTCCATTCTTTGATATGTTTTTCTTCATGTTCTTCAGGAAATTATCCGGCCTTATAAGGTGCTCAAATACGTGACACAGGTAAACAATGTCGTATTTGCCCTTTAGCTTTGCTTTTTCTGCAATGCTGTTTATGCACACATCTCTTTTGAACTTTTTGTTGATAAGTTCTGCATTGTTTCTGTCCGGCTCTATGCCTGCAACATCATATCCCATTTGATGAAAGAACATCATGAATTCTCCCTTGCCGCAGCCTATGTCCAAAAGCTTGCCTTTCGATGCCGAGTGCTTCTGCATAAGCCTGTGATGCCACATCTGCTGCAGCGGCTTTGTCTTCATTATCCTCATTATTTTTATTATCGGTAGTATCAGCTTTCTCTGGTCATCCCAATCTTTTCTTACGCTGCCCCAGTATGCGGAATTGTAGTACTCATCGCATTTTTTTTCTACGTCTTTGTCATCTGCATAGTAAAAAGAAAGTCCGCATGATGCGCAGATATAAAGAGGATATTTTAGAAATGATGTTTTTTTGAATAATTTTATGCTGTTTTTGCTGTTGCAGGCTATGCATATTTTTGCCATTTTATCTAGTATCTTCCGATTCCGTGATAAGATATTCCCATGGACTTGATTTTTTCCTTGTCAAGGCAGTTTCTTCCGTCTATTACTATATGTATCTTCTTGTCCTTTAATTTTTTTGGATCAATGCTTTTGAATTCTTCGTGGTCTGTAACCAGAACAATATAGTCGCTGTGGCTCAAAAGTTCATCCAGGCTTGAGGCTGTGCTCTCCTTGGCAATGTATGGATCATATACTAAAACTTCTGCGCCTTTTGTCTTCAAAATATTTATTACTTCAACTGACGGGCTTTCCCTTATGTCGTCCACATTGGATTTGTACGCAAGCCCAAGAACGCCGACTTTTGCGCCTTTTATTGATTTTTTCAGCTTATGCAGCTCGTTTTCGAGCAGCTGTATCGTATAATGCGGCATGCTGTTATTTATCTCTCTTGCCAGGCTTAGGAATTTATGGTTGAATCCTATTTGCTTGGCTTTTTCGATTAGATAATAAGGGTCTACAGGTATGCAGTGCCCGCCAACTCCGGCACCAGGATAATGCGGCATGAATGCAAACGGTTTTGTTGATGCTCCTTTGATTACTTCCATTATATCGATTCCGGCTTTGTCAAAGCTCTGCGCCATCTCGTTGACAAATGCTATGTTTATATCCCTGAATGTATTTTCCATTATCTTAGTTGCTTCAGCTGCCTTTACGCTGCTGAGCTCAATCACATCAGCTTCGATTATGCTTCTGTAAAATTCAGCTGCTTTTTTTGTGGATTCTTTTGTAACTCCGCCAACAACTCTTGGTAGCATTTCTATTGTCCATTTTCTGTTGCCTGGGTCTATCCTTTCAGGGCAGTGAGCTACAAAAACATCATCATTATGGGAATCGAATTTTTGCTTTTCCAGTATAGGCAAAACAATCTCCTCAATTGTTCCCGGATATATTGTTGACTCTATCACAAGAAGAGTTCCCTTCTTAATATGTTTCGAAACAGATGCTGTTGATTCCATCAATGCGGTTAAATCTGGAGAGTTGTGCCTGTCAATTGGCGTTGGAACGCAGATTATTACTGCATCTGAAAATGGAATGCACTCTGCCGGGTTTGTTGTAGCGTGTATTTTTATGCCGTGGCTTTTTAGCTGGAGAAGCTTGCCAGAGATGTAGTCATCTTTTATCGGGCTTTCCCATTTGTTTATAGAAGAAACTTTTTCGCTGCTTATTTCAAATCCGTAGACCTTAAGCCCTTTTTCTGCGCAAAGGCATGCAACCGGCAATCCAACGTATCCCAGCCCCACTACAGTAATTGTTTTTGCCATTGATAATGTAAAAAATTTGTTTATTAAAAGACTTTCGCTTTAAGCTGAAAGCGTCAATCATAAGTTTTTTAAAGGAATACTTATATTCAAAAATGAGTTGATATAGTGCTAATTTGGTTGGTTTATGGTTAAAAATTATGAATATGATGTCGTCATTGTTGGCGGTCTTGGCCACGTAGGTCTGCCGCTTGGAATAGTTTTTGCAGACAAAGGAATAAGTGTATGCCTCTATGACATTGACCCGAAAAAGGCAGAATCTGTAAAAAATGGGATTATGCCTTTCATAGAATATGGTGCAGATTCTATATTGAAAAAAGTCCTGCAAAACAAAAAATTAAGCATTTCTCTTGACGAAAAATCCATCTCAAAGGCAAAATGTGTTATTGTTGCGATTGGCACTCCTGTTGATGAATATCTCAATCCAAAAACCAGACAGTTTCTTGAATTCTTCCAGAAAATAAGCAAACATCTGAATAAAGACCAGATTATAGTCATAAGGAGCACTGTATATCCAAACACATGCAGGCAAATCCAGAATCTTCTGGGAAAAGATTGGAACATAGCATATTGCCCGGAAAGAATCGTGCAGGGATATGCTGTCAAGGAATTAAACGGGCTGCCGCAGGTAGTTGCAGGCATGAGCGGCAATGCTGTAAAAGAAGCTTCTGAACTATTCGGAAGAATATCTCCAAAAATAATACCGGCTTCAATGGGAGAAGCCGAGCTTGTAAAGCTTTTCTCAAATGCATGGCGCTATATCCAATTTGCAGTTGCCAACCAGTTCTACATTATTTCAAATAACTTTGGGGTTGATTACGACAAGGTAAGGTATGCAATGAGAGAAAGCTATGAAAGGGCGCATTCATTGCCCGGGGCTGGATTTGCAGCAGGCCCATGCCTTCTCAAAGACACAATGCAGCTTTCTGCTTTCAGCAGCAATAATTTTCTTCTTGGGCACGCTGCAATGATGGTAAATGAGGGGCTTCCAAATTTCATTGTTGACGATTTGAGAAAAAAATATGACATTTCAAAGAAAAAAGTCGGCATACTTGGAATGGCATTTAAAGCGGACATAGACGACATAAGAGACTCTTTGTCTTACAAGCTCGGCAAGATACTTAGATTTCATGGGGCTAAGGTTTACTATTCTGATGAATTCGTGAAAGATGCTACTTTTATCACTAAAGAAAAGCTCATTAAGGAATGTGAAATTATAATCATTGGAGTCCCTCACTCGGCATACAAATCCACTTTTATTCCTAAAGGCAAAGTTGTAATCGACCTGTGGAACACCATAAAAAGGAATTGATTTTATGAAACCGATTATATCAAAAAATATCAGAATAAGGTGCCCTGAAAATTTCTTTGTTGGAGATTATTCAATAATTGACGATTATTGCTATTTTTCAGCAAAGGTTAAAGTGGGCAAGTGTTCCCATATCGCCTCTGGCTGCAGCATTGCCGGTGGCAAAGAAATGCAGTTCAGCTTGGGAGATTTCTGCAGCTTGTCGTCTGGAGTAAAAATATGGTGTACAAGCGACGATTTTGTTAATGATATGGTGATTATTGTGCCTAAGAATGCAAAAAATATAAAATCAAATTTAATAGCCGGAAATGTTAAAATAGGCAATATGTGCGCTGTTGGGTCAAATTCAGTTATTATGCCGAAAAACACCATACCGGACGGCACCGTTATAGGGGCATTGAGTTTTGTGCCGTCGAATTTTAAGTTTAAGCCTTGGTCAGTATATGCAGGGATTCCGATAAGATTCATCAGAAAAAGAAATAAAGCAAATGTGCTGAAACAGCATAATAAGCTGAAGAAAATATTATAATGCCAAATCCTATAAAATGGTGGGTTCCTGAAATAGGGAAAGAAGAGCACAAATACATAAAAGAAGTTCTTGACAGCAGCTTCCCGAACGAAGGCCCGATGTCTGCAAGATTTGAGCAAGAAATATGTAAGCTTGTCAATTGCAAACACGCGGTTGTTGTGACAAGCTGCACTGCTGCAATTTATGTTTCGCTGAAGGCGTTGGGCGTCGGCCATGGCGACGAGGTTATCGTGCCTGATATCACATTCATAGCAACTGCAAATGCAGTGGAAATGACAGGCGCAAAGCCGGTGCTGGTTGATGTCAATAAAGAAGATCTTAACATAAGCGCAAAATCCTTCAGGGATGCAATAAGCAAAAAGACAAAAGCTGTCGTTCCGGTGCACGTGACAGGAAGGGCCGCACCCATGGAAGAGATTATAGAAATAGCCAAAAAAAATAATGTGCATGTTGTTGAGGATGCTGCAGAGGCCCTAATGTCAAAGCACAATAATAAGTATCTCGGAACTTTCGGCGCAACAGGATGTTTTTCCTTTTCGGCCCACAAGACGATAACAATGGGACAGGGAGGAGTTATCGTAACAAATGACGATGCGCTTCATAAAAGGCTCATCGAGATAAAGGACCACGGCAGGCCTGTGAGGGGCACTGGCGGGGATGACATGCATAACTCAATAGGATATAACTTCAAATTCACTGATCTGCAGGCTGCTGTCGGCTTGGGGCAGCTGCATTATCTTGATAAAAGGGTAAAAAGGCAGGCAAAAATAAATGAGATTTACAGGAAAGGCCTTGAAGGGGTTAAAGGCATTAAGTTATTTGATTTTGACATAAAAAACGGGGAAGTTCCACAGTGGACTGACGCCATTGTAGAAAAAAGAGATGATCTTGACTCTTATTTGCTGTCAAAAAAAATTATATGCAGAAGATTCTGGCACCCGATTCACACGCAAAAGCCATACAGGCTTCCTGATGACAAATTTCCAAACAGCACATCGCTTTCGAAAAAAGCATTGTGGCTTCCGTCCGCATTCACGCTTTCAGATGAAGATATAAATGAAGTTTGCAGCCATATTAGGAAATTTCTTAAATAGGTGAATGTTAATGCAGTATGTGAAGGAAAAAGCTAAGCTGTCTATATTATTGCCTGTAAGAAATGAAGGCATAAATGTAGAGATAATGCTGAAGATACTCTCTGTTGTCATAGAGGTTCCCCATGAAATTCTTGTTATCTATGATTCAAAAGATGATGACTGCATTGCCACAGTCAGCAGGCTAAGGCCAAGGTTTAGCAACGTAAATCTCGTTTATAACAGCCTTGGAAGAGGAGTTGCAAATGCAATAAGGTCCGGAGTAAACAGGGCAAAAGGAAAATATATCCTTATTTTTGCAGTCGATGAAGTAGGGCCTGCCCTCGCAATAGAAGAAATGCTTGAATTAATGGACGAAGGGTGCGATCTTGTAAGCTGCACCAGATACGCTTACGGAGGCAGGCGCCTTGGAGGATCTTTTATCGGGGGGCTTTTGTCAAGGGCAGGAAACAGAATTTTCCGGCTGATGTCGGGTTCTGTTCTTACAGACTCAACTACGGGAATCAAAATGTTCAGAAAATCCATATTTAACACAATCAGGCTGGAAGCCAGCCCTGTAGGCTGGGCAGTTGTCTTTGAGCTTGCAATAAAAGCGCAGGCTGCCGGCATGAAGCTTGGAGAAGTTCCGATAGTATCAATAGACCGGCTCTACGGAGGAAGCTCAACATTTTCCCTAGGTCCGTGGTTCAAGGAATATTTAAAATGGTTTTTCTGGGGAATAAAAAACATGAAAAGAACCGGAATAAAAAAAACAATAGTCAGGATTCCAAAAAGCACAGCAAGATAGAATAATGAAGTTAAAACATAAAATAAGATGGCTAAAAAATATCTAGTGACTGGCGGCACGGGCTTTATAGGAAGCGCTCTTGTAAAAAGGCTCGTTAAGGAAAAAAACTTTGTAAGGGTATTTGACAATGATTTACGCGGTGTATCCTCAAGGCTTGCGGGCATCAAGGATAAAATTGAGCTTGTTGCAGGAGACATAAGAAATCCAGATGAAGTGCAGAAGGCATGCAGGGGAATGGACAGCGTAATACATCTTGCTTACATAAACGGAACAGAATATTTCTATAAGATGCCGGAACTCGTGCTTGAAGTCGGAGTAAAGGGGATTATTAACGTAATTGACGGCTGTATGAAAGAAAATGTTAAGGAGCTTGTTCTTGCTTCAAGCTCTGAGGTTTACCAGACACCAAAAAAAGTGCCTACAGATGAGAATGCGGCTTTGGTTGTGCCAGACTCTGCCAATCCAAGATATTCTTATGGCGCAGGCAAGATAATAAGCGAGATGATGGCAATAAATTATGGAAGAAAACATTTTAACAGGGTTTTGATTTTCAGGCCGCACAATGTTTATGGGCCCGACATGGGATGGGAGCATGTAATACCGCAAATGTCATTGAGAATGAAGGATTTGTGTAAAAAGGACACTTCAAAAAAAATAAAATTTACAATACAGGGCAGCGGAAAAGAGACAAGGGCTTTTGTTTACATTGATGACTTTACAGACGGCCTTATGATTATGCTCAAAAAGGGAATGCATCTTAATACATACAACATAGGGACAATGGAAGAGATTTCAATTACAGATGTTGCTAAAAAAATCGGAAAATGCTTTGGAAAAGATGTTGAAATTATGCCTTCAGATGTTCTGAAGGGAAGCACTCCAAGAAGATGCCCCGACATAGTAAAATTAAAAAAGATGGGATATAAGCCAAAAATATCTTTTGATAACGGCTTGGCCAGAACAGTCAAATGGTATAATGACAATGCTGAAAAAGCCAGAAAGATAAATTGGAATAGCGGGAAGATTTAAAAATAACTGCCGGATTTATACAAGAAGGGCTGAAAAGGATTTATATTTATGAGGTAGCTTATGGTAAAAAGTAAACAAAAAATTCCATTGATATATAAGATAGTCACTCCGTTATTTAGACTGATATCCGATGCTATATCGACAATAAGAAGAAGAAAATTAATGGAGTTTGTCGTAAAGGGAAAAAATGTATTGGATATTGGCTGCAGGACACCTTACTTAAAGGACCAAGTGCAGATGAAGGGAATGGAATACAGGGCTGTAGATATTGATCCTTCTGAGGGAGTTGAGTATGGGGATATCCATAAGCTCCCTTACAAAGACAATTCTTTTGATTATGTAATCTGCTCTGAAGTTTTAGAGCATGTTGAAAACCCGATTAAAGCGATGCAGGAATTAAAAAGAGTAACAAAAAAAAGGCTGATAATCACTGTGCCAAATGAGCCTTTCTTTACTTTGTTCAGGTTTTTAATATGGGAACAGGGGCATTTATGGGCAATAACCCCTTCTGCCTTGAGAGTATACTTGGGAGAGCCTGCACAGGAAAAAACATATTTATTGAAAAGGTATTATCTTGGGGTATGGGATTTTAAAAAATAAATCTTAATCTTATGGGAAAAAAAGCTTTCGGCTCAGGATCTAGCATTGTAGTGGTAAAGTGCCAAGTGTGTGAAAGCACGCAATTAGAATCTATTATGTTCCTTGGCTACATGCCGCCTGTAAACCAGATGCGAACAATAGGCGAAAGGCCGGATGAGCAGCCAAGCTATCCTGCTGAAGTCTTATACTGCACAAACTGCCATCTTGTCCAGCTCGGATTGATAGTGGACCCAAAGATATTGTTTCCAGCAAGCTACCCTTATACAAGCAGCACGACAAAAATATTGAGAGAGAATTTTGCAGAGCTTTATCAGGAATGCAAAATAATAGTAAATCTCCAAAAAAATGACCTAGTCATAGACATCGGCTCAAATGACGGAAACCTCCTGAGTAATTTTAAAGGCAATCACAGAGTTCTTGGAATAACCCCTGAAGAGATTGGGAAGATTGCAATTGAAAAAGGAATACCGACAATAATTGATTATTTCAGAAAAGAAGTTGTTGATAAAGCAAAAAATGAGCACGGAAAGGCTAAGGCAATAACAGCTACAAATGTTTTTGCGCATATCGAGAACATAAATGAAATAACCGAACTGGTGCTGGAAATTCTTGAAAAAGATGGAATTTTCATCTCAGAATCCCATTATCTGCTGCCGCTTATAGAGACTCTTCAGTATGATACAATTTATCATGAGCACTTAAGGTATTATTCTCTGCACAGCCTGAAGTTCCTTCTTGAAAAACATGGGCTTGAAGTGATTCATGCAAAAGAGATTCCTACTCACGGCGGCTCAATAATGGTTTATGCATCAAGAAAGGGGATATATCCTGCCAGGGATTCTGTTAAAAAAATTCTCGATAAGGAAAAAAATGTAGTTCTTAAAAAAGAAAAATTGATGGAATTCAAAAACAGGGTTGTTTTGTCGAAAATGCAGCTTTATTCGCTTTTGCTCGGGATAAAAGGCAAAGGGCAGAAGATTTATGCAATTGGAGCCCCGTCAAGGGCAAGCACCCTTATCAATTATGTTGGGCTGGATGACGGGATTATTGACTGTGTCCTGGAAGTCAAGGGCTCGCACAAGACTGGAAAATACATGCCGGGGACATTAATACCGGTTGTAGAGGAATCAAGGTTATTTGATGACCAGCCGGATTACGCGCTTTTGCTTTCTTGGCATATTGCAGACGAGCTTATTCCAAAACTAAAAGCAAAAGGATTTAAGGGAAAATTCATTGTGCCGTTGCCTGAGCCAAGAATTATAAATTAGATTTACCAAAAATCTAAAAATTTTCAGAAAAACCGAAAAAAGGAAAAGATTTTTATATTGGGTTAATCCTTATTTTTACATGAAAAGATTATCTGCATTTTATAGTAAAAGAAACCTTCTTATTGCATTATTTCTGGTATTTGTTCTTCTGAGATTGTTTGTGGATTTCCCTACTTTTTTGTTTGGGTCTGATAATTATAAATGGCTGGAAACTGCAAAGCAGTTTCCTTATCATAAATTATACAACGATCAGATGTACCTGCTTCATTCGCCTTTATATCCGTATGCCATACATATATTTGATTTTTTTGTTCCGCAGGACTATACAGCAGCTATGCTGGTCAGTTTTCTTTCTTCAGTAATCCTGTTCTTTGTTTTGTATAAATTTTTTATGATGCTGACTGATAATTTTAACCTGACTTTTATGGTATTGGTATTCTATACATTATCTGTGCCGTTGATAATCGCTTCTACCCAGGTATTAATGGAGTCTTTTGCCATTATGCTGATAATGTCGGCCCTATATTATTATGTTAAGGGGCTTAAATTCAACAATCACAAATCAATTGTCGCCTCTTCGTTGTTTGGCGGCTTGGTGGGAATAACCACAGACCACACCCTTTTCCTTTTTCCGGCATTTGTATTGTCCTACCTGTTCTTTAGAAATAAAAAGACGAGCATAGCTTATGCAATCCTTCCATTAATAGTGACATCATTATTTTTTGGCTCATGGATTCTTGTAAAATACTATCAGTATTCCCAATATGAATACTATCCAAACGGCCCAGGCGGAACTCCGATAAAAACCGATGACCTAAGCTTGCTATCTGCAACCTACCCTGGATTTTTTAAGGACTTTAGCTCTTCTTTTGATTTCCCTGAGGGGACTGTTCCGACAGTTAAAAGATTGGCATTTAATTTTGGATACCTCTTTAATTTGCAGCCGGTCCCCATACCTCTCGGGCTTAATTTCAGTTCAATGAAGTATCTCTTGCACCCGTTCCATATTGCCTATATGTTTTTGGTTTACCTGCCGCTTGCATTAATAGTATCTTACGGAATCTTTCACCTAGTTTTTAGTTTTATCCGAAAAAGAAAAATCCATAATAACGGCAATTTATATGTGCTTGGAATCTTTAGCATATTTATTATCCCGCTGTTCCAGGCTTCCTATATCTCTCCAAGATATTTGTATATCTCCTATATAACTTTTTATTATCTGCTTGCCCTTGGATTATTTTTGCTATTAAATAAATTAGGATTAAGCAAAAAGATAGATAAGATTATTGCAGTAATAGCTGTTTTGCTGTTAATGCTGGTGCCATTCTGGATTTTAAATAATCCGCACTTTGTTTTTTTTAATGATGTCTATCCGACATCCAAGAATACTATAGATTATATAAACAAAAATATCGACAGTAAAGCGGTGTTGATGGGCTTTCAGGGGTATGAAGTAAAATTAATCTACCTGACAGACAATAAACTTGTAGGATCTTATCCGGATCCGGCTAAATTAGATTACATGATTGAATATTATAATGTAAGCTATTACATATTCGGATACTACTACACTTACGGCCAAAAAAGCCGTTATAAGCTTGAAACTGTAGAATATGTTAAAAACAACCCTGACAAATTCAAGCTTATTGCGACTATCCAAGAAGATTATAGCCAATTTTACGATGAGGAAGATCCAAAACGCAAAGATGAGGTTTATATCTATAAAGTAATCAGAAACTAAGAGTCTATGGTTTTCCTATCAAATCATAAGAATAAAAGTATTGCATTAACAAAGTTAAGTTTTATTATTTTTATAATTAAGTTATTTTTTAGCAGGCATTCAATTGCCAGTCTTAACATAGATTATTATCCTAATATGTCTTTGTCATGAAAAATAAGGTGCAAACTGAATTGACGCATAAAATAAAAATATTGGCCAGCATGATTGGGAGCATTATATTATTTATTTACCTTTTTTCAAAAACAGATATTCATACAATAGCGAATATTCTTTCCCAATTATCTTTTCCATTTTTTGCCCTGTGCCTTGTTATGTACACTGGCATTTTAATCCTTAAGACATTTCGATTCCGAATGCTTCTCACCAAAGATATTCCTTTTGCAGAGCTGTTCAAGATAACTGCTTCCTACAATTTCCTTTCAAATGTAATGCCGCTTAAGTCTGGAGAAATTTCATACTTGCTGTTGACCAGAAAAAGAGGCGGGCTCAAAACAGGAGAAAGAATAGTCAGCTGGGCAGCGTCAAGAATTTTTGATTTCATATCTCTTGGCATTCTTTTTTTGATGGCAGTTTTGGCTTTTCCTTCGAATAATCTTTTAATTAATTCTGTCAAAGTGCCGCTTGCAATAGTTGTTTTAGCGATGATAACACTGCTCTTTTTGCTGATTACGAGGGGAAAATGGGCATTGGGGATGCTAAAGGCAGTAATAAGGAAAACTCCCTTCTACAAAATAAAAGCAGCCGATTATGTGCTTAAAAGGCTAAGAATATCTGTAGAGTCTTTCTCAAAGCTCGGGGCTATTGTGCTATTCAGAGTTGCAGTCATTAGCATTCTGATATGGGCACTGCAGGCTTTGCTGCTCCTGGCGCTTTTCAGGAGCGTCAACCTGGGCTCCCTTGGCATAATACAATCTATAATTGTACTTGTTGTGCTGGGCTTTGCGGTTGTGATTCCATTGCAGGGAATTGCGAATTTCGGGACTTATGAGACCGGAATAGCCCTTCCGCTTATCTCATTCGGAATAGGCCAGAGCAGCGCGGTTGCCTATGCGGTTGCTGTCCATACCTTGTCCTTAATGCTGTTCGCAATTACAGGGATTCTGCCTCTTTTCCTTCTTCTTGCAGAAAAAAAACAACAGCAAAGTTTAAAAGCCGTTTAGGAAATTCATGCTATGAGCGGATAAAAAATGAAACCTAAAATTTCTTTGGTTATACCAATTCACAACGAGGAAAAAATCGTTGAAAAGATAATACTGGATATAGACAAAAAAATGAAGGGTGTTTTTGGAAACTCGTTTGAAATAATATGCTCTGAAAACGGGAGCAGCGACAGAACGCTTGAGATTCTCCGCAGGATTGAAATCAAGCGGCCGGAAATAAAAGTAAGCAGCATTGCAGAAGCTAACATTGGAAAAGCGCTCAGGCAGGGTTATCTGAGTGCAACCGGAAAATATCTTGCGAACGCCTCTGTGGACTGGTATGATGTAGAATTCATAAAATCCTCAATGCCCCTGCTCAAGAAAAATGATATTGTAGTCGGAACCAAGTCAAGGCCGGGCTGCGACCAAAGGCCGATATTCAGAAGAGTGATATCTCACGGATATAATTTTGCGCTTAAAACGCTTTTCGGGCTGAAAGTGACTGACACCCATAGTTTAATAGTCTATAATAGGAAAAAGGTAGCCAATATAATAAAACTCGCAGTTATGGGAAGATCGGTATTTTCAAGCGAGGTCATAATCAGAGCCCAGTACCGCAATCTTAGGATAATAGAAAGAGATATAATAGTGCATGAAGAAAGAAAAAGGAAAAAAAGCATAGTATTGAGGACTTTCAAGGCATTTTCTGACTTAATAATGCTAAGAATAATCCTATGGATGGAAAATATAAAAAAAATATAAAATTATAGAGAACTTTGAATAACCTATCTGGATTATATATTAGATTCAAAATTCTCTATAGTGAAAGCAGTTTAATTACGGCATTTGAAAAATTCTCCGCGTTGGCTTTTTCAACGAGAATTCCATTCTTTACTATCTCCGGATGTGATCCTATATTGAATGCAACAACTCTTTTCCCGCAGGCCTGTGCCTCTGCTGCCGGCAAATCAAATCCCTCCCATAATGATGCTGTCGCATAAACATCGCATGCTGCATAGTAATTTGGCAAATCCTTATCAGCAACAAATCCTGCAAATACAACTCCATCTCCTGCAGTTTTTTTTAGTTTGTTGAAATAATTGCTAAATGTCGGCTTGCCAACAATAAGAAGTACAGCATCTGGAATCTTTGATTTAATGACTTTGAACGCTTCGATAAGGAGGTGAATGCCCTTATGCGGAGCAATCCTGCCGACATACAGCAGCACTTTTTTAGATTGAATATTGTATTTTTTTCTTATCTTGTCTCCGCTTACTTTTGGATTGAATTTTTGAGTGTCAATTTTGTTGTAAACAACTTTGCTGTCCATCCCTGATTCTTTTTTCAAAGATTGTTGAACATATTTGCTCACGGAAAACGCTTCATCTACGTTTTTCAGTGTGATGTTATTGAAAAAAGAAAATAATTTCATGTAAACTTTCTGCAGAGGGCTTCCAAGCTCTTCTGTGTTTATGCCGTGATTAAAATAAAAATATTTGACTTTAAAATGTTTTTTTGCTTTGTAAGCTAGCCAGTTCATTGGATAGAAATGGCTTATCACAAGATCATAATCTGCAAGTTTCTTGTAATATTGCATTTTGCCGAAGTCAAGGAAAAAAAGCAGCCTATGAAGGCGCTGCAATAATTGGTTTTTTGGTGTGCCGAGAATCTCTACACTGTAGTTTTTCGGCTTTATATCTGCCTCAAGCGCTATAACAGTCACTTTGCTGCCTTTTCTCGCATAGTCTTCTGCCTGCTGCTGCACAACTCTGTCTATTCCGCTGTGATAGCTAAAAGTCGGTGTCAAAATAGCTATTTTCATAGTCTAAAACTTATGAACAGTGCTTTAAAAATGTTTTTAGAGTGTGCTCAAATTACCCCTTTTCCAAAGCAAACCTTTAAAAACAAATTTCGGATTTTAAGCTGAAGTGATTGAGCCAAACACTATGAGGAGATTTGATTATTGGATAGGCATGCCAATATGCTTTATTTTGTCAGTTATGTATAAAGTACAAAGGCTTATTGGATTAAAAAGCCCAAAATACAGCGAGAAGCCAAAAAACATACTGCTGATAGAGTTAGCAGAGATGGGAAGCACTGTTCTGGCTTATCCTGCAATCAAAAAGCTGAAGAAAAATTATCCAAACTCCAATGTTTACTTTCTGCTTTTCAAGCATATAGAAGCAAGCATGGATTTGCTTGATGTTGTGCCGAAAGAAAATGTCATAACTATAGAAGTTAAGTCAGTATTTACTCTGGTAAGAGACACTATTAAGTTTATGATTATATGCAGGCAAAAAAATATTGATACTGCAATAAATTTAGAAATGTTTGCAAGGTACAGCGCAATACTGGGTTACTTGAGCGGGGCAGGAAAAAGAGTAAGCTTCTACAGGTACAGTCAGGAGGGGCTTTACATAGGAAATTTTGTAACTCATAAAGTGATATACAACCCGCACATACACACTGCGCACTCATTTATTGCTTTGGTCAGCTCTTTGCAGTCTCCGGTAAACGAAATTCCAATGGCAAAATTTTCCATATCAAATGAAAAACTTGAAGTGCCAAAAATAGTTTCTGACAGCAAATCAAAGCAGAATATATGGAAAATGCTTAAAGAAATAAATCCGGAAATAAGCGAAAATAAAAAAATTGTTCTTGTGAACCCAAATGCCAGCAAGCTGATAAGCATAAGAAAATGGCCACTGGAAAATTACGCAAAGCTTGTGAAAAAATTAGTTGAGGACAAAGATGTCTATGCTGTAATAACCGGAGTGGCAAATGAAAAATCAGATGCAGAGTACATAACCGGCTATGTAAAAAGCAAAAGGGTCATTGATTTGACCGGAAAAACGACTTTAAGGCAGCTTGTTGACCTGTTCAATATAGGAAGCGTATTGATAACAAACGACAGCGGGCCTGCTCATTTTGCGTCATTGACAAATATACACATAATTGTGTTTTTTGGGCCTGAAACACCGGAGCTTTACAGGCCTTTGACTGATAATTGCACCGTCATGTACTCAAATTATGCATGCAGCCCTTGCGTTTCTGCATTCAACCAGAGATTAAGCCCGTGCAATGACAATCTGTGCCTCAAAAGCATTGAAGTTGAAAAAGTATATAAAACAGTAAAAAAGATTATTTAAAATGAAGATAAAAAAAAGCCATGTAGAGTCTATAATCTTTCTTGCAGTTTATCTTTTTGCATTATACATGTGGACATTGCCTTTCCAGAAAAACAGGACCCCTTACGGAGAGTTTGATGCAATCTCCCACTGGGAACTGTCAGATTATATTGCCGAGACAGATAAAACATTTATAGATCTTCCCCCTTTTATAGATTATTCTTATGGCGGCCAGAATTCATTCAGGCCGCATACATTATGGTACCCTCCTCCTTTTCACACAGACCTTGCAATAATATCATCATTTGCTCCTGAAAGGGTTGTTCCTGTTTACCTTACCAATGCAATATTTGCAACAGCGATATTGGTATCCTTGTTTTTTGTTATAAGAAGCCTGTATGGATTTTTGCCTGCAATACTTTCTTCTTTCCTGCTTTCTTTTTCCATGAGAGATATAATGCCGTATTTATGGGGGCAGTGGCCTGAAAGGTTTGGATATGCATTCATTCCTCTGATTCTTTATTGTTTTTATGAGTATTATTTATCGTACACTAAAGAGTCAAGCAAGCCGCATTATCTTTACATTATGGGTATTCTTCTTGCTGTCCAGATGATGGTGCATCCGCTTTCTTTCTTTCATTCTATGGTCGGGTTGCTTGTTCTTGGAATATTCCTCTTAATCAAAAACAAAAAACTCCCGTTGAATTTCAAGCATATTGGCATTGCGCTTGTGCTTTTTATTTTCCTGCTGTCAATATTCCCTTACCAGACTGGAAATGTAATAAAATCATTCATGGAGAAATCCAAGAAGAAGCATGATTATCCTTCTGTCTCCAGGCTCTTTCAATGGGCCCCTGACCCAAAAGATTTTATCGGCTCTGTTCCTGCATCTTATTTTTCATTCAGCGAAATGCATGGCAATTGGACGCTTCCTTTCCTGCTCATTGGAATCCTGGTACTTGTTATAAGGAGGGAAAACAGGGATTTGTTCCTTTTGGCATGGCTCATAAGCCTTTATTTGATATTGCACAGGGATTTCATTGGGAAATATTTCTTCCTCCACAGGTCTTTGTCGGCTTCTGCTCATATTTTCGTGCCTATAACTGCAATAGGTATTCTGTCCATTCCGTCGTTTCTTGTTTTTTTGAAAAAATACCAGAATATTTTGAAATATATAGGGGCTGCTGTGTTTGTGTTTCTGGCTTTAAGCTATAATTTTCCCATGGCGCAGTCTACCCTTGCAGGAGCCTATAACTCGCCAATAATAAGGCTTATTCCGCCTCAAATGGAAGCCAGCGAGTGGATAAAGCAAAACGTCCCTGAAGATATGAATGTGTCTGTGATGGGCCCCCCTTGGGATGGGATGGGCCAGATGGTGTATTGGATATCTTCTTACTCGCTTAGGATAAGCCTTCCTTTTGAAGGATTCCTGACTTGGAAAAAGTACAAAGATAATCCGGAAATCGCAAGATACCACCTTTTGAATGATTATATCATGTTTGATTATTCTCAAATTGGGATGCTTCAAGAAAGAAGATTTGTGGATCAATGGCTCGCATTTGAGCAGCAGTATATGGGAAACCACACGCTGTTATACAATAAAAACAACATAAGGGTGTACAAATATGAGCCTTCCTAAGAATGAAAATTTCGGATTTATTGGAATTATTATAGCTTTGATACTGGTATTTTTTTATTTCATACTGGGAATATCTGGAGCAATGTCGGTATTGGGAATCATTCTTTTTTTCATTGTACCGAGTTACATTATTTTAGGGAATTTTGATTTGAACCATGAAGAAATGCTTGTCTTTGCATTTTTTATTGGAGTTGGAATATTCCCTTCAATAGTGTACTGGCTCGGAATGTTTATATCATTTAAACTGTCAATCTTTCTGGCTTTTATTATTATGACAGCGTCTGGATTTGCGGCAAAGCACTTCAGGCGCAGGTGATTGTAGCCGTTTGTATTTTTAGAACTTAATGTAGTTATGCTGTTATTTTATCTTGTTTCTCCAGTAATTCAAAGTATCTTTTAATGTATCTTCAATAGGTATTTCAGGGCGCCATCCAGTGCACTCAGTAAATTTTGTGCAGTCTCCCTGCAGTATCGGTATGTTGTTTGGCCTGATTTTTGCAGGGTCCTGGATAATTTTTATTTTTGTATCTGTGTATGATACTATCTTTTGAAGTATTTCCCTTATTGAGTGCGGTTTGCCTGAGCAGATATTATATGTTTCTCCGTCTGTGCATTTCTCTATCGCAAGCAAATATGCCCTGACTACATCCCTTATGTCAGTAAAATCTCTTTTGACATCAAGATTTCCGGCTTTTATTACCGGTTCCCTGATTTTTTTTTCTATCTCGGCTATCTGCTTTGCAAAATCAGAGATTGCATATATTGGCTGCTGGCCAGGGCCGGCATGTTGAAAGCTTCTTGCGATTATTATCCTAAGCCTGTGTTTTTTGAAATAATACATGCACGCTTCTTCCTGTTTCTTTTTAATCTGTCCATATGGGCTTATCGGGCAAAGCTCCAGCGTTTCCCTGAACGGTGGCTTCTGGTTTCCGTAAACCTCTCCGGAGCTCACAACAAGGATCTTCGGTTTCTTTTTAAGCGCGGCTGCTGAATCAAGGATATTTTTAGTGCCGGTGACGTTTATTTCTTCGCATACGCCGGGATTTTCATTGCATCCCTTTACAGAGCTGAATGCTGCAAGATGCACTATAATATCAGGATTTATTTCTGCAATAATTGATTTTAGCTTTTTACTGTCTAGAACGTCGAGCTTATAATATTTAACCCCGTCTTTCTTGAAATTTGAGCGCCCATTCCCATAAACTTGAAATCCTTTTGATAAAAAAAAGCTGGAAAGGTGTTCGCCGACAAAACCGTTGACTCCTGAAATAAAAACTTTCATTTTTTACCAGATATCAATCAGGAGGCGCCAAAAAAACCTCCATCCGCTTCTTAATATAAAGAGCTTCGACTGGCCGCCTTTGCGCTCGTATTCATGTGATGAAACTTCTTTTATGTGTATTTTTTTCTTTAGTGCCTTCATAACCATCTCCTGCTCGATGTCAAAATGGTTTGCCTTTAGGCCAAGGCTTCTCAAAACGCTTGTTCTTATTGCCCTGAAGCCATTCTCGCATTCTGTAAGCCTGACGCCCCAGCGGTAATTTATTATTAGCATAATGAGCCCTGTTGCAATGTGCTTCAGGAACATATAAAGCGTTCCGTGCAGTTCGTCGCTTCCTCCGGTTGCCCTTGAGCCGACAACCATATCAGCAGAGCCGTTCTTAATTGGGTTAAGCAGTTTTGGTATGTCGTTTGTTTCGTGGGAGCCGTCAGCATCTATAAAAAGAGTTATTCCAGTTGTAACTTCCATTGCGCCTTGCCTTAATGCATCTCCTTTGCCCTTGCCGTGATCAATGACATAGTCAATTTTCATTGATTTTAGGATTCTTTCTGTTCCGTCGCTTGAATTTTTTGAGAGGACTACAAGAATTTTATCAACATGCGGCCTCACGGATTTTATAACGTCCCTTATTGTTTCCTCCTCGTTATATGCCGGGATGACTGCAGTAACCTTATTTTTATTGCTGCCCATTATAGCTCAAAAAATCCCCCTTATTTTAAATAGTTATTGCTTTTTTGTATTCATAAAATATTTCAAATTCCAGTGGCGTTTCCATATGAAGAGAAGGATACATACAAGTGCGGCAAGCCCTGCTAAGTTTAAGATTAGGTTGTTTATTCTGAATATGCCTGATAGCGCTGAAGTAAAAGGGGATGATGGGCCATGGCTGAAAAAATAAGGTAGAAAATCGGCTCTTTTGTTTCTTAAGTCAAAATTATCCGCATCTTCGTACATTGTGTTTATCCAGTTGAAGAATATTGATAAAATCCCTATAGCTACAATAATCCTCAGCATTCTTCTGCTTTTATTGTTCTTTTTTTGGGGAATAAGATAAGGCAGAGCCAAAAAGCAGTAAGGTATTATTGGAGTCATGTGCCTGTTAAATTGAGGGGCGACAGTCGGGTAAACCAGAGCCAGCGCCAAAGCAAAAACAAAAGAAGCGGCTATTAGTATTCCAATAAAGGCAAAATCATAAAAAAACATGTCTTTTCTCCTCAGAGCTGCATATGGGGCAAGAATTGCAAGAATCATTATTGGAGAATTCAGAAAAAATTCAAGTACATAATATATTGTAGACATGGCTGGAAGTTTTGCATTGGCTATGTCGGAAATTTTTGCGTCGCTTGTTTCAACAATCCTGTGCGAATAAGAAATTGCAAATGGGCTGTCGAATGTTGCGTAATGGTACCACCCGAGCATCAATAGGGGTATTGACATCCCTATGGCAAAAGCCAGAATTAGGGATATGTTTGGCTTGGAAATTCTGATGCTGAAAAGTTTTTTTATGCCGCCGTCTTTGGATTTTTTGTATTCTGTGAAGAATAACGCCAAATAAACAGCCAGCAGCGGCAATGCAAGCGCATGAAAATAGTCAAATGCCGCAGATGAGCCTGCAAGCAGCCCTGTCAAAAATAGCATAGTTAAATTTGGATTTAGCTGGCCGTGCCTTATTCTGAATATGATAAAAAAAGCCATAAAGAATACTGCTATGGCAATTGGCCTTTCAAAAAATAATGTTGACAGGTGAAAGCCTATTGTGCCGAAAGCATAAAGTGCTGTGGAAAGCAGCCTTAAATATTCTTTTTTTGTGAAGTTTTTTATGAACATGTAGAATACAGCAACAGACAGCGCGCTGATTAATGCAGTTGTGAACAGAGGCAGAATAAATCCGGAAATAAAAAGATATTCCAGTATTTGCCTTTTGCTTAGGCTGGAAAAATAGCTGGATATGGTTTTTTTATTTCCCCAATAATCAGGAGGCAGCTTATCTCCATAATTCTCGAGTTTTTGATAAAGTGAGTCGATGGTGCTGTCCGGTATTAGGCTAAAAGCCGGCTTGGCCGCAATGTAGAGCGGCGCTGAAATAAAAGATATCCCTGGTGGCTGGCCTGAGTAATAATGGCCATTATAAAAAGATATATCGCAGCTGACTTTTTGGTATGTGTCTATCTGCAATCTTCCCTCGTTTACAATTGCTGCAGTGAGGGCAGACTGGGAGTTTGCCATGCAGCTGCTGCCATACATCTGTAAGTAAAATGCATAAACAATCCATGCTGTCAAAAATATCTTAAATTCAGTGCTTCGGAGGATTTTTTTGGATTTTTTTGTCATTTTTGCTGATTGTTAAAATTTTTACTTCTGATGCTTGTCAATAATCCTATCACTATAAAGCTAAGCGGCAGCAGTATGGTTTGGTGGTTTATATTAAGGCCAATCAACCCAAGGTAATAGCTTGCAGACCCCATTATGCCAAGCCCGAGTGCAGTCCCTATCACAAGCCTTTCGATGAATTCAAGGTTTTCATGCCAGTAAAACATAATCAAGAACCCAGGCAGCACAAACATCCAGAATATGGATGCAGTTATTTTAACGGCATTGAAAGCGCTTTCATTGTAGAAAGCAATCTTAAAGATCATCAGGAATGCTGCAAATGTGATTGCAAGGTAAGCTGATTCTTTCTTCAGTTTGTTCATTGTTTCTTCGTTCATTCTAAAAAGTCCCCTCTTCAATGCAGTCGCCGTTGACCTTATTATTTTTTAATATTATTGAAACTTCGTTCTGAAATACCACTTGTGCATCTTTTTTCATCATCTGGTTTGCTATGACTAGGTTGTATTGCGCAAGCACTTCCTGCCTTGTCGCCCTGTCAAATACAAGATAGTCAAACTTGCATATGTCTATATTTGGGGATTTCAAAAGCCAGTAGTCTGTGTCTTCTTTTAAATATAGTTTTATCTTTGGAAACGGGCTGAAGTGCGGGAATCCTGCACCATGGTCTGCTGGCGCTTCTGTCCAGTACACTCTTTTTACTGTCCTGTTTTGAAGAGCCGCAATAAAGTCATCAGGTATGACCTGAACGTGCAGCCTCTTGGAGTTTCTGAGAATTGCATCCTGGCCGTAAATGTCTCCATAAAAAAAGTATATTTTTGAATCTGTATCTGTATTTTTGCTTATCCACTGAAACATCTGCCAGTGCCAAGTGTCCATAATCCCGGGGTTTGACAATTTTGAATATGTCGGGATATTTGGTATTGAAATAGTGTTGGAAATTGCCAATACAAAAAATGCGCTTAAGCAAAATGCAAGGATTGCCTTTGAATTGAATGGCATGTATTTTACCAGCGTATGCAGCCCTATCCCAAGGAAAATTGAAAAATAAATCGGCCAGAAAAGCCTTGGCTGGAATGCCCTTATCCCAAAGCCGATATAATTTGTGTATCCTACAAGCAGCATGAATATTCCTGCCAGCACAGGAACATCTATTTTTTTTATCATTAAAATGCCGGCTATCAGCCCTATAACCATAAAAATCAAAAGCAAGCTGAAGTCTGTTATTTCAAATATTGGCGTCCCTCCCCAGTACTTTGATACTTCGAATGTATAGGGATTCACAACCATAAAACTGTTGTAGAATATGTAAAGGCTGTATGCCGATATAACAATTGCAATTACTGCAGCAATTATTGTCTTTTTGAAAAATTTAGTATTGAGTTTTTTGTTTGATAAAAGCCAAACACCATAAAGCCCGACAAAAGCAATGCCGTAAATTAATTCGGAAGTGTGAGCAAGTGCAAGGGATCCCATGAATATCCCGAGAAGGGCTTCTGATTTTGCAATGTCAAATCTTGTTATTGACCAGAATATGCAAAGCAGGAACAGCTGGCCGGTTATTGATGCCCAGTGGCCCCATACGAAGCCTATATAAGACTTATCGGAGAATATGAGTATTGACAGCGGCAAAGAAAGTATTGCAATATTCTTGTTGTAGCTCCTTATTATAATATACATCACAAAAGCCGCTAATATGGCACTGAAAAAAACCATAAAATAGACTGTATCGTATGCTGGAATGCCGGTTGTAAAATGCAAGAGGACGCCAAGATGGTGCACCAAAGGAGGGTAATACCCCACTACATCCTTGAAACCCTTGACAATATAAAATGGTTCATTCCTGTAGTTGCCTGCGTCTGCTATCCCATCTGCCCTTGTCTGCTGCTGGAATGTATCTGAAGCCAGATAGGCATATGGAAAATCATGCTGAACCCTATGGTCCATAAGATTTGAGACTCCAAGAAAAAGCATTAAGCCAAAAAACAGCAGCAGGTACGGCTTTTCTATGTTCATTTTCCAATGTGGCATTTGCCTGTTTATTAAATTTTCCAAACGCTGTTTTGCCGCATAACAATAAAAAATTTAATAAATTGGACTGTTTAACATGATTAAATGCTTGCAAAATTTTACCGTAACATTGTAAGGGCTTATGAAGTCATAAAAGTCTCTGCTTATCTTGCATCCGTCTGGACGTTTCAAGAATGGCTGCATTTCTGGACAACCTTCGATAAAGAGACTATAATAAATGTCAAAGAGATAAAGCTCGTTGTAAGGACCGGAAATATATTTTCAAAGGCCACCGATATATCAATGATTTATGAGTGCATTGTCCGTGATGACTACAAGATAAACAGCCTTAGCAATAAAAATGGATCCATAATTGATGTCGGCGCGCATTTGGGCTCGTTTTCTCTTTTTGCTTCCAAAAAATGCCCAAAATGCAAAATCTATTCGTTTGAGCCGTCTCCTTCAACTTACGCTGTCCTGAAGAAAAATATAGAATTAAACCAATCCGGAAATATAATAATATTCAACAAAGCAGTTACTTCTGGCAGTAAGCCGGTCAGGATATACATTAATCCGATTAATTCTGCCCTTAATACGATTTATGACAACAAAGGGCGCTCAGTTGAGATATCATCAGTGTCTCTTCAGAAAATTTTCACTGAAAACAGCATAAAAAACTGCGATTTTCTTAAGATGGACTGTGAAGGTGCTGAATATAACATACTGCTCAATACTCCTCTGAAAATCCTCAAAAAAATAAAAAAGATGGTTATTGAGTACCATAATCCAGACTATTTTGGAATCAAAAACAAGAAACTTAATCTTGATAATCTTTTAAAGTATCTGAAGAAAGCAGGATTTTCCTGCACTATAAAAAAAGTCAAGGATTATCAGGGCGTGCTTGTTGCAGAGCGTTGACTCTGGATTTATTTTTTCTCCTGTTGGTTATTATGAAATGAGATATAAAATATGCGGCAATCAGAATTGCAGTTGCCATGGAGATTATTGCGCCTTTCCAAAATGATTTAGGTGTGAATTTAAAATTAATTGCCCCTGGCCCATCCGCATAAACTGCGCTTATAACATTGTCTGCCCTCAGAATTTCTACATTTTGGCCGTCTTTAGTTGCGCGCCATTCATCAAAAAGTGAATATTTTTCGCTCATTACTAGGAATCCCTTGTTTTTTGGATGCAGTTCTATCTCGTTTGGCGATATTGAATTGAATTCCACTTCTTTGACTTCTCCCTTGAATGATTCCATAAGGTTTTCAATTTCTGAAGTTTCAACTGAATTTTTATTTTCAAGTATATCTGGAAATATTTTTCCTCCTGATTTTTTGTACTGATCCAGGATAGGGAGGGAGTTTGAATCTACAGACCCCTGAAGCAGCACTATTGCATTGAATTTTTTTAGCAGTTCTACATTATAATCGCTTATTTTTCCGTTTCCTTGCACTATTATCGCTTTTTTGGGGTCAAATTTTCTGCTGAGGAGCAAATTGTAGGTTATATCTCGGGCTTGATTCATGTCCCCCACTATTAATATTGAATTGTTGACAAAATAATATCTTGGCAGAAAATTTTTGTTTTCATAGAGATATGGGCCGCCTATCCAGCTTGTCCAGTCATTTTCCTTGCATGGCGCGCATTCATTGAATTTTTTTGCTTCGCTAAATCCTAAAAAATCAGCTTCTTTTGTTGATGTTGCATATTTTAAATTCAGTATTCCGAGTAGTTTGGATTTGTTTGTGTTTTTTGCTATGGAAAGGTACCTTACGAAATCGTCAATCCATAAGCCCCCCCCTCCAGAAAGAGTCTCAAGCCCGTATTGGGCGTAATAGCTGCTGCCGTAGAAGGATATTATGTCATCTATATCAAAAGTTGTTATCCTAAAAGGTGTTTTTTCCCGCTCCTGCTGCAGATATTTTGCAAGCTCATTCTGCTCAAGCTCGTTGTTTATGTTGAATCCATTTGGAATTCCGTTGGGAATAATCAATTCAACAAGAATTATGATACATAAGATAAAAAAGAGGGTTTTCTTTGTAAAGCCATTAAATTTGAATTTGCCTTTGATAAAGTTTGAAATAAAAAGAAACCCATATCCTGCAAGAATTGAAGCTGAAAATGCCACGGCAAAAAGAACCCTTGCAATATGCCTTGTCTTTGAAAATTCAGGCACATACTTGAAGAATATCTCTGCCAGAAAGCCGCCGCTGGCAAGAATGGCAAGGAAAACTGACAGGGATAAAAAATAAAGCACTATCCTTTTTCTTATGAAAAAAAATGAGGATATGACAAGTATAAAGGCAGCAAAACCCAGATGTATTTTAAGGCTTGATGTGTAGCCTGTGAGCACAAAAATTTTGAAAAAGTCCTTGAAAACAAAAACATCTTCTCCAAGGTATTCCTGATAAGACAATCCATTTGACCTGTTAGTCTCTTTTATAAAATCCATATTTGGAAGAAGTTTTACAGCAGATAATCCGAATAATATCAGAACCATGGTGCATGCTATAATCGCAGATTTTGCTATTTTGGATTTAATGCCTTGGCTTATCGCATCAAATGCAAGATAAGGGAATATAATCAGGAAAGTATAAACGAGCATCAGCGCTCCGCCTGAAAACACCTGAAATGCCAGCAGTGTTCCTGCAATTATGGAGTAATTTATAGGGTTCTGCGCTTTCTTTGCCTTGATTATTGAAAGAAAGATAAAAGGGATAAGTGAATATGGCTCCAGTATGCTTGGGTTTCCGGAAACAATAAATCCGTTTATAAGCCCGTTGAACATGTATATTATTGCCGATACAAATGCTGCGCTCCTGTAATTTGTCAAATGCCTTACAAGGAAATACATTCCGGCGCCGCTGATAAAAAAATAAATCAGCGACGACAGGTTTATCGACAGGAAAATGTTTCCGAACAAAATTATGAAAATGTGGGTTAAGTTAAGGAAAAAAACCTGGCTGTCCGCAAAAAACGGCTGTCCGCTGTACCAATACGGTGTCCAGAAAGGCAATGCTCCTTTTTCGTGTGCGGCTAGGTAATTATAGCTGAAAAATGTCTGCTCATGAAGGTAATGCCCGTTAAGCATCAGGGTTTCTGCTCCAAGAAAATTGTGAAAAAAGAAAATGGAAATTATGAATATTGCCAAAAGGGCAAAAATGTCATTTTTATTTTCAATTGTTCTGGCTTTTATTTTTGAAAACATTTCGTTAAAATGAGTCAATTTTTAAACCTGTATTTCAGCATTACATAAACTGACTTCATCCAATCATTAAAATTTATTTTTTTCCCTTCTTCCCTGGATCTTGGAATGTAAGAAATTGGGATATTGCATACCCTGATTCCCTTTTTGGAAATTTTTGCAGTAACCTCGCAGTCGAATTCAAATTCTTTGCACTCGAGCCTGATGTTTTTGATGACATCGGAGCTGAATACCTTATAGCCGCAGCACACGTCGCTTACATTTTTTTGGTACAGCAGGCTAAAAAATTTCGTTAGAGAAACTCCTCCGACATAATAGGCAAATCTCGTATACTTATTGTCCCTGCCAAGCAGCCTTGAGCCGTAAACAACCTTTGCTTTGTGTTCTATTATTGGTTTTATAAGCTTTGGATAGTCTTTTGGATCATACTCAAGGTCCGCATCCTGCACCAGGATTATGTCGCCGGTTGCGTGGCTTAAAGCGGTTCTTATGGACGTCCCTTTGCCCATGTTCTTACTGTGCCTTATGACCTTTACGCCTTTTCGTGAATATTTTTTTAGAATGTCAAATGTTTTGTCGGTAGATGCATTGTCAACTACAATTATCTCTTTGGTTATTCCATTAAGCTTGACTCCCTTGACTTTATCCAGAATCATGCCTATTGTTTTCTCTTCATTATAAGCCGGAATCAGTATTGAGAGTTTAACCATAAGAATCAAAAAAACTAAAATCTTTAAAAGATTATTGTTTTTTCAGCAGGAGCAGCAAAAAGACGCTCAAGCCTAAAAATCCAATAGCCGATAAAATACCAAAATTTTTTTCAATCGGAAGAATGGAATATTTGAGAAGCAGGCTGTTTCCTTTAACTGTCCTAATCAGGATTTGCTCGTTATTGTCGGCATAAATCGGCACTTCATTGTTATTCATGTACGCTTTCCATCTTGGCCAATAAGTTTCCTTAAAGGATACCCATTCATTGTCGTTGAAATTCCCATAAATTTTGACTTCTGCAGGTTTGTCCCTTGTGAAATTGAGTCCGGCTGGTTCTGCAGCTTTTGTGGAATAAGGAATATCATCTCCAAAATCATAGTGCTTGTTTAGCGTGAAATATTTATACCCGTCTCTGCTCTTGTATACATCGTCGTTCACATCTTTTAAGATGTTTACTTTTTCGATATAATTAACGCCGTTAACGGTAAATATTACCATGCACTTATTCTGCTGGTTTTGGTAAATAACCCGGGAAAAATCAGGATAAAGTCTGCTGGCTATAAAATTGCCGGCCGGATGGCACACATTTGCAAAAATATATCCATAGCCCCCGAGCCTTAGATAATTATGAAGTTCTACAGCGGATTTATTGAAGACAATATCAGCCTGGCCAAATGAATTTGCACTGTGTATTTTTGTGTTGTATATATTTCTGTTATGGTATTCAAATACTTCCCAGTCTTCTCTGGAGAAGTATCTGCCGGTGAGCTGGTTTCCGCCATAATCTATTGCATTGCCAAAGACGCCATAAGTTATTATCCTCCCGTCTTTAGGCAGCAGGCTGATAAAATTCATTTCGTCTTGATATACAGTTCCGCTCATAAAAAATTCCCGGTGGATGTTGCTGAGGTTATCTTTAGCGTAAGGGACCGTATGCAGGAATGCAGCAAACGTAATCGCTATGAAAACTGCCTTTAAATATTTATTTTTAAACGAGTACATGAAAACAAGAATAGATGCCCCTAACAGGATAATCAAAAGCGGCTTGGCTGTCCTGAAAAGCCCTCCGAAACGGTAGCTGTATTTATTTAAAAACAATGCAAAAGTTAATACCTGAAATAAAGCTGCAAATGCAAATATTCTGAAATTTTTTGTGTCGCTTCGCTTATACATGATAATTAAGAAAAAAAGAGACATCGTGCCTAAAACTAAAGGGAAAAAACCGCTTTTATGGTCATCATTTCTGGTGACATCCGGGTAACTCAAGGAAAGGAAATGCAGATGATCCTCATAGTAATTCTTAGTGTATCCGATAAAATTTTCTTTTATGCCGAGAATGCTAAAGCTGTCTTCCTGAGAGGCTACGATAAAATCCTTGTAGATAACCCCGTTTAAGATGTAAAAAAGAGGCAATAGCGATATTATTGCTAGGGTAGCCAAAATCCTGATTTTATTGGAGATGGCCCATTTAAAAAAAAGTTTTGGTTCGCTTCTGTCCCTTACATAATAAATTTTTGTGAATAAAAACAGCCAAAAGGAAAGCACAATAATCTCAGTTCCGTATGCAGAATGTATTGTAATTAAAATTAGGGAAAAAAACATCAAAAAGAAAAAATCATTGAATTTTTTAGGATTGTAAAGAATCATGCTTAATGTTAAATAAGCAAGCGGAAATGCGGAGAACTCCTTGATGGACTCTAATTTCTGGATGAAATAAAAATTAAGCCCTACAATAAGGGATATGGAAGTTATAGCCAGCCAGCTTAAAGTTGACTTATCCCTGTTAAGGATGGGCTCAAAAAGCAGGCCTAATGATAGTGTTGAGAGCAGCAAGATGAATACAGAATAGGCATTAAAGAATAAGATGCTAGGGAAAAAATCTTTGAGCAGGAAATTTGATGTGAAGAAATGTGAAATATGCCCTGGAGGGAGCCATAAGTAAGTTGCATCCCCCTGCCCCGTGCCTGGATTATAGATTGGAATCAGACCGTCGGATTCCAGTCCCTCAACAGCAGGCTGGAGCCTTGAAAACTCCCTAACACTGTTGGAGATGAACAGTCTTTCATTATCCACTATTCCGATGGCTATGAATATTGTAAAAAACAGTATAATTAAAATGAAAATGCTTTCTTTATTGTCTATCTCAAAAGCCTCTATCGGGATTTTCTTTAATGCAAAAATCCCCATTATCGGCAATATGTAAAAAATAGCCAGTATGGAGATAAGATTTAACGGGATTGAAAGGTAGGTAGATATGAGATAGATAAATATAGACGGAATGTAGGATATTCCAAATCCAAAAATATAGTTCTTCAGGAAACTTTTTTTGTGTGTCAGGAGCCCGAATACAGCGAATGGAAGATATATAATAAATAACAGCAGCAGATGCAAAAAAGGGGTCAGCGCAATTAAGATGTACAGCAGATTTTCAATTGAAGTGAATACCTTATTTTTTCCCAGAAAATAGAAAATTACAAAGGTTATTATTAAAAATACCCACGGGGCAAGTTTTGCGTTTTTTGTAACTATTGAGATGGCTGTAAGATAAATTGCAAGAATAATATGAATAATCTTGATTTTCATTTGTGGGTGAATAAATAAAAAGCGTTTAAAAATGCTTCGGTGTTGTGTATTCTATAAAACAATTTCAATCCGAAAATCTGTACCTTACAAGATAAAACATGGCCTTAATGCCGTCTTTCCATGTTATTTTTTTGCCTTCCTCAAATTTCCTTGCCCTGAAATCTATCGGAACTTCCCTGATCTTGTATCCATTCTTAATAAGTTTTGCCGTTATCTCCGGCTCAAAGTCAAATCTTCTTGCGCGCAGATTTATGTTTTTTATTGCTTCTTTTCTGAAAACCTTGTACCCGGTTTCCATATCCTTTATTCTAACTCCATACAGGACATTTGTTGCGATTGTCAGGAATATGTTTCCAAAGTAGTGCAGCTTGTACATATTTTTGAGATTTTTGCTTATTTTCTCAAACCTTGAGCCGTAAACGACTTTTGCCTCTCCGCTTAATATCGGCTTAAGCAGTTTTGGGTATTCTTTCGGGTCATACTCCATGTCGGCATCTTGTATAAGAATAACGTCGCCTGTTGCTCGCAATAAGCCGGTTCTTATTGCTGCCCCTTTCCCCATATTTTTGGCATGGTAAACGGTTATTATTGACCTGTCATTCAATTTTCTTAGTATTCTTCCTGTATTGTCTGTAGAATAATCATCAACAACTATTATCTCTTTTGAAAGCCCTAAAGAATTTGATTTTTTGACTTTTGATATTATTTTTGATATAGTTTTTTCCTCATTATAAGCCGGAATTATGATTGAAAGCTTCATTAAGGATGATTTTGGAAAATTCTTTAAAAAATTATTGTTTTTTATATGCATTAAGAATTTTGGCTATTATTGAAGTTGTTGAATACGGCCTGTGCGCCTTTGCTATTACTATTTTTCCTCCGTTCTTCTCAACGATTCCTTTTTCTATTATCTGGCTTGGCTTGTAGTCTCCTGCCTTGACATGAAAATCGGGCTTGATGAGGGAAAGAAGTTTCCTGGGGTCTTTATCATTAAAAAGAACAGCATAATCAACGCTCTGCAGTGCAGCAATTATGCTTAATCTTGATTTTTCATCGTTTATCGGCCTTTTGTCTCCTTTATTTGTTTTTACAGAAGCGTCTGAATTCACGCCAACTATAAGAACATCTCCAAGCGCCTTCGCCTCTTCAAGATAGCTCACGTGGCCGTAATGCAGTATGTCAAAAACGCCGTTGGTTGTCACTATTTTCTTTTTCTGTTTTTTCAGCCTTTCAGCTATCTTTTTAAGTTCATTGATTTTTACTATTTTGTTTTTTATTGCCATTTTATTGCCCCATTATGAAATTTGCAGCTTCCAAAAAATTATTTGCTGTGAAATCAGGCTTTGTTTTGCTTTTTTCTATGTCATTTATGTGCATTTTTCCGTGCCCCGTCAGCATATACACGCTTCTGCATCCTGCGTTTATCCCCATTTCCAAGTCATGAAGGTGGTCTCCGATTACCCAGGATTTTTTTATGTCTATTCCAAACTCTTCAGCAGCATCATTTATGTATTTTGCGCTTGGTTTCCTGCATTCACATACCTGCTCCGAAGTGTGCGGGCAGTGGTATGTTTTTTTGATTTCAATGCCTTCTTTTTTTAGCGTGGTTATAAGATGATTGTTAAAATTCTGAAAATCTTCTTCCTTGAAAACTCCTCTGCCTATTCCTGATTGATTGGTTATTATCACAAATATATATTTCTTTGAAAGTTTTTTTAGTCCATCAATTACGCCCGGGAGCATCTTAAAATGATGAATCTTATGAGGGTACATTGTGTCTTCATTCAGTGTTCCGTCTCTGTCAAGAAATACTGCAGGCTTCATTTGCTCAGAGCTCTTTTTTTATCTCTTCAAGCGTTACTGTAGCGGTTCCTATTTTCCCTACCTTTATCCCGGCTGCGATGTTTGCAAGATATGCTGCTTCTTTCATTGTAGCTCCGGATGCCAATGCAAGCGCTGCAGTAGCAACAACAGTGTCTCCTGCCCCAGTAAGGCTATAGACTTCCTTTGCCTTTGCAGGTATGTTTGTTGTGTTTCCATTCTTCTCAAAAAGAGACATTCCTTTTTCTCCTCTTGTCAAAAGCACATTTGTACCCATATCCTTCAGGAGTTTTTTTCCTATTTTGGATGAAGACTCGTCAGAGCCGTCATCAATTCCAGACATCTCGCTGGCTTCTGCATTATTAGGAGTTATTAGTGTTGCTCCTCTGTAAAATTCTCTGTGGGCAGGCTTTGGATCAACTATAAGCGGTTTATTGTGCTTTATTGCTAATTTTACAATGTGCTCTGCAATTTCCTTCGTTATAACTCCCTTTGCATAATCTGATATGACAACTACATCAGTGTCTTTTATTTTCAATGAAATAAAATCTTTTATTTGTAATTCTATTTTTTTATGAACATGCTCTTTTTTTTCATAATCTACCCTTAGAAGCTGCTGGCCCCTCCCCATAATCCTTATTTTCTGTATTGTTGGTTTGTCATTATCAATTATAATTCCATCTGTGTTTATGCTTTTTGATTTCAGATCATTGATAAGTATTGTTCTGGCATCGTCATTTCCAACTATTCCTATCATGTAGGCTTTTCCGGAAAGTGCAGAAATATTATTTGCAACATTTGATGCCCCGCCAGGAGCATATGTTTCGTTTACTGCATTGACTATCTGCACAGGCGCTTCAGGGCTTATTCTGGAAACATCTCCCCAGATATATTTATCCAGCATTATGTCCCCTATTACAAGTATTTTTTTTGATTTGAAGCTGTTTAATATTTTCATGAATTTGCTTTCCATTTGGTCACCATCCATTCTCATTCATATATTCTACATAATCCTTTATGCCTTCCATAATGCTATAGTCATGCTTAAACTTGAGATTTTTTTCTGAGTTTTCCATGTCAGCAACAGTTGTATCCTGATATTTGCCAGTGTAAGGATTGTCAAAATACTCTGGCTTTAGGTTTGTGTGGAGTGCCTTGTTCAGACAGTCTACTATATGATTAAAACTTGTCTTGGTTCCTGTTGCTGCGTTGAATATTCCAAAGCCGCGGTATTCTATTGCCTTTAAGTTAGCTTTGACTATGTCCTTGACGTATACATGATCGCGTTCCTGCTCGCCGTATTTGAAAATTCTTGGCCTTTTTCCTGATTTCATCTGCAAGGCAAGCTGGTAAATCATACTGGACATTTTTCCCTTGTATTTTTCCCTTGGGCCGAATACGTTAAAATATCTTAATCCAACTAAAGTTCCTTTTTTGTAGCTTTCTTTTGCTATTTTGTCCATCTCCACCTTTGACTGGCCATAGACATTAAGCGGCTGAAGCGGCTGATTCTCTTTCATCGAAGCCTTGCATGCACCATAGACTGCTGCAGAAGATGCATAAACCAGTTTTGAATTGTTTTTTTCGCAGAATGCAATTATTTTTTTGAATCCTTCGACGTTATTGCCAAACATTTTGTCTTTGTCTGTGATTGTTGTATCTGTTATAGCAGCCTGATGAAAAACAGCGTCAAAATCATTTTTTATTTTTGAAAGCTCTGATTCGTTTCCCTTTATCACTTTTCCCTTGAAGCCGCCAAGATTTTTCATGTTGCCCATGAGAAAGTTATCAAGCACGACAACTTCGTGTCCAAGCTCTTCGAGCTTTAATGCGAGGTTTGAGCCGATGAAGCCTGCTCCCCCGGTTACAATCATTTTTCCCATTTTGTTGTTTTTATTATTTCTTCCCAAATAATTTTTCGTCTGCAATCTCGCATATTATGTGCATAATCATTATGTGCGCTTCCTGTATCCTTGGAGTATTGTCAGACGGAATTATGATTTCAACATCTGACTTGTTTTTCATTTTCCCCCCGTTCTTGCCGAGAAGGGAAATTATTTTAATTTTCATCTTCTTTGCTTTTTCTGCGGCTTTTATGATGTTTGCAGAATTGCCGCTTGTTGAAAGCAATATCAAAACATCGCCTTCATTTCCAAGCGCTTCAATTTGTCTCTCAAATATTGCATCAAAGCCGTAGTCATTCCCTATCGCAGTTATTGCAGACAAATCAGATGATAATGAAATTGCAGGCATTCCTTTTCTTTCAAGTTTGTATCTTCCTGTAAATTCAGCAGCTATATGAGACGCCTGTGATGCGCTTCCCCCATTTCCTGCAAGCAAAATTTTCCTTTTGTTTTTTAGTGTGTTTATGACTAAATTTGCCGCTTCCCTTATCTGCGGTGCCAGTTTCATTGATTTTTTCTTCGTATCAATGCCTTCTTCTATCATTGATTTTATTATTTTTTCCATTTTTGTTTGTTTTTTATTATTTTCCTTAATTAGTATGCACTATTCATACTTTCTAATTTAGTTATCTATATATAAATCTTTCGGTTAAAAGTATATACTCTAGAATATAAATAGTTAAATAGTCATACTTTATTATACTTAGTAATACTACAACCTTTTTAAACAAGTTAAAAAGCTTGACCAAAAAATAAAAGAATTGCTTTGCAATTCGATTACTTAAAATGAAAAAAGCAAAAATAGCCATATCATTGGATACTGAATTGTTAAAGGCAGTGGATTCCAAAGTAGATAACTCCATAATCAGGAGCAGGTCTCAGGCTATTGAATTTTTTCTCAGAAAGGGGCTGCAGGAAGGCTCTGTTGACACTGCAGTATTGCTTCTGAGAGGCAACCATCAGCAGCTGGCCCTTAAGCCTGTGCATGGGACTTCATTGATAAGCCAGCAGCTGGAATTTTTTTCCAAATTTGGAATTAAAAAAGTGTATATTGTAACCCAGTACACAAAAAACATGAATGCTATTCTTAATGAAGCCTCAAAATCAAGCATAAGCGTCGAAATTGTTGAAAAACAAGTAAAAGGAAATGCAGAAGCATTGCTGGCAATAAAAGATAAAATAAGCAGCAGTTTCATAGTGATGTCCGGCGACACTTACAATAATTTTGACCTTGCAAAGATGATAAAAAAGCACTCTGCATCTGAAAAGCTGGCTACAATGGGGCTAATGACAAGGGAAAAATCCAGCAGCTACGGCACAGCTATTCTTGACGGCGATCTTGTTGTGGATTTCGAAGAAAAACCGAAGCATTCATCGACAAACATTGTAAACGCCGGAATATACATTTTCAAGCCTGAAATCTTTGAGCTTTTTGATGGCGTTGTTTCCCTTGAAAAAGACCTTTTCCCGAGGATTGCAAGGCTAAAGCAGCTTGCAGGCTTCTTTACTTACGGAGAATACCTGCATTTTATCGGCTGACAAAACAAGATTTATATATTGATAATTTTTCTTGAAGGCTATGCCAAGGCTTTACAGCAATCCGTGGAAAAACAAGCTGAACTTCAAGAGCAAAATAAAGTATTCTGTCAGGGATTCGTTCTACAGGTGGCTTCTTAGAAAATACTGCAAAAACTGCAAAACCGTTCTTGATGTTGCCTGCGGGCCAGGGCATTTCATGAAAACCGCAGAATCTATGGGATTCAAAGCTTACGGTGTTGACGCTGATGAAAGATACAAAGCGAAGAATGTCATGATAAAAGATTTGTGGAAAATGAAGGGAAAATATGATGTTGTTTTCAACAGCTTCATCCTTGAGCATATGGATGACCAGGAAAAATTCATCAAAAGAATGGCATCATTGTCAAATGGGATTGTAATAACAATCAGCTCTTATCTTACAAAAGAATTTTACAATGTTCCTGACCACACAAGGCCGGTTACAAAAATTTCTGTAAGGTGGCTTTTCAGGAGAAATGGCTTTCGCAACCTGCTTTCAATTCATATACCATTCTGGCACGCCGTCATTGTTGTTTCAAAGAAAGTTGCAGCAGATGAGAATGACGACGAGGCTGTCAAAATAAGAAAAGGATTCTGGTAATTAGGTTATTAGCATTAGATTATTAATTTCTCAACTTCTTTCAGCGCATCGTTAACGCTTATGTTCTTCATGCATTTCTGATAATCATTGCTGCTCTTTGGATACATGCAGTCTGGGACTTGTCCTTTATGGACATTGATGCACGGGCTGAATTCGCAGTTGTATCTCTTGTAAAGCCCTATGTTGCCGTCTCCAACAGGGCCAAACCTAAGAGGTATATTTGGTCCGAAAAGCCCAAGTGTTTTTATCCCCTGCGCTGCTGCTATGTGCATCGGGCCTGAATCGTTTCCTATAAAAAGTTTGGATGTTTTTATCAGATAAAAAAGCTCCCTAAGTGTTATTTTGCCTGCAGAGTTTATTGCGCTGGATTTTTTTTCTATGCCTTTTATTATAATTTCAACCAGCTGTGTTTCGTCTGATGTCCCGACAAAGATTATTTTTGCATTGTGTTTTGATATTATCTCGTCGCAAAGCTCAGCATATCTTTCAAACGGCCATATTCTTGATTTTGCTGACTCTGCAACCCCAGGGGCTACGCACACGACAAAATCATTTTTTTTAATTCCGCTTTTTTCGAGAAATTTATCTGCATTTGTCTTGTCTTTTTTTGAGTATTGCAGGTTTGGAAGCGCTTTGATATTTGGCTGGTCATCAAGCGCCCTTATTAAATCCAGGAAAGTTTCTGATATGTGCTGCTGATCATTATATTTTATTTTTACACTGTACATCTTCGATCTTACTCCGTGGGAATACCCAATTGAATTTTTTCCTGTGAAAAATGATATTATTGCAGATATGTTAAGATACTCTTCCATGTCTATCACAAGGTCATATTTCTTGAAATTTTTTATTATGAACTTAAGAAGTGATAATGGGCCTGTTTCTATGGTCAGTATATTGTCAGCATGCTTGTTGCTGAAGAAAACATCACTGTTCCTTTTTGTAGCAAGAACATCTATTGTCGCCTTGGGATATTTTTTTCTTAAGGCTCCTAATGATGGCAGTACAAGTACAGTCTCTCCAATCCCCCAAAGCTGAATAACAAGTATCTTTTTTGCTTCCACTATTGCTTTCTTTCTGCTGAAAATGCCCAGCAGTTTGCAGAGCAATCCTCCTATATACTTGTCAGCAAATTTTATCGCCAAAACCATATGCAGAAGTTAGCTATATCCTTATTTAAATCTATACTCTCATTTCTTTCTTTTGTTTGTTGCCATGCTGCTTACAATAGCCTCAAGCTGCCTCTGGTTTCTCCTTGTAAGGGTATAGTTATAAAAGACTGAAAGCATGAGGAAAGCAAATCCTACGATTGTAAGAAGATCAAGAGCCCTTAAAGCTCCTGTCAATGGGAGTAGTGGGTCCAACATTGCCGGAAACATAGCTATAGATATGAAGATTATCCATAATATAGTCCAAAACGCAAATTCATTTCCAGTAAACTGCTTTCTTTTGTAGTTGAGAAAAGTGTAGTACATCATAAATATTCCAAACATCAGCCCCAGTGTCTGCCCGATTGTTGTTCCGATTGCCATTCTACCTTCCGTTAAAAATTTTCCACCAAACCATGTTAAGCACTATCTTGATTCCGTCAATTATTGTTGTTCCTTTATACTTATCAGAGTATATTGTGCCTATTGGAATCTGCACATATTTTAATTTTTGCTTTCCTGCCTTGGATATCATCTCTGTTTCCATTGAATAATCTGAGGCATTCCATCTTATTTTTTTATAAGCTTCTGTTGAAAATGCCCTGTATCCCGATTGCGTGTCATTCAGGCTTATTCCGTACAAAAAGAATACTGCTCTCGATATAAACCAATTGCCGAATCTTAGCACAAATGGCATCTGGCTGCTTCTTTTCCTGTAGCTGAAAACAATGTCATATTTGCCAAGCTTCTCTGTAAATCTTGGAATATCTGCAGGGTCGTGCTGGGCGTCTGCATCAAGGACTACGATATGTTTTGCCCCTTTTGATGCTGCGAAGTCGCATCCTGTCCTTAATGTTGCGCCTTTGCCGAGATTTATTACATGACTCAGCACCACAGCGCCGGATTTTTCTGCTGATTTTTTTGTATTATCCCTGCTTCCGTCATCAACAACAACAACTTCATCAACATATTTTTGCGTATTTGAAACTATGTTCTTTATGCTTTTCTCTTCATTATACGCAGGTATTACTGCCCAGATTTTTTTTGCTGCCATTTAAGAATTTGATTTTGGAGCATCTGATGTGGCTTGGTTGGATTCTTCTTTGTCCTCTGTTTTTGGCTTTGGTGCAAAATCAGGCACTATTGTTGTTTCTTTTCCTTCCCAATCAACCTTGTAAGTGTAGATGTCTGTTCCCGTCAGGCCGCGCTGATGGTCAACTAGCTTAAAGTATTTTAATCCATGGCCGTTTGTGTAAAACATTCTTGTGAACATGCTTCCGGTAAGTTCTTTGCTTGACAAAACCCCTTCAAGCTCATTGTCGCCTCTTGGAATTATTGTAACTCCAACGTCAATTGTTGTGCCATTGTTGTTTTTCCTCATCATCCCCTTTTCAGTCACAAATGCAACTGATTTAGGCCTTGTTATGCCGTCTTTTGAGGTTGCAAAAATATCATAAGTACTCATGTTGACCATAAGTCCGTTATCGCATAGGAAATATCCTTCTGCCTTCTTGCTGCAGCTTATTGTCCCGCCGTATCCAGGCCATGGGGCCACCCATGAATTTGCTTCGCTGTCGCTGGTTATTGACTGCACTTCATAATAAATATTTTCAGCTTTTTCTTTTGTATATCCAAAATGATCTGCCATGAACTTTACAGCTTCTTCTTGAGGAAGGTTTCTTGCATTGTACCATATGTCTGCTCTTTCAAAATTCCAGCTTCCAAAGTGTGACCAGACTCCGCTTTTTCCTATCATGTCTTCTGATGCAATTGCATATCCTTCCGGAGGATTGCAGTGAGTATACGGAATTATTTCATCAATCTTCTCTGCAGATATATTATACTCTTTTAGTTTTTTTCTTGCTTTTTCCTTATCGAGAAGTATTATTTCCCTGACAATTTTCAATGATTTGTGGGAGTCTTTATTGGTCAATTCCATTAATGTGTTGAAAGCTTTACTGTGGCTGCAGTCAAGCATTCTTAATATTCCAACTGCCTCTGCCTCATTATCTGTCATGAACATCCTCCCAACCCAATGAGCTGCCTGATCTGTCTGTGTTGTGCCGTCAAACGTGACCGGCCTTTCTGCAATAGCCTTGAAATGGTGGCCAAAGTCCCACCACGAAGTTATTATTGCAGTTTCAGTTGAATTGTCTTTTATAAATGTCAAAGTATTATACCATGCGTCATTTATAAGAGGGAGATCTGAACTTGCTGCATTAATTGCGCCGTTTATAGGGTCTGCATAAAAGATAAACAGCAATGAGAGTATTATTATTGTATTTGCTATATATTTGTGTATTTTTAATCCTTTTATTGACCATCTTGAAACAATGTTGTATATCTTTGCCAGAGCAATTCCAAATGATACGCTGAATGGTGGAGCGAGGAGTATGGTAAATCGTACTCCCTTGATGCTTGCGAATATTGTAGACACTATCCACAGTGACAATAACAATGAAAGCTTAAAATCGTAGGATTCGTCTCTCCTGTACAGGCTTATTAATATTAAAAATAGCAGAGGAATCATTATCATTATTATCAGGGTAATTACAGGAATTTGCTGGTATATTGCTGAACCTCCTATTTTTATGAATAGAGCTGCATAATATAAAGCTGAACATACGATGTAGATAAAATCAAATCTTTTTAAGCCGCCTTCTCTCGATACGGATAAAATTAACCCCAAAAGGCTAATGAATAGGAAAAAAGGGCCTCCCACAGAATTAACTATGCCGTTTATCGAGCCTTCATTTAGCTCTGCAACTGTTGTAAGAACATTGGGCCAAAGGTATTTTGTAACTGGTGACTTTATTGTATTAAAACTCAATGGGCCAAGAAAACTGTTTGAAAACTCTGCCCAGCTTAGGAATAATGTAGTAAAGATTGCGGTAGCTGCAACATATGCCACAAAAATTATTATGTAATGGCGAATTTGAATATCTGAAAAAATAATTTTTAATTTAATTCCGTGTTTCATTATTTTTCCTATAAGGATATATGCGAATGTCATTGAAAGTGCTACCAGAAGGAAATCAAATATGTGCCACCATCCGCTCCATGCAGTTACATAAACAGCAGTAAAAAATCCTGCGATTGAAGCATAAACAGACGTTTTGAGTGTACTTTCTGATTCTTCTGTTAAAAGGAACATCCAAGTGATTATAAGAGGGAAAAAAATAACCCATATATCATTATCTGCATGACCAAACAATGTTCTTCCAAGAAAGGAAGTGTTGACTGCCATTATAGTGGCTGCAAAAAAACCGCCAAGATTTCCAGCTATATTTCTTGCAATGAGAAATACTAGCAGTACGCATAAAGAAGCCACCAAAACCGGAAGATAAAATGTTGACCTCATAATGGTCATGCTTGGTATAATCAAGTGTATAGTTTTATAAAAATAAGCTAAAGAGTAAGAGTGAAATAAGTCCCCATATATTGGCCTCCCCATTGGCGCGAGCTGAAGTTTGTCATATTGGATGCCGTTCCTTATTTCATCGCCAGGGTACCCGTGCTCAACTATATTTTTAGCATACCTAAACCAATAATATGGGTCTATGTCCGGCATGTAATTTTTGCCGTCAGGGTCCTGGAAGAAATCCTTGAAGTATTGTGATGTTGCCGCAACCTGCTGGTCTATCTGCGCCTTGTTTTGGCTTATAGTCTTTTGCATCTGCACATCTATCAAAGAATTTTTATTGGCATCCGGCAGATTTGGATACTGCTGGTCAATGCCGGATTTAACCTGAGATCTTATGCTGCTTATCACGCTGTTCGCAGCCCATTCATCAGTAATCGGCAAGTATCCTGCTTGCATCCTGATGTATATTGAAAGAATTATTGGTATTAATGCGAGAAATATAACTCCATATTTTCTGAAGAACGCTGCAAATTTGCCCCAGTCAATATTAATATCATCATGGGGCATCTTATCCGTGCCTGTTTCAGGCTTGAAGAAATTCTTTATTTTGCCAAAGTCAATGGATATTTCATCATCGTCTTTTGAATGGTGTTTTTCTGTTTTGTGCCCAGAATCATCACTTTTGAATATTTTTTTTATCTTGCTGAAGTCTATGTTGATTTCGTCGTTATCGTCTTTTACATCAATTTTTATGTCTCTGTCCTGATTTTTTTTCAAATCTATCTTTATTTCGTCGTCATCCTTTTTGATGTCTATTATTGTCTCTCTGTCGCTTATTTTCTCAATAGCTACAGTTTCAGATTTTCTTTCTTCATTTTTCTCCTTTGATTTGAAGAAATTCTTTATCTTCCCAAAGTCTATTTCTATGTCGTCTTCTTTTTCATTCATGAATTTACCCCTAGTATAATCAAAATGATGAAATTTTGATGTTTTAAAAAGCTTTTGTTATTTTGCTATCTGAACATAACTTTTGAAAAATAAAGGAATCTTGGCTCCTTCAGCAATAAATTTGTAACCAAGGGAATCGGAGTATCCCTGTCGTATTTTTTCAGCAGTTTTCTTACTTTATCCTGATTCATCATGCTTATGAGCCTGTCATAATCAGCGTCCGTGAACTTGTTAAGAATGTTCCTTATCTTGAGATGCAAAAGCAGCTCTCTTCCTGATTTTCTTCTGAATTCCTTCTGGTAATTTTTTTTGTTTATTATGCAATCGCACAGGGTATGTGCAGCTTTTAATGAGGGGATTATCCCCCCGCCTGTTGTCGCCTTTACCTGCGTCGCTGCATCTCCGATAAGATAGGTATTATCTTTCTGTATTGTGCGCTTTGGATTATACAACGGAATTAATCCGGACTCCCAGCAAATTATTTTATCAGTTCCTGTGATTTTTTTTAGAAACTTGTAGAAATAGTGCTGTGCGTTTTCAAAGCACCCTATCCCGATTCTTGCAGTGTCCTCAGATTCCGGCACAACCCATCCAAAGAAATTTGGAAAATCTTCGCCAAAATGCGTCTCAAAAGAATTTGTATCCATTTTCAGTTTGACTTTGGCCTGCATTCCGATGTAGTTCCTGTCATTTTGCAGGATTCCGGCTTCTCTAGCAACCTTTGAGTATGGTCCGTCAGCACCTATTATAATGTCAGTTTTGATTTCTTTTGTCCTGTTGTTTTTCTTGTCCTTTGCTTTTATTGTATTTTTGCCATTAAATCCAGTAAACTGGTGATTAAGCAGTATTTTTGCGCCTGCATCTTGTGCCATTTGCGCAACAAACTGATCAAACTTGTCACGCCACATTACAATCTCATCAACATTAACTTCAATCCTGCTGTTTTTCCCTGCAACAATTACTTTGTTCAGCCTTTTGGCAATCACTTCATTTTTCAGTTTGAAGAAATTTTCTATAGAATGGGTAACTATCCCTGTGCATTGCACTGGCTTGCCTATAGTATCATGATCTTCTAATATAGTAACGTTCTGGCCGTTTTTGGCCAATAAATAGCCAAGATAGCTACCTGCAGGTCCTGCACCAACTATTAATACCATGTATTGGGGGGGTTTGCCTATATTTAAATAACCTATAGTATGCCTATTACATAGATATTATATATAGTGTAGTGTATAGTATAATTTTGTTGTTACTGGCAAATAGCGAAAGATTTATATATAACCTCCAATTTATACCTTAAATTGTACTTACTGTACAATAACAAAAAGAGATAAAACGTGGGGGTTTTATGATAAACAAAAAAATAGGAATGTTAGTATTTTTGGCTGTATTTTCAGTTCTGGCTAGTGCATTTGCCATAGCTGCAGTTCCAGTTTCTCCTGACGCTTCAATTGACAGAGTAAGGATAAACGGCAATGACGTGGCTGAAAACAGAATAAACCTCATTCCGATATCAAACTCTTTTTTAATTGGAATAGACCTGACTTCATTCAAGGAATTTACAAATAATATTAGAGTGCAGGCTGTGTTTACTGATGTAAAGACGGGTTTTACTGTTTCAAAGACTAGTGATACATTCAGCTCAACAGTAATGCAGAAAACTAATGTTCCTTTGAATATGAGCCTTGGAAATCTTGCAAATAATTCAAACTATAATCTTCAGATTAATGTGATTTATCCTAATGTTGTGCTAAAACAAAAATTATATTCTGTTACATTCGGGAATGTTCCTGCGGTGCAGAAAACGCTTGCAAACATAAAAACTCCTTTTGATGTATCAATAGACAGAGTTGCAGCAAATACTAATGTGCTTGCCCAATCGAGAACAACCCTCGTAGATGATGCGAACAATTTCACAATATCAATTGATTTTACAGCAGTCGATACTTTGGAAAACGCAATTGTAGAAGCTAACTTAAGGTCAAGAAGAACAGGAAATACTGTTTCAAATGCAGTCAGCAATCTTGACCTGGCAAAAAACCAGAGCATGAACGTTGCAATGCTTTTGAATTTAGTTGACGGAATGACAAGAGATGATGATTATGATGTAACTGTCAAGATATCTGACGCAATAGGGCGTTCAGAGCAAAAGAGTTACGGATTAAGGACAAGGCAGAAAACTGGAATGAACAGCCTTGATGCATCAATAGACAGGGTTCGTGTAAACAATAAGATTGTTGCATCTTCAAACACAAATTTCATAGAAGAGAATGACGATTTCAATGCAGTGATTGATTTTACAGCACTTGGAGATCTTGATGATGCAAGAGTTGAAGCTGTTTTAAGAGATGTTGCAACAGGCGTTGTTGTTGCAGATTCAACTGCAAACTTTGATTTGAATGCAGTAGCAAGCTCTTCAAGAACACTAAACTTGCAGCTCATAGACTCATTAAAGAACAGCAATCTTCTTGAGCTTACTGTAAAAATAACAGACACCGAAGAGGGCATTGTTGAAAAATCATATGGGCTTGTCATGGAAAGCGGCAACTCACTAAACGGAGGCCTTGATGCAGGATTTGACGGTGTTGAAGTTGAAAGCATTATTGTTATAGAAGATGAGAGCAATTTCATAACTTTGGCGCAGAACGACGAAGAGCTTGATGTAAAAATCAAGTTTACGGCCCTTGAAAACATGAATGATGCTGTTGTCGAAGGAACTCTTGTATTTGAGAATGGAGATGTTGTATCTGATATAACCTCAAAATTCGACTTGCTAAAGGACAGGGACACTTCAAAGAAGCTTAACTTCCCTTTAATATGGAAAATAGAAAACGGCAACTTAAGATTAAAAATAAAGATAAGGGATGAAGACGGAAATTTTGCAGAAAAAGAATACTTGCTAAGAGTTAGCAGAACTAATTTCCCGTTTGTAATCACAAAAATACTGCTTAACCCTGAAGACAATGCCGGCGCAGGAAAGAATCTTGTAGTTGATGTTGGTTTTAGGAACATAGGAGTATCTCCTTCAGAAATTCTGAAGATGAGAGTTAGCATTCCGGAACTTGAGATAGCTTCAACAAAGCAGATAAGCAATATCAAAAGCTTTTCAGAATCGATGGAAGAGGCTGTATTGAAGATTCCGGAGAATACTCCAAGCGGAGCTTATACTGTAAGGGTAGAAATATTCTCGCAGTTTGGAACAGATTCAGAATCAAAGGAAGTTCCAGTGAATATTGTTGAGAGCCAGGTAAATGTCGCTCCAAAAGATAGGTTAGTAATCAAAGTGCCTGTTACAAGCCAAAGCGCAAATATTGGCAAGGAAGCGGCATATCCGATAACATTCGAAAACCAGGGAACAGAAGCGAACACTTACACTTTATTGCTTGACGCTGATGCAGATGCAAGATTAAGCGACTCTAATGTGTTCATACTAAAATCACAGGAATCAAAGACTATAACAGTCTACGCATCTTCGGAAAATGCAGGAAAGCAGGATATGATTGCAACCGTGAAAAGCTCTGACAAGGTGCTTGGAAAAGTTGCCCTTGACTTGAATGTGCTCGGAAGCTCATCTGTATTCCCTTTCCCTTTCAAGGATACATTGAAAACGATGCTGATTGTGCTTGTGGTAATACTTGGCGCAGCAGGAATTATTTTTGGTGTAAGGAGTGCTTCAAGCTCTGAATCGGGCAGCTTCAGCGACGAGATTCCTGACAGCGAAGTTGGGGAAAGTTATTATTAGATTTTATTTTTTTTCTTATTATTTAATTTAAAATAAAGTGGGGACGCGAGGATTTGAACCCCGATTAACCGCTGACGCCTAAAAATTAACTGGAGGCGGTGATAATAGCCAGGCTGTACGGATTATTGAAAACCCTTTATACGACGTCCCCGTAAATCCTCTTCGGACAAGAATGAGATTTCCATGCCGTCTATATAAACGTTTCTGCAAGCATTTCTTTTTGGTATTTTGTCTTTTGGGCACACTAAGATTCCATTCTTGTAAGCCAATGATTTCATATATCTTGCAAGCTGATTTAGCTCATACATTGTTATGTTGTTTTTGCCCCTGAAATCCTTAATTTCAACTACAAATTTTTTATTTTGGTAGATAAAAATGCAATCGACTATGCCTGCCGGAGTCCTAACTTTGGGTATTACCTCGCCTAAATCTCTTAAGGCACTGATTATGTTCTTTTCGAATTCGTTGCATCTTTTTATAACGAGAGGGTTCATAACTCCGGACGTCACTTGCCTTTCTGGGTAGTTGATACCAGCTTCCTTATATGCAGTTACAACACTCCCAAAAATTCTCATAGTATTTACACCAGTATTCTTTTGTATTTCGGTTACAGAGCAATTGGGATGATTTTTTATAAATGCTATAACATCTCTTTTCTGTTCAATTAAAGTTCTCCTAGTCAAATTTTTAGAGAATACTACGCCTGCATCTTCATAAGCCTCACTCATGTTTTTATAAATTCTTTCAACTTTAATCCTAGTACCTCGTTTTATATCCAAATAAGTACAGTTGGGATTTGTTTTGATAAAATCCCTAACAATCTCCCTCTTTTCATCCAATTTTAAGTGATTTTTCATATTAATACCTCCAAAGTTTCTGGCTTTTGGAACTTTGGAGTTATAGTAAAAAGAGAATCTCAAAAATCAAAGATTTTTGATGATGCTCAGAAATCTTCGATTTCTGACATGTTAAGCGAAACTGCATAATTGATTTTCAGCTTTAGCGAATCCTCAAAAATCAAAGATTTTGGGAACTTGAACTCTGTTCAAGTAATCATTATTTGGCAGTTTTGCGTGTTCTCTTTTCAGTTTTCAGAAGCAGAATTAGTTTATATATCTTAGGTGAGGATGTCCAGTGGTTATTGTTGTTCAGAACTTTATCCTGTCGCCTATCTTGGTTTTGCTGTGATTAATAGCTCCTTCCGGCAATTCTATTGCATAGACGGCTTTCTTTTTAGATGTATAAAACGTAAATGGCTTGAAGTTTTCTTTTATGTCAACAACTATTCTGTTTTTGTCAAGAAACAAAACATCAATAGAATAAAAGACAAAACACTGATGCAAAGCGATTTTTGATTCTCTGCTGAATTTAAAGATTAAAGCAATATTCTGTTTTCTTGAGAACATAAGCCCTTTGAATCTTGAAAATACACTGTTGCAGAATTTAGCATTGTTTTGGATTATTTTATTATTAGTTGAATTTTTGACAGGCATATTGGAAATCATTCTCTATTACTATAATATATAGTTATCTCCAAATGGTGATGTGTAATTTATCCGGAACATTCTTCTTTTTATCCCTGTTTTTCCATGCTAATCGAAAAGCTTAAATACAAGATAAAAGGTGACTATGTTTTAATTCAATTTTACGTGGGTTTTATAGAGGGTGTAAATGAAAAAAGAGGGTTTGAAAGGTTTATTTTTATCTAAAGATGGAAGAATAAATATAGCTCTGCTGGTTTCTATAGTCTTGGTTTTTGTTTTGAGTGTTTTATTTGCTCAAGCATTTATTATCACTCAAAATTCGCCTACAAACGGGGCAATAAACACTTCAAGAAATACAAACTTTACTTTTAATGTAACATGGAATGGCGCCCATGATAATGGAAGCATCAGCAACTGCAGTATCTGGACCAACATAACAGGAACTTGGGCGGAAACAGCAGTTAACACTTCAACAAGCAATATTGTGAATGGTAGCCTAGGTTTTAGCCATATTAGCACTACGCTTGGAGTGGACGCCTTATTTAACTGGGCAGTTGGATGCTACAACGCAACCACGAGTGATGGAAGCGAATATTTAAATTTTACAAGTAATAGAAGTTTAATAGTTGATGCAACGCCTCCAGGCACCATTAGTCTAAACAGCCCAGCAGACTTGTTCAACCAGACGAGCTCTATAATGACTTTTGGTTTTACTGCTATCGATGTAAGGTTGCAAAAATGTAATGTTAATATTTCAGCTGGAGGGCAGCCTTTTACATCTATACCTGACATCAACACAACGAGCGGCGTTCTTCAAGTAAATGGTACTGTTTTATCTAATGGGACTTATTCATGGAATGTAAACTGTTCAGACGAAGTTGGCAATACAAACACTAGTGCGTCAAGAACTTTTACTATTGATCAGATTCCGCCGGTATTTGTTAATCTAAGCAACAGTACAGCAGATTCTGTTATAGGAACTGAAGAAGTAGTTGCTATTGGAGTAAACGTTTCAGATAATTTAACAGGGGTCAGCACAGTAAGGTTGTTTGTCAATATTTCAGGAGTTTCTAATAATGAAGTTAATATTACGAGAAGTGTTAATAATTATCAGTCTGTAAATTTGACTTATAAAATACCTGTAGACCAGTTAAATCAACATTTAAATTTCACATTCGAGGCAAACGATTCACTTGGAAATAAGATTATATCTTCAACTATGGTATTTGTTGTTGGAGAAGATAGAACTAAGCCAGGACCCATAACATTGAATGCACCGGCAGATTTATTCAACCAGACAAGTGCTACAATGACTTTTAATTTCACAGCGTTTGACAATAACGACACAAGCTTAATTTGTGCCGTTAACATATCTTCTGCTGGAATTGCTGTTGCTGCAATTCCTGATTTAAACGTAACTAATGGTAGCAACCATTTAAACAGCACAGTTTTATCCAACGGAACTTATGGCTGGAATGTAAATTGCTCTGATAGTCCTGGTTATACTAACACAAGCGCCACAATAAACTTTACTATTGATCAAATCAATCCTGTTTTAAGTAACTTAAGTAACAGTACGGGTGATTCGTCTGTGGCAACTGGGGAGATTGTAAAAGTGGGTGTTAATGTGTCTGATAATCTAACCAAGGTGAGCTCAGTTAGACTCTTCGTAAATATTTCCGGAACAAGCAGCAATGAAGTTAATATCACACACAGTGTACAAAATGGCCAGTCTGCAAACTTGAGTTTTGCGATACCTACTAACCAAACAAATCAAGTTTTAGGCTTTATATTCGAAGTAAATGATAGCGTTAATAACAGGGTAAACTCCTCAGCCATGGTATTTGTGGTAGGAAGTGATGGAACAGCGCCAACTATAACCTTAAACGCGCCTGGTAATGGGTCAAACACTTCATCAGCAACTCCCAACTTTAATTTCACTGCAACTGATAATGTGGATAGCAACTTTTTGTGTAATGTATCAATAGATAACGTAAAAAACATTTCTAATATGAATGTAACAAGCGGCACTCTTCAATCAAACACAACACTTCCATTAGCACAAGGGTATCACAAATGGAATGTAACATGCACCGATAACTCAGGAAATATAGGAGAATCTTTGAAGTACAACTTCACAGTTGATCTTACAGGTCCTGGTTTTACCTTGACTTCGCCAACTAACAACACTAACGGCACTTCAAACTTAAGTGTTACAGTAACTGTTGCAGATACTTTCACTAATGTTACATCAATGCAATGGTCATCTAGCTGCAGTCAGAGTGGAACATTCTCAAGTGGTGCTGCATTCTTCCCATTCGGCTCATGCACAGGCGCTTCACTAAGAATCTTGACTGTAAACGCTACAGATTCACTTGGAACTTCAAATAGTACTCAATTCTTTTTTGGAATTGATAATACCGCGCCTACTTTAACTATAGTTGCTCCATCAAATGGAGATAATTATGCAAGCTCACTGAATATATCTGGGTTAAATGCAAGTGTAACTGATAACTTTTTAAAAATAGGGGCAATTGGTTATTATCTAGATGAAGATTCTGTTAAGCATATCAGGATAAGTTCAGCTGGTCTTGGGCAAACTGCATCTGCATTCTATGGAAATGTGAGCGCAAACCTAAGCGCAGGCACTCACACAATAAAATTCACCGCAAATGATACTGTTGGAAATGCTGTGAATAGCAGCATCATAACTATAACCGTTACTGGATCAGTAAATACAGTTGGTACGAATTTGACTATAAGAGATAGTAACAATTACAATCTGACTAACATTAGTTTCTTTGATTCAACCGGCGCAAAAGTAGAAGGGGAGTTAAACACAGCTCAGACTATCGAATTGTTTTTAGGTACAAATAGAACCGCTTTAGGCGGAGATAATGGAATAAACCTAACTATAAACTTTAATGGTTCTGCTGCTAATTGGAATAAAACTGATGAGATTTATGTAACATTGCTGAATACTTCAAGCACTGCTGGAAGAACCGCAGCTAGGCATATACTTAACAACCAGACTGCGAATGTAGTAGATATGCTTTATATCAACAGGAGTTTTTCAAAATTTCTTCCTAATAACGACAGCTATTTTGCCAAATTGAGGCTGCCTTCATTAAATGCAACAAATATAGGCGGAAGCGGAACATTCCAGATATGGTATTTCCCAGATGAATCAAACCTTGCCTCAAAAACAAGCATAAATCAATGTTCAGCATCATTGGACTTAAGCCAATCATTGGAATCAGGATTGCCTTGCTGGAATGCAACAAACGGCAATAGGTCTGTAGATATTTACGTATCGCATTTCAGTATTATTGCTGTAGTCAACGACTCAAACGCCCCTACAATTAACGTAACAATCCCTGCTCCAATCCAGAATGTAAGCTCATTCAGCCCGAATATAACTGTGTCTTCTGATGCAGCAAGCTGTTCTTACCATATGAATGATTCAAGCATGCCTGCAACTGCTAACAGATCAATGGACTTGTCTGGAACCACTTGTACTGCAAGCAGTGTTGAGCATCTTCTAAACGGAATGTATAATATTACATTCACAGTTGTTGACACAAGCGGAAACATAAACAGGTACTTGTTGAACTTTACAGTATCTGACACAACTCCTTCAAACACTCCGAACCTTTCGAGAGTATCAACAAGCTTTAGCACAACATCAGGCACAATGACCATCAACGGCATGAACGAGTCTGTTAATGCAACTGTGCTATATGGGACATCTGTAAGCTCTTTGGCTTCTGTTGCAAACAATGTTCAATTCAACAAATCCAAATCAATATCAATAAGCAGCTTAACTGCAAACACAACCTATTACTTTAATGTCTCTGTATGTGATTTCAACGGAAACTGCGCAGTAAATGGAACTTTTAACTTCACAACTGATGCAGCTAGCTCTTCGTCAAGCTCATCTTCATCTAGTTCTTCTTCAGGCGGTGGAGGGGCAGTTGCAACAACAAGTAACACACAAGCTTCAACAGCAAAAGCATGGGACAAGATAGATGCAGGCGCAGAAGCAAAAATGAGCATAAGCAATAGCCAGATAGCAGTAACTGAAATAATCATTGAAGCTAAAGACAACCTTGCAAACCCTGAAATAAAAGTTGAAAGTCTAAAGGAAAATCCATTAGTCACTGCTGCATCATCTAAAATTTATCAGTACTTGCAGTTTACCAAAACAAACCTGCCAGATGCATCAACTGCTAGCATAACTATAGCATTCAAAGTTCAAAAATCATGGCTTTTAAGCAACGGTGTTGCTGAAGCAGATGTTGTACTTTACAGATACAGCAACAGCGCATGGAACATGCTTCCCACTTCAATATTAAGCTCTGATGACAATAATGCAATGTATCAGGCAACAACTCCTGGATTCAGCACATTTGCAATAGGCTCAAGAGAAGGGGCTGCTCCAGATGTAATAGGCTCAAGAGAAGGGGCTGCTCCAGATGTGGTACCTGTTGCTATGGTAGAACTTTGTGATGACACTCTTGATAATGACGGTGACGGACTTGTAGATTCAGCAGATTCTGATTGCCAGGCAGCTGTAGTAGATGATAGCAAGGCTGACAGCGGTAAATCAAATAGCATGCTTATGACAGCAATAATAGCATCTATAATTATAGTATTGGTGCTTATGGTTTATGCAATAATAAAGAAGAAGTCTTCTAAGTAAATTTATTATTCTTTTTTGCTTATTTATAACAATATACAGATTACAAATATTCCTATAACATTGTTATAATCATTTAAAATATTAATAAGTTTACAGTGTAATCTAATGATTATAAATAAAAATTAAAAAAGAAAAAAATAAAGAATAGATTTATTCTACTCTTGTTGTTATTTCTCCTTGGTTATTGTGCTGTATTAATGTCACAGAGTTTGTGTATGTTATGTTAAGATCGCCGTTATATTTTGAACCAAGATTAGAGCATGTCAAAGTATAAGTTACCGGGTCTCCGTTTTTCCATACTCCCTGAGTTCCTAATGCTGTACACTGGTCTGCCTTAACTGCGTCAACTGTAACATCATATCCCAAGCTGTTTTGCACCCTTACTTGCAGCTGTGTTGCTGTCGCCTTATGATCAAGACATGCTACTCCAGCCTGTAAAGTACATTTTGCCGGCAAAAATTTGTCCGGGCTCAAGACACCGAAATAAGCTAATGCTCCAATAGCAACCAATACGACCAGGATAGCCCATCCATAGGTCATTATGAATTCAAGGGCTGCTTGTCCTTTCCTTTCCATTTCCTTTCACCTCTTAAATTATTATTTATCTGTTCTTTGTTTAGCGTGTATTTAAATTTAATTATTATTCTACCCTTGAATTCAGGCTTCCGTATGCTGTTTTTTCCAGCCCTGATGCCTTATCAAAGTAATTTATTTTTATGCTGCCTTTGAATTTGTCTTTTTGTTCTCCGTTGCTGCATGACTTGTCAAGCAAAAATGTGTTCTTGACTCCGCTAACCATTTCCTGATTGAAACTGTTGCTGCATCCTTCAACATTAATGTTGCTGATTGTTATTGGCCTGTTTTCAGCTGAATTTAACAATACAAGCGTTATCTGCGAAGATTCTATTTTGGTGCCGATGCAGGTTATGCCCTGATCAATTATGCATTTCTCCGGAAGAAGCTTTTCTGGGCTTAATATCCCAAAATATGCGAGTATCGCAATCGCCGCTAGCACACTTAAGACTGCCCAGCCATAAGTCATCAAAAACTCAATAGCTGCTTGTGCTTTTTTAACGTGAACGCTCATAATGCCTCTTTTTAAATATTCATCTAAGAACTAATATTTAAATCTTTGCATAAATATGTATACTGGGATAGAAAAATCATCAGTTTACTTATGTTGCTCGAATAATTCATTTACTTTCTTCCAATTAACTATGTTCCACCATGCTGCAAGGTAATCTGCCCTTTTATTCTGGTATTTGAGATAATAAGCATGTTCCCACACATCAACCCCTAATATAGGGGTTTTGCCCTCCATTATTGGACTGTCTTGGTTTGGAGTGCTTATGATGCTTAATTTGCCATTATTTGCAATTAGCCATGCCCATCCTGAGCCAAATCTGTTAATGCCTGCATTCTGAAACTCTTCTTTAAACTTATCAAAAGATCCAAAAGAGCTTGTTATTGCTTCAGCAAGATTATCTGTTGGGATTCCCCCTGCATTTGGGGCCATTATCTGCCAAAAGAATGAATGATTAGAATGTCCACCGCCATGGTTTCTTACAACAGCCTTCATGCTTTCCGGCAGTTCGTTTGTTCTTCTGAGAAGCTCATTTACAGTCAAATTCTCAAACTCCGTGCCTTTTATCACTCCGTTAAGCTTGTCAATGTAAGCCTGATGGTGCTTTGTGTGATGAATCCTCATAGTCTGCTCATCAATAAACGGCTCAAGAGCATTATAATCGTATGGCAATGCTGGCAATGTATACATGTTAAAACACCTCGGGATTGGTATGCCTGCACGCTATTTATAGTTTGTGATTGAAATTATTTTTTACATATTATCTTATTTACCACTTCCAAAAACTAAACATGTCAAAAATTACCAAAAATATATAATAAACTGTCGTAATTTTTGATCATGCTCAAGAACCGCTGGAATAGGCTATACTATCCGCATTTACTTAATAGTGATGGCGGTTCTTGACAAAAAGGAAAGATTTAAATAACTGCAATCAAGGAAATAATTATCAAATTTAAAGAGGTTACAAAAATGACAGAAGGATGGTTAACGCGATGGTATTCTAAATTTATTAAAATTCCTTTTTTCTTAAGAAGGCAGATGAGAAAAAGAGGAAGAATTATTGAACATTTATTGCCCCGTATGAAATCCTTAATCTATGAAAAAATTCCAGATGAAGTCTTAAGAGAGCATCGCGTTACAAAGGCTATGAAAGACCAGGTAACGTTGGTTAAAGAAGGGAAAAAGGTTGAAAGGGCTGAAACCGATTTGGGTTTTGACGAGCAAGTTGAAGAAACACTTACATTAAAAGAAGTTAAAGAAATAGAAACAACTTTGCTCCGGCATGAAGAACAGCACGGATCGATAGGGTATGAAGCGGAATTTGGAAAAGATGTTCTTGACGTATTAATTTCAGAAAATGAGGCTGAGAGAGATATCTATTTTACATATTTGGAGCCTATCATAAAATTAGCTGAAAAATCTGGAGACAGAGAAACTGTAAGGGAAATAGTTAGGCTTCTTGGATCTACTCAAACAAATTTATTTGCATCAATTGCATTAAGGCTAGATATAAGGGCGTCTGGAAAAGGAATACCAAAGTTGAGGGCTGATAAAGCCGCAATTAAAAAAGGATTGGCTTTATGGGATACTCATAAAGATAAGCCAAGGGCAGAAGGTTACCTAAGAGATGTTTTAGCACAGACAAAAAAAGATATAGAAGCAACTCTCCATAGTGATGCACTTGTTGCAAAAAGAGACTTTTTATTAGTAATTTTGACCTTAAAATATTTGAATGACGAAGAAGGAAAAATGGAAGAATATTATATTGCTCATGTAATGCCTAAGATTCCAGAAGATGAAAGAATAAAAGATATAGAAAAATTAAAGCATGAGTTTAGTGAAGATATGCACGTACTTGCCCAGGGAATGAGAAGAATTTTCTCTGCTGAAAAAGAAGCTGAAGCTCTTGCACAGCAAATACAGGCAGTTGCACGAACAAAAAGAGCAAGAGCAGCCTAAATAATTCTTTAAAAAAGAGGTTATAAAAATGATGCAGGCCCGTGATTGGATTATCGGACTTATCGGCGTGGCAATCGGCGCTCTTGGAGTGCTGTCTTTGATGGGAATGTTTGACCTTCCAAGAGCATTGATGCTCTGGATTGCTGCAATAGCGGGATTCATTCTTCTTTACGCTTCAATTGTCGAGATAACAAACAGCAATGTGATGGGGACTGTGAGCCTTATAGCAGGATTAGTGATATTGTTAATTTCATTTCTCCCTGTCTTGAACGACCTTGGAGCGTTTGGAACATGGGCATCGTTCTCGTGGATCGGAGACGTAATTTACAAAATAGTGCTAGTTATAGAAGGGATATTTCTTGCCATGGCCACTTTTGCAATGGAATTGTAAAATAAAAAATTAACAGAATGGGTTTGGCACATTTACATATTTTATCCAAAGGTATGCAAGCACAAGTCCTAGTATAATTCCGAAAATAAACAACGATACCGGATGCGTTACAATTCCTTTCTTGCTCTTGAAAATCTTCATTTTATCACCTTTTAGTTTACTGATTTGATTTGATTGAAATGCTCTGAAAATCCAGCTATATAAAGATTTCTATTCTATATCTCAATAACGGCTTTCCTTTCTTTCTCGTTGATTTCTAAGATAGTCTTGTGCCCTTTCAGCTTCTCTTTGATTTCTTTCCATGTATGCTTTTTTGAAGCTTTGTTCAGCTCTTCAAGTATCTCATTAATCACGGCATATTTGTGGTATATGCCCTCTGCTTTCTCCCTTGCTTCTTTTTCTTCTGACTTAAGCGACTCCAGCGATGTTTTTTGCTCTTCTATTATCCTATTAAGCCTGCCCAGCGCTTTGTCATGCTCATTCTCCTTTACTTCCTTAAAGTTTGAATAAAAAAACTCAAGCGCGGAGCTGAACGTTTCAAATTGTTTGGTTTCCTTGCCATTGTATATTTTAACCTGAAATGGGACAGCGTCAATAACATTCCCATTTTCATATACTACAATGGGCTTCAGTTTTGACTCTATAATTTTTTTGATTGAATTGTAAATTGGTTTTACATCTTTAATCTCTTTTGGGCTTGTTTTTTTGTCAATTTCTGCAAGAGTGCACACTTCTTCTGAATAAACCCCACCTAACCCGAGTTCTATTGCGAGGCAGGTTACAATATAATCTTTCTTAGAATTGGCAAACAATTCCGACATGTCTTTTGAACTCATGCTGAACATATTGCATTTCATCGATGGGTGCTTGTACTCATTCTTTGGCTTTATTGACCTGTCCTTGAATTCGTGATGTTCAATTGCATTGATTATTGTGTTTTTATCATCGCAGAGTATTGCATTTCCACCGCCGAAAAACTCTATGTAAAGGTGTTTTTTCTCACCCTTCATGCTGAAAGACAGTTTTACAATTCTTTCAGGCTCAATCTGGCTTATTTCATAAAGAAACCATCCGTCAATGTGTTTCCTCAGAAGCTGCCCGAATCCGAGTATTGCTTCTGCCGTCTCCTTGTCCTGAACAATATACATAGAAGTGCCGATTGTGATATTAACCAGCTTTTTTCCTTCATTTGGCTTGCGCAGGCTGAATATCAGGAGATCTTTTTCGGGGTGATATATCTTATCAACTCTTGATCCCTCTAAAGCTTTCAGCTCTTCTGCAATAAAATGCAAATCTACAGACGATAATTGTTTTTTCATGCCTGCTCAACTATTATTAAATCGCCGTCTTTTATCTCATGAAACATTGAAGTTTCTTTTATTTTTCCGACTACATTGACTTTTGATGCTGCCCTTATCTGGTTTTCTGTTGAAGCCGGTGTTTTGCCGAAGAATACGCAGAAGCAATGGCCTTCCGGCCAATATGCTACATCCCCTTCTTTAACATTTTCTGTCGCGCTTTTTTCTGCTTTTAAGCTTACAGGTATTGGAAAATATATTTCATCTCCCCATCTGCTTGCCGCTCCGTCAAATGGAAGCGCTTCGTATATTGCCTTTGCTGTAGGAGTTTTGTCAAGAACGGCTTCTATCTCATGGTGTCCGAAGAATATTTTTATTTTCATATATATACAATCTCAATGCTGTTTTTAAATTTTTGTAATGAGAGTATTAGTGATGGCTTAAATAATCAAGAACTCCTTTGGCAATCTGCCCTGCATATCTTCTTTGTACCCATTCATCTGCAATGGTCTTTCTGCCTTCGTACTTCTGCCCAAGATACCCGCATTCTACGATTACTGAAGGTATTTGCACAGTATGGAGTTCTGAACCTATCATCACAAGGTGCTTCATCATAAGCCCAGGCACTGTCCTGCTGGAAGTTCCGTCATTAATGGTTAACCTTTCCCATTTGCTATTGCTTGGAGCAAAACTCCCTTCCAATGATTTGTGGATTCTTAGTGCAATGCCCTCATTTTCTTTTGGATACTGGCTAATGTCGCTGAATACTACAGAAAATCCAGACGCACGCCTTAGCTTGTCTTTCTCGCTGTAAAAATTGATATGAACATTAACAACCAAATCTGCATTTGTTTCTGCCCACCTAATCAAAGCCAGCTGCAAAGCTGCTTCCTGCAGAGATATGTCTGTATGGCCTTTGTGAGATATTCTGTAGTTTCTTACTTCATCTTCAAAGTCCGATTTATGCTGTGAAAAGTATAACTGAAATTGATCAATGTAATCTGTCTTGTTTCTTGATAAGATTACTTCAAGCCCACTGGGTGAAGCGTGTTTTAATTCCTGCTGTAATTTTTGGGCAATTTGGGTGTTTATGTCGTATTCATACCCAACATCCGGAAGAAAACGCAGTTTTTTTGAATTATTGGAATCTTTGTTGTGTCCTGGATTTATAAGTATCCTTGCGCTTCTTCTTTCTAAAAATGAAGATGCCAAAGATTCCAAATCGAGAAAGGGTAATGCAGCTAAGAGTCTTAGAGAATCTCTCCTGTTCATTTGGGTTCTAATTATTTAAGAGTATTTATTCCTATGTTTTCTGCTTGACCCACTTCTCAATCCTGTCAAGCCCCCTCTCAATTTCTTTTAATGAGGTTGCGTAGCTTAACCTTACATGATTATCTGAGCCAAATGCAATTCCCGGGACAACAGCCACAAGCGCTTCATCAAGCAGTTTTGATGAGAATTCCATTGATTTCATTCCTGTTCCGCTTATATCTGGGAATGCGTAAAATGCGCCTTCCGGCTCCACACATGATATTCCTGGAATTTCATTTAGTCTTTTGTGTATGAACTTCCTCCTTTCATCAAATGCCTGGACCATTAGTTTAACAGAATCCTGCGGTCCGCTTAATGCCTCAAGCGCGGCCATCTGCGCTGGATTGGAAGGATTGGAAGTCGAGTGCCCCTGGAAATTGTCCATTGCCTTTATGATATTTAAAGCGCCGACACTATACCCTATTCTCCAGCCGGTCATTGCATATGTCTTTGAAACAGAATTGGATATTATTGTAAGTTTTTTTATCTCTTCTCCAAATGAAGCTATGCTCACGTTTTTCCTGTTGCCGTATACAAAATGCTCATAAACTTCGTCAGATATAACATAAAATTTATGCTTTACCGCAAGTTCTGCTATCCTAGCAACTTCTTCTGGCTCTATTATGGCGCCAGTCGGGTTGCTTGGGCTGTTCAGAATAAGTAGTTTTGTTCTATTTGTTATTTTTTCTTCAACCATTGCCGATGTCAGTTTGAATTTTTCATCTGTGTTGCAGAATACTGTCTTTGCGCCAGTTAATTTTATCATCTCGTCATAGCTGACCCAGTATGGCACAGGAAGTATTGCCTCGTCTCCTTCTTCCAAGACAGCCATGCAGATATTGTAAAGTGAGTGCTTGCCGCCGCAGCTTATTTGTATTTCAGATGCATCATAAGAAAGCCCATTATCCCTCTTGAGCTTCTCTGCAACCGCTTTCTTTAGCTCTGGAATTCCGCTTACAGGAGTGTATCTTGTAAAATTATTTTCTATTGATTTTATCGCAGCCTGCTTTATGTTTTCCGGCGTGTTAAAATCCGGCTCTCCTGCGCCGAATATGACGACATCTTTTCCGTCTTTCTTCATCTGCTTTGCCTTGGAATCTATTGCAAGAGTTGCGCTTGGCGCTATGTTCATTATTCTTTTTGAAAGCATTTAACCACCCAGCTTCTTGGCTAAACTTCTGATATTAAAGCTTTTTGCTGTGTCTAGGATTATAATCCTCTGCTTCATTCGTTTTGCCTCATTAAGGCATATGTCAAATATCTCTGCCTGCAGGTTCTCGATGATTTTTTCTTTATGAAATCCTTTTTTCTTCATTCTTTTGCTAAGCTCTTTTATATTGCATTTGGCCACAATGCAAAAAGTAATGTATTTTTTGGGAAGATAGTGTGAAAGGTGGGAATCTATTATAATTCCCCCATATTTCTTTGATTTTTTTATTGTATTTATTTCTTTGATAAGGCTTTGGTTGAGTTTTTTTGTATCGACTAGCTTTGTTTTTCTTTTTTTATCGTATCCTTCATAAATTTTATATTTTGTTATTAGCTGATTTACGTCAATATAGCAAAAACCAGTTATTTTGGCAAGTTTTTTTGATATGGTTGTTTTCCCGGTTCCGGGCGTTCCAGTAACTGCTATTGTTTTCATCATTTCACGGCAAAGTGCAATATATTTAAATATGTTCAGTAAATTGCTTAGAATACTGGTGATAAAAATAAACTGCGACTTGTGCGGCAAAACAGAGGAAACCCTTGCAAGGACCCTGGTTGAAGGTGTTGAGATTGATGTATGCTCTGCATGCTCAAAATTTGGGAAAGTAATACGAGCCGTTAGCAGGCCAAGCCCTAAAGAGCAGCATAAGCAGGTAATGCACAGGCACATTATGCAGGAGCAAAAAGAGGAAAAAATAGAGATGATAGTTGAAGATTATTCTTTAATAATAAAAAATAAGCGCGAGTCTCTTGGGATGACGCAAAAGGACTTTGCAAGCAGGATAAATGAAAAAGAGTCAACAGTCCATAAGATGGAAACCGGCCATATGGAGCCCCCAATTGATCTTGCAAGAAAGCTTGAAAAGATTTTGGGAGTAAAACTTGTTGGGCAGCATGAAGAAAAGCATGAGCAAATCAAAAAAGGAAAGGAAGGCGGCTTTACATTGGGAGATTTCATTAAAGTAAGAAAAAAGCAATAATCATTTCTTAAATATATACTGGGAGCATTTATCGTGTTTTGACGAGTACATTGTTTTCATCCTCGATGCAAAATAATTCCAAAGCTCTTCTTTTTTAGATTCGCATTCGTTGTCATTTGGCCTGCATCCTATATCGCATGAATCGATAAATATGTAGTCCGCATTGTTTATTCCATTTTTTAATTCTTCTTTTTTAAAATCATCAAAGTACGGATAATAAATTAAATTGGACGCCTTATTGTCGCTGTATACTGCAATCATTGGGCTCGATATCCATAAATTTCCTTTTGCCTCATTGTATGATTCCTGCAATTGAGTATACTGATTGATTCTTGAAGATTCTGATTTGTAATAATTCAGTGTAGTGTCAAAGGAAATTATAATTGTCATTATCATCAAAAATATAAGTAATGTTTTTGAATTTTTGATGTTGGATATCCTAGTCAATGAAGACGATAAAAATAAGTACATGTAAGGCATCATTATTATGAGAAATCTCATCTCTTTTTGTTTTATTAAAATAAAAAATATGAAAAAAATAATTAATGGCATGGCAATTAATCTTTTTTTATCCTTATTTTTGAAAGAAAAAAATAATCCAATAGCCGAAAGGAAGTAGAAAATATTTTCCTTGAATAAAGAATTGAAGTAAAAATCAATATTATGATAGTTATCCCATCCGCTGTTCTTCGTAAGGTCAACGTGATAAACAAAAGGGTAAAAAGAATTTGAGTAAAGAAACGCGTTAAGCGCAAGATATGGAATGATTCCAATTAAAAATCCTAAAAATAATTTTGGAAGTGTTTTATTTCTATTTTTTTGTGCTAATATGTAAGATACCGCAGCAATAAATGCAAATATCTGCAGGAATCTCGTCATGAATGCTATCCCAAAAAACAATCCAGAAAGGAGGCTCTTTTTTGTAATAATAAAATAAACTGCAAGTAATGTAAAAAATGTGGATACTGTTTCTGTTATCATTATTCCTGTAAAAAAGAAGAATGTCGGAGAGAATGCCATGAAAACAGATGCAATCAAAGCTGTTCTTCTGCCAAATATTTTATCCCCAATCCTGTAAGTCAAATATACGGCAAGTGCTCCAAAAATAACATCAATAATTCTTCCAAAAAGTGCTGTATTCAGCCCGATTTTCCACAAAAACCCGAGCATTATTGGCCACGCAATCGGCCTTGCATCTTCCCAGAATCCTGCAGAGCCGAGTGAAAAAATATATTTGCCCATCCCTATGTAAACCGCAGGGTCCCACCAAGTCTCCCTGTATAGGTGCAAAGTCGCTATTTTTAGCGCCAGAAATGCCAAAATTATGATGGCAATCCATTTATGATCCTTAATTGCTTTTTTGGAAAACATAAGCAGAATGTTAAATCTATTCAGCTATCTTGTTGCCCTTCTTATTGAGCATATACCACTGCATTGGTATTTTTGCTATTGCCTTGAAAATGCCTACATTGACGTAATAAGTTACAACAAGGCCGTAGCTAAATGATGAAGCAAGCATCTTGAATGTAAGGTTTGATTTCTTTGCTTTGAACAATGCGACAATGCTTGCTATCAGCAGTCCGCTGGTAAGAAGAATGTTTCTTAGCAAATCCTTGAAAAACATCCCCCACTGCACCGGTGCTGGCGGGTGGGTTATGAAACTTAATGTTCCTGTTATGAACAGCCCGGCAAGAAGTACAGAAAGCAGGTATCCCCCTGTATTGTAAAGCCCGTAAATGCAGAATTTGTCTTTAAAATCGATGTGTTTGCTTGCAATTATGCTTCTGAAATGTTTTTTTGATGAATGTATAACTCCATATGCCCACCTCATCTGCTGCCTGTAGAGGTCCTTAAGAGTATATGGGACTTCACAATCGCATTCAAGGTTTTCTAAATATTTTATTTTATATCCTCTTTCAAGAAGCCTTAAGGAAAATTCAATGTCTTCTGTAAGGTTGCCATCGTCCCAGCCGCCAAGCTTGATAAGTATGTCTTTTCTGACAGCCTCTGCTGAGCCGCAAAGAAAGACTATTCTCCTGTTTCCGTAAACGAATGGAATTGAGATATGATGATAAACAGAAAGTATAGTTGATCCAAGAGAGGTTATGATATTCTGGTTTGAGTTTATTATTTTCCACCTTGCCTGGACTGCTGCTAATTTTTTGTCATCTGAAAATGGGCTTATTATTTTTTTGAGGAAATCCTGTTCAGGGATAAAATCAGAGTCGAATATGACAAGAAACTCTCCTTTTGAGTGTTTTAGCATATTGTTAAGGTTTCCCGGCTTGTAGCCATAGTTGCTCTCTCTCTTAGTCACCTTTATCATGCTGTGGTGGCTTGCAAATTCTTTGATTTTTCTGGATATTTCTGCTTTATTGCTGTCATCTCCTATGATTATCTCATATTTATCCTTTGGATAGTCAAACTCCATACATGCCTTTGCGCATCTTATTGCCGCAAGTTCATTGAATGTCGGTATTTGTACTGTGACGAATGGCAATTTTTCTTCATTAACTGTGAGATTTTTTTCATTCTTTTTTCTTATAACGGTGTAAACGGTCATCACAATGTAAAGCGCAGAGACAATGACTGCAATAGCCAAAAGAACATTAAATGCGCTGTTAAATACAGTATAAAGAAAATCAAGCACTTTTCTGCCCATGGAATTATACCATGTAAAAAAGCTTACAATTTCACCGGAGTATTCATTATTTAGGTTTATTAAAAAGTCAATGATGCTCATTTTATCTTCATTTTATGTAAAAGCTTTTGGCCCAAAATTTGTGCCTTAATAGACTGACTAAAATGATTATATTTAAAACTATTGTATATGGAAAATAAAAGAATATTGCAAAAATGTTCCTTATGCTTACCCTGTCTTTGTATATCCTAAGCGCAGATATGCTGAGTATTGTTGTAATTATGCCGGAAAGCACCCCAAAGATGCTGTATATTGATATCCCAAACTCCGGTATTCTGTAAATCACATATATTGGCCCCATCATGCTGAACCAGAGGAAAAAATATTTTCCAATGCTTATGGCATTTTGTGAGTTATAAGGCAGCCAGTAATTAATCTGGTAGATTATAAGCGGCAATGACAAAAATGCATAAAATGACCACCAAAACTGGTTGATGTAAAGAAAAAGTATGGAAGGCGACGATTTCCTTGAAAAAAGGCTTTTGTTTTTGACTATTGCCTGCAAAGTCCCTATCCACCATCTTTTTCTCTGTTTGTAGAGGGATTTTATGCTTGAAGGAACAATTGTATGCCCAAATGCATTTGGGACATTAAGTGATATGTACCCTGATTTCCTTAATTCAAGCGACACATCCTGGTCTTCAGCCATCGTGTCTTTCTTGAAGTATTTTATTTTCTGCAAAGAGGATTTTCTATAGCATGCCAATGATCCTGAAAACCATATTCCGTTGTTGAAAACTGTTGAGAAGCTGTTTCTTATGAGGTTGCTGAAATGGTACTCAACATTCTGGAAAGCCGAAATAATGGACTCTTTGTTTTTGACCACATTGTTTCCTGAAGTTGCGCCTATCTTTGGGATTGAAAACGGGGCTATCATCTCCTTTAGCAGCTTCCTGTCTATTGAAGTGTCTGCATCTATTGTGAGCACAAAATCATGCTTTGCCTTTGCGCATCCTAGGTTAAGTGCTTCAACCTTTCCAAGGTGATTTTGAGTAAGTATCCTCACTTTTCCGTATTTTTTTACTATTTCGAGAGTCCTGTCAGTTGAGCCGTCATCAACAACTATAACTTCAATTTTGTTTTTAGGATAGTCAAGAGAATAAATTGAATCTATGCACTCTTTTATGTTAGCCTGCTCATTGTAAGCAGGAACAATCACACTTACATTCGGCTCAAAATCAGGGTATTTTCTTTTGATAAACCTGGATATGATAAATATGGAAAATATGAAAATAAGAAAAAGAAAAAGTATTCCAAATAGCCCGCTTGAGAACAACATTATCGCTTCTTTCATTTGCATCAAAAACCCAGTTAAAAAAGCCAAGAACCTATTTAAAAGTTTCTATGTGCTAGACGGCAATAAAAATCAAAAACGCAGCCCCATGGCAGTGCATATTTCCATGTTTCCGGAAAGGCACATCCCGAATCCTGTAAAGGTAAATATTAAGATAAGAGTGCTGATAATCAACCCCAGGATTGCAAACCCCTTGCCATCATACGC
>JBBSWH010000008.1:0-15956 GCA_038046385.1 Nanobdellota archaeon | reverse complement strand
CATATATTGCTGCTTTTGTGTAAGGTTTGCTGCTTCCCAATCCCAAGTCTATTTTTAGAAACGCCCCTGCAACTGAGGCATCTGTATGCCATGAGCCTGAAAGAATAGCATTGTCGACAGTAGCCACTGCATTAAAAGAAGTCATTCCTGACTGGCTCAGCATTGCGCTTGCCGGATCGTCGTTTATATATATCGGCATTGGCTTTATCAGTATAACTCCGTTTTCTTTCGAGATTATGTTATTTCCCTTTGATATGTTTCCCGTTATGTTTGATGGCAGGAACTTAACATATTCATATTCAAGGTAAACAATAATCAGCTCCCTGTTGTCAACAAGGCTGATTGAATAATCCTTGCCGTTGACAGCCTGCGGCATCGTGAAATTTCTCACATAGCCGTTATTGACCAGTCTTGCTGTGTCTATCTCAGTATATGCAAATTCTGCTATGTCCCGTGCCATGTTCTTGTTCCCCTCTTCCCTTGCCTCAAGCACCTTTGAGCTGGTTATTGCAAAAAAAGACAGAATTATGAAAAGCATGAAAGCTGCAAGTATTATAAACTCTATTGCTACCTGTGCCCTTGTTTCATTGTTCATTTATGTTGAGTTTACCCTAACAGAAGTGGGGTTTATCGCCTCAATTTTCAGTTTTTTTCTTCCCCCTGTCCAAAGTTCAGGAAGCGAGCATACTTTTGCAATGCAGTTCATTCCGTCTGTTGTGAGGTTTATTGCAGAGAAAAACACAATTTCAGAAACTCCAAAATGCGTCGAGATGGTAAAAACAAGCTCCCTTCCTTCAACAATCTGCACGCTTCGCACGGTGTCCGGAAGATTAAAGTCAATGACTGCCTTTGAGTTTAATCCCGAATAATAAACAGATTCAGAAGTGTCTATGATGTTTCTCCCTATCTTTGTCAGTTGTGAATCGCTTATCTCATCTGTTGATTCCTGCGAATAGCTGTAAAACATGTAGGTTGTCGGCACTATAAGGACAAAAGTCAGAGCTACAATAGAAAGATATTCTATAGATGACTGTGATTTACGACGTGATCTTGCCATTTACCTTACCGTTTATTGAATGTATTGGCATGCTTGGAGTGTTTATGGCATAATAGCTCATTGAAATTTTAAGCTCTGTTTTTTCATTTGAAATGTATCCTCCTGAAGAGCAGGAAGTGAATAAAAAATCCTGCGTCAGAGAATCACTCCATGTAAAAGGAACTAAGGGGGGTGTGCATGAAACAGGGGGAGTAGCATCATTTGTTATGCTGATAGATGTGACCCGTATATCCTCCCCTATGTTGTTGAGCAGCTTTACCCTGACCTGTGTCGGTTTAAGTGAAAAGTCAAGGCATTTGAACTGGGTCGGGAAAAGGCATTTCTGCGGAATATACTTGCCAAAGTCAAAAACACCAAAATAATATAGGGCCCCGACAGTGACTGATATTGCTACAAATGCCCATGCATAAGTGCTCAAAAACTCCAGTGCTGCCTGGCCTGAACGTGATTTAAAGATTCTTTTACGTTTATTTTTTTGCATGCTTGCCTCTTTTTTAAAGCGAAATGAAGTAAAATAAAAAATAAGAAATTAGATATTTAAAAGTTGCGTTTATATGACTCCCACGTACATGTCGCCTTTTGTCTGCTTCATGTAGTTGATACCACTAGTCACAGAATAATAATCTATTGTGACGTTTATTTTGGCTTTTTCTCCCTGCAGTATGCCTGCCGCTGCAAGTCCGCACACAGTGAATGTTATGTCCCTTGCCTCGCCGCTCCTTATGCTGGTTATTGGTGGAATAGGTGTTGTTGTCGTGCAGAACAATGATGTAGTCCCTTCTGTTCCGACTGCTATGTTATTGATTGTTATTGGCTCTCCAAGGTTGTTTTTTAATCTTAATCTTACTGTGCTTGTGCCTGATGCTACCTGATAGTCAACGCATCCCCATTCCGATCCAAAATTGCATCTGTTTGGGAGAAGCCTGCTTGGGCTTAATATGCCAAAGTATGCCAGTGCACCTATCATGATAAGGATTATTAAGAATGCCCATCCGTAGGTTGTTAAGAATTCAAGTGCTGATTGTGCTTTTCTGTTCATCATTAAAATCGACCTCTTTGATTTTTTATTGTATGATTACTCTGTGATGGATATATAAACTTTTCGCTTTTGACTCATAGGCTATATTATGCCGGAAAAAAATATTGAAAGTAGGTTTACAAATAAAAAGTAAGATGCCATGGATCCCAAGAGGAATATCGGAATGTACTTTACTCCGCTTTTTATGTTTCCTTTTTCAACTATTGCAACTATCATGGATGCAAAAAAAGATATGACCCCTATAGTTATAACAGAAAAAGTCCTGAAATCCCCTGTATCCACGTTTGTTTTTGAGAATGAAAACGGCAGTCCGGTTGCAGACGGGGAAGATGTGGCTATCTTTTCGATGAACCCTATAAAGATTGAAAGAAGATGAAATGAAAGCGCAAAAAGCAGCGGGCCTATAACAACAACAATCATCGATATAAAAATGATATATGCGATTGCAGAAGCCGACATCTCTTCTTTCAGCGTCTTTGTTTCTTTAAGATTGTCTACAATCCTGTCAATAAGGTTCGCTACATTTCCTCCGCTCTCAGCCTCGCTGATCATCAGGTCCACTGTTCTGCGCAGCATCAGAGAGTCATATTTGTCCGCAAGCTCAAAAAGAGCCTTGTCAAGCTCATATCCCGTTATTACTTTCTTTGATGTTCTTGCCATCTCGGTTCCAAGCACGGCAAATCTTGGCTTTATTGATGCCCACAGGGCTCTTTCGAAAGTCATTCCTCCCTTGAGGTTTGATGACAGAATCTGAAGAAAATCCGGAAGCTCATCTTCCATATTTCTTGTGCGCCGGTAAATTTTAAGGTCAAGGTAAAAATAGACTATCAAGGAAAAAAAAGTTGTGAAAAGTATCTGAACAGCAAACCATCCGAAAAATGAGTATAAATATGTTTTAAACGGTGAAAGCTCCTTGATAAAAGGGTAGATTATCAGTATGAATATCAAAGCAGTTATTGCGGCTGATATGTAAAAAAGCATCCCAAAAAACCTGTACGGAACTTCCTCATATCCTGCCTTGAGAAAATATTTTCTTAAGTTCGGAATCATTCTCTTTGGAACAAACGCTTTTCCGAATTCCTCCAGAAAGATTATCCTGAGTGCCATCAGAGGTTCACCATCGGCCTTACGCTCTTGAAAAGCGTTATGAAAACAAACTGGAGTATGACTATAAATGCAACTACCAGCATCAGCCCGCCCATTCCGATTGGGAAGCTCACCAGGCTTGAAACAACAATAAACATTGAAGTGCCAAGCGAAGGGATTATGACTGCCACCAGCATGTAGAATATGACAAGTGTATTGAGTTTTTTGCTGTATTTTTTTATCTCCAGCTCTTCATCTTTCAGTATTTCTTTGAGCACTGATTCAAGCGGCCCTGTTACATCAATTCCGAGCTGCAGCGCGTTGTTTATGTGAAAAAGGACTTTTCTCAGTTTTTCAGACGGCGAGTATATCATGCCGTCGTTTAAAGCTTCTTCAACAGTGCTGCCCATATTTATGTCGTCAACTATGCTTTTTAGGTATGAAGATGCTATCCCGCGCCCGCTTGAAGTTTCCATCAGCGCATTCAGCAGCGGCCTTCCGGCATACAGCTTCACAAGAAGATACCTTCCGATAAATGCAACTTCCATGTCAATCTCATGCTGCCTTTTTCTTATTTGGGATTTTAACAGCATAAAAGCATATCCGAAAATCAGGACTGTAATAATCATGTAGATTGGGATAAGCAGCACAAACGGCTTGTCTGATTTTTCCAGAACGAAAAAAAAGAGTATTGTGAAAAGAAATCCGTAAATAAATGATGTCTTGAGCGCCTTGCCTATGAACTGCAAAGGAGTGTCTTTGGAGCGCGCCATTCTCAAATCTGTTTTGAGATTTGGAAAGAGAGGAGTTATCTTGTTTGCTAAAAGGATTTTAGGCACCCTTTTGCTTTGTTAGGATTTTGCTGAGGTAATATTTTGACATCAAAAGCCCTATCTTATTGACGTCATTTACGTTGTTCTTCACTATCCATCTCAGTATGTTCTCTTTTGATTTAAGGTCCTGGGCAAGAGTTTCTTTTGAAAAGCCGGAATACAAGCCCAGCATTTCCAGCATTGCCAAAGGTTCATTTACTTTTTCAAGAACATCTTTCATCGGATTAAGCTGCATTAAAACTCTTGCATCGCCTGTCTGCATTATTTCTGCTATCTGCAGCGTTCTTCTTCTTCCGGTGCGCCTGTTTATGTTCTGGACAACAACAAGCGAAAGCGCCGATAATGACTGTTTTGGCAGGTCAATCGGGGGATTTGTCAGTCTGTTGACTGTTTCTGCCGCATTGTTTGCGTGCAGCGTTCCGTAAACAGAGTGTCCCGTTCTCATTGCCTCAAAAAGCACCTCCGCTTCTCTCTTCCTTCTTATCTCTCCGACAATTATCCTGTCAGGCCTCATTCTCAGCGAGTTTACAATAAGATCAAGCATTTCCACTCCGCCTTTTCCCTCAGGGTTTGGCAATCTTGTTTCCATGGGAACCCAGTGAAGTATTTCCGGCAGCATCAGCTCCCTTGTGTCCTCTATGCTGATTATCCTCTGGTTTGGAGGAAAGAAGTTTGCAATCATGTTGAGCATTGATGTTTTTCCGGACGCAGTTCCTCCGGTCACAAGCAATGACATCTCGTTTTGGACAGCAAGCCACAGCAGTGCAGCGCCTTCGTATGATATTGTTTTCTCTTTTATCAGGCTCGTGACAGTCCACGGCTTGACTGCAAATTTTCTTATTGTAATTGTGTTTCCTTTTGAAGAAATCGGGAACAGCGTTGCATTGACCCTGTCGCCCGTCTTCAAATGCGCGTCCATAAGTGGGTTTAATGTGGTTATTTCTTTCCCCACATCTCTTCCGACAATAGTTGAATAATGCCTTATCTTTGATTCATTTGGAATTATTATGTTTGTTTTTAGCCACCCGTGCCTTCTGTGGTAAACCCAGACCGGCTCCTTGGAGTTGTTTATGACAATCTCCTCAAGATTTGTATCCTTAAGCAGTATGTCCAGATTGCCAAATCCTATATTCTGCTGCAGTATGTAAGAAATGAGCATGTCCATTGTCTTCTTGTCCGCGTTCGGAAAATATTTTTTCATCAGGCCCATTATATTTTTTCTGAAATGCTCCTGTATGTCTGATATGCTCTCATCATAGCCTATAATCTTAGTCTCCTCTGCAACAAATTCATCCCTTATTTTTTCAAGAATTATTTTTGTAGTCGGGCTTATATTCGTTATTGAAATGCTGTAAATAGGAACTGGAATCTCTTCCTTGACTGTGACAGCAACATCTACAACTATATCGTTTACATTCAGCTTGTAGGAGTCGATGAGCCTGTCCATTTTTAATTTTTATCTGAAAATAAATATTATTCCTGCGAATATGACTTCAGCTTTTGAAGGGTTTTTTCTATGTCCGGAGTTTGAGTGCTGCTTGGTTTCCGGATTGTGATTTCTTTTCTTGGCATTGGATATGTTTTTTCTGCAGAAGCGCGTTCAAATTGTTTGCTGTCTGCAGCCTGCGGGCTTATTACTGCATGCGGCTGCCTTGTCTCGCTGTACTGCGGGCGCTGCATCTGGGGTATATTCAGCTGCACCTGCAAATTTGATATTTCGCTCTGTATGCTCAAAAGCTTGTAAGCCTCAAGAAGCTTCATCCCTATTGAATTTTTGTACATCAAAAATCCCTCCGGAATCTGGCTGTAAAGCTCAATGCACTTTGCGTACTGCTTTGCAGCTTCCTTCGTGTCTTTTGAGCTCATTGCCATGTTCAGCCTGTCTATAGAAGTGCTTATCTCTGTTATCAGCCCCGAAACCCTTTTCACAAGCTCATTATCGGTAACTGTCTTGAGCTCCTTGTAGAAATCCATCATCTGCTCCCACACTCTCTGTTTTTCCTCAAAGAAAACATTCGGAATAGATGATTCTATCCGGCTTATCTCTGAATAGACTTTGAATGAAACATCTTTCTTCCCTTCCCTCAGCGCAGTTCTTGCTTTTCCAATCAGGGACTGTATGTTCTCTGATTTTCTTTTTGCCTCGGAATACGATTTGTTCAGCATGCCTGAAAACTGCCTGCTTGAAGTAATCAGATTGTCATAAATCTCCTTGTTCCACCTGAGCTTCTGCTGAATAAGCGACTGCCACATCTGAAAATACGCCTGTTCGGCTTTTTCAAGGTCGCCCTTCCCAAGCTGTTCTTTAAGGTCTTCAAAAGACGAAAGATTGTTTTGTTTTTCAGCAGGGTCATTTGAAATTGATGTTTCAATATATGCTGAATCCTCATTTGTGTTGTTGTCAATGTCAACCACTTCCTTGTCCAAAAATTCGTCAATGTCCATTTGTCAAAATCACCTTTTTATGTAAAATTTTTATGCGCTAAAGATAAGACAGGTATTTCTGCCACATCTCCTCCATTTTCTCCTTGGGTATTTTTCTTTCTTCGGATTTTTTCAAAAAAGATTCTTTTATTGTCCCCATGTTCTGCTGCAGGTATTTTCTCCATAATCCTTCAATCTGGTCGTAAGGGAGCTTTTTTTCCTTTGCCCTCTTGTAAAATATTTCTTTTGTGAGCAGCTCGTTTGTGCCGCTCTTTTCCTTTATTTTGTTCTCTGCCCCTTCCCTGTACAGATAAACAAAAGGCGTCGTGAACTTGTATTCTATCCCGAACACTTTTTCCTCCACAAGGAAGTCCACAAGAGACTGGACAGTCGATAACGGCGATTTCAGCTTCTTTGCAATGTCTTCAACAGACACTTTACCGCTTTTTTTCACAAACTCAAGCAGTTCGTCAGCTATTGTTTTCAGCGGCACACCCTCATTTCCCATAGTAGTGCCTTCTGTTATGAGTATAAAAACTTTAGTTATTGGCGCATAGTAGCAACTAACATGTTCTTAAAGCGTCATTTGATGATATATTGTAATTTACGAGGTTTGTGAAGTCGATCTTAAAATAGGGAAATTCATCCCATAAGCCTCCTGTGTAAGGGGGTTTGCCGTCTGGATAGGTTATATTATACAGCTCTATGCATTTTGAGCTGTAGGCAGATGTCCAGAAAAGGTAGTCAACATAGCTTTCTGTAGTATCCGGTGCTGCTAGCTTGTTCGGGTTGACCAGCGCCTCTATTCCGCAGCATTCGGATGGTATTATGGTGTTTGTAAACCTCATGGTGAAGCTTGGCGCCTGGGAGTTTTGCCAGTGCACATAAGTGCCGTTCCTTAAGTGTTCCCTTGCCTTGGAAAGATTCCATTGGTTGAAGATAACGCTGGATTTTTTTATCTTGTTGTCATAAAGCCCGTTTGTGTTCTTCAGAAAATACGGGTCAGAGAATCCTTCAATCGGGATTGATGTTTCTATTATGCTTCTTTTTTTCCATTTGGCGACATTTGAAATGACCGTTATGTTGGCATCAAGCGTTATTTCTATCTCCCACGGATTTGACTGGAGGGTAGTTATGTTGTTTATTTTTATTGTAGTGTTTATGTTAAAAGTGCTGCTGGCTGTTTTTGATATGCTGGATGTCCAGTTTCCCATTGTGTTGTTTTCCATTATTTTTTGGCCTGTAATTGTGTCAATGGGAACATGAATGCCGCTGCCATAAGGATCTTCAATTGTGCCGTTTGAAGCAACTTCAAAAAAAGAGGCGTTAAAGTCAGAGATATATCCGCTCTTGTTTATATATCCTATAAGAGAAAAAACTGCCTTGTAGGACGATGTTTGCAGCGCGGTCTTAAGATATGATGTTTCCAGGTCATCGATATAGCTGTCAAGCGAGGATATTCTTACCAATACCCCGTTGCTGTTTCTCGTCAGGCTTATTTCAGGCTGCTGCGTGAATATTATTATAAAAACAATCATCAGGGTTATCGCTATGAAAGTGAAAAAAATCCCTTTCTTGTTCGTGCTTATTTTTCCCATATGTATACCTCAGATTTGTACGGCCCGAAAGTTTCTGCGCTTGTAGCATTCATTACCCCGAATGTTATTTTTCTAGAAACAACAAGAAGCCTTGTTTTAGATTTTGAGCTGTTATGTGCCGCATCAGGGCCTCTCGGGTACACCAAAGTGTCGTCCATCCACAATTCGTACAGGTATTGCGACGGAACAACTCCGTCTGAAACGTTGAGTATGAACTGTTCCGCAACATCATATTTTTTTTTCTTGTAAAACTCGCCTGCCTGCTGCAAAAGCGTGTTATCGGCATTTGTTATATGCCCCTGCGACCATAACACCCCCCCTACTCCGGCGTAAGCGTTGTTTATATCCTTTATTTTTTTTGTGGAGAGGAATGTTAAAAAATCATCTGACAGGAGGCTTGCCTGCGCTGCCGGCCTTATCTTGACATAAAAGGAGTTGATCAGCACAATGCCGATTATTATTATCATCAGCCCTAATAGGGCGTCAAATACAAAGAAGTAACCTCTTTTTTTTATGTGCATTTTATATTTTATTTCCAAGAAAGAATGTATTTATATGTTTTGGTTTGGAAAATAAAAAATAAGGTTTAGATTGGATCGTTATCCGGCGCCATGCTTCCTGTCGGTCTTGAATAAATCATCTTGCCGTTTCTTATATCTATGGCAGATGGTCTGCTGACTGACATTGTAGCGTCCATTATACTTCCATTGCTTGTTAGATAGTGGCCTATATGAGCCAAAAGATGCGCAAGCTCGTGGGATGCAAATGCTCTTGTTAGGTTATTTGATGAGACTATTTTTCCTCCTTTGTATAATAAGTCGTTAATTGATATTATAGCATCAACTAATCCTGCGTTGCCATTAGTATAAGAATAAACTATTTTTCCTGTTAAGTCTGTAGGATCACTGGTCACATATTCTATATTCGTTGCATTTTTTACTTTTCCGTCTGTAAGCAGTTCAACATCATTTCTAAGAACGTCTTCTATGCTGGCTATTGCTTCAGGGCTAAAGTTAGTTGTATTTATTATAAACTTAGGAGTTAAGCTTAAATCCCATTTCCTTGTTCCATAGTTTTGACCATTTATTCCAGTTCTAGCAATCTGATTAATTTCATCTAGATACTGCAATGGGATAAGTTTATAGCTCTGCTTTCCCTGCTCTGTAGAATATTTTGAATATGTAGTATAAGTTTGATATCCTGTCGCTGAAATTATAAGTTGATCTGTCGGTTTCAGCTCTTGTGTTGTTGTAAGTGTAGCATTGCCGCTTGCGTCTGTTGTTGCTGATTTGCCCAATGCGCCGATGGTTGCTCCAGATATAGGGGTTCCTGTGATTATATCTATCAAGGAGGTTTGATACTGATAAGTCTGCGGAGGCTGCATCACAGTTATTGCTCTGCTTGCATTGCCTGGCTTATCGTCTCCGCCTGTGACCATTCCCGTTAATGTTTTTGACGAAGTATAAGTCTGCTGCTTGCATGTCTCTCCTGCAGAAAGCGTTTCATCTGGATCGTCCCTCCTGCCGTTTCCATTAAAATCTCCCCATGCATCCTTTATTGTTCCGTTTTTTCCTGCAGTTACTGTAAAGCAGACGTTTGAATTTAATGGAGTCATTCCGTTGTCCGGAGTTGCTGTTATCGAGATTGTTGGCGCTTCGACTACTGGCGGTGGAGGAGGATCTACTCCTGTTGGCTCTTTGCCGCATGCCGCTGCTCCTGCTGCGTACGCTGATAAAGTTAAATAAGTAAGAAACTCTCTTGTTCTTCTGTAAAGCCTTGGATCTATGTGAACATGTTCGAGAACTGAATCTAAACTATGTTTCCCCATAGTATCTTTCCTTTGTTTTCCTCTTTATAAATCTTTCTATTTTTTGTTATCTGTGAGTAGTTAAATAAAAAGGTGTTTTTAAAGAAGTATTTCCATATAGAAAGTAAGTATTTTATCATTAAAACCGAAAAGTATTTAAATAATTAGTTACCTAATAGGTAACTATGATTAGTGAGATACCTCCATATTGCTTGAGAGCCTATGCTTTGTTTTTCTCGAAGCACGGCTCAACAGAACCATTTAAGCAGTCTGATTTGGACTGGATTGTGGGACAGAGCATGAAGAAGAAAATCTTTTCTTTGCTGTTAAAATCCGGCTGGATTGCAAAAAATTCCAGGGATTCTTATAAATGCGTTGAGCCTCAAAACGCAATTAAAGGGCTGTTGGAATTTAAAGTTCCTGAAATAATAAAAGAATCTGAAAAAATATACGCTTTTACGGGCTTGTCAGCCATAGAGATATGGTCAGATTACTCTTATGTCCAGAGGGGAATAGAAAAATCCCCTTATTTTATCAAAGTGCTAAAAAAGGATTTAACTCACTGGAAAGAATTTTTTAACAAAAAAAACGTTCCGAATTATGTAAATGAAGGCTCCACTATAGGGGAATATATAATTTTAATTCCTGCGGATAGCATTGATTTTATTGATAAAGATAATTTAAAAGTTGAGCACTTAAAGAAAACCTTAAAAATGGCAAAAGAAAATGAGATGCATTCTTATGCTTATAATTATATGAGAAAAAAATATGGATTTGCTGCAGCTTAGGGAAAAAGAGATTTTTGAAGCTCTTAAGGGAATTATCAAATGCAAATTTACAGTGATTGGCGGCTATTCGGTGAATGCCTATACTTTGCCAAGGTTCTCTGTAGATTGTGATATTGTTGTGGAAGATAAGGATGAGCTAAAGAAAATAGAGAAAAATCTGGCAAGTTTAGGATATGAAAAGGGAAATTGGAGAAATAATCTTGCTTATCACGGTGAATTTATTAGGTACGAAAAAGAGCTGCAGCCTAATTTTAAGGTCAGTATGGATATTTTATTCAATAAAATTATTGACAGGCAGACAAATTCGGCTTTTGATGCGTCCTGGGTGTTTAAAAATTCCAAAATAAGGCAGGTAAAGGGAAAAACAATACCAGCCGGATTAAGGTTACGGGTGATAAACATTGATGCCCTTATTGCAATGAAGATAATAAGCTGCAGAATCACCGATATAAGGGATGTTTTCATGCTTATGCCAAAAGCCGGGAATATTGAATGGATAAAACAAGAAGTCATGAGTAGATGTGATTTCCAAAACAGGTTTTCTAAAATTAAAGATAAAGTTTCTTCAGGGCAGTTTAAAGATAACTTGCAGGGAATTTACGGCCGCATTGACAATGCTTTGTTTGAAAAGCACAAGAAATCTGTTTTAAGCTTAAATGACTAAAATCATCTCTAGCTGCATGGAACTCTTGTTTTTAAAGCCGAAACATTTAAATACTACCAAAAAATAGGTAATTCAATACCAAAAAGTAGGTAAACATGCTAACAAAAAAACAATTAGACATTCTGTCAGCATTCAAAAAAGATATTTTTGCTGATCTGACATTTAAGCAGATTAAGCAGCAAAGCAGACAAAAATCAAACAATATAGTTCAAATAGCCTTAAAAGAGTTCAAAAGGCAGAATTTAATAGAAACAAAAAAAGTCGGCGATGTAACTGTTTATTCTTTAAGCATAGCCAACAGCTTAACGATGTCTTATCTGAACCTGATAAATGAGATTGAGATTGAAAAAAGCGGCGTTCCTAAAAAAATACTGGAAGATGTTAAAAACAGGATATTTAAGCATACTGAATTTTTTATATTGATTGTGTTTGGAAGCTATGCTAAAGGCAAAGCATCTTTAAAATCTGATTTGGATATTGCTGTGGTTGCAGAATCCGAACATGCAAAAAAAGAAATGTCTGTTTATTTGGAGACGGCAAAAAGAAGGGAAATAGTCCCAATAGACTACAGTATTTTTACAAGAATGGAATTTTTGGAAATGCTGAAAGCTGATTTTGAGAATGTTGGGAAGCAAATATTTAAAAGCAGCATTGTTTATTATGGATACATTCCTTACTGCAATTTGATAAAAAATGAACGATGACTCTGAGTTATATTTGCAAAGGGCAGAAAACGAGCTTATAGCTGCGCAGATTTTGTTCGATGTTTCCAGCAGCCCTATGCTCCAAAAAGAGCAGTTTAAGCTTGAAAAGGAATTCACATTTTACAGCAGTGTAATAAGTCATTCTTATTACTGTATTTTTTATTCTGCTAAATCCATATTGGCCGGTTCGGGTGTAAAAACAGAAGCGCCTGAAGTGCATAAGAAAACTCTGGAAGCTTTTGAAAAATATCTTGTTAAAACTGGAAATCTTGATGTCGAGTTGCTCAAAATTTATCAAAAAATGACTGTAAGGGCGGAAGAGCTGCTGGGAATATTCTCAAAAGAGAAGGGAAAAAGAGGAAGATTCACTTATCAAAAAATGCCCCAGGCCAATAAGGAGCCTGCCAAAGAATCATTTGATAATGCTTCGTTCTTTTTCAAAAATATAAATAAGGTTATACGAAAATAATCATCTCTGGCTGCAAGGCGTTCCTGCAAGGTCTATATCCGGGCTTCCGATTCCGAGGTAGTTGTTGTTCATCAGCACCAGGTTTCCGTTGCTGTCTTCCATGTAGATGCAAAAATCCTTGTCTGCCCTTAATCTTCTTTTCAGGTCTTCGTAATCCATGGCTTTTAACTCTTCAATCTTCTCGCTGTCTATTTCATTGTTGTCCACCAGCTTAAGCTTTGAATCTTCAGAAGTAACCTGCTTGATTATCGTAAGGGACTCTTTTTTCAGCAAATCGACTTTTACCTCGTCATTGCCGCTTATCATTGTATAAGCTATGAAAAAAGCAGACATGAATATTATAAATCCGAGTACAACATCAATTGACCATGATTGAGATTTTTTGTCTTTGAGCATGTTAAACTCATTTTGCCTGCTCAGGCAACGCAAAACCCATCCTTATTCAGTGAAGGGGCGCTTTTTGACAGCAGTATGTTGCCTTTTTCATCTTCAATGTAGATGCAGAAATCCCTGCTTGCCTTGAATGATTTTTTCAGTGAATCATAGTCCATGCTGCTGATTTCCATGAATTTTTTTTCGTCTATTACTCTGTTTCCTTCGATGCCAGGATTGTTAAGGACTACTTTGCTTATCCTGCCGGCTTCCTGCACAGCAGGCTGCTCCCCGCTTCCAAAAAAGCTTATCAAAAGGGCTGCAGCTGCAACAATAAGGATTAAAGTGATTTCGTCAAACTCTTTTTTCTTTTTTGCCATGTCAAAAATCACCCTTTATGTTGTTATATCCTGCCGCTTTCGCAATGTTGTCTAGCGATTTTTGATCATGCTCAAAAAGTTTAACAAATTCAATGTTGATTAAAATTTTTGACATTTTATTAGCCGCAAGTTACAACAACCAGCTTTACCGGCTCTCCCTTGTATGTGACTATGCTTGTTGACTTAATCAGCGTTCCGGAAGCGCAGTTTACAGACGCCTGTATGTCCACTTTTGGCTGCGGGCTTCCTGATGGGCATAATACATAATGCGTTGAGTTGTAATCTCTAAGCCACCCTACTTTTGACTTGTCGCATGCTATTCTGGATATTGGGTCGCTGAAGCTGCATCCGTTGATGCCGTCGCATTCTGCATGAACAATATCATCAAACACATAAGTGCAGTCGGATTCGCACGACGTCCCGACTATCATGTTGAAATCCTGAGTAAGCTTCTGCCTTCCCAAAAGGGCTAATCCTGATTTTGTCTGGATTGCATAGCTTGGATGAGAAACCGCAAGATCATAAGTGCCGCAATTAAGGCTTATTGAATAAGCTCCTAAAGTATCTGTTGCATCGCTTCCTATCACCTGGAGGCTTTGCTTTGCCTGCACGTCTGCAAGGTCAACATGCTGCTGGGTGTTCTTGTCAAGAACTGTGCCGTTTATTACGCCGTTGCAGTCAGTGTCTCCGCAGTCTGTATTCCCGTCCAGATCATCATCAACAGAGTTTGCGCAGTCGGTTTCAAATTCCTCAATCCACTGCCCCGGGGAATGCGCGACGCATCTTTCTGCGATGCCGTCATTGTCAATATCTCCCTTAAAATTGTCAGGATAGCAAACTCCGTTGAATACGCATGAGCTTTCGCTTGCGCAGCATGACTGGTCATTGAAGTTTGGAGCGCATTGATAGTAATTTGAGCCTTCTATTTGTGACGCTATTGCATTAAGAGTAGTGGAAGTATACCCATTGGTTATGGATTTGAAATCGTTGCCGCTTGTGAAGAATATCCTATGCGCAGCAGCAAAAATATCTTTTGCTGGAACAGTTTGACCCCCTAAAGTTGTTGATGTATAAAGCTTGCAGTCTCTTGTTATTGTCGTGCAGCATCCCTGCTGTCCGTTGCAGTCCAGATCCAAACAGTCTGTTAAGCCGTCGCAGTCGTTGTCAAGTGTGTCATCACAGGTTGTTTCTTTGGTTATTCTGTACCATGCGTTTATGCTTGAGTTGTACCCATGCCCGTTGAGTCCTGCGCCTGCATCATTGAATGCATGGTTTAATGGCAATGCGCAGTGCGACTGGTTGTTTACTGTGAGTATTTTATTATCTAATTGTGTTGTTCCTGTGCACGAATAATACCCGAATGTCCCTCCGGTTGTTGGCGCGCTGAATGTGCAGCTTTTAGCAGGGGACGTAAAGCTGCATAGGATACCGTCTGCGCCTGCATATGAGCACCCCCTGTAATCTCTTATGGAGATTGGGTATGGTGCTGCTTGTGGTATTGACGCTGTTATTACGTTGACGGGCTCTGCAGGGTTTGGAGATAATGAAAGCTTGCAGTCAAGGTCATTCACATCAATTAATCCGTCGCAGTCGTTGTCAAGCCCGTCTGCGCACGAGGATTCTGCAGCCTGCTTTGTGTTGTCATAGACTCCGTTTGCATTGTCGCACAAGGAATCTCCGCATTGTGAATCCATTGTGTCTCCGTCAGCGTTTGTTCCTGCCAATGTATCTGCAACAGCTGCGTCGTTGCATAATCCTGGAGTTCCTGAGCATCCCCATTCTCTCTTATAATACCTGTTAGCGGAACAGTAGTTTGTTCCGGCGTTTTCATAAAGCTCGCAATTGTATGCTGCTGTAATGTAAGATGCGCCGTTTATTCCGTATTCTGTCAGAGTTGTTCCTGCGCATGAATCAGAATATGTTGTTGATGTGCATGCTCCGCTTGAGCATGTTAAATAATCAATCAGCTGTCCTGCTGTTGTGTATCCTGCTGAACTTCCGTCAGTGTCTAATGAAGTTTTCGCAGCGCAGTTTTCAACACTCCACACTACAGAGTATGTATGCGCATAGTTTCCTGTTCCTGTGTCGCTTCCGGCATGTGATGCTGATGCAGAGCAGTGGGGAGTTATAATTGTAGTAAGTGTTGCGCTTATGCTTTGCGTCGGAGTGCATGCATAATATCCATAACTGTTAGCAGCTGAAGGAGATGTAAAAGTGCATCCGTTTCCGCTGCATATTACTGTTCCGCTGGCGCATCCAAGATAATCTTTTATTGTTACAGCTCCTGCTATATTTCCTGAAACTGTTGCTGTGACTGCGCTGGAAACATATGACGGGTTTGGAGTAAGTGTAAGTGTTATTGCGCAGTCTGAATCGGCGCCGTCTTTGAGTCCGTCGCAGTCGTTGTCTAGGTTGTCTGCGCACGCTGCTGCTTCTGTTGCTGTTTTGGTGCTGTCGTAAACTCCGTTTGCATTGTCGCACAAAGAATCTCCGCACTGCGAGTCCATTGCATCTCCGTCAGCGTTTGTTCCGATTCCTGTGTCTGCAACTGCAGCATCGTTGCAGTATCCCGGAGATGATGAGCATCCCCATTCTCTCTTATAATACCTGTTAGCGGAACAGTAGTTTGTTCCAGCATTTTCATAAAGCTCGCAATTGTATGCTGCTGTAATGTAAGATGCGCCGTTTATTCCGTATTCTGTCAGAGTTGTTCCTGCGCATGAATCAGAATATGT
>JBBSWH010000007.1:0-52770 GCA_038046385.1 Nanobdellota archaeon | reverse complement strand
TGCTTTTACCTAAAGGAAACTCCACCCTTTAGGGTGCGAGAGGAGGTCATTTTAAAAAATCAGAATTCAGTGCGCAACAACAATCTCTTTCTTGTTTGCTTTTTCCAAGGCTTCTGCAATCAGAGTTTTTTCCAGCTCAATAATTTTCTGCGTTACCGGATTTTTGCTGTTTAATGTGTACAGCTTTGTCTTGCCAAAGCTCCTTGTTGTTTTTACAATGCCGTGCTTTTCAATTTCTGCCCAATAGTTGAATAAGGATGCTCTGGAAATTTCAGCTCCTTTTGCAATGTCTGTCTTGCTGAAATCCATTCCTTTGTTATCCAGTAAAAAGTCAACTATCCTGAACAAAGGCAGGTCTCCTGTTAAGCCCAGTAATAGTGATTTATCTTCCATAAGATGCAAAATAATAGCAAAATATATAAATTTTACCTTTCAAAGTCTATTTTGGTGGACTTGTCATGTGGACAGATGGACAGATTAAAGGCAGAATACTGCATAAATTGACACGTAAAGGAAAATTTGAGCATAGCCATACTGCTCTCGATAATCTGCAAAAAGGCTTTCCGCCGGACATTAAAGGAAAAACTAAAGAAATGACGGAAGAGCTGGTTAAAGAAAGCATTTTGCATCTGAAGAAAACCAGTTATGGGAAGCAGGTCTCGATTAATGTTGAGAAGAAAGAAGAAGTAATGAAGTATATTGATGAATTTTTGAAGATGGAATAAAATATAATTCTGGAAGAAATTGAATTGGTTCTAACTATAATCACTTTTTAGTAGTAATAGGAGAAAGATTTATAAATTCATTTTTTATACTGATTACTATGAGTTTTACAGAATTGGCAGAGAGGATTCAGGGAGAACCGTTAAAATTAATTAGAAATATTTCTAATATCAGGCTAGGGTATGGGATAGTCCAACTTGCAGATGATCCACAAACAAGTCAATCAGTTAGATTATCCAATAGAGAAAATTCTGGAATAGGAATAGACAGTGATTTACCGGATCCATTTTTGCCAAAAGAGCTAGAAGATTACAAATTGTTTGGCCATCCAATACTTGGAGACTATCATAAATGGTCAACTTTCAACAACGATTGGAGATTAGTATCCGCTAATGGACATGATCCAATCTCAGACGAACTGCAGTTGAGAGTATTTTATTTAATGACCGACGAACAAATTGCAATGAGGGGTGCAGTTATAAACCAATCCAGGGTAAACCCTGCTTCAGGGGAAAGTACGATTGTTCCAACTCTAAGCCCTGCTTTTGATAACCTTAAAAGCAGGCGGTTTAGTGATTATGGAACTCCAGACAGGACTATTGAGGCAATGCTTGAAAATCCGAAATGGAGGGAAAATGCCAGAACCTATTGCCGCTTACTGATGATGCAAAACTTCGATTTATTTCAGACAGACAGGGAAAGAATGGTTTACGAAATGGCTGATCAAATGGGACGACAAAAATTTCCGGATACAGCAAGGCCAGCTGTAGATGCCATGCACGAATTATTTACACGCTATATTGCGCAGATGCAGCATTGAGATTTTATTATCTATTTATTTCTTTTATCTTTCCCATATACGAAAAGTTTATATTCAAAATCAAAGGTTTACTAGGTAAAAAGGATGGTGAGAATCAATTTTAGTAGGAGGAGCTTTAGAGTTCCTGCTTTCTTGCTGAAAAAAGCCCAAATCAGCGTGGAATACATGATGATAATAGGCTTTGCCACGCTGATGGCGCTGCCTTTGCTTATTATTTATTACAATTATACTTCAGACGCAACAGAAGCAGTCGCTTCAGGGCAGGCGCTGCAGATTGCCAGATTAATAGCAGACTCGTCAGAATCAGTGTATTTTCTTGGAAGCCCTTCTCAAACCACTTTAAAGCTTAATTTCCCCGATAATATAGATTCAACAAACCTCTCAAACAGAGAAGTTTTGTTCAGGATGAACATAAAAAAAGGCAGAACAACCGACATAGTCCAGATTTCAAGCGTTAACATGACGGGAACCTTGCCGAAGACAGCAGGAATGCATATAGTCACAATAAAGGCTCAAGACGGGTATGTTCTTGTGACATCTAACTAAATCATGAAAAAATATTGCAAATCACAAGTAAGCACTGAGTTTTTCATATTTATCGGGCTTGCATTCCTGATATCAATAATATTCAGCGTAGGCTCGCTTGATAAATTGAATGATTTAAGATTAAAAAAAGAAAATGATGCCGTTATGGACATTGCATTAAAAATGCAGAGGGAAATTTTGATTGCAGCCTATGTTGAGGACGGCTATTCAAGATCGTTTCAACTCCCGGAAAATCTTGAAGCAATCAATTATTCCATAAGGACGCAGAATTCAACTGTCATAATCCAGTCAAAAAAAGCGTTCTACAGCCTGCCAATACCCAACGCAATTGGAAATTTTACAAAAGGGACAAACACCATAAACAAGACAGGGGGTGTTATCTATATCAACTAAAGAAAGATGCTTAAGAGAACGTTCCGCAGGCTCGCGTTCAGGCCAGGCATGGTATCTTGATTTTCTGGCAGCATTCCTCATTTTTGTTTTTTCACTTGTCTTTTTTTTCACGCAGACAAGCAACTTCCAGAGCAAGGAAGAGGGAACACTGGCAAAAACAGTTTCAGATGCACAGTCAATATCTTCGCAATTGCTCCTATCAGGGTATCCGACAGACTGGACAAATACAACTGTGCTCAGGATAGGAATTGCAGACAACAACCTGCTTAACATTACAAAGCTAAACCAGTTTCACAGCCTTGATTACACATTTTCCAGGATAAAATTCGGCACAACAAATGATTATCTTGTTTTTTTTGCTGACAGCAACAATACTGTATTGAACATAAATGGGACATGCGGCACAGGAAAGCCAAGTGTAATCAGCGATCCCATAGGGGGAAACTGTGCTCCGATAAATATCACATCAAAGACAGAGCTTGCAAAGAACGAACGCTACATTGGGCATAATTCCAGCATTATCAAGATGGTGGTGTATGTATGGCACTAAGGAAGGGAATTTTCTTTACGATAGACGCGCTGCTTGCATCTGGAATAATAATACTTTCAATACTCCTTTTATTCGGCTTCTATTCTTCAAAGCCGGAAACCACTAGCATAAACTACGCATCGCATGATATAGTGAGCATATTGTCGACGATGAAGGTAGGGGAGCTAAACAATGAGTATACTCAAAGCCTGATTGTATCAGGCGACATAGAAAAAATAAATAACACAGTGCTGGAGCAGATAGGAGACTTCTGGGCAAACGGACAGGATGAGCTTTCATACAATTTTACAAGGGAAATTTTAGAAGGGCTTATACCCGGAAATCTTGGGTTTAGCGTCTTAGTTGACGGAGAGGAGATATATTCCAGAAACCTGCCCATTAGCAATTCACTTGTAACGTCAAGAAACATAATAAGCGGCGTCTCAAAAACGCAGCCGAAAGAAGGATACTCTACAAGAGTAATACTTAATAGCATAAGCAGCAAAACAATACTTGCATATTCTTATTTTGGAGGGTATGTCGGAGATGGAATAATAACCCAATACCTGATACTTCCAGATGATTATTCCGGGATAAACGAAGCGTACATGGAATTTGCGCTTAATTCAGGATTTGACCTACAGATAAATGGAATTTCATCAGGCTTTTATACCAATATTGAAAGCAATCCTGCAAAAGCAGACAAATACAACATAAGCTCTGCATATTTTGCCAATTTTGTGCCAGGAATAAACAAAATAACAATAATTTTTGACGGAAGTTCTGATTATATCGGGGGTGGCTTTTTTAAGGTGAGCCTTAACAGCACAGATGTAGGATACCTTCCTTTTAACTATAATTCGACAAACAACCTAATAACAAAAAAAGAGCATCTTCCAGGAATTGCAGGAGTTGTTAACCTGTATTCTTCATTTTATGTTCCAGGAAATCTGCAGTCTGCGAAAATATTCCTTAACTATACCTCTAACTACCCTCTGTTTGTAAATTTCGGCAACGTTACTGTTTACGGCAGCAACATAACCGGAAATTTCAACGTCACAGTCAAAAATTCCATAATCTACAGCCTTTTTGGCAATGATTATTCTGAATTAAGCGGAAAAACCGTTCCATTGAGAATCGGCCATTTTTCAATACAAAAAATCGGGGATTATGCAAAGCATACTGATCTGTATATTGGGACTCCTGTTGATACCAGCATGGATTTGCAGGATGTTCCTGACTCTCCCGGACTGTCAAGGCTGTCAGTTGCAAAAATAGCGGAAAAAATATTTGTTGATCTAGTCCTTAACAAAAGCATGAAGAACAATATTGGGCTCATTTCATACCATTCTTCGGTTGAGCCTGGACAGTCTGTAGACCTTACAAACAACAATGTAACGCTTAAAAATACAATAGACGGATATTCAACAAAATCAGGAAATACTTGCTTTTCATGCGCAATAGCCAGCGCAAGAGACAGGCTAATTGCCAATGGGAACTCTTCAAAGAAATGGTACATCATTCTTATGGGGGATGGGGTTGCTGATAAGTGCGACAGCATACCTCAGGCGCAATGCACTCCAGAAGCTGCGAAGAACGAGGCCATACAATTTGCCTGCAGCGTTTATCAAAACTACAACATAACCTTTTTTTCAATTGCAATCGGGGCAGGTGCAGACAATACAACTCTAAAAAATATTTCAGAAGACTGCAGCGACGGCACATTTTTCCACAGCAGCAATTTATCGCAGCTTATCAGCGCATTCAATAACATTGCTGAAAATGCGCTAAGCCTTACGTTCAGCCTGCAAAAAACAGTTGTTGAAGGCGTAAACTCGACAATGCATCCGAATTCTTACATGGAACTCCGGTACACTCCGGAAACCTCTCCCTATGTTTTTGGAAAAATTCCAATAACTCTGGAAACAGAAGCATTCGGAAACAATGTCACTTCCGGAAACATAAGCCTGCAGCCTAATGCCAATATTACGGAGATGACCGTTACATCTTACTCCGGCGATAGGTGGACAGAAAGAGTGGGGATTAACAACGATGTGGTTTTTAATTTAAGCAAGTATAATATATCTTACGTTGAGCTTGGAGACCCTTTCCTTGTAAATATTCCTGTAGCAAAAGTGCAAACTGGCGACAACATTGTAAATATAAGCACCTCTTCCGGGCCTAATCAGGCCAATCTGTCTGCAGGATCTGAAGACGATAAGGCAATGTACTCAATTTTGATAGACAATTCAGTAAGCTTTTCAACAGTGGCTGCAAAGGCGAACGGATGCATATGGAACCTGACATTTTCTGACGGAACATCTTCCCAGATAAAAGTCCCTTCGGACTATTCCGGAACTTTACAATGTGATTTTGCTTCAGCAAATTTTGACGAAAATGATTCTATAAATCTTGGCGCATACCAGCTTTTTAGCAGCCTTGATATGGACAATGACGGCAAGATAGACATAAGCCTTAACGAGAACAATCTTGAGATAAATTCCCTGACAATTTCAAAAGTCCCTTCATTGTGGGGGCCGGCAGTCATAGAGCTGAGGGTGTGGCAATGAAGGGCAAAAAATCAATCTTTTACACATCTGCCGCAATTGCCCTTACTGTTGTTATTTTTGTGATTTACAGCTCATACAGCGCCTTAAAATTAAATGACAAAATGGACGCTGTGCAATCAAGGATAGAAACAGTTAATTTTTTCATCAAGGATGTTGAAAAAGACATCAACAACGGAGCTTACATTGCCGGCTTTAGAACTTTTTTGAGCTTTAATCAGCTTATTGCATCAAATGGCACGTACATAATTGACCTGAACAAGACTTTTGAGGAGTCATTTCTTAATGGAACAGTAAACGGATTATCCCAGACACTTATGGACGACTCAACATTTGCTGACTGGAGCAATAAAATATCCGAACAGGCAGACAAAATAGACATAAACTTTAATTTCACTATAAACAAGATAGGGCTCGAGCAGCAGGATCCCTGGTCTGTAAACATAAATCTAAATCTGTCGCTTTATATACAAGACAAAAAAGGAGTAAGCTCATGGAACAGGGAAAAAATGATTTCCTCAAAGATAAGCATAGCCGGCTTTGAGGACCCGCTTTATCTGGTTGGCAGCACGGGGAGAGTTTCTAATGCAATCGTTCCTACAAGCGTTACAACATTTGTATCAAACGGGGACATGGCAAACCTACTTTATCACATGAATGGCTCATACTACATAGCACATAACGATTCGCCTAGCTTTTTGATGAGGCTCGGAGGGGAGTTCGGAAACTCAACTTATGGAATAGAGAGCCTTGTCAACATTGAAAAATTCCAGCAGCAGGGCCTTGCAGTTTATGACAGGAGCATTGTCGATTCGGTTTATTTTGGAACACAGACAACAACAAACCACAGAATTAACAGCACGCCTGAATGGTTCAAGATAGACGATGCGCATCTTGAAGTTTACCAGGTTGCCAACTGGACGATAAGCTAAAATGAACAAAAAAATATTTTTCTACATTGCAATTATTTTTTTGCTTAACTCTATTTCATATGCCGCTAATTTTCCTTTTTCAGGGACCATTACAACAGGAAAGGATGTAATAATCAACAATGACATTTTCAAGTTCACATACGATCCTGTATCTGACAAGGCATTTGTGCAGACTCCGGATACGAACCTGATTATAGCGAATGGAAACTGCAAGGGAAACGACTATTACTGGGTGTGCATCAAAAGCGCAAATCTCTCATATAAAAATGCAACCACTTTTGTTAATCATTATATCATGAATGTTGAGATAGAAAATCCTGCAAACAAATCTGCGACAAAACAGCCGGATGAGCCTGCTCAGGCGACGGCAACCGGGCAAATCAATGCAAGCACAGGTGGAAATACCACCACTGCTGCACTGAATTTCACAGGAGGAAATACCACTGCTGTGCCGGATATAATTATTGAACAGCCTGTTAATCAAACAGCGAATGAAACATCTCCTGTGCAGGCGCAGAATCAGAAAAATGAGACAATTCCAGAAGCGAATTCAAAAATCATTAACACCTTAAAAGAAGATTTACAGACTGGCAATATAAAACCAAAATCTTCAAACAAGAAAGCAATATTTGCAAGTATATTCTCATTGATTATTATAATTTTGATGGGAGTTATTTTTTACAAAATAAGATTAAGAAGAAAACCAATTGATCAGAATAAGATTGCAGACACTTCTTTTGACGAATTCATGAAAAAGTGACTATTTTACCCTTGCGCCGTCTTCTGCCTTTTCGACTTGTATTGTTTCTTTTTCCGTCTTTAATTCTTTTCCATCAAAAACAGGATGATGGTTTTTGACAGTGATTTCAAGCTTTGCAAATTCATCATAAGCCAATTCTTTTGCTGAGTTTTCATGTCCGTCAATGAAAACCTTATCGCCTGCTTCTGATTTGTCAACTGTGAGGACGCCGACAATTTCGCCATCTCCGCCTGCAAGAAGCATGCCCTGTGACTCGACACCTCTTAATTTTGCATACTTTAGATTTGTTATTACAACAATCTTTTTGTTTAATAATTCTTCCGGAGTGTAATGGCTTCTTAATCCCGCGACCAATTGGCGCTTTTCAGAGCCTAAATCAATCTGCAAGACGTACAATTTGTCTGCATTAGGGTGCTCCTTCACTTCAAGTATTTTTGCAATCTTTAGGTTTAATGGAAATTCCGGTTTTTTTGTTTCTGTTGTTTTTTCTTCTTCCATTTTTGTTATCAGTATTTTTTCTTTTCCGACTTTGTGGTTTTTTACATTAAATCCAAGGTCTTTCCATTTCAGATTTTCAAAATTCAATTGCTTTTGAAGCTCTGCTGAAATGTTTGGCATTATCGGCTGCAAAAGTATGCTCAATTCTTTTACAATATTGACGCATAATCCAAGAATCTTATGTGTTTTTTCCTTGTCTGCATTTACAAGCTTCCACGGCTCGCTTACCTGGAAATATTTGTTTCCCAGTGAAGAAATGTAGAGTATCCCTTTTAGAGCTTCGTTGAAATTCAAAGCATTGTAGTTTTTCTTTACAGACTCAATAGACTTGGTTATTTCGTCCCTTAATGCAGGATTTTCATCAAGCTCGTTTACTTCTCCGTTAAAATGCTTGTTGAGGAAGCTTAAAGTTCTGTAGCAGAAGTTTCCGATGTTTGCAGCAAGTTCATTATTTATTCTGCTCCTGAAATCATTGAAATCAAGATTTAAATCAGACAAGGTCTTGCTCAGGAAGCCAGAATAATAGAATCTCAAGTATTCCGGATTGTATTTCTGCAGAAAATCCCTTGCAGTGAAAAATGTTCCCCTTGATTTTGACATCTTTTCATTGTTGACAGTCAAAAATCCGTGGACAACGATATCATGCGGAAGCTCAAAATCAGAAGCCATTAGCACTGCAGGCCAGAAAAGGAAATGGAAGTAAATTATGTCTTTTCCAATGAAATGATAAATCTTAGTATTTTGATTATTCCAGTAGTCTTCAGTTTTCAAATTATTTTTTTTGCAGTAATCCTCGGTTGATGCAATGTATCCTATTGGCGCGTCAAGCCATACATAATAATATTTGTCTTCCTCTCCCGGAATCTTAAATCCAAAATATGGGCCGTCTCTGCTTATATTCCAGTCTTCTAATCCATTTTTTATCCAGTTTTGCACGAAGTTTTTTATTTCAGGCTGCAGATTTTTGTTATTGTTGAGCCATGCTTCCAATTTATCTGAGAATGCGCTTAATTTGAAGAAGTAATGTGTTGATATCTTTCTTATTGGCTTGTTCTTGCAGATTGTGCAATACGGATCTATCAATTCTATTGTCTTGTATGTTGCGTTGCACGATTCACACACATCGCCGTACTGGTCTTCGGCTTTGCATTTTGGGCATTTGCCTTTTACGTATCTGTCTGGAAGAGTTCTTTTGCAATTGTTGCAGTATGTGACTTCAACATCTTTTTTGTAGATGAATCCTTTCTCATTTAATCTGTTGAAAATTAAATCGCTGTAGTGCTTGTTTTCCGGGCTGTTGGTTGTGTGATAATTGTCAAAACTGATTAGGAATTCTTTGAAGTCTGCTGTGTGCTCTTTGTAGATGTTCCCTACAAGCTCTTCCGGGGTTATCTTTAGTTCTGATGCCTTTATTTCAATTGGCGCTCCGTGAGCGTCATCTGCGCAGACGTAAATAACATCTTCTTCTATCAGCCTTAGGAATCTGACGAATATATCTGTCTGTATGTATTCTACCAGATGTCCGATGTGGATTGGCCCGTTAGCGTATGGTAAGGCGCTGGTTACAAGTATTCTGTTTGATTTTGCCATATACTGTGAAAAGAACGCTCCATTTATAAATATTTATCAGTTGTCACTAGTGAATTCGGGAAAAAGTTTATATAGTATGTGCGATATATCGGCCTATATGGAGAACAAGAAGTTGGGGCTTTTGATACTGGCTATCAGCATAGCAGCAGGAGTTCTTTCATTTTCTTTCATGGGTTTGCTTAACAAGCAGACAACATCATTGCAGTGTTATCCTACACAGGAGTGCCAGCGCGTTGAATCATTGATTGGACTGTCGCATCTTGCAGTTGGGCTTATATCATTTATCGGCGCTCTTGGAGTTTATCTTTTGTTTTTTAGCACAAGCGAAGAGGCAATCATGAAGAGGCTTGAGCAGGAGAAGGACATGAAGATAGGCGAGGGCAAGTTTGAATTGGTTCTGAAAGGGCTTGATGAGAATGAGAAAAAAGTTATCAAAGCAATAAGGGAACAGGAAGGAATAACCCAAACAACACTTAAGTTCAGGACAGATCTTTCAAAAGCAAAAGTTTCACAGATACTTACTGATTTTGAGAAGAAGCACTTAATACAGAGAGAAGCAAAAGGAAAGACTTATTCTGTTTATTTAATGGATAATTTTTAGATTTGTTTTGCCGTCGTTCGCATTAATAATTTGGGTGCCTACAATCCGCTCCAAATGTAGTCACCTAAGACCAAAACATTTAAATATGTAGTCACCTATTATATGCTATGCACCTTGAAAAGCGGAAAGTTGGAAAAGTAATAAAATATTTTCTTGCGTATTCATACAGGGAAGGGAAAAAAGTCCACAAGTTCAGGAAATACCTTGGACAAGACCTAAAGGTGCAATTGCTCAAAGAAAGAAAAACAATAGCCGAAAAGCTCATTCTGGAGGAAATCCACAAGTACAAAATAATCAAATACTCTCTCCAAGTGCCGCTTTCAGAAAATGATATAGATGCAATAAGGAAGCTCGAAGCGCAAATACCATTGAAGATAAGCCACTTATCAGAGGCAAACTGGAAAAAATTCTCGAAAATATTCACATACAACACAAATGCAATAGAAGGGAGCAAATTAACACAGGAAGAAGTAAAAGACCTTCTGGAGAAAGACAAGTGGCCAAACAAGTCCAAAGAGGACATTGCAGAGGCATTGGGGGTTGATGAAGCTATATCCTACATACGAAATACAAAGGAGTACATGTCAGTGGAATTGATTAAAAAAATACATAAAATTGTGTTTAGGAATTCAAAGCCTTTTGCAGGCAAATTAAGAAAAAAAGGCGAGGAAGTAGTTGTCATGGACAGCAAAAGAAATGTTGTCCATGAATGGGCGCCGCAGGCAAGGATAAGCCACTTATTGCGGGAACTAGCAGAATGGTATGAATGCAACAAAACCAAATACCCTGGGCTGATTCTTGGAGCAGTGGTTCATAATCAGTTTGAGAACATCCACCCGTTCAGGGATGGAAACGGAAGAGTCGGAAGATTGCTGTTGAATAATATACTTATTAAGCACAACCTGCCTCCAATCAGCATAGACTTGAAAAACAGGACAGAATATTACTTATCATTGCAGGCATACGAAAAAGCCCATGATTTAAGGCCGACCATAAGGCTGTGTATGAAAGAATACAATAAATTAAGCAAAAAGCTGGGTGACTACAAATCAAGGAAAAAGTAGACACCTAAACTACAATCTCCAAGCGCCATTAACTTTGATATTAGCTCCCGTTATATAATCTGATTTTTTATTTAACAAGAACAAAATTGCGTTTGTTATGTCTTCGTATTTGCCGTATCTTCCTTTTGGAACTTTATCTTCTGGTTTTGTCACGCTGTTTTCCATCACGCCGGGTGAAACAGCATTGACGTTAATATTATGCTTTGCTTCTGTTACGGCTAGAGTTTGAGTTAAGATAAGAATACCTGTTTTTCCTATCATGTATGGCGTCAATTTAGGCGATGCTGCAATACGGTCTGCCAAAGAATCAGCTAAGTTTATGATGTTTCCATTCTTTTGCTTTCTCATGTACGGCAATGCGAATTTGCAGCAGTGATACGTTGTGTTTAATGTTGTATCAATCAAATGATGCCATTCTTCTATTGAATAATCATCCAAATCCTTGAAGATGAAATTGCCGACATTGTTTACAAGGATGTCTATTCTTTTGAAGCGTTTTATTATGTCTTTGAACATTGCATCAACTTCTTTTGGATTTATCAAATCCGCTTTTACTATAATAGACTTCCTTCCCAGCTTTTCTATCTGCTTCTTTACTTCTTCAGCTTCCTTTCTGCTATTATTATAATGGACAATTACATCAGCGCCTTCCTTTGCTAATGCTATTGCAATGGCTTTGCCTATCCTTTTAGAAGAGCCGGTGACTAAAGCGATTTTGTTGGTGAGCATAAATCGATAGAATTTTTGTTCCTATTTTAATTTATCTTTATTATTATACGACAAAATTAGAAGATACAAATTGATTATTCGGCTGAGTCAAAACTTTACGCATAATCCCCATACATTTTAATTTGGCAAATGCCAATCGCAGTTCTTCCACCATCAAAAGTTGCCTGAGTGAGTGCTAATACTGTATCAAGATCCCTAAACCATCCCTCCTTCTGAGAAGGTAATAAACTCAATAGCCCTATGCCGGATATATCTCCTGTTTTTAACAAATACACCTCAGAGCCACTTGCTTCAGGGTGCAACACATCAGGAATTTGTGAGTAGTCTCTAATTTCTGGAAGCCTTGTTACTTGGAATGGAGAGCTTTTAAGTTCCTCTTCCATTTTTATCAATTCTCCTTCAAGCCCAGACATTACGAGGTTTCTAGTATTTACTCTAAATCCGGATTCTTTATGTATCTCTCCAGGTTCTTCTTGTGCTTGCATTTTTATCACTATTTTATAGTAGTATATAAATGTTTTCCTTGAAACATATATTCATAAAACTTAATATTTCATACCTTCACCGCAACCTTTTTATAACCTCTAAAAAATCAACCATAAGGTGATATAATGAGGGTTAACAAGCTAATTACATCAAAAGGCATTTTGTTTTTGCTGATTTTCAGCGCATTGGTTTTTGTTGGTGACAAAATAAATTTCTCAAGTTTGGTTGGATCACAAAGCCAGTTTTTTACATTATTCCAGTTATTCGGCCCTGTTGCAGGCGCGTTTTTAGGCCCTGTTGTCGGCGTTCTAAGCGTATTAATAGCAGAAGTTGCAAGCAAAGTATCAATGAATGCATCATGGGATTTGGTCACTTTTTTCAGATTAACTCCGATGCTGCTGGCAGCATGGTATTTTGGAACAAGAAAAGACAAATTAAGTTTATACATACCAATCGCGGCAATTATATTGTTCATAGCGCATCCTGTCGGAAGGCAGGTTTGGTACTTTTCACTGTTCTGGACAATACCAATCATAATGAAATATGCATCTGAAGAATATTCAAACTATGTTGTTCCGGGAATAATCTCTTTGATGGGACTGATAATGTTTGCATTAAACCCATTGTACAGAAATATCTGGATAACGATTGGATTCGTGGCAATATTCGGCTTATCATTTATTTATAGGGAGGTTGCATCAAAAAGCCTTGGAGCAACTTTCACAGCGCACGCTGTTGGAGGAGCAATTTGGAACTATGTTGTTCCGATGACGCCTCAAATGTGGATTGCATTAATCCCAATTGTTATATTTGAAAGGCTTGTTTTTGCGTCAGGCATTACAATCTCCTATATTGGATTCAACACCATATTGGACAAATTGGATGTAAAGACAAAGTCAGAATACGTCAATGTGGATGAAAAGCATGTTTTGTTCAGGCAAAGCGCCTGATTTTTTCTTTTATTATCTCATTAGTAGTGGCTTCTATAGGAAAATTTATATAACAACTAACAATAGTTAAGTGTAGGTGGTTTTTTATGAGTTCAGGCGGAAATACATCAACAATTAGGCCAATGTCTCTTGAGAGAATTGTCATCCCAACAGGGGGCGCTCTTTTAGGAGTAGCTTCACTTTCCAATTATGTGGGGTGGGTGGCAGGAGGCGTATTGGGTGCTGCTGCAGTATCCTTGGCATATAACATAATGGCCTATTATGTAAAATAAGCTAAATCGATTGAATCTTTCTCGCTTATTTAGGAGAATATTTTTGCATCATTTTTTCAATAAACGAATTCTGCACAAAAATTGATGGACTAAACCAGTCCCAGAAAGATTTATATACAAGCCTCTTTTGCAAAGTTAACAATTGTTAAGTTTTATTCAAACATATCAATAAATCAGGTATTTTAAGGGAGATTAAGAATGGAAACCTTTGTTCAGGCATTGATTGTGGCATTCCGCGAGGGGCTGGAGGCATTCCTTATAATAGCAATACTGCTTAAATTCCTGGAAAAAAGCAACAACAAAAAATTCAAGAAAAATGTATGGCAGGGAACATTTGCCGGAGTCATTGTTTCAATTATTCTCGGAATTATTCTTTTTAAGATTTCATCTGCAATAGGGGGAACTGATAACACTGCAAAACTACTGGAAAGCAGCGCAAGCCTGGCTGCAGTAATCTTAATTTCCACCTTTATTATCTGGATGATAAAACACGGCAGCAAAATCAAAGATCATGTTGAAAAGAAAGCATCATTAAACCTTTCAAAAGCAGGCATATTTTTATTGGCAATGATTATGGTTTTGCGGGAAGGCGCGGAAATTGCCATATTCTCATTTGCCGGAAAATACGCGCTTTTGCCGATAATTGCCGGGATTGCACTTTCTATTGTTGCTGTGCTGCTGATATTCTATTCAATTGTAAATATAAAACTCTCAACAATCTTCAATGTCACGCTTGCATATCTGATACTGCAGGCCGGCTTTTTGGCAGGATATTCTGTCCATGAAGGATTATCTGCTGCAAAAGGGCTTGGGGCGATTGCACCGGACAACGCAGTTTTTACCAAAGCATTTGACCTGTCAAAAACACCATTTGAGCACAAAGAAGGGGCTTTCGGGATACCGCTGTATATTGCAATCGGCTGGTACTCCAGGCCGGAATGGATCCAGTTCATAATACAATACGGATTGACTGCTGCACTGTTTGCTTATTGGTATTTTGACAGAAAAGGAGCCAGAATTTCCCAATCGCTTAATTTATAAATAATCATAATTTCTCAAATCTATGCAAAAAAAAGATTTTTCAATATTTCCTATATTCCTTGTAGTTTTTATAGACCTTCTCGGAATTGGGGTTGTTATACCTATCCTTGGCCCGCTGTTTCTTGGAAATGAGCTTCTTCCTGATTCATACAGTTTTGGCACAAGGACAATGCTTCTTGGCTTTTTGATTGCATCATACTCAATAGCGCAGTTCTTTGGATCTCCGATACTCGGAGCTTTGTCTGACAAATACGGAAGAAAAAAAATCCTTTTCTTATCGCTGCCCGGCACGTTTTTGGGATATCTATTATTCGGCGTTGCACTTCTGCAGCACAACCTTTTTTTGCTGTTTGCCAGCAGAATCATAGGCGGGTTTGCCGGCGGAAATCTGTCAATAGTAATGTCATCTATAGCTGACTTAAGCGACGAAAAATCAAAGGCAAAGAATTTTGGGCTTGTGGGCATGGCTTTCGGGCTTGGATTCATCTTCGGACCGTTTATCGGGGGGAAGCTCGCAGACCCGACGCTGGTTTCATGGTTTAATTATGCAACCCCTTTGTGGTTTGCATCACTGCTTGCGCTGTTCAACATGCTGATGGTTGCCAATTATTTTAAGGAAACATCAACAACGAGGATTCATACAAAAATAAGCATGCTAACCGGCTTTAGAAATATACGCAAGGCATTTACTATCAGAAATTTAAGAGTAATCTTTATTATAGTATTTCTAATAACTCTCGGATTCAATTTTTTCACGCAGTTTTTCCAAGTCCTTCTTATTGAAAAATTCAGCTTCAATCAGTCAGATATAGGCACTCTTTTTGCTTTTGTAGGCATTTGGATAGCATTCTCCCAGGGATTTTTGACAAGAGTACTTTCAAAAAGATTCAGCCCAAAGCAGATTCTCCCATTTTCAATACTGCTTTTGGCAATTTCGCTTCCTTTGCTTTTGATACCAACAAAATTATTTTATCTTTATGCTGTTAATGCAGTCATTGCAATATTTGCCGGACTAACATTCCCGAATTACACTGCAATCGTATCCGGATTGGGCGCAAAGGACTCTCAGGGAGAAATATTGGGCATAAACCAGTCAATACAAGCGCTTGGGATATCAATACCCCCGATAGTCGCAGGATTTATCGTTAGCATCCATCTTTATCTTCCAATAATTGTATCAGCAGCTTTAATGTTCATAGCATGGCTTGTTTTCGTAATGTTTTTTAAGGAACAGGAAAGGAAGATATTTCATGAGGTATAACCCGCAAACTATAAATAGTGTCAATAAAAATTATTTCTTATGAAAAACCTGTTGTGGTATCTTATAGCGGGAACCAAGGGCGGCGAGACAAGGGGCAGAATAATTGAACTCTTGAGAAAAACCCCGTGCAATGCTCATAAGATAAAGGAAATTCTGAATATGGATTATAAGACTATAAGACATCATCTTGAAGTTTTGGAGAAAAACAATATAATCACTGCCGTCAATAAAGGAAATTACGGCGCAGCTTACTTTCTTTCAGAGATGATGAAAGCAGATATTGCAATATTTGATTCAATTTGGGTAAGATTTGGGAAAAAGTAATTAAACAAACGCAATGAGGTGGATAATATGGATTCAATGATAATGAAAGTAACAACAATTCTGACAGCTGTTTCAATAATTGCGCTGCTGGCTTTGCTTTATGTATATTTCAACAGCCTGAGAAAAATGAAATCAAGTTTTACACTCGGGCTTTTCATATTTGCGCTTTTGTTTTTGATACAGAATATAGTGTCGTTTTATTATTTTGCAACAATGATGGACTACTACGCGGTTGAAGTGGAAAAGCATGTGTTCATACTGACGTTGCTGCAGCTTGGCGGGTTTTTAACATTATTGAAGATAACATGGGAATAACCACATTGATTAAGATAAACAAAGGCTCAGGAGGATAAAATGAAGAAAATAATGATGGTTTTGATTACAATTCTTGCACTGGCTGCTGCGGGATGTTCACAGCCAAATGAGCCAATCAATCAGGAGACTATGGTTAAAGATGAGAATACAATTATGGAAAAAGATTCTATAATTCAAGATGAAATCTCCACGATGCAATCAAGATACAACGGAAACTTGCTTGCAGGAAAAACATCACTTTATTTGGATTTTACAAAAGAGGATTATAACAATGCACTAAAGAAAAATAAAATCATAGTGCTTAATTTTTACGCAAGCTGGTGCCCTACGTGCAAGGCAGAGCAGCCGGAAGCCTTTGCAGCTTTTAATGATATGAACTATGAAAACGTTGTAGGTTTTAGGGTGAACTACAAGGATTCTGACACAGATGCTGATGAAGAAGCGCTTGCAAAAGAATTTGGAATCCCGTACCAGCATACAAAAGTCATTTTGAAAAATGGACAAAAAGTGGCAAAATCACTTGAAGCATGGAACAGACAAAGATATCTTGACGAGATTGCGAAGGTGCAGTAAATGGTTGAAGTCAGCATTATAGTCGCATTTATTGCAGGGATTGTATCTTTTGCAAGCCCGTGCATTCTGCCGATAATACCCGGATTCCTTGCATATCTTTCAGGAACTTCAGCGAATGGAGAAGGCGCAAGACTGAAGATGTTTTTGAACAGCGCTGCTTTTGTTCTGGGATTTTCGGTCGTGTTTGCGCTGCTTGGCGTTCTTTTGAATACAGTGCTTGAACGAATTTCATACTCTGTTCAGCAATGGCTTTCAAGGATTGGCGGAGCAATAATCATAATTTTTGCCATGTATATTCTTGGATTAGTTAAAATAAGCTTCCTTGAGAGAGACCACAAGATTGCAGTCAAAAAGAAATTCAGCATAACTTATGTTACTTCATTTGTGTTCGGAGCAGCTTTTGCAGTCGGATGGACGCCGTGCGTTTCTGCCATTTTGGGAAGCATACTCTCATTAGCTGTCGCAAACCCCAGCTTAAGCTTTGTTTTGCTGCTTGCGTATGCTTTGGGACTTGGAATCCCTTTTTTAATCGTCGGACTATTCAGCTCGCAGGCGACTGCTTTCATAAGCAAGTCGGAAAAAGCATTGAAATATTTCAACATCGTTGTAGGGATATTATTATTAATATTAGGAATACTTGTGTTTACAAATAAATTAAATGTTGTTGCCAACCTGTTTGCGCCTGCATTTCTGCTCAAATGAAAAAAAATAATTTCATAAAAAAGCCGGTTTTGGCCGTAATAGTTTTGGTTTTTGTAGCTGCTGCAATAGCCTACATAGAGTCGCAGAAGCCAGATATATCATTACCAACACAAAACACTAACACGGGCAATACGAATACTCAGCTTGAAAACAACCTTTCTTCGAATAACGAACTGGACGCAAAAACAGAAGATGCAATATTATCATTGGGCGTTGGAGATACAAAATACCCATTGGCGCCTGATTTTGTTGGCATTGACAAATGGATAAATTCTGAGCCGCTGAAAATAGAAGAGCTTAGGGGTAAAGTTGTTTTGGTGGATTTTTGGACTTACACATGCATCAACTGCATAAGGACTTTGCCTTATTTAAAAGACTGGGACCAGAAATATCGTGATAAGGGACTAGTAATTGTCGGAGTTCATACTCCTGAATTTGAATTTGAAAAAGATTATGACAATGTTTTGAAAGCTGTTAATCAATACAGCATAAAATATGCAGTTGCGCAGGATAATTACTATGCAACATGGCAAAGTTATCAAAACAGGTACTGGCCTCATAAATTTCTCATAGATATTTACGGACGAGTCCGGTATGACCATATTGGAGAAGGGGGATATGAAGAAACAGAAAAAGCAATACAGGAGCTTCTGCAGGAGAGGATGGAAAAGTTAGGAGAAAAAGGAAACGTTGATTTTGAAACAAGCAAGCCATTGGATGCAATCAACACAAGCTCAGGCAAAATAGGAACACCGGAAATTTATTTAGGATACCAGTTTTCACGCGGCAATTTCGGAAACCCTGAAGGATTCGGGCAGGACACTGTAATTGATTATGCCATGCCTTCTAAAATCAAAGGCAACAATGTTTATCTTGAAGGCAAGTGGAAGAGCAACCCGGACAATATGGAACTAATGAGTGATGGGGGGAGCTTTTTGCTCGTGTTTGACGCCAAATCCGTGAATATTGTTGCAGGCTCTGAAGCAGGCTCTGAAGCAGGCTCTGAAGCAGTAACATTTTTGGACAACAAAAAACAAAATCCTCAAAACATAAGCGAATTCAAGCTATATAATCTTGCGAATGCAGATGGATACAAAGAGCATTTGTTAAAAGCAACAATAAGGGGAAAAGGATTCAAGCTGTATACATTTACTTTTGGCTAAAACTTATTATACACCTTCTTCATCAATAAAGCGTCCTGCTCTATGTTCGGGCTTTCGCTGATTGCAACACCTTTTACATTAAAATCCTTTAATGCTTTCATCAGCTCTTTATATTTTAAATCAGATTCTTCCAATGTAAGATGGTGCTTCTCGCCTTTCTCCCCATATGCAATGCCTGTTACGTGCATGTGCATGTTCTCAAGGCCTTTCTTTCCTAATTTTTTTTCTATTGCTTCGAGAATGGATGCAAATTCTTTGTAAGAGTTGTATTTTCCGTTTGTTCTTGCATGAAAGTGCGCAAAATCAACGCACGGCATTACATTGTCAAGCTCCTGGCTTAACTGAAGAATCTCGTTCATGTCGCCAAACTGCGTTGCCTTTCCCGTTGTCTCCGGTCGTATCCAGATATTATTATTTTCTTTTTTAAGAGTTGAAACAATTTCTTTCATTGCCTTCTTTATGTTTTCGTAAACTTTCTTTGGATCTTGCCCTTGGTAGAACCCGGCGTGGAAGCATGTGCTGTATCCCCCGCACAGATTTGTGATTCTTGCAGAATTCAGAATTCTTTGAATGCTTGCGTTCAATTTTGCAGGCTCATTCGAATTTAAATTGATGAAGAAAGGCGCGTGGCACGTTAGAATTACCTCATTATCTTCTGCTATCTTTTTTATTTCCGGCGCTTTTTCCTTTGAAATATTAACGCTGTGGACAAATTCCATTTCCATAGCGCCAAGCCCAAGAGTTTTGACGTGCTGGATTCCGTCTCCTGTTGTGCGCGGATTTGTGCTTAAAGGAATCCCTGCAGTGCCGAATAAAAGGTGCTTCATAATAAAAAAGAAAGAAATAAAGGATTTAAACTTTTGCTTTAAACCCACACTGCCTGTATGCCTGCCATTAAGCTTAATACAACAAGGAAGTACAGCGATTTTATCATGTACAGCCTGACCGGCTTGCCTTCCCAAAGCACCATGCCGAGCATTGATGTTGCAAAGAACCCTGCCCATATCCATACGCCGAGGATTGCCCCTTCTACAAATGTAATTGCGCCGGAATAGTCAACAAAATATCCCAGTATATAGCTCATCAGCAAATATGAAACAAATCCAATGGCATAGCTCTGCATAACACTTCCTTTTTTGGCGCCCTTGGTTTTTTTGCCGGCCGTGCCTTCCAATCTCATCCATTCCTTTCCAAAAAGCGGACCATACCACAAAGAGCCAACTACCATAGAAACAACCGCAGATACAAAAACCGCAAACATATTTATTTCAACTGCCATAATTAATCACCTTCCTGATTTATTATCCTATTTTGAAATTTCTTGTTTATAAATATTTCCTAAATAAAATGACTTGTTGAAAATGTACGTTTTGCCATCGTTCGCATTACACGTTTTTAGATGATTACAAAAATTCCCACTGGAACTTCCTTTTTGTTATCTGATTAAATAGAAAATGCGCACATGTCATAAATCAAAGATTTATGAGCATGCTCAAAAATTTACTGTTTATTCGTAAAATTGAAATTTTTGACATAGTGATGGCAAAACCAATGCTTATGAAAAGAAAAGCTTATTAAAGATAAAAGGCCTCTTCACTGCTATAAAAGGAGGCTGTAAAATGGCAAAAGCAAAAAGCGTTAAAATCTATACATCAGTTACGTGCCCGTGGTGCGTAAAGACAAAGGATTTCTTAAAAGCAAACAATGTAAAATATGAGGAAATCAGCGTTACAGGCGATGAGAAGAGAAGAACAGAAGTGTTCGAGAAGTCGGGCCAGATGGGTGTGCCTGTGACAGATGTTGAAGGAATAATCATAGTGGGATACGATAAAGAAGCGCTAAAGAAAGCGCTTGGACTGTAAAAATAAAAGATTAAATTATGGAAAAAGACAATGTATGCATCAACTGCTCAAACCAGGTTGACAAAGTCGCGAAAATTCTGAAACTGACTCAGGCAGAGCTCGACATACTGACAATTCCAAAAAGAATTCTGACATTCAGCTTTCCTGTTAAGCTTGATTCAGGCGATATAAGGTATTTTACAGGATACAGAGTGCAGTATAATGATGCGCTTGGACCGACAAAAGGCGGAATAAGGTTTCATCCTGATGTGAATTTAGAGGAGATAAAGACACTTGCATTTTTGATGACATTAAAGTGCGCTGTTATTGGGCTTCCGTACGGCGGGGCAAAAGGCGGCGTGATGATAAACCCAAGCAAATTCTCAAAAGAAGAGCTTGAAAGAGTGAGCAGGGGCTACATAAGGGAGATAAGGCATTTTATCGGGCCGCAGATTGACATTCCGGCGCCGGATGTAAACACAAATTCTCAGATAATGGCGTGGATGCTTGACGAGTATGAAAAGCTTGAAGGAAAGCACGTTCCAGGTGTTTTGACAGGCAAGCCAATATTGCTTGGAGGATCAAAAGCGCGTGAATTCTCAACATCAATGGGGGGCGCATATGTGCTGCATGAAATGGTCGATTCTTTTGACATGAAACCAAAAAGCACATCAGTTGCAGTGCAGGGTTTTGGAAATGTTGGAATGCATATCGCAAGAATTCTTGACGAATGGGGCTACAAGGTTGTTGCTGTTTCAGACTCAAAAAGCGGGATTTACAACCCAAAAGGCTTGAAAATAAAAGACGTGATGAAGCACAAGGAAAAAACAGGGAAAGTTGCAAAGTTTTCAGGATCAAAGGAAGTTTCAAATGAAGAATTATTGGAACTAAAAGTTGATGTACTGATTCCTGCTGCGCTTGAAGATCAGATAACAAAAAAGAATGCTCACAAGATAAAAGCAAAATTAATACTTGAAATGGCAAATGCGCCAATAACTCCGGAAGCAGATGAAATACTTTTGGATAAGCACATTTTTGTCATCCCAGATATACTTGCGAATGCCGGCGGCGTAGTTGTATCTTACTTTGAATGGGTTCAGAACTCGCAGAACTATTACTGGACAGAAGAAAGAGTGCTTGAAAGGCTTAAGGATTATATGACAAAAGCAGTAAAGGAGCTTTCAAAGGTGTGCATTGATTTCAGGTGCAACATGAGGAATTCTTTGTACATAAACGCCGTTAAGAAGGTTCTTGACGCAGAAAGGCTAAGGGGAAATCTGAAATAGATGCTTCTAATGCGAATATTTTTAAATCCCTATTCACTACCCCAGTAAATGACAAATGCTGTTGGGGGAGATGTCGGTGCAACTACTCATACGGAAAGGACTTCTTTTAATGATATTGCTGCAAGAGTAACTGGTATTTTTGAACAGGTAGCTGCAAACCTAACCGGCTACGGTGGCGTAGAACTAAAAAGAGATAATGAATTCCTTTCACACCCTGAATTAGCCCATAATGTAAATGCTTTCTTTGATATTGGAGATGGCAGGTATTTTCATCTTAGGGGCCATGTTAATATGATGAAATGGAGAGAACTGCCGGAAGGGATAGTCATTCTAAGCGGACATATGAGACAAGCACCAAACTTAAATGGGGCAGGCATGCAAGTATTAGCTACAAACCACTACAGCGCAGACCCTGCTGAGATAGCAGCCGAAATAAAGGCACAAAACCCGACATTATTCAGTTAGCATTCTATTCCAACAATAAACTTCCAACAATAAAATTCTAGTTGCATAACATTTAAAAACTACATTTTGCTTTCTTTTACTCATGATAAATCAAAACAATATTTCTAAATCTTTTCAAAAAATGGAGACACGCTAAAATGTTCAAGCATGCACTTGACCTGCACAGGCTAAACAAAGGGAAAATTGAAATTAAATCAAAAGTCAGAGTAAAGACAAGAAGAGACCTTAGTCTGATATACACGCCAGGAGTCGCGGCAGTGTCAAAAGAAATTGCCAAAGACAGGGAAAAAGCGTATGAATACACCATGAAGTCAAATTCTATTGCAGTTGTTACGGACGGAAGCGCTGTATTGGGGCTAGGAAATATAGGGCCAGAGGCAGCACTCCCGGTCATGGAAGGAAAATGTGTGCTTTTCAAGGAGCTTGCAAACATAGACGCCTATCCGATATGCCTCGGGACACAGGATGCTGACGAGATAGTAAGCATTGTGAAGAATATATCGCCTGGTTTCGGCGGAATAAACCTGGAAGATATATCTGCTCCAAGATGTTTCTCAATCGAAAAAAAACTCCAGGATATAGGGATACCTGTAATGCACGATGACCAGCACGGAACTGCAATAGCAATACTTGCAGCGCTTTTGAATTCTGCAAAAGTAGCTAAAAAGAATATTGAAGACCTTTCCGTTGTCATCAGCGGCGCAGGAGCCGCAGGAACATCTGTTGCGCATCTGCTTCTCTGCCTCGGCATGGACAAAAATATATGCACATCTGTGAAAGACATCACGATATGCGATAGCAAGGGAATAATCTACGAAGGAAGAAAAGATTTGAACGAGCACAAGAAGGAGCTTGCAAAGTCCACAAACAGAACGAGAAAAAAAGGAGCGCTTAAAGATGCACTGAAGGGTGCTGATGTTTTTATAGGAGTTTCAGCAGGAAATCTGGTCACCTTGGATGACATAAAGACAATGAACAAAAATCCGATTGTATTTGCGATGGCAAATCCCGTTCCTGAGATATATCCTGATGAAGCGTCAAAATCAGCATTTATAGTTGCTTCAGGAAGAAGCGATTTTCCAAACCAGATAAACAACTCTCTTGTGTTCCCCGGAATTTTCAGGGGAGCGCTTGATGCCAGAATCACCAGCATAACAGACAAAATGAAGATAGCGGCTGCGCATGCGCTTGCTAATTCCATAAAGCCTTCAAGGAAAAAAATACTTCCGTCAACGCTTGACAAGAGCGTGGCTGCAAAGATTGCAAAGGCAGTGATAGCAGCGTCCAAAAACGAGTAAGCGGTTTAAATTATAGACGCCGACATTCTTGAGATAAATGAGTTAGATTAAACCAAAGATTTAAATTGTTTATTTTAACCAATAAATACATCATGAACTACATAGAAGTAAGCAATCTGGTAAAAACCTTTAAGGAAAAAGGAAAGACAATAACTGCAGTAGATGGGATTTCATTTAATGTGAAAAAAGGCGAAATATTCGGACTTCTTGGCCCGAATGGAGCAGGTAAGTCAACTACAATTAACATTTTGACAGGATTATTGGAAAAAGATTCCGGAATGATAAAAATATTAGGATATGAGCCAGAAAAAAACTGGGAATTTGTAAAAAATAATTCTAATGTTGCAACTGCATATTCTTGGCTTTCTGATGTTTTGACTGTAAGGCAGAATTTAAGGGTTTATGCGAAAATTTATGGAGTCAAGAACCATGAAAAAAAGATAGATGAGATGCTTAACCTATTTGAACTTAAAGATCTTGAAAACAGGAAAGTAATAAGATTGAGTTCCGGGGAAAATACCAGGGTGGTTTTATGCAAGGGATTAATCAACAATCCTAAAGTTTTGTTTTTGGATGAATGCACTGTAGGATTAGACCCGGATATTGCAGACAAGACAAGAAAAATAATAAAAAATTATCAAAAGCAAAATGACTGCACAATTCTTTTTACTTCGCATTACATGCAGGAAGTCGAAGAGCTTTGCGACAGAATAGCATTCATGTCAAACGGGAAAATAGCAAAAGTGGACACAAGCACAAACCTCAAAAAATTGGTAAAAGAACACACCGTTGAAATTTCAGTAAAACAAAATACTGCTGCATTGAAGAAGTTTTTGGAAAAGGAAGGGATAAAAACTATAATGAGCAACGGCAAACTAATTTTTGAAACCACCAAGGAAAACGACAAAATTTACAAGATAATGAGCAAAATATTCAGGCAAGGGTTTATTCTGACCCATCTTGACATCAAAAGCCCAACTTTGGACGATATTTTCATAAAACTGGCGAGGCATAGCCAAAAATGAAACTGCATAGGATAAATGCATTAATGTTAAAGTATTATTATATCACTATAAACAGGGCTGACAGACTTTTTGATGTAGTATACTGGCCGATTATTGATTTATTTGTCTGGGGATTCACAGGCACTTATATCCAAGGCTTGTCCAATGTTAATGTGCTGAGCATGCTGCTTGGCGGAGTAATATTGTGGGTTTTTGCATGGCGATCTTCACAAGATATTGCTGTTTTCATCCTTGAAGATTTTTGGTCGAGAAACCTTTACCATCTGTTTACTTCTCCGGTCAAGCTGAACGAACACCTTACATCAATAATCTTAATCGGGTTTATGAGGTCCCTGACCACTTTTTTGATAATGTGGCCTCTTGGAATGATATTTTATTCTTTTAACATATTAACAGTGTCTCCCTTTTTGATAGCGCTGTTAGTATTTTTGCTTACTTTATTTGGATGGGCAATAGGGCTTTTCATCGCAGGAGTTATATTTAGATTTGGCCAGAGAGTGCAAGTTCTTGCATGGAGTGTAACTTTTATTATAGCCCCTTTTGCTTGCATTTATTATCCAGTTTCAGCGCTGCCACCATTGAGCGCAAAAATAGCTCTTTTATTGCCTCCTGCCCATGTTTTTGAGACTTTCAGGGCACTGATAAATGGCACAGCCGTAAATTATAATGGACTGATTTATGCATTTATAATCAGCATAGTCCTTTTTATTGCAATGGCATATTTCCTAAATTCTTCTTTTAAGCATTCAAAGAAAACAGGATTATTGGCAAAAGGGGATTAGGAAGATACATTAATATACTCAATTTTAAATTAAATAATTATGCACGAAACCGTAATAGCAAGGGGAATAATAAAAGAAGCGGAGAAGCACGGCAAGATAAAGCAGATAGAATTAGAAATCGGAGAGCTTGCCCACGTTCCTGCGCACGAGCTTCTGGAATGCCTTGAAAGCCTTGTCAAGTGGAAAATAGTTTCAAAAGAGAAAAAAGCAAAAGTAAAATGCCAGTGCGGCTTTGAAGGGCATCCAAAAATACTTGAAAGAGGCCATGATTTCTTTTTCATAGAATGCCCGAAATGCAAAAAAATACCAAAACTGCTTGAAGGGACGGAAATAAAAATAATAAAAGTGGTGGTCAATTAATGTGCCTCGCAGTTCCTGGAAAAATAATTGAAATAAAAGGAAATGAAGCTGTTGTTGATTACGACATAGAGAAAAGAAGAGCAGTGCTTCTTGAAAAAACATATAAGATAGGAGATTATGTCATAGTTCAGGGAAAAGTTGTTGTGCAAAAAATCGAAAAAAAAGAAGCGCTTGATGCATTAAGGCTTTACAAGCAGTCAGTTGCATGAATTAACTGTTTTAAGTATCCTGCCGGTGTATTCTATCAGATTCTCAAGCTGTTTGTCATCTAGGACAAGGCAAGCAAATCCCCAGTGCAGCGCAACATAATCATTTTTCTTGAGCGATGGAAGCATGTCTTTGATGTAAACTGCAGTTTTTGTCTCTTCATCTCCTATGGTGAGCATTCCATTCTCTTTTTTCAGCGGCCTTGACTGGACAATCAGGTTACTCCCCAAGATGTCGACAACTTTCCCCCATGAAACCCGGCAGTTGTCCATGTTTTGCAGGTTGGTTTCAACAGCCCCAGTTGTTCTTCCAACTCCAACATAGAAAACATTGAAATTATGGTGCGGCACAAAACCGTGCGGCATTTTTTTGATAAGATCTTTTCCGATTGACTTTGGCAATCCGCGTGACATGAGTTTTTCTATTATTTCTTTCATATCATCATCTTCAAATTTTTCAAGAATAGGATTTCCGAGCCAATAAGCCTCGACAACATCATAGTCAAGAAAATCCATTTTTGCCTTTTGCGCAATGACCGAAAGATAAGGGTAAAGGCCTTCAAATTTTTTTATTGATTCTCTTACGGATTCAGCGCTTGCATTTTTGTTTATGTAGTCCAGGAACTGCTTTGCAGCTTCTTCAGGGCCGCAATATCTCAATGAGTTGGTTATGTAAGAAAACCTTGCAGCAAGCTCAATCCCGTCCATAGTCCTTCACTTTGAAAATGCTTCCAACGAAAGAAGCTATTTTGGAAAACCACGCAATCAGCGAAACGCCTGCAACAATCAGCAGCATTCCCATAGACTGTTGTATTGTAACAGCTTTACCTGCAAAGATAACTCCCAATAATGTTGTTATCGGCATTCCAAGCGAAAGTATGCATGCTGCTGTCGTGACTTTTATCTCTTTCAATCCATTGTAGAATGACATTACATACAAAAGAAGGAACAAAGATGAAATTCCTATCCACATAAAATGGGACGATGTCAGTAATGAAAGCTTTTCCAGCTTGCCTGTTCCTGCAAGGAAAATCAAAATAAAAATAGAGCCGAAGAACATCCTTCCGAATGCAACAGCTGTTCCTGACATATCACTTAAGGCTTTTTTTGAATAGGTGTACTCTGCAGCCCACATTATTGTTGCTGTCAAAACAAAAACATGCCCGATGGAGAATGCAAAGCTTGGCTTAAGCATGAAGTAATTTCCAACAGCAAGCAGCAAAGCTCCGATGAAAAGACTTTTTGTCAGCTTTTCCTTCAGGAAGATAAACGCAAATACTGCAGTGTAGATAAAAATTGTTTTTTGTATGAAGCCTGATGTTGTTCCCGTTGTTAATTGCAATCCTTTGAAAAACAAAAGGAAGGGGATTGAGCCTCCAAGAAGCCCGATAAAAGCAAGCTGCAGCCAGTTTTTCCTGCTGAGATTCTTTATTTCAGCGAAATTGCCTGCAAAAAGGATTATTGCAGCAAGAAAAACAGCAACAACTGCGTTTTTTAAAAAAGTGAAAATTGATGAGTCAAACTCTTTAACGCCGTAGCTGTTTATAAAAATAGAGAATCCCGAGACAAGCGCTGTCAGCAGGACAAGATAAACTCCCTTTTTGCTGTTATTCATATCCATTTTTCAACCTCTTTCGCAATATCGTGTGCATTTCCTTTCTGCGGAATGCCTATTATTTTAATCTTTTTATTTATTCCCATCCCTTTCATCAGTTTTAAGAAAAAACCAAGGTCAAAATCATGGAGTGACATAAGATTCCGGGACTTAATTTTGGAAATGTTTTCTATCATCACAGGCTCTTTTATTCCTTTGACAACATCAAGAATCAAAATATCCCCTTCTGCATCCAGCAAATCATCAGGGCTTCTGCAGTGCTCAATATGGAACTTGCCTTTTAGATCTTTTGAAACTATCCCTGCTAGCTTGTCGTCTTCCAGAAATTCATTTCCGAAGACGTACAGTGTTTTCATTTTTTGATTCGTCATTAAAATACCTTTTCAGCAGGTGCTTTTGCGCTATTGCGTATGCAGCAGCTCCCCCAATTATTGCAATCAGCAATGTTGCAAGATCAAAATGGCCTTTTTTGTTGAAAATTTTTGGCCTAACATTGTTAAGTTTACCCCGAAAATTTTTAACCTCGCAAATTTGACTATGCTTGTGAGGGCGCAATGTCTGATTTTTTAACTTATAGCCGAGCCCGAGCGGCAAATTTGCGTTGTTTTTCATTTCCAATCCACCTCAAGAAAATGCGCAGAGCACGAAAAGCATGGATCATAACTGCGTATTAGCTTCTCTATGCCTAGCACAATTTTTTCTTTTTTTTGTTTTATTACTGTTGGCACGAACATCCTTATGTCTTCCTGTATATTCAGGAGATTTTGAGCTGTAGGAGTTATTATATTTGCATTTGTGATTGTGCCTTTATCATCCAGTGTATACTCATGCCACAATGTCCCCCTTGGAACTTCAATCACTCCGACCCCGGTTCCTGCCTTGAGCTTTATTTTTTCAACAGGCTCATTTTGGATATTTAGAATTTCAAGTATTCTCAATGATTCGTCTATGCAGTGCATAAGTTCAATTGCCTGCGCAACATTGTTTAGGTAGGGGTTTTTTGACGGAAGCTTCATTCCTGATTTTTTCAGCATTTTTTTAGCGTTATTGCTTAACTGATTGCTGTTGTTGTCCATTCTGGACAAAGCGCCGACCATGTACCTGTGGTCGCTTTTTACTACAAAATTTGCCGTAGACCTCGGCTCATGATACTCTTTTACAAAATTCCTGTATTTATGCTTTTCAAAAGAGGTTTTTGAAGAGGAAAACCTGCCAGACAGCATAGCATATTCTTTTTCGTCAACAAGCGAAAAGCATTCAGTATCGCTTTCAAACTTAGGATAGCTAAGCGAGAAAAATAAATTGCATGTTTTTTCTGCATCTTCTTTTGCCGCTTCAAGAATTGCTTTCATTTTTTTCAAATCTTCCTTTTTTGGATGTTTTAACCAGCCGCCCACTGTTGCAGATACTGGATGCAAGTCCCTTCCCCCAATCACTTTCAGCATGCCGTTGCCTGCTTTCATTAAGTTGAGAGCATTCTGCAGCTGTTTTCTATATTTTGAGGCCATTGCAAGCGCTGATTCATATCCAAGATAATCCGGCAATGCAAGAAAATAAAGGTGGGTGGCGTGGCTTCTTATCCTCTCTCCGAGTGTTAGCAATTTTCGCAGCTGCATTGTCTGCTCTGTTGGAGTGTATCCTGCCGCGTCTTCTACTGCGGAAATTGCTGCAATCACGTGCGCGCAGCTGCATATGCCGCAGATTCTCGATGTTATCTCATGGGCTTCAAAGAATTTTCTTCCCCTTACAATGCCTTCAAAGTATCTTGATCCCTCTACAGAAGAAAGCTCGCATACACCAACCTTTCCCCGGCTTATTCCGAGCTTCAGGCTGGCGTGGCCTTCGATTTTAGTTATGTGGTTTAGGGTTATTGATTTTGACATTTACGTTAAACACCTTTTCAAGCATTGGCAATTTTAATCCGACGAAAGTCCTCATCCTGTCCTGTATAAACTTGTCGTCAAATCCTTTTTCTTTAAGTATTTTTATCATTAAATTCAGGTTCATATCTTTAGTCGGGCCGCGGCATCCCCAGCATTCAAATCCCCCGTTGATGCAGACTGCATTACAACCGCCTGCAGTTATCGGGCCGAGGCACGGCTTTCCAAGGTCAAGCAAACACTGGTTTCCGTTTTTTCTGCACTCGATACAGACTGGATTTTCAAACGGCCTTGGCTGTTTTCCCATAACTACATTCTTGATGAAAGTTACAATCTCTTTTTTGTCAGGAGGGCACCCTGGAATGTAATAATCTGCTTTCACGTGCACGTCAACAGGAGTTGGCTGCAAATCCTCAACATTATTCTGCTTCCTGTAAAGCAAGTGCTCGTAATTTTCCTTTAATGTGTACTGCCTGTATGCCGGAACGCACCCTGTGCAGGCGCATGCTCCAAGAGACACAAGGAATTTTGAGTTTTTTCTAAGCTTCTGCAAAATTTCAAGGTCGCCTTTGTCTGCAACAAGCCCCTCTACAAACACATAATCAAATTCTTCGTCGGCATTGACTTCTTTTATGAAAGGAAATGCCTTTAAATCAACAAGCTGCACCAAATCAAGAATTTCATCTTCGTTGAATATGACCGACAATAGGCAGCCGGCGCATCCCGTTATGCCGTAAAAACCCATCTTAAGTTTTTTGTCAGTCATTTTTAATCATTCTTTAAATCTTTTACTTCATCATACCTGAATACAGGGCCGTCTATGCAAGTGAACTTGCCGCGTATCATGCAGTGGCAGCATACTCCTATTGCGCAGTACATTAATCTCTCGGCGCTGATGAAAATCTGGTCATCATGAAATCCTTTCTGCTTCAGCGCGTCAATAGTGTACTTCATCATTATCGGAGGCCCGCAGATGAAGATAACCTTATTTTCATTTGTAAGAGTTGAATTTTTTATTGCGTCTGTGATGAATCCCTCTTTCGCATCATAGCAGAATTTTCCATGCGCATTCTTGTCAACTGTAATCTCCATTTTGTATTTCTTTTTCCATTCCTCCAACTCTCTTTTGAATATTATGTCATCAGGAGACCTGTATCCTAGAAATAAATGAACATCCTTGTAGTCGTTTCTGTGGTTTTCCACATAATCTATAACTCCTTTCAAGGGGGCAACACCGCATCCACCTCCGATTATTATAAGGTTGTTGCCTTTCAATGTGCGCATCGGGTATCCTTTTCCGTATGGACCTCTTATCAGTACGCTGTCGTTTTTTCTTAATTTTGACAATGCGCTTGTCACATTTCCAACTTCCCTTATATTGAGCCTGATAAAATCTCTTGAATCAGAGCATATTGAAATCGGAGCTTCTCCGAAGCCGGGCATTGAGACCTGGACAAACTGGCCGGGCTCATGATTGTTTTTCATTGCGACCGTAAGCGTAAAAATATCGGAAGTTTCCCTGTGAAAATCAGTGACTTTGTACAGCGACGGCACATAAGGGTTCTGCTCTTTTTTCTGTGCTGCTTTGTTTTTTTTCATTTCATCTCGTTTATTATATCAACAAAATCTATCCTTGTCGGGCAGCCTTCAATGCACCTGCCGCATCCCACACAAAGATTAACTCCGTTTTTTTCCTTGAAGTACTCAAGCTGATGATATATGCGGTGCTTGAAACGTTCTTCACGTTCTTTTCTGAATACATGGTCACCGGCAACTTTTGTGAATCCCTGGACTTGGCACGAGCTCCATTCTCTTTTCCTTTCGCCTTCTTCAGGATTTTTTGCAGTGACTTCATCGTGCATCTCGAAACAGTAGCACGTGGGGCATACTGAAGTGCATGCTCCGCATGAAAGGCACATGTCAACGCCTTTTTTCCAGTCAGGATTGTCGTAAAGCTTCGATATATCTTTTTTTTCAAGGCGGTCTGCGCCGGGTATTATCTTTTCTTCTTTTGATATTCCAATATTAGTTGTTTCAAAGAAATTCTTGAATTTTTCAACCAAAAATTTTCCTTTTTCAGAGCCGACTTCAACAAGAAAATAGCTCTTTTTGTCGTAAAACATCAAATCGAAGAATTCTACAAGGTCAAGCGAGCCGCAGAAGCAGAATGGAGACGGCGCTTCGTTGCAATGGTATCCCAACAAATAAGAATCTTGCCTTGCGGCAGAGTAATAAGGATCGTTAACCTGCTTCATGAAAACGCTGTCCTGGTGCATTATGCCGTTTAAGTCACATCTTCTTAGTCCGAAAAATGCCCTTTTCTCGGATTTTGACTGAGGCACTATTATTTTATTGCCATCAAATTTGAATATTGTCTCGTTTTGCCTGAAAAAATATTCTTTTACAGAGAAATAAGAGTTTTTGCCAAGATAAATGTCCTTTACGCTTTCTATCGGCTCAAACCTGACAATGTCTTTTTTGACTGGGGCTATAAGCTGGCAGTATTTCTTGAGAGATTCCAAAAATCCATAAAACACCTCTTTTTTCTGCCTGTAAACCTGCATTCAAATCATCGCATCCAATTCCTCTGCAACCAGCTTTATAAACTTTCTTAATCCCTTTAAGAGGGCAAATATCTTCTTCTATTATTGGAACAGTTAAAAAACAAATATTTAAAAACAACTAATTCATTAAATTCAAAATGCAGACTTTTGACTTAATTGTAATAGGAGCGGGCTCCGGATTGAAGGTTTCTTCTGCAGCTGCAGACAAAGGCATGAAAGTTGCTGTTGTCGAAAAAGGCCCGATGGGGGGTACTTGTTTGAACAGGGGATGCATTCCGTCAAAAATAATAATCCACAGCGCAGAAATTGCAGAACAAGTCAAAAAATCATCGCAATATGGCGTTCATTCAAGATTGCTTTCTGTTGATTTTGCAAAGATAATCTCAAGAGCTTCCAATATTGTTGACAAGGATTCAAAAAACATAGAGCACGGCATAATTGAAGACAAAAACACCACTTTGTTCAGGGCAGAAGCCAAATTTATCGGGGAAAGGACAATTCAGGCAGGAAAAAACACAATTAAGGGCAATAAAGTGGTTATTGCAGCAGGCACAAGGCCAATGGTCCCAAACATTGAAGGGCTGAAAGGCTCTGGATTTATGACAAGCGACGAGGCTTTAAGATTGAAGAAGCAGCCAAAAGTCATGACAATCCTTGGCGGAGGGTATATTGCAGCTGAGCTGGCTCACTTTTACGGATCATTGGGAACAAAAATCAACATCATACAAAGAGCGCCTTTAATGGTGCCGGCAGAAGACACAGAGATTGCAGCACAGTATACAAAATCGTTTGGGGAAAAATACAATGTTTTGCTTGAGCACAATGCTGTAAAGGTAGAGAAGAAAAACGGAAAGTTCATTGTGACAGCGCAGGGAAAGAAATCAAGCAAAAAAATCATTTCAGATGCGCTGCTTGTTGCAGCAGGAAGAGTTTCAAACACAGATATTCTCGATTTAAAAAAAACAAACGTTGAAATTGACGAGAAAGGCTACATAAAAACAAATCAATATCTTGAGACAACAGCCAAAAACACATGGGCTTTGGGGGATATCATAGGGAGATACCTGTTCAAGCACACTGCAAATCTTGAAGCGCAGACTGTTTATAGCAACGCAATCCTTGGCAAGAAAATGAAAATGAATTATGACGCAATGCCTCATGCAATATTTTCTTCTCCGCAGATTGCAGGCGTCGGAATGACAGAACAAGCACTTAAAAGCTCAAAAATTAAATATGCAGCCGGAAAACATTTTTACAGAAGCACAGGGATGGGGATTGCAATACAGGACAATGAAGGATTTGTCAAGATATTTGCCGACAAAAAGACAAGAAAGATCCTCGGGTGCCATATAATCGGGACAGACGCATCAACATTGATTCATGAAGTTCTTGTTGCGATGAAAAACAACCTGACTGTTGATGCTTTGACAAATACAGTGCATATTCATCCTGCATTGAATGAGGTTGTTCAACGCGCTGCGCTTAATATTGAATGGTAATCCGGACAAAAAGCCGCTATTAATTTTCTGGAAGTTTTTGCAAACCGCAAACCTTTAATATCACTATTTTAGCCTTTAATATATGGGGGGTTTTATAAGCGAAAAAGACGTAATGGGGGCTATAGATGTGCCTGCGGATTCTTATTACGGCGCTTTTACCCAGAGAGCCAAAAACAATTTCCAGATAAGCGGGATAAGGGCGCATAAAGAATTATTGATTGCGCTGGCAACAATAAAGAAAGCTGCTGCGATGGCCAATGTTGAATTAAAGCAGCTTGATGAAAAAACAGGCAATGCAATAATAAAAGCAGCTGAAGAAGTTATTTCCGGAAAATTTGACGATTATTTTGTTCTTGACGTGTATCAGGCAGGAGCCGGAACGCCTTTTAACATGAACTGCAATGAAATCATTGCAAACCGTGCAACTGAAATTCTTGGAGGAAATCTTGGGCAGTATACTGTGAATGCAAACAACCATGTCAATATGGCGCAGAGCACAAATGATATAATTCCAACAACGACAAGAATTGCTATTTTGCTTTTGCTAGATAATCTAATCACTGAGGCAAAAAAATTTGAATTGTCATTAACAAAAAAAGGAAAGGAATTCAGCCAAATACTAAAAACAGGAAGGACCCATTGGGAAGATGCTGTTCCAATTACGCTTGGGCAGGAGTTTGAAAGCTATGCTGTTGCTGTTGCAAAGGACATAAAAAAAATAATGGAGGCAGCAGAAGACTTAAAGGAACTCGGGATTGGAGGAACTGCAATTGGAACTGGAATAACGACGCATCCGAAATTTCATGGGGCAATCATAAGGAAGCTGAATGATATAACTAATCTTGGACTTACGATAACAAACAACAAAATAGAATTGACGCAGAATTACAATTCTTTTGCAAATTTCTCCAATTCACTTAATTCAATGGCGATAACAATTTTCAGGATTGCAAACAACTTAAGCATACTAAATTCAGGTCCAAAAGGAGGAATAAACGAAATAACCTTGCCGGATGTCGAGCCTGGATCATCAATAATGCCCGGCAAAATCAATCCGAGCATTCCTGAATGCGCGATAATGGTTGCATTTGACGTGATGGGCAAGAACAAAACTGTTGAATCAGCTGCACAGTATTCAATTCTTGAGCTGAATGTGATGTGCCCATTGATTGCATACAATATCCTGCAGTCAATGAAGATTTTGACAAATTCTCTGAAGATGTTCAGGGAATTATGCATCAACGGAATTGAAGCAAACGAAAAAAGATGCAATGAGCTTTTGATGAAAAGCACGGCAACTTCGACTGCCTTGAATCCTTATCTTGGATATCAGGCTGTTTCAAAGATTGTAAAAGAGGCGTTGAAAGAAGACAAATCCGTCAAAGAAGTCATATTGAAATACAAGCTGATTGACGAGTACGATTTGAACAAAATATTGTCTCCGGAGGAGATGACAGTAGCAAAGGAAGCAAATTCAGATTTAATCAAAAAAATAAAAAACAATAATAATTACAAAAAGTTTTTGGAGGGACTATAAAATGACAAGGCCAAAAGTATCAGTCATCGGAGCAGGCAATGTAGGAGCAACAACTGCATTGTGGATTGCTGCAAAGGATTTTGCAGATGTTGTGCTTTTGGATATTGTTGAGGGAATGCCGCAGGGCAAAGCATTGGATTTATTGCAGTCAGGGCCCGTTGAAAATTTTAACACAAAAATAAAAGGAACAAACAATTATGAAGACACAAAAGATTCTGATGTTGTTGTTATAACTTCTGGCCTCCCAAGAAAGCCAGGGATGTCAAGAGACGACTTAATTGCCACAAATACAAAAATAGTGAAGGAAGTAACAGAGAATGTTGCAAAACACTCTCCAAACTCCGTTATAATTGTCGTTACAAACCCGCTTGACGCAATGGTTTACGTTGCTGCAAAAACAAGCGGATTTCCAAACAACAGGGTTTTGGGAATGGCCGGAATATTGGACTCGTCAAGATTCAAGACGTTTATTGCGCAGGAATTAAATGCAAATGTTGAAAACATAGATGCAATGGTTCTTGGAGGCCATGGAGACACAATGGTTCCTTTATTGGGACACTCAACTGTTAATGGGATTCCAGTCACAAAGCTAATGCCTAAAGAAAGGGTTGATGCAATTGTCCAAAGAACAAGAGATGGCGGGGCTGAAATTGTTAATCTTTTGAAGACCGGCTCTGCTTATTATGCTCCTGCTGCAGCTGCAGCGCAGATGGTTGAATCTATTTTGAAAGACAAGAAGCTAGTTTTGCCGTGCGCAGCATACTGCGGCAAAGAATACGGAGTTGGAGGATACTTTGTCGGGGTTCCCGTAAAACTTGGAAGAAAAGGCGCAGAAGGCGTTGTCGAGCTTGAACTTACTGAAGGAGAAAAAAATGCTTTCAACAAGTCTGTTGAGCATGTAAAACAGCTGGTTGCCGTCACAGAAAAGTTCCTGGCGTGAATTTTATGCCAAAAAACACAATAAAAGCATTATTGCTTGAAAATATACATCCAATAGCAGTTTCTGCAATGAAGACAGAGGGCTACAAAGTAGAAACAATAGGCAGGGGCCTTGCCGAAGACGAGCTTATTAAAAAAATAAAAAATGTATCAATACTGGGGATAAGGTCTGCTACGCCTATTACACAAAAAATTCTTGAAAATGCCCCCAATCTTATTGCCATTGGCGCATTCTGTGTAGGGACTAATCATATAGACAAGGAAGCATGCTCAAAAAGAAAGATAGCTGTGTTTAATGCTCCGCTAGGAAACACGAGAAGCGTTGCAGAACTCGCTATAGGCGAGATAATAATGCTGATGAGGAAAACATTTGATAAAAGCGCAAAACTCCACAAAGGAATGTGGGACAAGTCTTCTGAAAACAGCCACGAGGTGCGCGGCAAGACCCTCGGAATAATCGGCTATGGAAATATAGGGATGCATCTTTCCCTGTTGGCAGAATCAATTGGAATGGAAGTAATCTATTATGACCGTTCTGAAAAGCCAGCAGCCGGCAATGCAAAGAAATGCAGCTCAATGGAAGAGCTTCTCAAAAAATCTGATGCAGTAAGCATCCATGTCGAGGGCAGCCCCGGCAGGGCAGTGATATCTAAAAAGGAAATGAATATGATGAAGAAAGGGGCAATTTTGCTCAACCTGAGCAGGGGCCATGTTGTCGATGCAAAATCCCTTGCAAAATACATAAAGAACGGCAGGATAGGCGGAGCAGGAATAGATGTTTTTGTAAACGAGCCCAAAAGCAACTCGGCAAAATTCCTGTCTGAACTTAGAAACCTTCCCAATGTGATACTCACGCCTCACATCGGCGGCAGCACAGAGGAAGCTCAGCGCAGCATAGGGGAGATTGTCAGCAAGAAATTAATTGATTTTGTAAACCAAAACAGGAATCACCCATCCTGATTGAAGAAAATAAGATTTACTTATTGTTTGCCCTTTATCATTCTGACAAAATACTCGTGCACCCTTTTGTCGCCTGCAAGTTCCGGATGGAAGGTCGATGCTAAAAGGTTATCCTGCTGCACAAGCACGGGGTTGTTTTTTTCTTTTCCGAGAACTTCTACATCTTTTCCAACTTTGCTGATAATCGGAGCGCGTATGAAAATGCCATGGACTTTTCCAATGTTTTTCAGGTTAAGCTCTGTTTCAAAACTGTCAATCTGCCGTCCGTAATCGTTCCTTCTGACAGAGATGTCAAGCAATCTAAGGCTTGGCTGCGAATTCCCTTCTATTTTTTTTGCAAGCAATATCGCGCCTGCGCATGTTCCGTAGATTGGCATGCCTTTTTTGCATCTTTTGATTATTGCAGCCATCAATCCGCTTGAAAGAAGAAGTTTTCCTATCGTCGTGCTTTCTCCGCCGGGAATTATCAGCCCATCAGCTTTGCTTAAATCTTCAGGAAGGCGCACTTCAACTGCATCAACATTTAATTTATTCAGAATTTTAATATGATCCTTAAAATCGCCCTGCAGGGCAAGTACTCCAATTTTCATTAATTTCCCCTTTCCTGCAGTCTTACTTCCAGTTTGTCTATCTCAAGCCCTTTCATCGCTTCACCGAGGCCTTCGGAAACTTTTGCGACAATATCATACCTGTTGAAATGGGTTGTTGCCTGCACGATAGCTTTTGCCATTGCAGCCGGATTTTTGCTCTTGAAAATTCCGCTTCCAACAAAAATTCCGTCGCATCCCAGATGCATCATCAAGGCTGCATCAGAAGGTGTTGCGATTCCGCCTGCTGCAAAATTTACAACAGGAAGCCTTTTCATTTTTTTTACAACGGAAACAAGCTCAAAAGGAACGCGGTATTCTTTTGCCTTTAATTTTAATCCTGAATTATTCATTGACTGCAGTGCTGCAATTTCTGAATTGACTGTTTTCATATGGCGAACAGCTTCTATTATGTTGCCGGTTCCGGCTTCTCCTTTTGTCCTTATCATTGCAGCGCCCTCATTAATTCTTCTTAATGCTTCTCCAAGGTTCCTTGCGCCGCATACGAAAGGAATTTTAAAATTGCTTTTGTCAACATGAACTTCATCTGCAGGAGTTAGAACTTCGCTTTCATCAATATAGTCTACTCCGATTGCTTCAAGAACCCTTGCTTCTGCAAAATGCCCGATTCTGCACTTTGCCATGACAGGAATAGAAACTGCTTTCATTATATCTTTTATCATCTTGGGATCAGACATCCTTGCAACGCCGCCTTCTTTTCTGATATCTGATGGAACTCTTTCAAGCGCCATGACTGCGCACGCGCCTGCTTTTTCTGCAATCCTTGCATGCTCTGCGTTTACAACGTCCATTATGACGCCTCCTTTGAGCATTTCCGCAAGGCCCTTTTTCAGTAGAAATGTTGATTTTTTCATGAACTATACCCCAAGAAAAAGACAATAAAAAGCACAATATAAACCTTTCGGAACAGTTTCTATGCTGCCTTATGCTTTCTTATCAGAAATTTAAATACTATCGGCGCTATGAAAGTGCTTGCAATGGCAACTGCGACTATTGCGGTGTAAATATCTGTTGTTATCAGGCTTTTGCTAAGCGCCAGTGTTGCAATTACGAGCTCTGTGTCCCCTTTTGGAGCCATTCCCCAGCCGACTATCATTCCTTCCTTTACAGTGCCTTTGCTCAAAACAACTCCAAGAAGAGTGCCTCCGACTGTTCCAAAAAGGTCTATGAAAATCAAAACAAGCGCCAGCCATACATTTGAAAAAATGCTTTGGATGTCTGTCTGCAGGCCCACATTGACAAAGAATATCGGAATCAGGAATCCAAAAGATATGACGTGGATAAGGTGGGAGATTTCGTTTTTTCTCCATGGCTGCCTGTGATTGCCTGAAATAAGCGTTTGCCTTACAATTATGCCTGCAACCAAAGCGCCTATCAATGAGCTTACTCCGAATATCTCTGAAAGATAGGCCATCAGAAGCACTATAATCAGCGCGCCCATGAACAGGATTGCCTGCGAATTGTCCCTTTCAAAAGCCCTCAATGCAAAAGGTATCAGTGTCACCCTTAAAATCATGACAATTATAACAAAAATGCCTATGTCTATAAGGAGGCTGAAAACAGTCCCTTCCCCGGTAAATCCTGCTGTGTGAAATATGACCAGCACAAGGCTTATTGCAATAAGCTCAAAAATATCATCAACAGTTCCTGCTGTAATCATCAAATTCGCTATTTTGCTTTTCAGCATCTTTGCCTCGTCTAAAATATCCAGCGAGATTGCCTGCGAGCTTACGGAAAGGCTTATTCCTATGACAAGCGAAGCAAGGTTGTCAAAATGAAACAAAGCCCTTGATGCAATAAACCCCAATGAGAACGGAACTAACGTATTGAAAATAGAAATCATTGCAGACTCTTTTACATTTTTCCTGAACTGGAGAAGGTTTGTTTCGAGCCCTACGAAAAAGAAAAGCAAAATTATGCCTATATTTGTGAGAAAAGAAACCACAGAAACTGCATTTGCGTCAAACAGATAATTTTTTATTATTGGTATTCCCAGAAAAATTCCGGCCAAAACCTGCCCAAGCACCCTCGGCAACCCAAGGCTCTTGAATATTTCCGAAAGAAAATATGCGAGAGCAAGCGTTACAAGTATAACCAACAGTATATTTGTCATTTATATGCCCATCTGCATAAGGGTATTTAAGTTTTTCTTAAGCATGGCCTTGCAGGAATTGAGGTTAGCCGGATTAGAAATCTTTGATTGGAAAGATATATATACCGACCTTGCGATTACAGATTTAACATAAATATATAAATAAAAAAGAGACATAATCTTGGAAATCAAAAGAAGCCTTAAATTAGACATGTTGCTTTTTCTGTTTGCAACAATAGTACTGTCAATAGTGATTATTGCAGCTCTCAGTATAAATTCAATTGTTACATCAAAAGAAAATGCTAAACAAAGCGCTAAAAATGTTCTTCAAAAGCAAGCAGAGAATTTTTTAGTTCAGCTAACAATGTCAACAGCTGAAAAAAATGATATGCTCTTTGAAAATATACGCACAGATGCAAGCAATGCTGCGGAACATGCCAAGAACATATTTGACAATCCTGATGATTTTGCAAGCGAGGCGCGGTGGAAGTTTGACGATCATGTCTTTAGAGGAGAGAATGGGCAGTACTTGAATGGAAAAGATGACGCAGCCTCAGTTTTTATACCTAATTATATCACTATTGATGATGATTTAAAAGAAAGGGTTGAATTAAGCGCGCAGCTGGATTATATGTTTCCAAAAACCCTTGAGAATAACCAAAATGTAGTTGCTATATATTTTATCGGCCCGCTGGGGGAAACAAGATATTACCCCCACATAGGCTTAGGCGACATAGCGCCTCCGGATCAAAAGATTACTGAAGATATTTTTTTTACTGTTGCCAATCCGGAAAATAACCCGGAACAGAAAGTAGCCTGGACGCCGGTGTATGATGATCCTGCCGGCCAAGGGCTTATGATTACAGCCTCTGCTCCAGTTTACACCAAAGAAGGATTTTTTGGAGTTTTGGGAATGGATGTCACTTTAAATAAAATATCCAAGAATATAGAATTATACCAGCCATTGGAACAATCTTATTTTTTCCTTGTTAATAAAGACGGATATTCAATTGCCCTGCCGGAACAGGCATGGAAAGACATTCTAGGCAGGAACCGGGAACCGGGGGAGGTTAGGGCAAATCTTAATAATTTGACTAATGAGTTTGCCGCTATTTTGGGCAGGATGAAAGAAGGCAATGCAGGTTTTGGCGGCGTAATTATTGGAGATAAACATTACTATATAGCTTATGCTCCGCTGAAAGAAACAGGATTCAGCCTAGGCATGGTGACAGAGGAAAAATTTTTGTTTAAAGCCATTAAAAACATGGAGACAGAAATAGATAAATCTACACGAGACTTGATTTATTTTCAAATCCTGCCTGCCGGCATATTAATTCTCGTCATTGTCATCATTGTTGGCTTCATCTTCATTAACCGCATGACCAGGCCAATAAAAGAATTAACAGAAACAACCAAAGAGATATCCAAGGGCAATTATGATATAAAATTAAACGTTCGCTCGGATAATGAGATTGGCCAGCTCGCTTCTACATTTAATCAAATGAGTGCCGAATTAAAAAAATCAAGGGAAGATATAAAAAAATACGGCGAAGGATTGGAAAACCAGGTTAAAGAAAGAACAAAAGAGCTTCAATCAAAGAATGAAGAACTTGAAAAATTCAATAAAATAGCAATTGGGAGAGAATTAAAGATGATAGAACTAAAGAAAAAAATACAAGAATCGGAAAAACCTTCAGATAAACAATAAGGCCTTATTCTCCCTTCAGCAGATTTTTGACATCACTGTCGCTTAATTGCTCAAATTCTTCATAGAACTGGCCAACAGCGTAAAAATTCTCTGCGGAATGCAGGCAAATAAATTCATCAGCTTCATCTTTTATTTCTGCTGCAAAGCCTGAAGGTGAAACAGGCACAGCAATAATTATTTTTTCCGGGTTCTGCCTTTTTATGTATTCCAATGCAGCCTTTACAGTGTGGCCTGTCGCAATTCCGTCGTCTGTTAAAATAACGACTTTACCCTTAAGATTGCTTAGTTTGTATTGGCCTTTGTATTCCTTGTACCTTCTTTCAATTTCTTCTCCAATGCGCTTTGATTCAGTGTCAAGATACTGCTTTGAAACATTATATGACTTTACAATATCTTTGTTAAGAATAACTTTTTTGTCAGGGCCTACAGAGCCGATTGCAAATTCATCATTGCCTTCCAATCCAATTTTTTTTGTTACAATTATATCTAAATTTATTTTAAGATGCTTGGCGATTTCATAGCCAACTTCAACACCGCCTCTGGGTATTGCAAGGACTATGGCATTGCTGTTTTTGTACTTTTCAAGCTTTTCAGCCAGCTTTATTCCGGATTCATGCCTGTTCTTGAAGCGCATAGCAATATCAAAGGATTTGGACATTAAAAACTATTCCATTGCCATAAAACAATAAATTTTAATAGCATTCTTTATTTATTCAGTTATATGCCAACAGACAAGGAAGTAAAGAAAGAGTTTAAGCTCAAGGCAAGCAAAGACCCCGATAAGTATTATGCCACTTCTGTACTGAAAGAAGATGATTTTAAGAGAAAGCACTGCAAATGCGGAATCTGGTTCTGGACGACTACAAACAGCGACGTGTGCGGAAATCCTGCATGCTCCGGCGGATTTAGGTTTTTCGGGGAAAAGGTTGCAAAAAAAGAGTTGGATTACATTCAAGTATGGACAGAGTTTTCAAAGCATTTCAAAGAAAGAGGGTATACACCAATAAAGCGCTATCCTGTGGTTGCAAGATGGAGAGATGATACTGATTTTGTTCAGGCTTCTATCTATGACTTCCAGCCGTATGTTGTATCCGGGGAAGTTGAGCCGCCTGCCAATCCGCTGGTTGTTCCTCAAATGTGCTTAAGGTTTAATGATATAGACAACATCGGGATAACCGGGGCACATTACTGCGCTTTTGTGATGATTGGCCAGCACGCTTTCATGAAGCCAAAAGACTGGAATCAGGCAAAATATTTTCAGGATATCCATAGCTGGCTAAGCAAAGGGCTTGGGCTGCCGAACGAAGAAATCACTTTTCACGAGGATGCATGGGCAGGCGGAGGAAATTTCGGACCGTGCATGGAATTTTTTTCAAGAGGACTAGAACTGGGAAATCAGGTTTACATGATGTACGAGCAGACTCCATCTGGCTTCAAAGAATTAAATTTGAAAGTTCTTGACATGGGGATGGGACATGAGAGAAACGCATGGTTTACTCAGGGAAAATCTACAAGCTACGAGACAACTTTCCCGACTGTTGTGAAGAAACTTTACGGCATTACTGGGATTGAAACAGACCATGAACTGATGCAGAAGTTTTTGCCTTATTCTTCCTATCTTAATGTTGATGAAGTTGAAGATATTAACAAGACATGGGATTTTGTCGCGAAGAAAACAGGCTATGAAGTAACTCATTTAAGAAAAAAAGTGATGGACCTTGCTGCATTGTATTCAGTTGCAGAGCATTCAAGAGCATTGCTTGTTGCACTTAGCGATGGCGCGCTTCCTTCAAATGTTGGCGGCGGTTACAATCTAAGGGCAATTTTGAGAAGAGCGTTGTATTTTATTGACCACCACAAGTGGAAAATAGACCTTGCAGAGGTTTGCAAGTGGCACGCTGAATATTTGAAACCATTATTCCCAGAGCTGCTTGAAAATCTTGATGAAGTTTCTAAGATACTTGAAGTTGAAAAGCAAAAATATGAAGCAACAAAGCAGAAAACCGCAGCTGTTGTTTCAAAGATGATAAAGGAAGATATCGATGAGAAAAAATTGCTTTTGCTGTATGACAGCCAAGGGATACCGCCGGAACTGATAAAGGAAGAGGCAAAGAAGCTTGGCAGAAAAATTGATGTGCCTGATAATTTTTATTCACTGGTTGCAGAGCTGCACGAGAAGCAGGAACAGGAACACGCGACAAAAAGAGAAGAGAAGCTGGATTTGGAAAATGTTCCGGAAACAAAAATAATGTATTTTCAGGATTACAAAAAAAATAAGTTCAAGGCAAAAGTTATAAAAATTATAGACAACAAAGTTATTTTTGATGAGACTTATTTCTATCCAACATCAGGCGGGCAGCTGCACGATTTGGGAACAATAAACGGCAATGAACTTGCTGATATATTCAAACAAGGCAAAGTGATAATTCATTCTCTTAAGCAAGCTCCTGATTTTAAGGAAGGAGATACTGTTGAATGTGAAATAGACATTGCAAGAAGAGAACAGCTTGCAAAGCACCACACTTCAACGCATATTGTGAATGCTGCTGCGCGCAAAATCCTCGGCAATCATATAAACCAGGCTGGCGCTAAAAAAGACATTGACAAGGCTACAATCGATTTAACTCATTATCAAAGCATTACAGACGAGGAACTGCAGCAGATTGAGAAAGAAGCCAATAGGCTTGTGAAGCAGGGAATTGAAGTCCACAGTTCATTTGTCCCGAGAACAGAAGCAGAGCAGACTTATGGAATGAATATCTATCAGGGCGGAGCAGTTCCCGGAAAAATACTTCGAATAGTAAATATAAAAGATGTTGATGTTGAAGCGTGCGGAGGAACGCATCTCCATAACACTTCAGAAGCAGGCGAGATAAAAATACTGAAGTCATCAAAGATAAGCGACGGCATTGTAAGGATTTATTTTACTGCCGGAGAGGCTGCTCAGAAAGAAAAGCACGGAAAAGAACAGATTCTCGAAGAGGCTGCTAAACTGCTGCATGTCAAGAAAGAACAATTGCCTGCACGGACTTCAGAATTATTTGAGAAATGGAAAACTGCAAAGAAGGCCGTTGAGAAGAAAAAAGAGGTTGACGTGAAAGAGTTAGAACTGACTTCTTCTGAAGAATATCACGGAAATGTTATTGATAAAATTTCTGAAATATTAAAAACTCAGCCGGAGCATATAACTAAAACAATAAAGAGATTCCTAGCTGAATTGGAAGAGTATAAAAATAAAATAACGCAGACTCGCCACTAGGCGTATGCACTTTGTAATTAATAGGCGAGCCTGCGGGATTGTAAATTTCTTATTGAACTTCTTAGTTTTAACTCCAAGAAATTTACAATAAAAAATAATTAGATATTTTTTATATTCGGATTAAACATTAACAAGCCCTAACGACAGCCAGTCTTTAGCTTCTGGCAATGTCAACCTGCCCCTTACAACATCCGCATAATCAGCCATTAACCTTGCGGTCAGCTCGCCTTTATCTTTCATAGGCTTTTTGTTTATCTCTGATATGGGGTAGACTTCTATTGCCGTTCCTGTGAAGAATGCCTCGCCTGCAGTATCCAGTAGCTCCTCAAGCCCAAAATGCCTTTCTTCAACTTCTATCCCGCGGAATTTTGCTATTTTGATTACCGTGTCCCTTGTGATTCCGGGAAGTATATATCCTTGCGGCGGTGTAACCAGCTTTCCGTCAACCACCATAAAAAAATTTTCACCGGGACCTTCTGCCACATTTCCTTTTATATCCAGCTGCAATGCCTCCTGCACTTCATATATATTCCCTGCTTCTGTAGCAGCCAGGCTTGATGAAATGTACGGCCCGGTAAGTTTTGATTCAACAGGTATGCATTCTGGAGGTATCCTTCTCCATTTCGAAACCTGAATTTTCATCGGAACTTCAAAATACTTGAAGGGTGTTGCTATAATTACAACATTTACATCACTTTGACTTTCTTTTGCATGGGCTTGCTGGTTTTTGACTAAATCAAGATGGTAGGAAACATCTCCGAGATACACTATCGGCCTTATGTATCCTTCTTCAAGATTATTTGCCCTTAAGGTATCAAGAACTGCTCTTTCCAGCTCTTCCTGCTGAAATGGAACTTTCAAAGAGATTGAACCTGCAGAAGACAGCAGCCTTTTTGTATGATCCCTCAGCCTAAACACAGATGTGCCTCCTTCTGTTTTGTAAGCCCTCTCTCCTTCAAAAGCGCCTGTGCCATAATGCAGCGTATGCGCCCTTACATGGGTTTTTGCTTCGCTATAATTTATCAGTTTTCCATTCATCCAGACTTTTGGCTCGTTAGCGTTTGTCATTTTGTTCTCTTCAAATTCATTTTAACTTATTCCGTCTGCCTGCCAGTCGCTTGCTGAGTTTTCTCTAAGCGTTTGTTCTACAAGTTCACAAAGCATTCTTCCAAAATCACTTGTGCTGGTAGGTGGCAGACTAACAGATACTCCGACAGACCTTTTTCCGTGAGGAATAACATTAAATGTAACGCCATTTGACTGGCTTGTTACAGCCAGATATGATTGCTGGACAACCCCTAAGAGATGGTCTAGATTAACGCCATCCGGCAATGGGCCAAACCTCATAAGAAGCCCGTTATTTCCGGGACTGCTCATAGGCACATACTTAACTCCTACATTTTCGTACATCTTATTCTACCTCGTGTTTTTGTTTTTATAACATACTCTAGAATTTTGAAACGATACAAAGCCCCGGAAGAATATGTTATTGTTTGGGGCTTATAAAATCAGAACCAGGACTAGAATAATGGCTACCAATACAATATTTTTACTTGCCTTTATTCTGTTCATTTTAGAATTAAAATTGAATGTTATTTATAAATTTATTGGAGAAAATAGTTTTAAAGGATTATCATTCCTTAAATCTCTATTACGAAATATTTATATATTGAGTTTACAAAAATAATATTATGGTAAAGAAAGCTAGTAAAGAAGAGATTAAAGATGCCAAAACCTCAGTTATTACTGGTTTAATTCTTGGTGTTTTAGTTTATTATTTTATGCTTGATGACCTCTTTGTTAGTCTTTTTAATTTAGGTTTAGAGGGAAGAATAATCTCAGCGTTATTCACTGGGATGATGTTTATAGGGATTGTGACTGGAGTATTGAGGATGGAAAGAGCTTCAAGAAATCTTGCCTATGGCAAAAGATAAACATTAACTAAATTTTTAAATTTGCCGTTAAATGAACTATGCCCACTTCTTCTGTGAAAGATACTCAATTTGGTCTTTGAAATAAAGTAAAACCAGTTTCTTTATGTTTTTCATTTAATAATACTGAACATATCTTAAGAAATAATGGCAAAAAAAGCTCAATCTCTCTTGCAGGCTTTTGATCTAAATGGGTTACACCTAGGATTTCTTTTTTATTTTTGATATGTGCACATTTATTCCTTGTATCTTCAATATACCCAAATAACCCCATATTAGACTTTTTAAGGGTTTTAAATTCTCCTTCAAATTTTGATAAGAAATTTAATAATTCATCTTTTTTGAAAGTGCCTTTGTTTTTGAATTCTAATTCAAGCAGTTTATATAAAGAAAGGAACCTGTATTGTAAAGGAATTCTATTATCTTGACCATCTGATAAAAGTCTAAGCTGATGGCGTATTTGGAACGTTGCACAATAAGTTGACTTAATATTCTCCGGGTTCACTTTAAATTCTGGATTAATCTTCTCAGTAATCTTTATTTTTAGTGCTGGTGGTTCATTCTCATCTCTAAACACCCAAACTGGTCTGAAAGAGCTTATTTCATTGTCATATGTAAGTCTTAGGACTGATAACATATGTTCTTTAATCATTTGAATAAATTTCGTATCATAATCTGTTATTTTTTCTTCAACTAAATTTGGAATCGTAATTCGTATCATATAAACTCTATTTTTAGTTGAGAATAAAGATATTTCATAAATTTTGGTAGCAGTTTTTATAGGAATTACAAAACTAGGTTTCATTTTTTTATCATCGTTATACACCTGTTTTAAAGGGCTAACAAAAACATAATAATAAGCTTTTTTCATATTTTATTAAAAAAATTATTCAAGTATTTAATATTATACTCCTTTCAGGCACTCTCCACCCTTCAACATTCTCGTTAAACCTATAAACTTCCCTTACAGTCGTTCCAAAAGATTTCTTTGGGTGAAATCTTTGCTTTTCAACTGATATTATATTGGCTCTTTTGAGAATATCTAAATGATGCCTTAAAGAATGTGCCCATGTGCCTCCGTAAGACTTAAGATTCTTTTTCTTTGCCAAATAATCCGCCAATTCATAGCGGTAAGTTTGCTTTAATTCGTTAAAAGCCAGCAAAACGTCCTTTAATACCACTTTACTGCCGGATTGCTTTGGATAAACTGAGTTTAAGATATAAACCGCTTCTTCAAATGAGCTAACCTTACAAGAAAAGCCATTAACATAATCATTTAATTTAAACCATTTTTCTGTATTTGGCTCAAACAATTCAATCCATTTCAAAACTTCTTCTTTTGACAAGGATTTGCTCCAAAGCCTCCAATAATCAGAGCTTTGTTTCTCCATTGATACATGATTAACGCCTAATTCTGTTAATATTTCAGCAATTGAATCCCGAAAGCCTTTACTTGAAACACAAAGCTCAATTTTATTTCCGCTCGTTACACAGCCATCAAATGTTAAAGCGCCCAAGGCAAAAGCTTTTCTGAACTCTAAAGGAGCATTTCTTATTATTTCAGACTCTTTTACCGTGTATTGCTTGCAGCCGGAAGGAAAATCAAAGAATTTTGTCAAATATCTTGATAATATCCTGCTATGAAACTTTATGCCATATTCATTTTCTCCTATCCTCATCAATTTTGGAGAATAGCCAAAACCTTCAAACCATTTCATTAAAGCTAGGATATTGCTTTTATGATTGTCAGTTATCGCGATATAGCTATCATAGAGTGTTCCATCTGCTGCATGAGCACCTGCAATTTTACATAAATCAATAGTAAGTTCTTTGACTGCTTTGTATTCAACAACTGGTGGTTTGCAAGATTTCAAGAACTCAATTTTATCTTGAATTTGATATTTATCAGAACTGGTTAAATTTACTAGCTCTTCAATAAAACTTAAAGGATACCACTCTTTTTTGAGATAAACCAACCTTTCAGCGGAAGCTATTGAAATATTTAGCTTTTTCATCAAATATTTAACAAGTTCAGTGTTGGAAAAACTAGTTTTGCTAATCAAGCCTTTTAATTCAATTTTAAGAGTTTTACCTTTAGCAAAAAGCCAATTCTTAGTAGTATCTTTTGAATCGTGAAGCTTAAACAGATCCAACCTTATACTGCTAAATTTTTCATACATTTTAAATCACCGAACTATATCAAGTTGAAACTGCGTAAGTGATTTCTCGTTTATATATCTTACACGGAGATGTCCAGTGCTTCTGCAGAATATATATCCGAGAACAGAAATGACAATTTGGCAGTTGAAACACGTTTTAGGCGATTTAAAATGTCAAGAATGCAAAAATTTAGTCAGCTTGGATTGCTGCTTAACCTGCTTCAAAAGTATGCTTTTTGCAAGCACATTATCTAAGTTAAAATTGAATTTTTTCTTTATAACAGCTTTGGCATAGTTAAGCATTAGCTCTTTGCTGGAAAATTCTATCGGCTTATTTTTTAAAGCTTTTCTGACAGCTTGGCGCACTACCCATACACCTAAAGGCATCGAATATTCATCAGTAATAAACCTTAAAGCAAGCACACTTGACTGTTTTTTTATATCATTTAGGTTTTCCAATATCCCAATTCTGGCTGCATAATATCCGCCGGCAGTCTCCTCGGCATATCTTTTCCTTCCATAGTAACTTTCATAATCTGTAGTGGACTTTAAATTTGAATTAAAGCTGCAATGAGGGGGAATATAAGTTTCAAATAACTCATAGCTCCAAGCATCTGAAAACATCAGTATTAGGAAATAATTGCCCAAATATCCGCCAAAATATGCTAAATATCCTGATTGATTATAATCTTTGACTTGGGAAATTAAATTATCTCCTATATTGGAATCGACAGCTACAATACTCCATCTTGTCGGCACAAGCTTTCTGTCTTTTTTCATTCCAACTGTGCCAACACTTAAAATTCTTGAAAGAAAGTTTTCATCAAAGTTATTTTCATACAGATAGTTTATTGCATCGCCTGCTTTCCAGTCAATATCCTCAAAAACTTTGTAGACTTTTGTGTGGATCTTGGGGTTTTCTGTCAGGGTTGCCTTTTCCAGCTTTGCATTTGGGCCTGTTGGCGCCATGTAAGAATCAAGATTCAAGCGGAATTTCGGCTTTTCCTTTAACTGAATTTCAACATCAACGGGCTTGGAGGACATTGCAATATCCTGCGAAAGCTCAACAAGTTTTTCTCTTTTTTTGATGTTGACACTGTACCTTGAATTTAATAATGAAGAGCGGAAATCAACAATTTTTGGTATTTCAAATCTGTTCTCTGCCCAGTATTTTGGAGCATCATACATCCAAGAGTCATCTGATTCTGTTGGAGGCGCAAGAATTCCAACGTTTATGTTTGGGTATCCGTAGTGGCCCACGAAGGGAGCAACTCCATCACTCGTGAAATTATCCTTCAGAATAGCGTCTCTTGTGCGAAACATTGCATTATTCCTCGCGCATACAGGACACTTGCCTTTTCCGCAGTCTCCTAATGGATCATAACCGGAATGCTTTTTGTAATTAATCTGCATAAAAACAGTTAATCAAAGAAATAATATAAAAGTTTGTTTTGACAGCTATTTCCTGCTGTGAATCCATGCTTTCTTGAATGCCGGCAAAGTCAATGTTGAAAGCAGAAAAGCAAGGGCAGGAACTATTGAATTAACCCAGGGATTTGGAATCCCAATGTAATACATATAAATGCCGACAGAGAAATAAGTGAAAATTACAAGCAAAAACTTCCTTGTAAAGCTGGTTTCCCATTCCTTATTGGATTCCACAGAGTAATTGCGCATTTCTATGTTCCTAACTCTGTGTTCAAGCGCCCTTATTCGGTTCATAACAGCATAATCTAATGCCAAATTTATAAACTTTAGTAATCACTTAGAAGGACAACTTTTTACTCTTTTATCCAAGAATCTAAGGCAAACAAGCGCCATCGCTGCAGCCGTTTGGGCATTTATAACTAAAAATATATTCTTCTACAACAAGCCCTAGTTGCTTGGGACAATATCTTTCTCTAAGAATACTCGTTCCACCTATTAAAACACAATCATCTGTTGCTGTGCCTACTGAACTTCCGGTTATTGTTCCACGAACGTACCAATTATATCCCTGATCAGAATCTGTGCAATTCTGAGTACCCTCAATTGCAGCCTCAAACTGCGGCGATGCAAACATCCGGCCTAGATAGAAGTTATTCAAAGCATTAACACATTTGCTTTTTTCAAGTTCGCTTAAGCTTTCACAGTATCCTTCAACCAGTTTATGGTCTTTTTGTATAACTTTCTCCAAGCAATCTAATCTTCTATCAATACTAGATGCTTTTTCGCAATAACTTGGATTTTTACTGTTTATAGCTAAATTGTACAGGCAGAAAGAATTGTCGACGCCAAATAATTTGCCAGTTCCAAAATGTGTATTGCATGATGGCATATCTTTAATAAAAATTAAAACTAAGAGTACTACTACGATGCACGCAACTATCAGCGCCATACTCCATTTTAGTGGAATTCTCTTTTCAAATAATTGCGGATTATTTTTATTAATAAAATATGCTGCGATTAAAGCAGGCACAACTATTGTGAAGGGATTGAAAATCAACATGACCGGAATCTTTTCCAATCCACCTGGACCATACACCATAGGAGCGGTGACAATCAATATAGCTTCATAAGTCCAAAACGCAATTTTTACGAAACTAAATCTTTTTTCTGAAAAGTGTTCTATTACAACGAACAATAAGTTAATTATCGTCGTCCCCAAAAGTATCGCTCCGATGCCGTATACAACTTCTAAGCTTTGACTGTAACGGTTAGAAACAAGACCGGGTAAAATAATCAGAAAAAAAGCACTTAATGGAAGCAAGACGTAAAGGAGAATTTTAGAAATAACCTCTTTTTTTGAAGATGGCATATCTGGCATAAATTGGATATAAAAATATATCTTTATAAAGTTTGCTGGTTATATCAAAAAATCAAAAGATTTATAAGCCCACAAATTGTATATATTGCCCACAAGGTGATTTTATGAGAACAACACTGGCAGACAGCAGAGGAAGAATTGTCCTAGGAACAAAATTTTTGAGCAAATACGGGAAAAAGTTTGCAGTAGTGGGAACTCCAAAAGAGATTGTATTGGTGCCGATAGCAAAAGATCCCCTTACAGAGCTTAGGAAGCTAGGCAAAGAATCAGGAATTGATAAATACACATTGTCGGAACTCAGAAGAATGGCAAGGGAAGATGCAGAAAAAGAATCCTCTTCAAAATTTAAAAATGTTCGCTGACACGGATTTTATTCTTGCACTAATCAAGGAATCGGACTGGCTGAAGACAAATGCTGAGAAAATCCTTGAAGACAATAAAGGAAATATTAGAACTTCCATATCTGTAATGATTGAGCTGGCGCATGTATGCAAAAGGCACAAAATAAATATTCTTGAAATGTTTGCGCATGTTTTTGAGATTATTGAAGTTAATGAAGAAGCTTACTCTGTATGCATGAAAGCCGGTTTTTATATAGAAAAATATGATTCGTCTGTTTTTGATGCATTCCACGCTGCTTTTTGCGGCAATGATCAAATTATAAGCTCTGATTTAATATATGATAAAATCGGGCTGGAAAGAATAAGCCTTAAATAAACATCTAAATTCTAAAAGTTATATGGCGATATCAGAAGAACAGGTGCAGCAGATAAGAGATGAATTAGAGAACTGCAGAAATCCATTATTCTTGTTTGATGATGACCAGGACGGAATTTGCTCTTATTTGCAGCTTTACAGGCTCAAGGGAGAAGGCAAAGGAGTTATTGTAAAGACAACACCGAAGATAGGAACTATGTTTCTTAACAAAGTCATTGAGCATAGGCCAGACAAAATATTCATTCTTGATATTTCTGATGTGGAGCAGGATTTCATTGACGAAGCCAAGGTTCCGATTGTGTGGATAGACCATCACGGACCATATAAAAGACATAATATCAAATATTTCAATCCGAGAGTTTCAAAATGGGAAGACAACCATCCGACATCTTAC